>CAYUQT010000030.1:0-105921 GCA_964446835.1 uncultured Planctomycetales bacterium | reverse complement strand
GATAAACCCGATTCCACAATGCCGGATCAAAAGATGTGTAGAACAACGAGCCGGGGACGGCCCGGCTCGGTAGCGGGCGATTCGTCTTTGGCGAATGCCGAATCAACGAACTGGTATCGGGCGACGTGATCTCGCTTCTTCACTTCCGGCGGGCGCCACATCGAGACCGTCAGGCGAATCGGCAGCGGGTCGGGCCTTTGATCGTCCAACTCGATGGCCAGCACGTCGCTGGCGGCCGAGACAAGGCACCGCACACGAACGCGATCCCCGAGGATGGACACCTCGGCGCCGTAAACGGACAGATGCTGTTCGAAGCCGTCACCGGCTCGAAAGGCGTTGCCTCCGGTATCCACCGCGACGGCCGCACAGCCGCCGCAGTAGTCGACCGAGGGGTCGGCGGGCCCCATCGGCGAGCCCTGAGGGCCGTTGTGCGTCTTGTTCACCGCGAATACGTCGCATCGGTTTATCTGGAATCGGAGGCCCTGCGGCTCGGTCCAGACCAGCGTACCCATCTGCCCATTGCCGATCGGAAGGCCCTCGACGGGGCGGGCGGCCGGACTCCGATAGATCAGATCGGCCTGCGAAACGACGGCGCGATGATCCACGTCCAGAAGGCCACGGGCCGGCTCCGCACCGACACACCGGCCGGCCGGCAAGACAAAGGGCATGATCCAGAGACCGATCGCACACCCCCACCGCCCGAGCCGCCGGTAGTCGCTCATCATGAACCCCATCCATTCAATGGCCGGAACCTTCCGAACACTGCCGCCCAACCCGCACAACAGGCGGGGACCTGGTCATCGTATCACCGATGACGACGCATGGAAGCAGATTGGTGCGTCACGACGCACCCTACGTAGCCAGTCTCAGAGGAGGCTGGTATCTTGTGCAAGAAGAGTGGGCACGAAACCAACGACCATCCCGCACGAGACTGATCCCCCTGTGGGACCACGCCGATCTGCCATCTTGCACTGGTGCATGGTGGCAGGCTGGAGCGCCCTGGCGGCTGCGATAGGAGCCGTCGGAGGGTTCAGGCTCTACGTATTCGCTTCGGGACTGAGGCTGTTCGATCTCCACGGAGCAGCGCAGCCTCTACCGTTTGCGAAAGCCCACCTGTCGTCACTGGCGAGGGTCGGAGCGCGTCTGTCCGAGGTCGCCTCGTGTCTGGCGCTGCTCTGCATCCTGATGGGGTTGGTGCTCCTGGCGGATGCTGGTTGTAGACGATCCAAGAGCATTCGTGAGTGGCTGGTTCCGGCAATCATGGTTCTCTTGGGTGGAATCACGGTGTTTTGCGCACTTGAGATGGGTTTCATCATCGTGGCTATGTGATCGCTGGTGAACAGTGCATCCTTGGTGAAGGGGTCGGGGGCTCTGGCTTGCTGGGAGGGATTCAGGCCCGAGGGTGAACGGCTTCTGATCATCGTATGCTTCTATCTGGAAGCGGAGGGCACCGGCGTATTGGAAAGACCTGTCTCAACAACCTTGCGGCCATATCTCTTGCGGCGTACGTGGCCTGGTGGGTGTTCAGAACCAGGAACGCCATCATCAAGAGAGGACCTTCGAAGCGGAGTTAGTCGAACTTCTCAAGGCCCACAACATCATGCTCGACGAACGGTACCTCTGGGACTGAACGACGTCGTATTCCTCCGCCCCTCCGGGGCGGCATTTGTTTGGGGGGTCGTGTACCACGGGCTCCGCTGCGCTCCGCCCATGGCTACAGTCCTCGGCCCCGTTGGGGCCGGTTGACGCCTGACGGTCATTGAGGCGCTCTTCTCGACATAAGCAACCACGGGGTCATCGTCCGCCCGGCCTGAAGGCCGGGGCTCGGGCGGTTGGCAAGGGGAGCCGCGGAATATCGGCTCGCGCCGACGCGTGGGCGGGCGGGTTGAACGCCGCCGGTTTTGGCTGTATAGACACGCTCATGAACAGACGAAAATTCATTCAGATGAGTGCGTTGGGTGCGGGCGGGCTGGCCCTGTCCGGCTACAGGGGTCTGGCCGCCGAGTTTGGCGACATGAAGAAACGTGTCGGACTGATCGGCAGCGGCTGGTACGGCAAGTGCGATCTCTGGCGGCTGGTCCAGGTGGCGCCGGTCGAGATCGTCTCGCTGTGCGACCCCGACAGGCGAATGCTCGAAGCGGCGGCCGAGATGGCCGCCGTCCGGCAGGCCTCGAAGAAGAAGCCTCGCACCTACACCGACTACCGCCAGATGCTCCAGGAGAAGGACCTGGACATCGTGCTCGTGGCCACGCCCGACCATTGGCACGCCCTGCCCATGATCGAGGCCGTGAAGGCCGGGGCCGATGTCTACGTGCAGAAGCCGACCAGCGTGGACGTGGTCGAGAGCCAGGCCATGCTGGCCGCCGCGCGGAAGTACGGCCGGGTCGTGCAGGTAGGCACGCAGCGGCGAAGCACCCCGCACCTGATCGAGGCCCGCGACCGGATCCTCCGCGAGGGCAAGCTGGGCACGATCTCGCACGTGGAGATCTGCTGCTATTGGCACATGCGGGCCCGCGGCAATCCGCCGGATGAGAATCCGCCCGACTATCTCGATTATGAGATGTGGACGGGGCCGGCCCCGATGCGCCCCTTCTGCTCGTGGACGCATCCCCGCGGCTGGCGGGCGTTCATGGAATACGGCAACGGCATCGTAGGCGACATGTGCGTTCATATGCTCGACATGGTCCGCTGGATGATGGAACTCGGCTGGCCCAAGCGGATCACATCGAGCGGCGGCATCCTCTTCGACAAGGCCAGCAAGGCGAACACGCCCGACACCCAGACGGCCATCTTCGACTTCGACAATGTGCAGGTGGTGTGGAACCATCGCGCCTGGGGCGACGGCGTCGACCCCGAGTACCCGTGGAGCGCCACGTTCTACGGCGACAAGGGCACGTTGAAGGCCAGCATCTTCAAGTATGACTACTATCCCCAGGGCAAGAAAGAGCCGGCCGCATCGGGCACGCCGCTTTACGAATATGACAAGTATCCCGAGGACAAGACCGAGAAGGACCTCGAACAGCATTGTGCCTCGGCCATTCGCGGGCACATGAAGGATTTCCTGCGGAATATTGCCTCACGCGGCCGCCCCGTGGCCGACATCGAGCAGGGCTGCACGTCGAGCATCGCGTGCATATTGGCGAACCTGTCCCTGAAGCTGGGCCGAACCCTGGCGTACGACCCGGCCAAGGGCCTGGTGCCCGGCGACGACGAGGCCAACCGCCTGCTCCGACGGCCCTATCGCGCCCCCTGGACCCACCCCGAGCCGGACAAGGTGTGATCCCAGAAGAAGGAGACATTCCACTCTTGCCATAGGGCCAGAATGCCCCCTTTTCCGGAAGACGTCGTGGAGGAGCGATCGTTGTGAGAAGGATTCTCGGATGGATCGCCGTCGGCGTGAGTCTGTCGGTCGCCTGCGTATGGGCGTACTGGGGCACCGTCGAGAACTTCCACGAGGGCTGGCGCGCGGACACCCTGGTGGGCAATCTGACCATGATGGCGATGTACCTGGGTCCGATGTTCGTCACGCTGGGCCTCGCCTCCGGCGGCATCCGATTCCCGAAAGTCTTCGGCCTGATGCATGTGTTTCTGGGCGTGGGTGTCGTAGCCTGGTGGATGTATGAACGATGGTCTGTTTCTCCGGCGATCTTCCGGCATATCCTGCCACAAAGCGGCGTCCTGATCGCAACACTCGGCGCGTTGTACTACGTCGGGCGGCCCTCTCCGCGCATATGGGCCTTCCCGGTCCTCGTGGTCCCGCCCCTTGTCATGGTTGCGGGGTTGTCGGTCGAGCCGGCCTGGCGCATCGCCCACCGGGTCGATGACGGCATCCGAACCGCGCGGACGGTGGAAGGGAACAGGGTTCGTCTTTTGTGGGCGCCCGAAGGGCCGGGGTGGCCGCAGACCGGTTGCGATTGGAATGAAGCGTTGCGCCGATGCCGTTACCTGTCCGACGATGGAATGCGGCTCGAAGCAAAGCCGAAGGATGTGTGGCGTCTGCCGACAACAGCCGAGCTGGTCGCTTCGCTGACGCGAGCCGGTGCCAATGCCGGTGGAACCTGGGAACCGGCTTCCCAACGTGCCGATTACCGCGTCCGACCGGACAGGGAATCGCCGCTATGGATCCCCAAGTCACAGATCATCTACTACTGGACCGCCGAACAGGTCGATGAGAAGTGCGCACGGTTCGTGGCCTCCAACGGATACGTCGGCAAACGGCCCAAGACATTGGGAATGGGCTCGCATGCGTTCCGCGCGGTTCGCGCCGCGCCGTAGTCGACGCGGTTGACCCGACCCCCTTCCGGCCTCATGCGCCCTGGGATACCGCAGCAGACGTCTCGGCATCAGCGTTCGGGCGCGGTTGTCACGCCCATCTGGTTCGGCTTCGACCACACCACCCGCGCCAGAAACACGCTGCCGTTGCCCCCTTGGGCCGTCGGCTTGGCGTTGAACCGATACGAGATGAACTCCGCATCGGTCACCCACGACTCGCGTTCGTCGATCATCGCCGCCCCGAAGTTGCCCAGCATCAGCCCGCGTTCGGGAATCAGAACCTTCTCGGTCTGCCGCAACACGCACAGCCTCGCCGGATCGACCTGGGCGACGAAGAGCGGGGCTCGATTCCGTGCGATATGATCGTTGTGGGCCCCCCGCCGCGTATAGCAGAGGAACAGGCCCTCGCTGTGCGCCAGCCAATGCTGCTGCGTATTGACGCTGCCCAGTTCGGCCCCGTCGTCGAACGTCCAGGGCTTGATCGGCTTGTAGTGCAATCCGTCCTCGCTCGTCGTGACATAGCCGTTGGTGTCTGCCTCACCCCGAAGCGTCAGGTAGTAGCACCCCCCGAAACGAACCAACGAGGGCTCGGTGAAACCATCGGCCTTGTCCCGAACCAGCTCGTCACCATGCTGCCGGTAGCTCAGCAGGTTGCCGTCGAAGGTGCATCGGGCCACCGTCGCCGCCCAACCCTTGCCCGGCCTGCCCGGCGGAATCTTGTAGTAGAGAGGAAGGAGGATCCGACCGTCGGGCTCCGTCAGCCACTGGGCGCAGGCGCTGACGGCATAGTCAAACATGGCATCGGCGGGCAACTGGAGGACGCGCCACGCAGACCACCGGTCCGCCTTCGGATCGTAGGCCGCATACGCCGTCTGAATCGAGCGGGGTTTCGATCGTAAATGGTTCCCCTTGGCGTCGTATCGAACTTGCGCCCCAACGGCCAAGACCCTTCCCGACGGGGCATGCCATCCCGGCGTCACATCGCAAACCGACACCGTGACGCCGCCAGGCTCCCGACCCCAGGCCAGCTCCCGCACCTCAACCGGCCCTCGCCACGTCCGCCCGTAGTCATCGCTCCGCATGAAATACAAACCCGAATAGTGATCGTCCGCCACCAGGTGCTTCTGAAGCGTGAGCACGGCCGCCGGCATCCCGTTCCGCCCCCATCCGGGCATAGCCGCCACACGCGGGTGAAACCAGCAGAACTCGGAATTCGCCTCCTGAACCAACACGCTCCTTTCGACCCGATAGTCGAGAACGGATACACCTGCCGGCTGAGTCTCCCCCGCCGCTGGCCCCACAAAGCCCACCAGACACCCCACCAACACAAAGGATAATATGACATTGGAGATATTAGCGTTACACATCAACTCGATCTTCATGAGTTCCGCCCTTTCACACCTGTCATAAGCCATGTCGCCCGAATCGGCCGGCCACAACAACACAGCCACTCTGCATTGCCGCCATTGCTCCCCGACATTGCCCTTCGTGATTCCCCAATCCCCCGGTGCTGCGAGGAAGCCGTCAGATTTTCTAGTTTTTCCCCTTGGATCTGCACTTCGTGCAAGCCTATCACCTCCATGGAGTGATATCGACGGTGAGGGGTAATTCGCGCACGGAGGCGTTCCCCTTGCCGAACGGATTTCGGCCGCGCCCGAAGTCCGATCTCTTGTTGCCAGGTAGTGTTCGGCACGCCCGTCGGGGATGCCGCGCCACCTGGACCTTCGCCCTCATCGCATCGTGCGGAAAGAAGCGAGGGGTATGGTGAATCCTAACTGCTGTGTGGGAGGTATGGAAATGGCTCGTGTTGCGCTTGGAGTTCTCACAGTATCTCTATTGGCCTCGGTCACCGTGGCCGCCCCGTTCTTTCCGGTCATCCAGTATGACGATTTCGGCGTCCTGACATCGCCGCTGAGCACCACGTACAATTTCAACGCCGGCCAGGCCGACGAACTGGTGTTCTCGTCCCTCATCAGCGACAACAACTTCGCTCACAACGTGTATACCTACACCAACGACCTGATCTCCAGCCCCGCCCTGCCCGTTTACAACATCTATGACGGCGGCTTCGGTGGCACGCTCTACGGAAACATCCTGTTCGACGGTTCCGACGGCCCGTTCGTCGGACCGGGCGGCCAGATTGACGTGAGCCTGACGGGAACCTCCGGCCTACTCACCCTCACAGGAGCCATCGGTAGCCCGAACGGCAACCCTTCCGGAATCCTGCTGCAGATTGAAGTCACAAAGGCCAGCCTCTACGGTCTCGGCGGCGTCCCCTCGCTCAACATCGAGGCGATCGGCACGATTACCCAATCGGCATTGGGCGACAACCTGATCGGCCAGACGGGCGTGATCACCGGATCGATCTTCCGGATGAGCCTGCCCTCGGGTTACTCCCCCGATGACATCGTCGCCACCACCGGTGCCGCAAAGGTCGCGTTCTCCGGCGAGGTCGGTCGAGTGCCCGAACCGGCCATGTGCCTGATGGCCCTGGCCGGCGCAGCCCTGTCGATGGCGGTCCGCCGACAGAGGAATCGTTAGGCCTGGTCACGACGGCCAGAACACCTCTGTTCAGTGAATAACGCAAAGGGTGGTCTGTCGCCTCGGCGACGGGCCACCCTTTTCTTCATCTCCTGCAAAGGCAACAAAGCGAGCACCCGCCGCAGGTCAGGAGTGACAGAGGTCACGGCGCGCGGCCTCGCCATCTCGGGATTCATCGCTCGCACAACGCTCAACATGTGAGACCTCGCTCCCGCCGTGCGGTAGAATCTCCTTTGCGAAGAACGCGCACGCGAAAGGTCCTGCGATGAAGATCACTGACGTCAAGGCGTTTGGCATCCACGGCTGGCGAGACCTCTTTGTTATCAAGGTTGAAACCGATGAGGGGCTCTACGGCATCGGCGAAGGCGGCATCAGCGGACGAGAGCTCGCGATGAAGGGCGCGATCGAACACTTTCGATCGCTGCTGATCGGGCGCGACCCCTTCGATACGGAAGACATCTGGCAGACGCTCTTCCGAGGCGGCTTCTTCCCAGGCGGGCCGATCCTTTCGGCCGCGTTGTCGTCCGTCGACCTCGCCCTCTGGGACATCAAGGGCAAGGCCCTCGGGGTGCCGGTGCACCAACTCCTGGGCGGCAAGTGCCGCCACCGTGTCGAGGTCTACATCGGCTTCGAGGAACTCGGCACCAACCCCGACAAGGTCGTGGAATCCGCCCAGCAGCGCCTCCGCGAGGGCTGGCAATGCCTTCGAACCGCGCCGGCCGCCACCGACGGCGATCGCACCTTCGAACCGGTCGAGGCCATCGAAAACACGATTCGATGCTGGAAGGCCCTGCACCAGGCCCTGCCGCCCACGGTCCGTCTCTGCATCGACATGCACACGAGGTTCACCCCCATCCAGGCGATCCAGGCCTGCCAGGGCATCGAACCCTATCGCCCCTTCTTCGTTGAAGACCCGATCCGCAGCGAGGAGCCCACCGCCCTGCGAACCGTCCGACAGCATACCGCCTGCCCGCTGGCCATCGGCGAACAGTTCAGCAGCAAGTGGAGCTTCCGCCCGGTCGTCGAAGAAGGGCTGTGCGACTATGCCCGTATCGACCTGTGCAACGTCGGCGGCCTCACCGAGGCCCGCAAGATCGCCGGCTGGTGCGAGACGCACTACATCGAGGTTGTGCCGCACAACCCGCTCGGCCCGGTCAGCACGGCCGCGTGCGTCCACCTCGACTTCGCTATCAACAACTTTGCCGTGCAGGAACTCGGCGCCGGTGTCGGCATGCTGCCGGAGGTCTTCCCGCAACAGCTCCAACTGGTGGACAACGTCTTCCTGCCCCCCACGGCCCCAGGTCTCGGCGTAACCTTTGATGAGGATGAGGCCCGCAAGCGCCCCCTCGAAATGTGGCAGGCCCCCATCTTCCGACGATCGGACGGAACGTTCACCAATTGGTAGATGCCGCCCTGCCACCTGAAGACATTACCGAAGGTTGTGGATTGGAGGTTTGAGTAGAAGCGGCATACCCTTGGTGGTTGGCAGGCAGGAGACACTGTTTCCGACGAGGAAGGGACACACCACGGGCGGCGATACGGAATCAGGGCTGGGTTTCGGAGGGGACAGGGACCCTGTCAAGGTTACTTCTTCGAAGAGGCCTTGCGGGGCTTCAGCTCCTTGACCTTGAGGTTGCGGAATTCGATTCGGAAGCCTTCGCCCTCGACGCCCACCAGGCCTTTGGGGCTGCCGCAGTCCTTGATCTCACACGTGACGGCCCCGTTGACCCACAGACTCAACACGCTGCCGCGCGCCGTGATCTCGATCGTGTTCCATTCGCCCGCGGGCTTCACACGGCCATCCTTCACTTCCTTATCGGTGCTGAAGAACTTCTTCTTCCCATCCGCACCCGGAGTCTCTCCAAAGAGGTACCCGCCGCTGGCGTCGCCGATCTGGGCCTGATGCCAGAGGGAACCGTCCTTGTTGTTTCGCACGTAGACGCCGCTGTTGTACCCGGACTTCCCTGCGATCTTGATGTAGCGAAACTCGGCGTGAAATACCGCGTCGCCGAATTCGCGATCGCACAGCAGCATGTCGTGCCCGCCGTCGCCTTCGCAGACCAGCACCTTGCCGGACGGTTCGACGCGCCACTGTTGCTTGCCGAGCGGATCACCGGGTGGAACCGGCACGCGCGACCAGCCCTTCAGGTCCGCAGGCGGCATCACGTCCACCCAACCCTTCGAATTCGCTTCGTACGCGCTCTTCGACGGTTCGGCTCCGGCAAGACGTCCTGTCGCCATGACGGTCAGGAGCAGAGACACAAGACCACATTGAATGAATCTACGACTCAGTTTGTTATGTGAGGTGATCATGCCGCGTATATTAGCCCGGCAAGCGGCGCACGGTCAATCATTGATAAGAAGTTGCTCTTCAGGTCGCGCGGTTCACGGAGAACTGCTCTCCCATACCCCCGGCACACAACCCTTGATCGAACCGGTCGGCATCGCAGCAATGCTCGATGTGGCCAGGAAATACGGCTAGTATTCCATCACTCGGATCTCGGATCGGAGTTCAGGACGGGATTTGACGGACACGCCAACCATTGAGAGGCGACCATGCGTGCAAGACTCATACTGGTTCTGGGAACAATGGCTATACCGTGCATTGGCAGCAGTGCTTGCGGAGCGGAGGCGGCATCGGCGTCCGCAGAGAACGTAACCGCGCTGGTGGGCCAGGCGGCGGACATCGCACCCAGCGCCTATTTGTATCGCGCGGACCGCAAGGCCGAGGAGAACCCGCCGGAAACGGCCTTCCTCTTCAGTCCGGTGATGGGACACCGGCACGGGCGAGCGGGTGTGCTGTGCGCTCTGCTCTGGGAGGAACCACGGCCGGTTAACCGAATCGAGCTGATCTGGCCAAAGGACGCCACGTCGGTTCCGGGGCCCGAAGGCGTGGCCGTGCGATGGATGCCGCATGGAGACAGTTCCAGTTGGTGGGGCCGCCGACCCGGAAAGACGGGCAAGAGCACGATCGTCGCAGCGGAGAAGCCTGTGATTTCGGCCAACGGCCGTGTGTATGCATATGCCGTCGATGCGACGAAGAACGAATCGGCCTTCGACAATCTCGTTGTTGCCGTCACGAAGAGCGGCCAGGACACCTGGGCGATTCCCACCGTTCGCGTACTGACACCGGAGGCCTGGAAGACGATGGACATTGAGATCGAGTGGGGCCTGCGAGCCCGCACAGAAGCATCGGACTTCGACGGGCGGATCGAGGCGTACAACGGCATCATCGGCAAGGCAAGACCTCTGGCGGGAGATGCGGGGACCCGCATGACAGGCGGGCACTCGTGGCAGTCCCAAGCGGCCGGCAGCTCGCGCCGGGGGCTTGCGACCACGGTTCTGCACCTGGGCGTGACGCATAACACGCCGGTCTGGTCGCAACAGGCCCGGGTGGAGGAGGCCAATCGGACGATCATCACCGTTCGGACGAAGTCGGGGGCCTTCTCGTTCATGCCGGCCGACCTGGAGACCGGGCCAATCCTGGCGCCGGAGTGCGGCTTCTTCGTCGCCAGGGCCGGCAGCGGTGTTACGGCCGCCGCCTTCGAGCGGGAGCTGGCATCGAAGGGTCTCAAGACGATACGCCAGTGCGTTCGCCAGCGGGAGGAACAGACGTGGGATGGAGCCATGAAGGCGTTGCACGGCAGCAAGCCCTTGCCGCCGTATCCCAAGCCCGAGTTCGAGCCGATGGCGCAGATCGATGTACCTGAATCGCGGCTGAACGACGCCTGGAGGGTGGGTGCCTGGCACCTGCTGCGCGTGCAGAAGAAGAATCCCCAGGGGCATTGGGTCTTCAGCGACTTTCCCTATGACACATTGGCGCACGAGACGCACCTGATTCTGCGTGTGCTGGACCTGATGGGGATGCCCGAGCCTTCCCGTGACGGGCTGGCCATGTGGCTGGAGGCGACTCGCAAAGGCAGACTCAACGGCATGTTCACCGACATGCAGGGATGTCTGCTCGGGATTCAATGGGACAATGCCCACTGCGGGGGGGCCGGATTGCTCCTCTGGCAGATGGCCGAGCATTACGCATTCACGGGCGATAAGGACTGGCTGCGCAAGGCCGCACCCAAACTCCAGGCCCACGCCGATTGGATCATCCGCCAGCGGCATTCGTTCATGAAGGACCTGCCGGGCCGGGAGCGATTGTGGACGCATGGCCTGTTGCCTCCTCACAACATCTGGGACAGCGAGAACTGGCGTCCCTGGTACGAGACGGATACCAATTGTTACCTTGGGTTGAAGCGCTTCGCCGAGGTGATCGCCGACGTAGACGCCGATGCCGGGCAGAAGTACCTGGCCGAGGCGGAGGCATACGGTCGCGATCTGCTGGCTGCGGCGGAGAAGTCGTTTGTGCTTTCACCTGTGATTCGGGTGCGGGACGGGACGTATCGTTCGTTCATACCACCCGCGGCGTACATCCGCGGTCCGGCCAGCCGGCACATGCCGACATCCTTCGGCAGCCCCGAACACACGCCGGGTCTGTATGCCGACGCCATCCGCGGCGGAGTGCATTTCATCAACCGATCGGGCCTGCTGCCGCCGACCGAGCCGCGAGCCCAGGGGCTGATCGACGTCTTAGAGGATCGGCTGCTTTCGGAGCATCATCGGCTGCCGATGCGAACCCAAGGCTACGATCGGGAGAAGGACTGGTTCGGCGGCGCGGGCTGGTACTACCAGTGCGGCATCGAGCGAACGCCCGACGTTCACCTGCAATGGGACGACGTGCCCAATTTCCTGCGATCGTTCTTCAACCACTACGCCGTGAATATCGTGGTCGGCCCCTATACGTTCAACGAGCACACCACGCGCGGTCCGGAGGACAAATCGTTTGAGGAGGCCGCGTTTCTGGAGCGTCTGCGCAACCTGCTGGTGATGGAACAGGACGGCGCGTTGTGGCTGGCGAAGGGCACGGCGAGGGCCTGGCTGGCTCAGGGGAAGAAGATCGCCGTGAAGGACATGCCGACGCGTTTCGGAACGGCGAGCTACGAGATTGTCTCGGATGTGGACAACGGCAAGATCGTCGCTACGGTGAAGATGCCGTCGCGCGAAGCGCCCAAGGGTGTACTCCTCCGCCTGCGTCATCCGAAGGCCGCGCCGATCAAGAGCATCACTGTGAATGGGAGTGAGTGGAAGGATTTCGACGCGGAGAAGGGCGTTGTGAAGCTGCACGGGTTGAGGGGCAGCGTGGCCGTTGATATCCGATACACCCAGTAGCTCGTTCGCAAAAGGGATGCCACTTGCCGCGGTTACGGATGCCTGGCCGGATGCAGAAGCTCTGAACCTACGCGGAGAGACCTGTCGAATGGACGGATGGGGATAACCTTGGTGTGCTCGGATAGCTCCTCGATCCTTCTGGCCACGCGATCGTCGATGATCAGGGGTGGGGCGATGTGAATCTCTTCCAGGCCGGCGGAGTCCTCTTCAAGGATGTTCTCGTCGGTGACGATGCGCAGCCGAGACGGTTCCCGCGACAGGGCCGAATAGCTGGCGAACTGGCGGTCATGAACCCATTCGGTTGGTTCGCGATAGAGGTAATTCGCCCATTTGCTCACGTAGTACCACCGTTTGGCTGAGGTTACTGGCGACGTCGATCTGCCCTTGAGACTGCGAATGTGTTCTCCCAGTCTGGCCATAAACGGAAATGCCGAGAGCGGCTTGTCGGCATAGCAGAAGTTGGCCACATTGAGCCCGGCAGCGCCATGATCGAGGGCCATACGGCCGATCTCGTAGAGGTCGTCGTTGCTGTAGCCAAACTGGTCGAAAAGCACCGGTCCGTCGATTTCGAAAACCACCGGCTTGCCGGTGACTCCTCGCATGATGTCGGTAGCCAGTCCGGCCGCATCACGGTTCTTCGGGCCGTGCCAGAAGAAGTCGTAGCTGTGCAGCACGCGGTTGGCGGCTCGGGAGTATCGCCCGTAGGCCAGGTTTGCCATTGCGGCGGACTCGCGACGGTGACTCTCGCCAAGCATGACGATGGTTCTGGCGTCCGGATCACCCTGGCGGACGGCCGCCACGAGTTGAGACATCTTGTCGGCGAGGGCGTCCTCGCGAAATGCGATCCAATCGACAACCCGTTGATCCAGGTCAGGCTGTCCCTTGGTCGGTTGGGGGATGGGAGGTTCCACTGCTTGCCAGTCGGCGAGTCGGGTAAGCCATGCCTCGCCGAGGCCATCGAGGGTGCCGTAGCGTTGTTTCAGCCAGGCGCGAAAGGCCTGCTTCCCAGCCGGTTCATAACCCAGCCAGTCTCCGAACTTGACTTCGGTATGCATCCCGAAGACCGGTGCCCATTCGATCCCGCGTCCGCGGTAATGCGCGGCCATGGCCCTGGCGGCCTCGGCCTGGAGGCGGTTGAGTTCGCCATCGAAGACGGTCATGAAGCCCTCGATCGCCTTGCCGTCATGACGCGTGCTGAGTTGCGGTTGGACCCATGCGGGCCAGGGGTGTGCGTAGGAGAAGTTGATCCGGACCCGAAGCGCCAGGCCCAGGGAGAGAACACGGTTGACGCGCTGGTCGGCCAACGCCCAGTCATACGGGCCGTCCTTCTCGGGCTGGACATCCTTCCAGGGTATGGATATCTCGATCGTGTTGAAGCCGGCTTGTCGGGCCTGCTCAAGCCTTGCGCAGAATCGAGCATCGTCGCGATAGTCCGCCACCCAGTCCCAGATTTCAAAGGCGTATTCGATTGCCGGCCACGCCTTCGGGAGCGATGGAGCCGGCGCGGAGCCGGGACCGGCCATGACCGCGAGAGACACAACGGAGAGCAGGTGGGCTGCGAACAAAGTCATCGCTCCTAATCCCTTCATACAGACTCAGGAATCCTGAGGTATCGCGACGCGACACACCATACCCATTTCATCGGTGCCCGGCTATCCTTGCGGGGAGCCTCCCGGAGACAGGAGCCATCGACAAGGCCGCACAAGCGGTTCAAGGCTCGTTTCTCCAAGGAGAGCGAGGTCTGGCCTGGTGTGTTCCACACCGAGTCGGGGCATGCCGGCACCGACCCGATATGTCTTGTGCCGACCTGCACGTGTTCGGTTCGCGGGGTCAGCACGTGGCAAGGCTCGGACGCCTGGGGATATCTCATTGGGGAGATGAAGGTCTTCGAGCAGCGGCCTTTTTGAAGCGACACAGGTGAATGGTGAAAGTGCTGTTTCTTCATGGTGTGGGCGGCGGCACCAAGGGAGCCAAGGTGCAGCGGATGGAGGGCATGCCTGAGGTCAGCGAGGTGTGCGCGCCGAGGCTGGAATACACGTCGGTGATGCTCAGCGGCGCGACTCGCGAGCGGCGCGAGAAACTCTTGGCATTTGCGCAACAGCAGCACAATGCCTTCCGTCCGGACCTGATTGTCGGCAGCAGCATGGGCGCTCGCCTGGCCGTGAATCTGAGGACCGACGCGCCCCTGGTGCTGATCGCCCCGGCCTGTGCGTCGTTCCTGTCGTTGAGCGTATCGTTCATCGCAACGAGACTCGGTTGTTCGAGACTGGCCGCACGCACGCCGGACGCGAGGTCGCTTCAGAGGGTCCGGCCGGGCACGATCATCCTCCACTGTCCGGACGACAGCGTGATCGGTATCGAGGTCAGCCGGGCACTGGCTGCGAAGGCGGGCGTGGCGCTTCGTGAGATCGCCTTTGATGGTGAGGCCGTCGGCGCACGTCGCGGCGCCGAGGCGCATCAGATGAACTTTCCCGCCGCCTTGAGCGAACTGGAGAAGGCTGTGCGAGATGCCGCCCTCAGCCGGCCGACGTAGGCGGTGGCGGGCGGTCCTGCTCTGGTGGGCGTCTATCGGATCACTCGACCTCGGCTCGCACGCCGTCGATCCACACCATCGTGTCTGTCGCACGCGGCCCGCGTTCACCAAGGACCGTGATGCGGAGCGTGTGCCGGCCGGCGGTCGGGAACTCTCTCTGCCAGAGGCAGACGCCCCAGATGTCGTCGGCGGAGTAGGTGTCCACCGTTTCGGGCGGGGCACCGTCGACGCTGATCGCCGCCTTGCCACCGTTCGCACCGAACCTGGAGAACCAGAGGATTCGCCTGCCCTCCAGCGTGATCTCGGCCGTTGCACCCTTGCGGTTCGATTGCGATATCGTCCCTGCATAGGCCGGCTGGAGGTTGTTCTGGTGCTGCCAATCGCCGGTGCAGGTGATGCCGCCGCTGGCGTCGTCGAATACGCGGGCCGGTTTGCCTTCGGCACCGGTCGCTGCGACCTTGTCGGAGGCGTTGCCCGCCGCGTCCACGGTTCGTATCTCGTACCTCGCCGCCGAATCGGCCCCTGCCGAGTGATCGAAGTAGTAGGTTCCCTTGGCCACCTTGTCGATCGTGGCGCCGTTGCGGAAGACTTCGTAGTATGAGATCCAGTTGTCATCCGTTCCGGGTTTCCACGTCAGCTCCACCCCGGGAAAGCCCATATTCTCAGCGCGACGTTGCGTGATGTCTTTCGGCGCCGTCGGGGCGGTCTTGTCGCTCTTGTTACCCGGGTGCAGCGGCAGGTTCAGGTAGATCAACTCGCCGGGCGGCATCTTCTCGATGGCGATGCCTCGCTCCATCAGGTCGGCTCCGGTTCGCTCCTGAGGCGTGGACGCTTCGTGGAAGGTGACGAGATACTTCGCGTCCGGCAGCAGCCCCTTCGGCCTGATCGTCACAGCGCCGGGTGCGGGCCTCTTGATGATGACGATGCCGCGTCTGGCATCGCCGCTCAGTCGCTGGAAGTACATCGTCGGATCGTCGCCCGTGATGACGGGCCGGTAGACCTTCACCCAACGGCCAACCACCCCCTGTGCCTGGAGATAGTGGTAGATATCTATCAGTTCGCGGAGCCCTTCGAGTTTCGTCGGGTCCCAGGTGTCGCCGGTCATGTCGAAGTTGATGCAGAGCAGGCCACGCCAGATGGCCGGGTCGTACTTGTCGGGATTCCACACGTCGGGGATATCGCTCGTTTTGTCGGGCGGCAGCAGCAGGGAAGCCCAGTAGTTCCGCATGATGCCGACGGCTCCGTCGCTGAACGAGACCGTCGAGGCGTAGCGGGCGTAGTCGTAGCCGGCGTTGTTGCCACCGCCGTTGACGGCTTGGAACGCGCAGGCGGAGTACTTATCGAGAAACCGCCGGATGACCTCTCGCAATCCGATGTCCTGCCCGAGAAGCGGTGTGTCATCGCCGTTGTTGGGGCAGGTGGGTGTGCTGTCGTTCCGCCACTCGAAGTTGCCCCACCGCTCGACGAAGCCGTCGAGTTGTGTCAGCATGAACTCGACCACTGCGGGCCTGGACATATCCAGTGTACTGCCGCTGAGGACCCAGTCGGGGTGCTCGCGGGCGACCCGGGACTCGCCGTCCACCGTGTAGAGGAAGGCATAGATCAATTGGCCCATGCCGTGCTTGCGAAGGTAGTTGATCGTCGTGCGGAAGTCCGGGCCATTCCAGTCGCCCGCTCGGTCCCACCAGCCCCAGTCGCGGTGATAGACGTCGGCACCGACGTATCGCATCAGATCGGCCACGCGGAAGACCTTCAGAAATGTGCTTCGCAAGTCGGGCTTCCCGCCGGTCCAGGCAACACCGGGTTGTCCCCAACCGGTTCCGTTCATCCAGTAGCCGAGCATCCGGATGGCGGGGAACCAACCCTCGCGCGTGTAGTCCCACAGGTAGCGATACTGCCAGTCGAGCACCTCGTTACCGGCGTTGTCGAGATCATTGCTGAAGAGGCCGACGAAGGCCTTTGGCGTGGTGACCGACTGGCCGGGAGCGAGTGTCTGCTTGTGGCCGGCCACCCTGAACTCGGCCCTGACAGCGCCATTCTGGCTCAGGCTGAACGCCGAGGCCCAGTGGCCGAAGTAGTCCCAGCCGATGAACAGGCCGTCTTTCGTATCACGCCCGTAGAGGGCATTCCATGGGGCGTATGTACCGCTGCCCATTCGGAATCCGTAGGGCGCCGTGGCCGAGCCGTTGCCCGTGTTGCAGATCGACCCGGTGATCCTGATCTTCCCCGCCTTCGGTGCGGTCCAGACACGGGCGGCGTCCTGGCGGTCGTCGGGGTGTTGATTGCCCTCTCCGACGAAGGGTGTGCCGGTGGCGTTGTCCTTCTGCTTGCGCCACTGCTTGGGGGTGGGATAGTAGACCAGGTCTACGAACTGGCCGTCCTGGATGTATTGATAGCGCCAGCCGTTGCGGCCCTGCTGGTCGCTGAACTCCTTGGAGGCCGTATGTGTCTCGCCGTCTTCGTAGGCGAGTGTCGGGTCGAACGCTGTGGTATCCCAGCCGATATTGCCGTGCATGTTGACCAGGAAGACGAGCTTGTCGCCGGCCGCGACGTTCGTGGTGAGGTCGAACGGAACGGTGACCGTGGCGTTCGGGACATACTGCCACCCGGCGGCCGGCCAGACCTGCCGGCCGTTCAGCAGGATCTTTGCATCGATGCCGTCACCCGGGAACTGCTGTGTGCCGGGTGCAAGCGGGAAGGGTTCGTACGAATCGAAGCGGCGAGGCTTGTCGGCAGACAGCCGTTCGGTCTTGAGCACCCATGAACCCGGCGCGTTCTCTCCGCCGGTCATCCAGTGGAAGTCCGTCGAGGCCGGCTCGCCCGGACGGACGGCGAGGTTCAGGAAGCCGGGCTCGACGATTCTGAGAGGCACCTGCGCCGAGTTCGTGAACGTCATCCATTCGCGGATGATGCTCGATGCGGGATAGACCACATAGGTTTTCGTTACCGTGATCGCATCGCGCCGGAGAGTGATATCCAGTTGCTGCTCGCCCTGTCTGAGGCTGGTGTGCTTTGCATCCACCAGAACCCACCCACCGCTGGCACCGGTGATCCGATCGGACTTGTCGCCAAGGACTACGGAGAATTCCTCGGAACGCGTGTCGGGGGAAACCAGTTCGCGACCGGTAGCCTTGTTCCTGAAGTTCTTGAGCAGGAACCGACCGTCTTCCAAGGCAACGACCCGCTCGACGCTGGCGGTGCCGAAGGCCCAACCGGTGCCTTCGCGCCGGACATAGGCCTCCTGGCCGCAGACCCCTGAACCTTCCAATGTCATGGCGATCATACCAGCCACCACCAGCATGAACGGATATGGTTTGCTCATGGTTGCATGCCTCCTCGTATGCGAATGGTAGCTGAATCGCTGGAGATAGCCATTGAGCCGCAGCGATTCATCGTCACATCTGGCGCGCCTTCGCTCCCGGCTATCGGGGAGCCGGCTTGGTTGCGGTCTGATGGGCTTTAGAACTCGCTGTTTGGCCTCTCTTGCCGGGGTCCCAGATGGTGCAGGCGATGTACCGCTCGGGTTGGTCGGCGTGATGATAATAGTAGATGGTGAGGCACTTGCCGTCGGATCGTTGGACCGTTCGGGGGTAGCCAAGGTCCCAACTTGCACCGTCCTGGCGGAGGATGATCTCGCGCCCCCAGGTCCGGCCCTCATCGTCGGAGATGCGGGCGCGGATGCCGTATGGAGGATGGCGCCAGCCGTAGGTCAGGGCGATGCGGCCGTCGCCGAGGCGAATCATGCTGGCCGGGTTGCCGCCATTGTCGATTCGGGGCTCGTCGAGGCGGTGCCAAGAGGCTCCTTCGTTGTTTGAAAGGTAAGGCTCAAGCCACCATTTCCTCTTGCCGTCCAAGACGCCGCCTCGCCGGATCATGCTCAGGTAGGCGCCACTGGTGAGCCGGACCGTCGAGGGCATGATGGCGTAGCCGTAGCCCTGGGGCGGTTGCTCGCATATCCATCCGACCAGGTTCCATGTCTTGCCCCCGTCTGTTGTACGCGCGCACAAGGGTTGTCCTTCCTTGCCATTGTCCTTGGTGGCGGCCAGAAACGCGGTCAGCCGGTGTTTGCTTTCCACAAGGTAATCGGTACGGGCGAGGAGGCCCTTGCGGCCGAAGGTCGGCATGCGATAGGGCCCGTGCCAGGTCTTGCAGCGATCGAGCGAGTGGTAGTAGTTGCCCTGGCGGAACTTGACTGCCAGGTCGGGGGCCGTAAAGTCGATACCGCCCGGAGGGTTGGTGGGCTTGTGCTCCTTGTCATTCTCATCGAGAAACGAAGGTATCTCGACGGTCCACGTCACACCGCCATCACGGCTCCGTGCCTGCCGGACCACCGAGGGCTTGCCCGAATCGATGGCATGCCCGCCCAACGGGTTCGCCTTGTAGTAACCCAGGGTGAACCCCACGACGACCTCGTCGCCCCAAGACCAGATGCCACCATTCGCGGGCCAACCCGCAAAACGCCCTTTCTCCTTGTATACGACCGTGCTCTCGACCGGTCTGGTATCGTTCTGAGCAGACGCCGGCAGAACGACGGCACAAGCGATTGCAGCAGACAGATATCGCATGAGCATAACCCCTTCTCATTCGGATCGGTTCGCAGACATTGCCCGGCAGTTCGCACGATAAGGCTGACGGGACCATACTGCAACGGCCATGGTTCGATTCTCTTTCATCGGAGAGGCAAAAGCATGGAAGGTGCTATGATCATCACAGAGTGCAGCGGTAACCACGCCGCTCTCGCTACCGCTGGCGGAGTGGCCGGTCCCAACATCAAGGCGACGGAGATCGCACGATGACCTGGATGAACAACAACATGTTCGGAGTTGCACCTACGTCGTTTGCCTTCTGCATATCGTGTCTGATCGGTGCGACGGTCGTGCAGGTCGAGGCCGCCCAAGGGCTGAATCGACCTCTTACCGACAAGACGCTCGTCGCCTGGGTATATCCGGCAAGCACGACGCAGCGCGGCGGCAGCGTGCTGACGCTCATGGAGGGTGAAGACTTTGACGCCGTCGTTCTGGGCGAGAGGGTCCCTGGCCGTTGGATGGCCGGCAGCGACTTCTTCCGACGGACACAGGGCGAGAAGAATCAGGCTATCTGCACCCAGGAGATTGCCGGGCCTGACACGATGGTGCAGGTTGCCATCACCTACGCGGGGAACCAAGTCAGCCTTTTTCGTGATGGGACACTCTACTCCTCCTATCGGATCGACAAGCCCCGCGATTTCGGACGCGACAGCTTTGTGCTCATCGGCCTGCGCTATCTGGGATCGGCAGGCGCTGTCGGTTTCTTTCACGGTGCGATCGAGGAGACACGCATATACGACCTGGCGCTGGACACTCGGACGATCGCCTCGCTCAGACCGAACCGACCCTCGACTCCAAGACCCGTCGCTCAGTGGACATTCGAGCAGAACACCACCGACGACGACATGCACACCTTTCCGCCGGGCGTTCTGTGCGGCCAGGCGCGGATCGCCGAGGGCAAGTTGTGGCTCGACGGAACGGATGCCTACATGGTGAGCGAGCCCCCGTCTTCGGAAAGCCAGAACATGTTCTACGTTCCGAAACGGCGGGATACGGGCAGGATGTGGGACACGTGGCTCTACTATCACGAGGGCACGTATCACCTCTTCTACCTGGCCAACGCCGGGGGCCAGTGGGACAACATCTCGATGGCCACCTCTCCGGACGGCGTACACTGGAAGGAACGAGGGATCATTCTGAAGAAGGCCGAGGGTGTGACGTGGATGGGAACAGGCTCCACATGGCGAGCACCTGATGATTCGAAGGAACAGCGGTTCCAGCTCAACTTCTCGGAGTGGCGCGGTGAGCGTCAGACGATCTTCTTTGCCGAATCGGCCGATCTGCTGCACTGGACGCGGCTTGGCGGTGAGTTGGAGTTCAAGCAGGACGAGCGCTGGTATAAGCCCAAGGGGCGATGGGACTGCATCTACACGCTCCCGCGATCGGGAGGCGGTCTTTACGGCTACTGGACGGCCGACCCTCTGAACCGCCCGGGCGTAGGGTTTGGGCAGTCTCGAGATGGGGTGAGGTGGGAAGCCCTGGAGCCACCGCTCTTCGTCGACGGTGCCCCTCACGGTGAGGCCGGCGCGGTGGCCAAGATCGGCAGCACCCACTACCTGATGCTCGGCAGCGGCGGCATGGTGACGCTGGTGGCCGACGCACCGCAGGGACCGTTCCGCCCTGCTGCCAAGAACCGCGTACTCCTTCACGCCGGCCCGACCTACTTCTCGAGATTCTTCCCGACCCATCCCGACGGACTCTTGATCAACCATCATTCGATCGCCAAGAACGGCAAGGTGTACTTCGGCCTTCTGAAGCGGGCTGTCGTGGATCGGGAGAAGACACTCCGCCTGGGCTGGTGGCCGGGCAATGAAAAGCTCAAGCACAGCGCGATCGCCGTTCGACCCACTCTGAGCGACGGTGTCTCATCTCGGATGACGATGCTGGAGCCCATCCTGCCCGTCGACGAGGGTGTTGTATTGGAGGGGACCGTCTCGTTGCCGACTCGGGAGACCGCCGCGCCGGCCGGCCTCTACGTGGAGTGCGGCAAGGAGACCGGCACGGCCATCCTCATCCGTCAGGCGGGCGTGACCCATTTCGGCCCGATGAAGGCGGATGGTACGGGGTTCAAGGGCGATCTTCGCGTTGACCGTCAGATGGCCTTTGCCACGGAGGCTCGTTTTCGGCTCCTGCTCAAGCACTGGCTGCTGGAGTTCTACCTCGACGATGTTCTGATGGAATGCTACAGCCTGCCTGCTCGCGCGACGGGCAGAATCGGTCTGGTCGGGGGCCCAGGGGGTCTGCGGGATCTGAAGGCTTGGCGGTGATCGCGAATTGGAGGACGACACGAAGTCTTCGGGAGGGACCGCCGGCCGATCGTATCAAACGTCGACCGCGCCATCCGTTGATCCGGGCACCGGGTCAGGCCAGCTCCGGGTCACAGACCATTGTTCACCGTGAACACGTCGATGGCGGTGTCCTCATCGTTGATGATCTTCACCTCCATGGTGTTCCCCGAGATATCGAACCGGCCGAAGTGATAGGCCTGATCCGACTTCACGAGGTTCGGGGCGTTGGGATCGGGCGCAACCAAGGGGGCCCCGCCGCCTCCCAGCGTGAGATACTGCACCCCGTTGACGGTTGCCCTGGCGTAGTAGTGCTCGTGTCCCTGAACGACCACCTTGACACCCCGATTCTCGAAGATCGGGCAGAGGGCGGCCCGGGCGTCGAGCGTTGTGACATCGTTTTCGTCAGCGGCGGTCCATACCGGTCTATGGAACAGGACGATCTTCCACGCCTTGGAGGTGCCTGCCAGGTCCCCATCCAACCAGACCACCTGCGGAGTTCCGACGTTGTTCGACGCTGTGTAGTTATCGACAACGGAAACGTGAAGGGGTCCGTAGTCGAACGAGTAGTAGAAGGGCGGCGTCGAGGCCAGAAAGACATACGGCCAGTACTTGCGAAACAGCCGGCCCCCGGTTGTGGGATCCGGTGGGTGGTAGGTCGAGTAGTAGAGTTCGTGGTTCCCGAGACACGCCATCAGTGGAACCCTCGTCAGAAACGTCTGGATGTATGTGTAGTTCGGGTCGAAGAACTCTGCGTCCCAATAGGACTCCTCCATACCGTAGTGGACAAAGTCCCCGGCGTGGAGGCACAGGGTCTGTCGGGTATCGAAGTCGGCGTCCATGTCGGAGAGGAGGCGCGCCAAGACGACGTCCTGCGAGGCGGGGCTGGTCCGGGTATCCCCGTACGCATAGAAGGTCAGCGAATTGGCATCTGCCTTGGGTGCCGTCCTGAAAGACCCGGTGTAGAGTTGGCCATCGACGTTGACCTGATAGTAAGTTCTCGCGCCAGGTGTGAGGCCTGTTATGGTGTACGAGAACTGGTGTTCGTCCGTACCGGCTCCGCTTTGGCTGATAACGGCGCTTCCGTCCTGGCATTGCCGGGTTGATCCCCACATGATCTTTGCCGTTCGCGGTGTCTGCTTGGTTTGCCACAGCACAGCCATGCTGGTGTTATCGCCTGGATAGAGGAGGTAAGGCCCCTTCCTCATCTGGGCATGTTCGACCGGGGGCGGCCAACAGCCGGGCGCCAGAGCAAGCGTCCCGGCAAGCATGACGAGCGGCAGCGCAGCGTGGGGCTTCCTAATCGACATGGTGACCTCACGTTCGGAAGAAACGCGACCCATGGATAGGTCGGGATGACCTGACCCGCCCCGTTCACTTGTCGGTCATCGGTGTCGCCTCAGACGTGCCGTTTGTCTTCTTGGCTTAAAGATTCACCCTCAGAAGACAATGAGGCTACAAGCGGCGTCATAGCGTATTCTGACACAAGCCTACGCCAGCATTGGGCGTATGTTGTGGTGGGTTATGGTAATCAATCGGAGTGGCCCTGCAAGAAGAACCTTGCCTGCGGGATGAACAATAGCACCTGATCGAACCCCTGTTGCCGAAACGAAAGGCCTCGCCGAAGGGAGGTCGTAAGCCGATCGACAATCGGTGAGTCTTCGAAGGCATCCTGTGGATCCTGCACACCGGAGCACGGAGGAATGACCGTGTTGTTTCTCATCGTAGATCAGGCAGCGTGCAACGCAACAGTGATGAGTTGAGCGGGCGAGGTCCTCGCCAGCCGCGAGTCAGGCGGCCGTCACCACCGATACACCCGGCCGACCTGAACGATGTGCCCTCTGCCGCGACTATGACGGACGTTCTGTGCTGAAGCCATGCCTGTGCTCCGTCTTGATGAGGACCTCGTCGCTGCCCATATCGAGGGAGGGCGGAATAGGGCTCTTGATTGTGCCGTCCATGTGCCGCATATTCCGCACATCGAACGAGTTTGACAGGCTCGCTGGTTGTATCCGTAACGGAGGTCTATCGATGAGGATCCGCTCCGTCTGTGTTCTGGTGGCGGCAATCGCTCCCGCATCTCTCGCCGCTTCCGCAATCCAACTCGTCGGGAACGGTCAGGCGACCTCCTCTATCGTCATCCCCGATGCGGCCGGCGAGCAGATCAAGGAGGCGGCGCGTCTGATGGCGACCTGCATCGCCGAGTCGACCGGTGCAGCGGTGCCCGTCGTCGCGGAATCCAAGGCCGACAGCACGAAGCCCCGCCTGCACATCGGCAAAACGGCGCTGGCAGCCAAGGCTGCCGAGCACCTCGACGGACTCGACGGCGACGGATTCGTCATCCTGCCTTTGGATGCGAGCAACCTGGTCATCGTCGGACCCACTGATTGGGGTACGGAGTTCGGCGTCTACGAATTCCTCGAGACGCGTGTGGGCGTCCGCTGGCTCCTCCCCGGCCCGAACGGAACGTATGTGCCCAAGCTCCGCGAGGTCACGGGCCCGGACAAGATCGTCCGCCAGGAGCCTGCCGCCTTCTCCCGGCTCTTCAGCGGCCTGTCGGGCGAGGCGCAGAGCCGGTGGGCGCGTCGCAACCGCATGCATGGCCGGATCGAGTTCCATCACAATCTGCTCAACCTGTTTCCCCCCGAGACGTACACCAAGACGCATCCCGAGTTCTTCCCGATCCACGACGGCAAACGCTACCTGCCTCCCGACAACCATGCGCACGGCTGGCAGCCATGCTTCAGCGCGCCAGGCATCGTCGAAGAGGGCGTTAAGAACATCAAGGCCTACTTCGCCCAACACCCCCAGGCAACCAGTTACTCGCTCGGCGTCAACGACAGCGCGGGGCACTGCCAGTGCACTCCGTGCCAGGCGAAGGACTCCGGAAAGCGGAATGCCATCGGCATCCGCGACGCGTCCGACTGCTACTTTGAGTGGTGCAACGCCGTGGTCACCGAGGTTCTGAAGGAGTACCCCGACAAGTGGTTCGGCTGTCTGGCCTATAGCCAGGTCTTTGAACCGCCGAGCCGCGTGAAGGTCCACCCGCGGATCATTCCTTTCATCACCTACGACCGGCTCAAGTGGGTTCGCCCGGAGCAGCTCGCCGAGGGCCACGAAATCACCGAGCGATGGCATCGCACGAGCCCCACGATCGCGTGGTACGAGTACATCTACGGCACGCCCTATCTGCTGCCCCGGGTCTACTTCCACCCGATGGCCGAGAACTACCGCTACGCGAGCGAGCACGGCGTGCGGGCACACTACGCCGAGGCCTACCCCAACTTCGGTGAGGGTCCCAAGCTCTATCTTTCCCTCAAGCTGCAGTGGAACCCGAACCGTGACGCCGACGCCCTTCTCCGCGACTGGTATGCCGCCTGCGTTGGGGCCGAGGCCGGTGAGGACCTCGCGGCCTACTACCGCATCTGGGAGGCGTTCTGGACCGGGCCGGCTCTGCGCTGCGGCTGGTACACCGCCAAGGGCGAGTATCTCTGCTTCTCATCGCCTTCATACCTTGAGGTCGTCGATCTCGAGATGATCACGCAGAGCCGATCGCTCCTCGAGAAAGTCGTCGGGAAGACCAGGACCGAGGATCAGCGGGCGCGAGCCCGGTCGCTCTTGAGGGCATTTGAATACTACGAGGCGAGCGCCTGCGCGTACGTCGGGCGTAAGGAGGCGAGAACGGCATCGATCGCCGACGAGCAGGCCGCACTCGATCTCCTTTCGAAACTCGGCCATACGCTCGGCGCATCGTTGAGGGGCAAGCGTCTGGTCGAGTCGTTCCGGAACGATCCGCTGCTCCAACACCCGCTGCCGCCCGACCAGTACGGTCTGCTCAGCGGCGGTACATGGGGCATGGGTGACTTCTGGCAGGTCTACCCCTGGCTGGACACATCGCAGGCCGTTCTTCGCCGCGTCGAGGAGATGTCTCGATCCGACGATGCCGACCTCGCACGGACTGCCGGGACGATGCTCCAGATTCGGGCGGGCAAGCTGACGCCGCTCTGCCCGAACCCAGGCTTCGAGGAAGGCAGCGGCCCCACGGCGGCATCCTGGAGCTACTGGGTTGCGTCGGCCGGTCGCCTCAGCAGGACGAAGGACGTCAAGCACGGCGGCGACTGGAGCATCGTGGCCGAGGATTTCCAGCGAGGCGGACCGTATAAGATTGCCCCGGTCACCCCCGGTCGCTACTTCGGCCTCTGCTATGTGTATGTACCGAAGGATCAGGCATCCTGCGGTACGGTGGACCTCACCATCACCATGCGCGGCAAGCGGAACGTCAACCTCGATTCGGCCGCCACGCAGGTCCAACCACCGCCCGGGCAATGGTCCCCCGTGGCCGTCCAGCTCGACGTGCCCAAGCAGTCGAAGGGCGAGGACGTGACACAGGTGCTTTTCTGCCCGATTGTCGACGGGTTCAAGAAGGGCGATCGCGTCTACATCGACGACTGCCAGCTCTACAGGCTTGCGAACTGATCGGGTTCCGCCGGATCGATCTATTTGATGGTTTGGGCATCTGCTCACTTGTGTTTCTGAGTGCGGGCACGGTTCGAGAGGCTGGTGAGGCAGCGGCCCGCCCGACGAAGTTGCGGGTGCAGAACACCACTGTCAAACTGGAATGTTGGTTGTCCCTGGAATCTCGACCCGACTCGATCTACCCGAACTGCGCTGGGAGCCATGAACAACCGCTGCATTGCTTGACATGGGTTCTTGACATGGTCGGGGCAACATGTGACATTCTCCTTGGACTACCCGGGAGTGTTTCTCGGGCCGTCGTTATTCCGTGAAATAAGCTGATGGGGTTGGACCGCCGGCGGGGATGGGCAGTATGGAGGGCCGACATGAGTCGTGAAATGCCTCCCCCAAGCCCCCGACCGCGGAAGCCAGACCGTCGCCCCATGCGGGATCCATTCTCCTATCAGCACTCATACCCCTTTCTCCAAGTGTCCGCTCAACCGGAGGGGCTGCTTTCACAATGATTCCACTCGACAGTTCCCGACGTTCGTTTCTGAGAAGCTCTCTCGCATTTGCGGGGACAATACCCCTCATGGATGGCTTGCTACAGGCGCAATCGGGAGAAGTCGCCGGACCACTCGTCGCCTATGTGGGCACTTTCAGTTCTCCGCTCCGCGATATGCTGCCAACCCAGGTGGATCTGCCGCCCGGCAACGGTCGTGGCATTCACCTCTTTCAGGTGAATCGCGTCACCGGAGCGCTAACGCCCGCCGGCATCCACGAGATGGGTACGAGCCCGAGCTGCCTGGCTCTGAATGCCTCCGGAACCCGCCTGTATTCCACCAATGAAACAGATCGGGTGGGGCAAGACAAGCAAGGCACGGTCAGTGCCTTCGCCATCAATCGACCTGACGGGAAACTGGAGCTGCTCAACACCGTTCCTTCCGGTGGCAGAGGTCCCACCTATGTGAGCATCCATCCGTCCGGACGGTTCATATTGGTGGCCAATTACTTCGGGGGTTCCGTCGCGGTGCTGCCGATTCTTCCCGACGGTCGTCTGGGCACCGCCACCGATATCAAGAACGATGCCGGAAAGATTGGCCCCACCCGGGCGACCCACGCTCCGCCAGGCAGCTTTGCCTTCAGCGGACATGATCGGACTCACGCGCACATGATTCAGGCCGATCCCTCCGGACGCTTCGTGCTGCATGTAGACTTGGGCCTGGACACAATCTTCATTTGGACTTTCGACGAGCATAAGGGTGTGCTGACTCCGAGTGAATCGCCGGCCGTCTCGTTGCCACCTGGAGACGGGCCCCGGCATTTCCATTTTCACCCCAATGGCCGTTGGCTCTATTCCATTCAGGAGGAAGGCTCGACCATCGTCTTGTTTGACTATGATGCCGCGACGGGCAGGTTGGCCTCACGGCAGACGATCTCCACGCTGCCACCCGGGTTCGCCGGCAGCAACTTCTGCTCCGAGATCCTGGTGTCAGCCGACGGCCGGTTTGTCTATGCTGGCAACCGGCTGCACGACAGCATTGGGGTCTTTTCCGTAGACCCGAACGGCACATTGGCATTCGTCGGGGAAGAATGGACACGCGGGAACTATCCGCGCAGCTTCAACTTCGACCCCACCGGCCAGTTCCTCTACTGCTGCAATCAGCGAGGCGACAATATCACCGTCTTCCGCGTGGATCGCAGGACCGGCGGCATCCACTTCACCGGTCATTACACGCCCGTCGGTAATCCTTCGCACATCATCTTCCTCGATCCTACAAAGAAGGGTTGACATTACGTGCATCGAAGGCATGAAGGCAGTCACGGGTATATCGAGAAATTCAGCGGCATCGCACTGCGTGATTTCCCACAAAGACCCCATACCTGGGTTCTCGTCACGATGCAGAACAGAATCTCCTGTCTGTATCGCTGAACGCGCTCGGGTGAACGCCCGATCGGCTCCATCTCGAGAAGGAAGAGGCCGTTGCCATTCCGCAGTGGGAGGGTTGCACCACCGATACACTCGAGCGGCTTAACGATGCTGGTCACCTTCAGGCCTGTGACGCGTGGGGAGCAAGCCACGGACCTGCGCCGCCGACTCTCTTCTTCCGAAGAATCTGCGACGCGAAGTGATGCACTGTGCGCGTCCGGACCGATCGCATCCCTGCGTCATGTGCTACAATTGTCGGGGACGGCATTCTCGGTATGGACAGGTCTCCGCTGGAACGATCGATGGCAAGAGTGGCAGGACATTCGACCAGCAGGGCGCCAGGGCGTGGGTATCGTGCCGGCTGGGTCAGGTGGACCCTGCTGTGCGCAGTGGGTGGGGTGACCATTGGGGGCGCATCCACCGTCGCTCAGGGGCCGCCTGATTCCGCTGTGACCACGGCCCCCAGCTCCCACACCGACCTTATGAACTACTTCCCGCCACCCGAATCTCGCGGTGGCTGGCGCAAGCTCGACACGCCGCAAGACATCCGTTGTCTGGCCGGTATGGAACCGGCAAGGCTGAACGACTTGAAGGAGTGGTTGCTGCGAAGCGACGATCGCAACTTCGCCGCCGTCGTCATTCGCCGCGGCTACCTCGTACTCGAAGTGGAGCGCGGCAACAGCGCCAAGACCGATAGCCGGCGGGTGGCATCGGTATCCAAGGCCATCTGCGCGACCGTACTGGCGATTGCCTCCGAGCGAAGCCGGCAGGGGCAGACGCCACGGAGAATGACGTTCGACGACCCGGCCTTTCAGTTCATCCCGTGGGCACAGCCACTCAGCGATCCTCGCAAGGCGAAGATCACGGTCAAGCAGTTGCTCAATCATACCTCCGGCATTTGTCCCGAGGCCACCGGTGCACCCAACGACGGAACCTGGGAATACATACTGGGGCACACCGGCGACGCCAGGACTGCGAAGCTCGCATTTGATCCCGGTACGGCCTGCGGCTATTCATCGCACGCCCTCCACCATGCCTCCCTGGTGTGCGAGACGGTGACCGGCATGCCGTATGACCCGTTTGCCATCGAGGCACTGTTCAGGCCGATCGGCGTCGAGCACTGGTGGTTTCAGTATTACGACGGCGGCAAAGGGTACGGGCGGCATCCCTCGCACGGCCTGGGCATGCCGGCACGCGACCTGGCGCGGATCGCCTACTGCATGCTTCGCGGCGGGCGCTGGCGGAACAGGCAGATTGTCCCGAAGTGGTTCATCGAGGAGACGGGTGCGCCCACCCACACGGTGACGGGGCCGGAGATGCGTTTCCGGATCAATGCCCAGACCTTCTCGCACGGCTGGGAACTGCCGGCCAGGCTGACCGGCGACGGTGGCCGCAGCGGGCAAGGCATCCCACCGGACGCCCGCCACAAGCCCGGCTCGGGCGGTCAGTTGATTGCCTTTGTGCCCAGTCTGGACCTCGTCGTTACACGTCAGACCGGCAGCAGCGGCGAATGGGCCTTCGAGGAATACCTACGAAGAGCCTGCCAGGCTGTAAGGGCGGAATCGGCACCACAGCGGGTCAGGTAGACAGGAGGACGGCTGGATCTTGAACCCGACGCAGCGTTTCCAGCGATCCCAGCATCGGGTGCAAAGACTCTTCTTGGGGTAGGAACAGATATTCTTGAAGTGTACCAGCACGCGCTGGTGCATTTCCGCCGTCGTCGGCGTGAGCAGCCGTCCCGGTTATCATTGCAGACCAGGCTCTCTTGGATTTGAGGAACGGCCATGAGGATTGTCCCCGTTCTAATTATGCTGACCGTGGCCTCTGAGGCGGCAGTCGGGGCCGCCGGCGACTATGCCCAGGAGATACGAAGTGACGCCCCCGTGGGGTGGTGGCGGTTTGATGATCGTGCGAGCAGTGACGGCTGCGTGGCCAGGGACGCGATGGGCCTCCATCCTGGCAACTACCATGGCAACGTCACCCTGGGGGACGACGGACCGACCGGCGGAAAGGCCGCGATGTTTGACGGCAAGACCTCATACATCAGCGTTCCCGATGATCGGGCGTTCTCGCTCGACACGATGTCGGTCGAGTTCTGGTTCCTGTCGACTCAGGCGTGGGACCACACGTATTGGCCGGCCAGCGCGACCTTCGTCACAAAGGCGACGCCGGGCGCGGCATCAGGTGACTGGTGCGTTCAAGCCGGATCGCGAGTGGCCGGCAGAAACCAGGGCCGCATCCTCGCGGCCAGCGGACCGTCCGAGGGTGCTGGAGACAGTGTACTCGTCTCCCGGGGCCGCCTGAACGACGGACAGTGGCACCATGTGATCTGGACGCGTTCCCACAACGGAACCTGTTCGTTGTACGTGGACGGGGAAGTGGTTGATCTTGCCAGTGACGGTGGAGGACCGATTGCGAACACGCGGCCGATTCAGATCGGCGGTGAGGGCATCCTGACAGGAGGAATGCACCTTCGCGGCAGGATGGCCGAGGTGGCGATCTACGCAACGGTCTTGTCTCCGGAGCGAGTCCGGGCGCACCATGCGGCTTCACATCCAGAGATGGCAGGCGGTGTACCCATCAACGGAGGAGGACCGGGCAAACCAATCGAGATGCTTACCCTGACCAACAACGCCGGACTCCGATGGGACCTGGAACGTTATCCCGGCGGCTGGAGTCTGGGAAGGATGTACCTTCACAGCACACCCGTGGAAAGCGGAGTCTGCAATGGCCTCCTGGCACTTCGACACATCGACACCGACGAGGAACGCTGGCTGACGGCAGGGACGGCTACGCGGCTGGATTCAGGAACGGCCCGCCTTGCGGGCCGGCAGCAGGTCGACGGCACAATGTTGAGCTTTGACATGGAAGTGTCGCTCAAGCCGGATGTCACCGCGGCCCTGCTCTCCCCTCGTTGGTCTGTGGACCGATCCCTCGACGGCTGGGAGGTCTGCCTGAGCTATCATGGAGTTGGAGGTTATGACTGGCGGTGTACATTGTATCCCTTCGCGGGGAACGCCGAGGTCGTGAACCGCGACCGGTTGACCTATGTCGGCGTTCCCGCAGCCGTCATGTTCCGACGGGACCTGTCGCTCGTAACGCTCTTTGGAATCGATCCGGCGAGCGACTACCTGAACCCCACGACATGGACCGGCGCCACGGGGTTTCACTTCCGGAATCGCTTCACCCCTCCGCAGTTCCGCGTGGGTGGGTGCAAGCTGAAGCCGGGCGTGAAGTACGACATGCCGCTTCAGGTCTTTCTCAACGATTCGGGTCGCTCTGCCGAAGCCACTACCACACTGGTCCGTGACTGGATCAAGATCAACAACTACAAGGTCCAGCCTATTCGAGTCCGCACGCCTCAGCAGGCCTTCGACCTGTATCTGGAAGGTCGTCGCAAGAGCAGGATGTGGAGGCCCGGCAAGGGCTACCAGATCATGGACCTTTGGAAGATCGTTTACACGGCCGAATCGCCCGTTAACGCCTATCTGGACTATCTGATCTACGAGCAGACGGGGGACGCGGAGTGGCGCAAACGGGCGTTTGATACGTTGGAGTTCATGCTCGCCGCACAGCACACGGATCCCAACGACCCGCACTACGGTGTAATCGAAACGAACTATGAGTTGAATGATGACCCGGCCCAATGGAGGATGAGCACCGCACCGTTAACAGAAAGAGACATCACCCCTTTCAATCGACCCGGCAGGTTCAACTCTGCGGATCACAGCCCCAATTTCGGGTACAAGCTGGATATGAACGGATATGCCGCGCGTTACATGCTGATGCTGTGGCAACGGGTCAGGCAGAAGGAGGGTATCGACAAGAGGGCCTGGTACGACGCGGCTGTGCGGATCGCAGACTGGATCGTCCGCCAGCAGAACCCTGACGGCGGCCTGCCGCAGGTGGTGGACTACCGGCGAGGCGCACAACCGTCGATGTCTGTCATCTGTGGCCGGACGCTGGTGGCGATGCCGATCATCCACAAGATCACCGGCGATCCGAAGTACGCCAAACTGGCGGCCGACATGGAGCAATTCCTGCGCGACAAGGTCGAAGGCCGATTCTGGTTTTCCGGCGCTCACGTGGATCTGTGGCCGAAGGATTTTGAGGCTGACAGCGTCTGGCAGGCAGTGGAGTACTGGCTGAACAGGTATGACGACACACGCGACCCCGAGGCGCTCAGGAGGGCCCAGGCCGATGCGTGGTTCGCCTTTCTGATGTGGTGTCCCAAGCAGCTCAGTTGGGTGAAGAATCCGACGCAGACGTGTCACGCGGAGCAGGAGAACTACCTCCAGTACTCGAACTACTGCTACAACAATCGCAAGTACTACTGCCTGGATCGCCTCGCCAGGTTTACCGGCGACCCGCTGTTCGGTGAGTTGCGCGATCGGGTCATCCAATGTGGCTTCTGGGGTCAGAAAACCGACGGCGAGTACATGGGGTCTCAGCATGAGCGGATGAGCGATCCGTGGTTGGGCGTCAGCAAGGACGTCAACTCACTGGGTGCGCTCTATTTCAGCGAACTGGCACTCGAAGCCAATCTTCAATTGATCGAGATCGGGCTCGTAAGGGCGAGAAGATGAAGCCCGACCGTGTAAAGAGACCCGCGAAGCCTTCCCCTGCGACGAGGCGCTTCGATTCCTGATCCGTGATCGGGAGGGGATCTGTGGCAACGATCTCCGGCCACTCACTGGACGCGACGAAGGGCATCACATGAGACATACCGCACCGCTGACCCTGTACACAACAATCGCCCTGCTGTGGACTTCATGCCTTGTCTCCGAGGGGCAAGGTCCCACGCCGAGTGACGATTCCACTTCACTGACCGTCGTCTCTCCAAGCGACGGAGCTGTCCTGAATACTTCTCTGACGGCAACGCTCAGATGGACATACCCAACTCGCAAGAATCACAACGGACTCCTGTGGTTTGACTATCCTGGCGTAACGCTCAGGGTTTCCCGAAACAAGGACATGAGCAAGCCGTTCCTGAACGTGGACCTGCCGGAGGACAAGACGTGTTATCGCCTCGCGGTGGTTCCACAGACGGACTACTACTGGCACATCATCCCTCGCGACGAACGGGGCCTGCGATTGGAGAAGGCGGCGGCGGCGCGGTTCACCACAGGCTCGCCGCGAATCGAGACGACCGCCGACGACAGCGTTCGGTATCGGAATCCGCGGGTCGGTGCCCACTGGCGACATCACAAGCCGATTGAGTTCGGAGAAAGCGAGCCACTCTCGCCGTGGTACGAGGTCAAGAGCTACGTCGGACCGCCCATGCCTCGATTTGAAGACATCAAGCCCCTGCTTCCGGTGCCGGTCTACGATGGCCGACCTGACTCGATCGACGCCTACTGGTACTGCTGGAAGACGCTGATGAGTGTGTGGTATTTCTCACCCGAGACACTCGACCATCAGGCCGTCGCCAACATCTGCGGCATCAGGTCCTGGGGCCCCTGGGGCAGCACGATGGTATTCGACACCGCGTTCATTCTCCATTTCGCGCGCTACGGTCACCAGGCGTATCCGTTTGTGACGGCCTTCGACAACTGCTATGCCCGGCAGCATGAGAACGGCTTCATCTGCCGCGAGACGGACCGGGGGAATCACGAGGTCTACGTCTGGTTTCCGGTAAACCCGCCGCTCTTCGCGTGGGCGGAGTGGGAGTGGTACAAGATCACCGGCGACAGGCAGCGTCTGATCGGGGTCCTCCTGCCGATCGTGAAACACTATGAATGGTTCATGACCTACATGCGACGGGAGAATGGATTGTACTGGACCCGCGGGGAGCAGGAAGCCGACGATTCGCCGAGAAACGCACTGATGCACTGCGCCGTATCAGCCACGTCGTATCAAGCGCTATCGGCGCGGTGTCTGTCGTTGATGGCGGCAGCGGTCGGACGTGATGACCTGAGGGCGTTCTTCGACGCAGAGCACCGGAAGCTGGGTGAGATCGTCAATTCCTTCTTCTGGGACGAGAGGAACGGCATCTACAACGATCTGACCCGAGACAACCGGTTCATCACGGAGGTCGAGCCGGGGAAGCTCTGCAAGCACATCCACATGTTCTGGCCCCTGCTGGCAGGGATTGCGCCGCCGGATCGCGTCGCCCGGATCCTGAGAGAACTGAGGAACCCGGCTTCGTTCGGCCGGCGGAACGGCATTCCCAGCCTGTCCGCCGACAGTGTGGGGTATAACGGCGACACGGGTCAGTACTGGCGGGGAGCGGTCTGGCCTTCGGGGCAGTGCATGGTTCAGGAAGGCCTGAGGGTCAGTGGGCATGAGGACTTCGCACGCGACCTTTCGGAGAAGTACTTCAGGGCTCAACTGGAGGTCTTCCGGAAGGAGGGGACTATCAAGGAGAACATGGCACCGGACAAGCCGCAGGGCCACGGCGTGGCGGACTTCGTGGGGTGGGGTGGCCTGGGACCGGTGGCCAATCTCATCGAGTCGGTTCTGGGCTTCGACATCGATGCCCCGGCGAACACCATCACGTGGCACATCACGAAGACGGGGCGCCACGGCATCGAGAACCTGAAGTTCCATGATTTCCGGGTGGACCTCATCTGTGCCGACTGCCGGACGCCCAGCGAGCCGTGCACCATCACCATCCGCAGCGGCGGCACGTTCACGCTGAAGGTCTTCCGAGCCGCGAAGATCAAGGAGGTGCAGGTCTCGAAGGGCGAAAGTCAACTCATTGTGGACGGACCGTAGCGCCGCGAAGCAACAGCGAAGCGTGTGGCGGACCGCTCCGAAGTTCGTCGGTTTCGAGGTAGCCAGTGCCTCCAGACGGTCTCTACACGTAGCGATGCAGGACGCAGGTCAGACGGAAGGGTGCACGGAGAGGGGCGCATTGTACAATAGCCGAACACAGCCCGGCGGCGCCGCCGGGTGAGTCCATATCGGTCATGCGGGTTGAGACACCAAGGATCCTCTTCGAGAACCAGAGGCGGAGTCTTCAACATGAAGCAAGCCATGACTCGGCGGAGTCTCCTGAAGGCTGGTCTGGCCGGTGGTGCGGGGGCCCTGCTGTCGAAGCCGGGGATCGCGCGGAGGGCCGCGGCCGCCGAAGGGACCGGTGGCGTTTGCCTGACCATCTGCAATCACTGGAGCTACATCGGCATCGGGTGGCAACTGGGGATCGAATCGTGTGCGCTCTCGGTGACCGACGCGATGGAGATGGCCGATCGGCCGCCCCATGTCAGGACCTGCATCAACCTCGATGCCCGCGCCTACGAGCTCATGGCGGAGAAGTTCCCGGAGGTGACGGAACGACTGAAGAAGTACCTCGCGGCGGGCAAGGTTGAGTTGATCGGCGGAACCTACGGCCAGCCGATGGGCACCACGATCAGCGGCGAGTCGAACATCCGACAGATCGTCGTCGGACGAGAGGTGATCCGGAAGGCCCTTGGCTATGACATGGTCACGTTTCTGGAAGAGGAGGAATTCACCCATCCGCAGGTCCCGCAGATGGCCGCCCTGGCCGGCTTCCGCTACGCCAGCCTGGCCCAGTTGGACACCTGGGGCCGGGCGGGCTGTCCCCGGATGGACCTCAATGTCATGCGGTGGAAAGGCCTCGACGGGACGGCGCTCCCCTGCGTTCCCAAGAATGCGCTCTTCGGCTATTCGCCGGACCTGAAGAAGCTTGCCGCCTCTGCCGAGTTCAAGAAGCTCGCATCGCTCGGAAGACCGCTGATCTTCGCCTGGGAGGAGTTCGGCTGGGAGTCGCCCGAGCAGCCCGCCTACCTCACGTCCCCCGCGAAGTACCAGACACTGGCCGGAGTGGAGTTCGTCACGGTCGGACAGTATCTCGACAAGTACGGGGCGCAGACGCAGCAGACCCTGTACCTGCCGATGGACGCGTGGAACAAGTCGCTCACCTGGGGCCTGGGCGGCGATCAAGTCCGCATCCTCGACCGTAAGGTCGATGCCCTGCTCCTGGCAGCGGAGCTGTTCGACGCGATCGCCGCGTCGCTCGGACACCCATCGCAGGTGGACGCGTTGGAGAAAGCCTGGCGCGACCTGCTGGCATCCCAGAGTCATGACGTGGGGCTTTGCGAGTACTCCCGCTGGCAAGGCGACCGGATGGCACCCTTCGACCGAATCGAGGATTTCCACAACTTCACCTGGGGAACGATCGGCTACAACCATCTGGACGCCGCCCAGAAGCAAGGCCAGGCCGTCTGGGACAGCGCGCTGCGGCACCTCCGTGAGCGCATCCACTCCGCATCGGCCAAACACGGCCAGTCGGCGGCCGTGGTGTTCAATCCCCACGGCTGGTCGCGGACCGACGTCGTGGCGACCGGGCGCGTCTACCCCGTACCGCCACAGAGCCGGGATGTGGCGGTCAAGAACCGAGACGGCCGCGTCGTTCCGTCCCAGATGGTCAAGGGCAGCAAGGACCCGGCGGGCAATCTGGAAGTGGTCGATGTCGCGTTCCTGGCGCGCGAGGTGCCGCCGGCGGGATACGACACCTATTTCCTCGCGTTCTCACCCCAGTCTCTGCCGCCGACCGAGACCGATCTGCGTGTCGACGAGGCGAAGCTGACCCTGGAGAACGAGTTCGTTCGTGTCGGCCTGGACCCGGTGACCGGAGGCGTTGCCAGCCTCATCGCCAAGCCCTCGGGGCGCGAGATGCTCAACCGATCGCACGGTGCCTTCCCGCGACTCACGGGGCGCCCGAACCCCAACCTCTCGACCCGCCCGAACCCACCGGCGTTCTACGACAGCCAGAAGTCCAAGGCGAAGATCGACTGGTTGGCCAGGGGCCCGCTCTGGGCCACGATCCGCGCCCAACACGCCTGGTCCTATTTGAAGTTTGAGACGCGGGTGACGCTTGCGGCCGGACTGCCGTACGTAGAGGTCACCAGTCGCCTGCTGGCGTCGCTGCCGCCGCACTCCGATACCTCGCCGCCGGACATCCGGGAGGGCTACTGGTTCTCATTCCTGCCGAGCTTTCCCGTGGCGCGTGTCGTGCGGGACTTCCCGTTCGGCACAGAAGACACCAAGAATCCCGCGTTCCACGCCCTGACGTTCGTGGACCTCCTCGGCCAGGACCAGGGGCTGTTGGTGCTGCATCCGGGCACCCAGTACTTCAGGCGGGACCAGGCCGGCGCGGTGTGGAACCTTGCGATGCGGGAGTGGGAATCGCACTTCACCAAGGAATACGGCTGGCCCGTCTACGCTGAGTATCGCCATGCCCTGCTGCCCCACGGAGGGACGATGGACCATGCCGATCGTCTGCGTGCCGCGGCGGCCTTCGCACGGCCATTGGCCTGCACCGTCGGGGAGCCGCGGCCGGGTGAGTTGCCGTTGTCCAAGGCTTTCTTGAGCGTGTCGCCGGGCGGGGTCCAGATCTCGGCGTTCCGCAAGAAGCGTGGCAGCGGGTATGAGTTACGGTTCGTGGAGACAGAAGGCCGTCGGGTCGACGCTGTGGCCGCAGTGAACCTCCCTTTGAACAAGGCCGCCGAGACGGACCTGCTCGGCAACAAGCTTAACGACGCAACGATCCAAGGCAGCCGCCTGCGGATTGCCTCGGAGCCGTGGAAGATCCGAACCTTCCATCTGGAGTAGCTCGTGGAGCGGCGAGGCTGCCAGACACCCACGGCCGGCACCCTGCCTCGGTCTTTGGATCAGCGGTCGCTCCTGCGCAGTTGCCGCCAGCTTTCTGAGATATTCATGGTGAATCGGCGGATCCTCCAGTTTCCCCGCTGACGCTGCTCGGATTCAGCATCAAGCTGCCACCGCTCGCCTTGAAGATGGCATGGTTGTCGCCCCACTTGCCGCACTGACCGGACCTGGCCAGGTGGGTGGACGGCGTGAAGTGCAGGAAATCCAGGTTCTTGCAGAACTCGTGGAAGTAGCCCATTCGAACGGCCCCGGGACCGGCGGACAGCTCGCCGACATCGGGGGGCGGGGTTGCATTGAAATGCTGCCGCATCAGGCCGGCGAAGGTGGGGAACGCCATCGCGTGCACGAAGCCGCGGCAGGTCAAGACCCTTTGGACCACTTGGGGACTGGTCGATCTGCGCATCGGGATAGTCGACGTTCGCCTGTCTACGGAACGGCCTGCACGAACACCAACGCGGACATCCGCGATGAAGAGAAACGGACGCGAATGCCCTCGCCGCGCAGCGTCCGGACGTCGACTTGCGAAACCACACCACTATCCACATCCTCGACTCCGTATCGCGAACCCTCCCTCAATGCCGCCAACCGTACCGGATGGTCGAGTTCATCCCGACCGTTCCAGCGGCACAGCAGGATGGCCGCCTGTGACCTGGCCGGAGTGTAGAAGGTAATCCCGACGACCGCCCTCTTCTCCGCCGGCAAGGCCAGCTCGTACAGGCATCCCGGCTTGAGTCCGTTCAGCCTGCGATAGTGCCGGATCTCCTTGAGAATCACCGCCCGTTGTCCCTGGGGAATCGCGCTGAGATCGGAGACGATACCCCATGTGCCGGGCATGGCGCTGCGACAGTAGTATCTCGTCAACTCCTCGTCGTTGGGATCCATCTTTTGAAGGTTGTTGGTCCATCGCTCGGCTGCCCATGGAAAAACGATATCCAGGGCCCCCAGTACCGTTGCGATGTTCTCGCGGGCGTGGCCCAACCCATTGCCGCCTCCGTCGCGAAGCCACGTCGCCTGCGTCGCCAGCAGGGTCACCTCGTTGAGCATTCGCGCCCCGCCCTGGCAGTTCTCGATGAACAGATCCGGCTGGTCCTTACGGACCGCAAGCAAGGCGTCCTGAAATGACACGACGTTCCGCATCACGCCGGCCCGCGACCGGGGCACGAAGAAGTTGCCGTCGTACTTCCACCAGTCCGCGCGGCATCGCTTGCGCAACATGGCCACATGCCCGGTCAGGACCCGTTTGAAATCCACGCCGGTCAGGTCCAACAGGTGCCCGTCGAAGAATTCCTCATAGTGGTCCGGAACGTCCACCCCCGGCGGCAGTCCGCCCTTCGGTGCATTGATGTATGCGGGGCATGTCCAGACGCCCGTGCGGGCCCCTTGCGCGCGAGCCGAGGCGAGGATTGCCTCGAACCCTCCAACACCGAACTTGCGAATGTCCGGAGTCCACTGCCCTGTCTTCCCGTACCATCCCGCGTCGACGACAAACGCATCAAAACCGTAGGGGGCCATCGCGGCCACTTGGCGCCTGAGGAAGTCCGCGCTCACGTTGAACCGCGTCACGTACCAGTTGTTGTAGCTCAACGGATACGACGGTGCCGGACCGCCATACAGAGATCGCGCCAGGGCCGCACGCTGGGCCATCCACTCTGCACGGCCGGTCATCTCATCGGTGCCGCGGAGCGCGGTAACCTCGACAATCGGTCCGGCTATCTCCTGCCCGGGCGCCAGCGTCAACTGGGTCTCGCTGGGCGGCAGTCGGACAGAAAACTGGATCCCCTGCGATCGCCCACTGAGTTTCGCCTCCCAGCCACCGCACCAGGCCAGGCCGAAGTACAGCCGGCAATCCCTCCCACTGACGATCCAGTAGGAATTCATCCCTCCACCGTCAATCTCGTCTGAGCTGTGCAATCGGCTTCGAAGGCCGACCTCCTGGCCGGCGCTCAACGAGCGATCGACGCGATCAAACGACAATGCCTTCCAGTAGCGAAGACCCTCTGCATCCCCCGACATCCTCCACGAGGCCCTCCAACCGGGGAACCACTCGACGGGCCGAGATCGCGAACCGCCATTGGCCATTCGCACGTACATCCGAAACAGAGAACCCTGCTTGGCAAGTTCGACAACCCACGTCACCCGCAGGCCCTCGCTCAGTTCCTGCGTCGCCTCGGCGCGGTGAAGGTGGGTATCCTCGCTGATCCTCCAGACGGTGCCATCCGGAACCCCTTCCGTCTTGGGTAACACATCAGTCGGCAGCCACGCGGCCAGGCCGGCGGGTATTGCATCGGCCTCGAAGATCGTAGCATGATCTCGAGACCACTCGACCCGTGTGACGAGCGGGGTACCGGCGGAGTCTGTCCCGAGCTTCAGCGCGAGCGTCGCGTTGGCGATCTCGTCAGCATCCCCCGACCGGCACACATTGGCGGACAGTGCCAGTATCCACGCACATCTGATGATCGGCTTGGTCATCGTTGCTCCTCGTCACGCCAGCCACAGTGCTCGCGCCCCCCCTGCCGCGCGTGCCCGGTTTACACGGAGAGGGTGCGAGTCCATCGGCCCTCTTCGGCTACATCTCCAAGCCCCACGAGCGGCAACCTATCCCACAGAGGGACGAAGGTTTCATATGTCCTCTTGTTGTACTGTTCCCCCTCCAACCGCACCATCCCAACGCGGAGTGTCCCGACAGCCAACGGAGCTGCTTGCCTGCCTTGTCTTGCTGCGATCAATACCCGCTCACTACATTCGGACAATCCTTCACCGCCTCCGGGATCGCTTTTCGAACCCTGTCTCTCGCCGAGACTCCGTCCTCGTCTATTTGCAGAGACGTGTGCGTTTGGCCTTTCCAATCTCGGTCGGCCAGAATGACGGGGCGCCAGGCCTGATTCAAGGCCATCCAGTGAACATCGTGGGCGTCATATTCGTCTTCCTCAGAGGGGTTCTTCGTACCCGCGCGGTCGTTGCAGCGCGGAACTTGGCCCATCGCCAGCAGATGATCGTTCTCCGAAGACCAGTGAAACGTGGCGGAGTCGGTGAGCAGCCCCCCACTATCGAAACGCGCTGAATGACGTTGTCGGTATGGATTGCCGGTGAAGCCAAGTCGGATCAAGGCCGGTTCAAATCCGGCTGAAGGCTGGGGACAGGAGTGACTGGAGGCAATTCAGCGAAGCTTCCGGACCGATACGTTGAAGATCTCCCAGTCGCGGAAGGGCGACGTGTCGTCCCCAGGCAACTTGTATCCGCGAGCCCACACCTCATCCTCCTTTTCAAACAACGATGTGACCGTCAGGCTGGGGGCCTTCACTTCGTAGAACGACTTTCGGCCCTTGCCCCGGCTTACGAAGACCGGTGCAATCAGCGATTCGACATCCCGGACAATCCGGGCGGCATCGTAGTGGCCGGAGGGAATCAGGAAGTACTCCACCTTCTGCTTTCCATACAGACGAAGGTCATACTTGGCCGCCGCTTGTGTCCATTCCCATTGGACCCGATTTGAGAAATGGCGGCCGCCCCAGGCGATCGTATTCGCTATGACACCGTTGCGAACCCAGTGCTTCGGCGTGCCGCGATTGACATACGTCAGCCCGCCGCAGGACACCCAACGGGCTGCAATAATCTGCTCCTCTTCCCGCGCCGCCGTGCAGCCGAAGGGGATGTCGTAATGGATCTCTCCACCCATCGCAGGGTAGTAGACATTGAGCTTTGTGGGATCAACATGGAAGTCGCCAATGGCATCGCCCTGGAAATCGAACTCCAGCTCGGCCTTGATTGCGGGGGCGTGCTTGAAGAAGAAATACCGCTCTTGTACAGGTATGTCGCGCATCGCGGAATCGCGAACCAGTCGGGCGTGATGGCCCTTGCCGGAGACATCCATGGCGATGTCTCCGTCCGACTCATCGAGCTTCCACCACGCGACGATCTCGCCTGCCGGCGATTGGGCAGCACCGGCCGCGATGTCCGCGATCTGATTCGGTTCGAGCGCCGTTTCATAGATCCGGACGTCGTCGAGCATCCCTTCGAACGCCCGAGCCCCCTGGTCCCATGAGCCCAGTCGGCCGCCATCGAGGACGGCCGGAACAGCCCGTTCCAGTGGTACCTCGTTGTCGGTGTGACCGTTGATGAAGAATCGCACAGCCTTCTTGCGCCCGTCGTAGACAACGGCGGCGTGGTACCACTGTCCCAGTTCCTTGAGAGGTGCCGTCTTGGAGAACACGTCCTGCGGGCGAGCGCCGTTAACGGCCAATTGAATCCGACCGTCGCTCGAGAGAATGAAGTGTACGCCGCCAGCTTTCCAGCCGTCGGTGTGCAACAGCGAGTGCTGGGGGCAGGCCATGACGGCCGGCTTGACCCACAGGGCGACTGTCAGGCTCTCGAACGTGCCCAGATGCGGTACGACCAGCCAGTCCGCCCCTGAGAGGCGCAGGGCACCGCCCACCTTCCCGTGCCGGACCCACGGGTTCGCACCGATCCCCGGCCGGGTGCCTTGGGATTCGTGACTGAGCAGGCCCGACCGCTCCACGATCGCGCAGACATCACCGTCATAGAAGCGAGTCCCGAGCGATCGGTTGTTCACCCAGCGTTTGCCCACTATCGCCCGGAGTTCTCCGCCGAGGTACTGACCGGATGACAACAGGTTCCGGCCATCTCGGGTGGAGAGCTGCCGCATCAGTCCTTCCGGTGAGAATTCGACGCGATAATGCTCGGTGGCGACGGAGTCAGGCATGGCCTGTTCGGTCGATTCGCAGAACCCTGCCTCGGACCGCGGGAAACTCTCAAAGCCACCTGCGGGCAGGTCGCGGAAGCCGTAGCATCGGTCTCCTAACCTCTGGAACTTCGGATCGCCACCCGGGACCTGCCCGACCGGCACGTCCATGAGCGCCCTGCGAGGCTGCGGCAGGCCATTGAAGACCGCCAACGAGCGGTCATCGGTCTCGACGAGCCGCCCTGCCGCTTCAGCCATGAGATTCTGGCAGCCTGTCACGCTTGCCTTGAACGTACTGATCGCCTTGCGTCTGAGGTCGGTCACTTCGATCCAGGCGACATCGTGGTGCTGATACTTGAGGATGTCGAGCCAGATGGCCTTCAGTCGCTGCTGGCCATCGCGAATGGGCCCGCCTGCCAGCCGTGCCATCGCCAGAAGGTTGCCCGCCAACACAGCAGTCTCTTCGGCCGATCGGTTGTTGCGGAGATGCTCTTCAGCCCAGACCCCTTCGGTGTAGGACCAGTAGGTGTGAACACGGCCACGGGCGCGTGGCGGGGCTGCCTTGAGCCGTTCGGCCAGCGCCTCGGCCAACAGGACCGGCTCCACCGTGGGCGACGGGGCGCCGTACTCGGCCATATCGGGGAAGTCGATTTGGAGCGGCGGCGGTGCGTAGAAGCCTTTCATCAGCGCATGGTGTTCGTCCGTTGAGGCGGGCAGATAGACTGGAATTGTGGTGCCATCGAGGGCCTCTGCGTGGATGAACTCATCGCCCTTCTTGATGCTTGTGCCGAACTCCTGTCCCACCAGCGTGAACGGCCCGGCCGTAACCGTCAGCGCCCAGGGAAACGGAGGCAGGACGAGGACCTCGTAACCGAAATGGCGGAGGATTTGCGGCTGCTGGGGTGTGAGCTGGGTCTCCTGAGCGGCGTGGGCCGTCATCTTCTTGCCCAGCCGCCTCTGGAAGATCTCCGTGCCGTACTCGTATTGTCGCCAGAGGCTCTCCGAGCCCAGCGTGCAGGCATGTGGCTGGGAGTACTCACCCCCGACGAAGTCGAGCTGGCCTTTGCGGCGCAGCGCCACCATGCGCGGCGGAATGTCCGGGAAACGCCGGCACATATCCTCCAACTCGCAGGCCGACCACTCATAATTCAGTCTGAGCTTCGGGTTGGCTTCCAAAGCACTGAGATTACGCCGAACCCGCTCCACGTAGACTTCGACTGTCGGGGCACCCCATGGTGGCACGCGCTCCCCAACAACGGGCTGCCCGCGATCCTCGTCGATCAGCAGCCACATCGGGTGATAACAGACAGCGATCTTGGAACCCAGGGCCTCTTTCGGATTGAAGGCCGGCTCGGCATGGGCGGATGGCACGCCTGCCATCGCGCCACACAGCAGCAAGGCAAGCCCCGCGGCTCCAGACCTGTTTGGCATCGGCACATGCCGGAACCGCCGCCGACGCAACCCTTCTGACGGAGTCATATGTGCTGCCCTCCAGGCACGGCCATCACACGCTCGCTTGTCGAATGTCCCCACATGATGCCCCCGACTCGCGACAAGTCAATGACTGGTACAAGTCCCTCAGGTCTCCGAGAACGTCCGGGGCTTCGACTTCTGAACCGCTTCTGGGCTCACGCGATCGCAGGCAAGCCAGGCATAGTAGACGCCGCAACCGGCCTTTCCATGGGCCGTGAGCTTGGGGTTATAGACGCGCGGCGCCACTCGATGCATGAGCAGTTGTCGTTGACCCATAGCAGGCAGCCGCTTGCAGACGCAGACCATGGGCTTCGCCTCCGGGGCCAGGCCGGCCCGGACAGCGTCGAACACGATGCGGCGGGGCTGAGCAGGATAAGATGCGGACTGTACGACCAACTGCACCGGCAATTCGACCGTCTCTGCATACTATGCGCCTCTGCGAGAGACAGCATTCCTGGTCTTGCATGCCTGTAGGAAAGAGGTCGTCAGCCGGGTAGAATCCGTCCGTGCGCATGCGCCGTCGCTCTGTCGAAGCACCCGTCCCAGGCGCAGGGCTATTCGAAACCCCGTCGAGGTGTGAGGAAACCTATGAGAACTTCACGAATGCTGGTGTGCGTCGGGCTGTGGATGGCCCTGTGTGTTCAAGTCTGCCGCGCCGAGCAGAGTGTCTGGAGTATCGGCGCCTTCGATCGCAACTACTCCGAACTTGCCCTGGCGAGGAACTACTCCAAGTATCCGGCAACCTTTCCGAAAGACATAGATTACGTCGTCGGCAAGGGACAACCCGACAAGGACTGGAGCTACATTCACCCCGGACCGGCGGACAGTTGGGCCGGCGGTCGAGAACACCCGTTCCAGATTCGGTTCGCTCTACCGGAAGAACCCCAGGGGTTCTACAAACTGCGAATCGCCCTCGTCGACGTTCAGGGGGCCGTCCCAACGGGCCTGCGCGTCCAACTGAATGATGCCGTCGGATTGCTCCGACTCGCCAACGGCAAGGGGGATGCATCACTCACGATTCCCGCCGCGGGCAAGCCCGTTGAGCTGAAACTGATTCTGAACGCCGCCACGCTGAAGAAGGGCGACAACCTGCTGACGTTGACGTCGACCGGATCATGGATCCTCTACGACGCGTTGAGCCTGAATCGTGTCGGTTCAGAAGAGACCTCCGGCAGCATTCAGGTGAGCGCCCAGCCTACAGGACTCCTCTCGAAGAAGAACGGCGAACTCCGGCAGGTCGTGCGGGTCTCGATCCGGAACATCCACCTGGCGAGCGAAGGAACGCTGAAGGTCAAAGCAGGGGCTGAGACGCTCCAGTTCCCGGTGGCCACGAGCAGGCAACTGGGTGACGCGATGCAGGAGGTTGGCGTGGCGCCGGTCCCGTCGCCGACGCGCGTCGATGTGGAACTGACAACACCTGCCGGCTCCTATCGAACGGAGACCATGCTGGCTCCTTCGCGGCAATGGAAGATCTACATTGCCGCCAGCGCCCACACCGATATCGGCTACACCGACCTTCAGCCGCGCGTGGTCGAGCGGCACGACCAGAACACCGATCTGGCCATAGACCTGTGCCATAAGTTTCCGGACTTCAAGTGGAACTGCGAGACCTCCTGGCAGGCGGAGAACTATCTGAAAGACAGACCTCCGGCCCGGCGGAACGAGTTCCTGGAACTGGCCAGGCAGGGCCGTATCGGCGTGCTCTCCAGCTATCTCAATATGTTGACGGGGCTGTGCTCGCACGAAGAGCTGAACCGCTGGCTGTACTACGCCGCCAGACTGAAGCGGGAGTACGGCATTCCGTTTGAGAGCGCCCTCAGTTCCGACGTGCCGACGCAGGTGTGGTCGCTGCCTTCGACGCTGAGGGCGGCCGGGATTCGGTACTTCGCCACGGGGATCAATACGGATCGGGCATGCACGTTCACCCATCTGCAGTCGGAGGCCACGTTTTCGCAAGGGCAGCATCTGTTCTGGTGGGAGGGGCCGGACGGGGCTCGCGTCCTGACCTACTTCAGCCCCGGTTACGGGCACGCGTCGCAGTTATTGTCGCCGGATCCGGAGGGCGCCATCATGGGCTTGATCCGCCGGCACGAAGCCCTGCCCGCCTACCCGTATGATGCGATCTACCTGTACGGTGCGTTCAGCGACAACTGCCCGTTGGATGCCCGGCTGGCGGAGGTCGTCCATGCATGGAACCAGAGATACGAGTACCCCAAGGTCATTCTGTCCACAAACGCCGAGTTCTTCCGGTACATCGAAGGACGTTTCGCCGACAAGGTCCCTGTGATCCGCGGTTGCGGCGGGACCTATTGGGAGGACGGTGCGGCCTCCTCCGCTCAGGAAACGACCCTCAATCGCCGGATGCACGAGACGGCGTCGGCGGCGGACGCCCTGGCCGGCGCCTGCGGCATCCTGGACGCCCAACCCGTTGCGAAGGACGCCTTCTACGAGCTCTGGCGGAACATCCTTCTCTACGACGAGCACACATGGGGATCATGGGCGAGCATCAGTGACCCCAAGGGCGCTCAGACGCTCGGGCAGTGGAAGATCAAGGCCGCATTCGCCTACGATGCCGAGAAACAGGCGAAGGCCCTGCTCGATGGCGGCATGGCGCGCCTGGCCGGGCTCGTGTCCACCACCGCCGATTCGCTGTTCATCTTCAACCCCACGGCGTGGACTCGGACGGACGCGCTGGAGCTGACGCTGCCGGAGGGCAAGGTGCCCCTGGACCCCGATACGCAGAAGGCTCTGCCCTGCATGGCGGGTCCGAAGGGGGCCACCATACTGATCCGCGATGTTCCGGCCTGGGGCTACAAATGTTTCCCGCTGGCGGCGGGAAATCCGGCGGCCGTCCAGAATCCCGAAGAGATTTCGGCAGGTGAGCCGGTTCTGGAAAACGCATTCTATAAGGCGGTGTTCGACCGCCGCACCGGCGGAATCCGAAGCCTCGTGGACAAGGCTGACGGCAGGGAGATGGTGGACGCGAAGGCTCCGTATACGCTCAACAGTTACATCTATGTTCAGGGCGGCAATGGGACCAAGATGATCCAGAGGCAATATGCCACGCCCAGGCTCCGCGTCGCCGTCGGCAGCGCGACGAAGTTCCTTCGTCGATCGCTGCCGGGCCTCGGCCAGGAGGTGGTCATCACGGGTTCGGGGGATTTCGCCCCGAAGATCGAGACCACCGTGACCCTCTGGAACCACGCCAAGCGGGTGGACATCGTCAACCGCCTGACCCGAAAGCTGAACTATGACAAGGAGGCCGTCTACTTCGCCTTTCCGTTCAACGCGGCCGAACCGGAAGTCCGCATTGAGATTCCCAACGGCCAGCTTCGCGCCGATGTGGACATGTTGCCGGGCGCCTGTCGGGACTGGTTTACGGCCCAGCACTGGGTGAGCGTAAAGAACAGAGCGGGCGTCATCGCCTGGACCTCGCCGGACGCCCCGCTCTTGTGCCTGGAAGACATCTTCCGAGGACTGTGGCGCGAGAAGCTCGACCTTCGCACCGGTCATGTCTACTCCTATGCCATGAACAACTACTGGCATACGAACTACAAGGCCGGCCAGGATGGCGACTTCGAGTTTCGATACGCTATTACGACGGCGTCGGCCGCAGCCCCCGCTGAGATTGCCCGCTTCGGATGGCAAGCGGCCATGCCGTTGTTCCCCATCGTTGTGCCCGCCGGACAGAAGGGGCGGCTGGCCGGTGCCGGTGGTATCTGTCAGGTGGAGCCCGGCCACGTCTTCGTTACCGCCATCAAGTCGCCGGAAACCGGCGATGGCCTGATCGTTCGGCTCTGGGAGGTGGGCGGCCAGTCCGCGACAGCACGGCTCAAGCTGCCGATGTTGGGCGACGTTCGATCCGCCAAGTTGTGCAATCTGATCGAGGAACCCGAGAAAGATCTCGATGTCAGGGAAGGGACCATCGAAGTTCCCGTCCAGGCCAACGGCCTGGCCACCGTTCGAGTTCTCGTGGGCGGTCCGAAGATGTGATTGACGCGGTTTGCCCGTACTCCGCTGTCGCTCGCAATATGTCGACTTCTGCCGCAGGTTCCTGGCCGAACCCTGCGCATGTTGAACGCATCCCTGCAACATCAAGGCCTGGACGAATCGTGGATTATGGACTGCGAGCGTCCGATCATCCCTCTCTGTTGTGAGGGACATGGGAACGGCTCTGCGGTAACCGAGCGAAGCTGAAAGGGCGAAACGCGCAACTCTCTCTGAACAAACACGAACGGAGTCTGCGGCCACCGTTCCCGGCGGCGGACTGAAGAAATGCACCGCGAGGAGGCTGCCACCGGCCATCGTTCTGTGCAGATCTGGCCGCAGTTGCGCGTGCCCGAATAGGACGCCCCCAGGGCCACATCATGGAGGTCGCTTCCGATACAGATCGATCCGTCATTGTCCGTCGCAATGGCTCCGAAACAGCTGGCCTTGTGCGACGGGCTGGTCGCGGTCACCTCGAACTGCCCCACCTGATTGCCGTGCCCGTCGTAGACATATACGGCGTCGGAGTTGAAGCCCGGCGCACAGTAGACTCGGTCGGAGCTGGCATGGGAAATGCGGAAGACGAGGGGCAACGCAAGGAGTAACGTCCCCTTTGCTGCTCCCGATCTGGATTGGTTTCTGCGCATGGCCGGACAGTGTCCCAGACACTCTCGCTCGTTATCTCGTGCCGCGAAGCTGGAACTGTAATGTGTTACATTAAAGACACGAGGATCAATGGATCGTTGCCTCTTAGAAATGATGCTCGCCTACGACGGTCCAGCAAGGGCAAGCTGGAGGAATTCGATTGTTCGAGTTGACTTCGGGAGGAAGCCGTGCACAGAGTGAGCAAGAAGTTCACGGCCGCGGTAACGCTGGCGTGTATCACGCCCCTTCTCACTGAGATCTTCTCAGCGAACATGGGGCCCCTCGACGTGCTGAATCCGGTGGGGTTCGTCTTCCAATTCCTGGCCTACGGAGTGCCGATTCTGCTTATCCGCGAACTCGCGGCACGGTGGCGGGTGGGCCTGCCTGGCTTCTTCCTGATGGGCCTGGCCTACTCGCTCTTCAACGAGGGCATCATCGCCAAAACGCTGTTCTTCGGACCCCCGAATGGCGGGATGGAGGCCTACGCTGGATTCACGCTCGGCAGGATCCATGTGGTTTGGGCGGTCTTGATCACCACGTGGCATGCAGTGCACGCGGTGGTCTTTCCCATCGCCCTGGTAAGCGCGTTGTTTCCCGGCGTGCGAGAGGAATCGTGGCTGAACACGCCGGTCCGCCTGATCTTGCTCGCGATCTGGCTGCCCGCCGGCGTGTTGGGCTTCATCAAGCTGAACACGGAGCGTGCCCATTGGGAGTACTTCGCTGGATGTGTCGCGGCGATGGTCGCCCTGGTAGTGCTGGGCACACGGCTGCCGACGCGGACACACTTCCTGGCAAACGGCGAGCCGGGTAGTGTCTGGCAACTGTGTCTGGGTGCGGCCTTCTACCCCATCGTTATCGTGGGCTACTTCGTTGCCACTGAACTGGCTGCCCCCTTTCCGCTCCTGGCAGTCTGGCCCTACGGCGGGGTCACCCTTGTGTATTTTCTCCTGCGTCGGAAACGATGGGCAACCTACGTCCCTCTGGCCTTCGTCGCCCTGGGCGATTACGGCCTGGGATCGCTCTTGAATATGCTCATGCAACTGGGCCGTAAACCTGTGCCGACGGACAAGGTCGTCGCTCTTGCACTGATGTGTGGCACACTCCTTGTCATCAGTGGGCTGGCTCTGCGTCGCGCAGCAAAGCGGGGTCATTTCTTGACGGAGGTATAGAACACGAGCCGGCTGCTCCTCGCCTGGGGTATGGTAAAGTGCAGTCCCGACGCGGCGAGCGTCTGGCCGGTGACGGTCCAGGTCTGACCGCTGTCCGCGTCCTCGAAGACATAATCCGCAGCAGGTTGAATGCCGCCGAGCCGGAAGTCGGCCGCGGCGATCGGGCTTGCGGCGCGGCGGAAGGCGAGGATCACGCCGGCGTTCTGGTCGGGGCGGTGCATTTGCAGAGCGATCCAGGCGTCGGGCGCCGTGCTGCACGTGGTCAGCGGATACAGATCGCCATACCAGAAGGGCTTGGCGCGCCGCACCTCGGCGAGCATCTTGCGGTGCCAGTCCCACGGGTAGGTCCGTTCGTCGTATGCCACGTTGCCGCCCTCGTCCATTCCGAAGGCCACGCCCGGGGCGATGATGCTGCGAAACCGGTACGTGTCGCCGGGGGCGTTGTTGAACGGGCTGGTGGCGTGCAGCGGCAGCCAGTGGGTCAGGCCGAAGCCGTGGACCTGCAAAGCCTCAGGGTCCAGATGCTGGAAGCAATTGTAGTCGTTGCGCCACAGTGGAATGCTGCGGCTGAGCATTTCCAGATCGAGACGGCGGCCGCCGCTGGCGCAGTTGTCGATGCGCAGGTTGGGATGGCGCCGCCGCAATTCGTCCCAGAACGCGTACAGCCCCTCAATATAGCGGATTTCGGTGAGGCCCTGGCGGTCCGGGGCGTCGGCGGCGCGCCAGAATGGCAGCGGGGCGATGTTGAAGTCCTGCCGGTACCAGTCGAGGCCGTTGTCCGAGATCAACTGGGAGATCGTATCGATGGCCCACTGGCGAGCCGGAAGATGCCCCAGGTTCAGGATCAGGTTCTCGCCCTCGCGCCGTTTCTGTCCGGGAGACTGCTGAAGGAACCATTCCGGGTGCTCCAGCGTGACGGGGGCGCCGTGCAGGGCACGTTCGGGTTCGACCCAGAGCAGGAATTGCAGGCCCGCCGCATGGGCCTTATCGCTGATCGGCTTCAGGCCGTTCGGATGGTAGTTGCGGTTGATGCACCAGTTGCCCGTCTTACCCCAGTCGCCCTGAAACACGTTGGGGCAGGGTTTGTTCGACGTGCCGTACCAACCGGCGTCGATCCAGTAACAGTCGTACGGCAGCCTCTTCTCGATGATCAGATCGAGTTGCCGGACGTGGACGGGTGTCGGCGACCCGCCCCACGCGCAGTAGCAGGAAGGAATCTCCACCGGACGGCCGGCATATTGCGGTATGACGTGCCGGAGCAGCAAGCGGCGTAGCTGGTTCTGTCCGTCCAGCGGCTGACCGCGCCAGTGCAGCAGCAGGATGCGCGGGGTGCGGATCGACTCGCCGGGGCGCAGGACCAGACGCAGCCCTTCCATACCGGCGCGAAGACGAGCGGCCGTACCGTCGCGGTGAATCTGGGCGAACCACTGGCCGGTCCAGCCGATCGCCACGATCAGCCCGTCGTCGCCGCTCTGAAGATTGAAGAAGGGCAGCCAATCGACCGAACAGCGTCCTTCGCTGCCGGCGTGCATGTCCAGAGCGGCTCGCTTGACCCGGATGGTCTGAAGAGGCACGCGCTGGAACTGGAAATCGCAGGGCGTTTCGTCGGCCCCCGGCGCCCGATAGACGAACGCGTCGCCCGCGCAGTGCCAGGTGAAATCGAGCGCGGCCACGTCCGTCAGCGGCGGCAAGGCGGCCGGCCCGCCATTGGTGAAGTGGGCAACCCACTGAATCGCGGGGGCATCACGGTATTCCAGCAACTCGATCCGGCAGGACAGGCCCGTCGTTGCGTCTGCATAGGTGATCTCATGGACGGTTCCGGCAGGAGCCGGCCGGCTCGTGTGTGTGCGACGGGCGCGGGCCAGAACATCGGTCTGCGTCTGGTCTCCCAACCGGAATGCCAGCGGAGGCAGGACCTTGCCCTCTGCCAGAGCCTCTGCGGCCCCGTGAAAGCCCCCCGCGTCGGCAGATCGAGCGCGGGCTGAGTTGACGGTGTCATGAAAGGCGTGCGGCGCTGCGCCAGGCGTCCCGGTGGCCTGCGCCGGGGCATCGGCCACCCACGCACACAGGATGGTCCAAGCGATCAGGAGGATGCTGATGATGCACGGGTGTGAAGCTTGCTTGCAGACACGAGCGGAATTCATGAGAACCTCCGAATAAGAAGCGGGGCTGACCAATCGTATCGCCGGGCTACCGTAACGCAGCCCATCGGCATATGCAACGGACGTTCGGCGGTGCCTGGAAGCCAGGACCTCTGAGCTGGGTCGGGCGTGACGCAGGACTACCCTCTGGATTGTCTGTTGTTGACCGCAACCTGACGTTCAACCCGAGGCAACACAACGAATGGTCGGTCTGCGGACCTGACCTATCGGCTGGCGTCGGCCGAGTTGCAGGCTATGACGGCGAATCGGGACCACGAGTTCGTCGCGCTGCATCTCTGGCTGTGCTTACGCAGACGATATCACCCGCAGACCCAACGGTTCAAACAGACGGAAATCCGTGACGTTGTCTGTAGCGATGGCCGCGTTCAGCCGAAGGCACGTAGCAGCAATCAAGCAGTCCGCCAGACTTCCGCGCCGGCGTCCGGTCGCGTTGTAGAGCTCTGCGCCATGCGACGCGTCTTCTGGCAGCAGGACTTCCGGGTGCGGAAACAGAAGAGAGGCCAGGCGGACCTGGTCCCGCGTGACTGGACCACAGAGAAATTCCGCCCACACGATTACGCTCACTGTCAGGCGTTCCCCGGTCTGTAGCCACTCTCGCAGCCGCTTGTCCTGTGCGCTGCCGGGGACGAGCCCCATGATCAGGAAGTTCGTGTCGAGAACGATCATGGGCGTTGTCCGAAGAGCTGGCGCTCTGCTCCTGCCAGCTGCATCCAATCGGCGGCAGCCCGGGCAGTGAGACGCAGATTCGCCTGCAGTGCGTCCAGTACCTCCAGTGGAGAGCCGGAGGGCGGGCACTCGGCGCCTTCGAGCAGCACGATCACTTCAGCCCTGGCTCCCCGGCGCAGCTCCGGCGAGCGAACCTCGACCGTCCCCTCGGATTGGACCGTGACGGTCTGTCTAATTGCCGGAACCATAGTCTGCCCCTAATCGAGTAGATATCATTGTATCAGACACGCCGGCTGGGCTCCAGAACGCTGGGAGAATCGACGACGCGTTCTCCTCGCAACGAGCCTCTGCCTGTGCCGTCTCCCGCCTTCTCAGTGACCTCCGTGCCTCAGTGGTGAACAGTCTCATAGGGTCCAACGATGAACAGGCACTCAGGACTGAGATGAATCTCCGAGCTGACAGGGGCCGAGCTGGAAGGCCAAGACGGCGGACCTGGAACTCGAGTTCGTCCCGACGAGTTCGGTCCGATGACGCTCCGGCAAAGCGAGTGATAGCGGCCGACGGCCGGGCTCCCTTATCATGGTGACCTCTTCGGCACAGTGTTAGCGCGTGACGTGCCTGTGCCGATAGGGGCAATCCGAGGGCTTCCGTCCGAGGGGTACGAGTCATGTTGATGAGGAGGTATTTCACAGCGATGACACGGAGAATCGAGGCTCTGTTGATTGTTGCCACATGCCTTGTTGCGTCATCGGTGTTCGCCGAAGGAGTGACGGCCGACGCATGGCGGTCCGACCCAGGAAACAAGGCACCTTTTGCACCCTTTGCGTTTATCCAGGCGGGTGATCCACAGATGGGGTTCGGCCCGAACCTGGAACAGGACAAGGCAATGTTCGCCAAGCTGGGAGAGCATGCCGGACGTGCCAGTGTTTCGTTCGTGCTGGTCTGCGGCGATCTGATCAACAAAGGCAACCAACAGGAGAGGCAGGCCTTCGACGAATCACTGAAGGAGTTCAAGGTACCCGTGAGGCTGGTTCCGGGAAACCACGACATCGACGCGATGCCCGCACTGCGCCGCTACCGGGAGGCCTACGGGCAGGACTACCATGCTTTCACCCACAACAACTGCACGTTCATCGGTATCGACACGATGACCTTGCTGGGGCCTCCGCCCAAGAAGGATTCCTCCCCCACGGACACAGCCGCCTGGGAGCGAGAGGGCGAACAACAGTGGCGATGGCTGACCAAGACGTTGGCCGAGGCGAAGCGGGCCAACCGCACGTACGTCTTTCTCTTCATGCACCATCCACCGTTCGTGGCCGACGAGGAGGAGAAGGATGAGTACTTCAACTGGCCGTTGGAGCGGCGAAAGCGGCTGCTTGAACTCGTCCGCGCCAACGGCGTCAAGGTGATACTGAGCGGACACACGCACAAGACGTACAGTGTCCGGTCCTCGGACACGTTTCTCACGATATACAGCGTAGGGGGAACCGCCAGGTCGTTCGACCAGCAGGGACTGGGATATCGGCTGCTGCGTGTCGGCCCGGAGACCGTCACAACGGAATTCATCCGGCTGGATCAGCCCTGATTGCACCGGCATGCAATGGCGAGGTCCGATTGGATGTGCCAAGAGAAGCATTCGAAGCCGGCACTCCTCCGGGCATTGAGAAGAGCTGCGTCTATTATCCGGCCTCAGGTCTGAATCGCTGAGGTCTGGCATCGCTCGCCTCTTTGCGTTCAACTACGTCCTGATCGCGGTGACGTATCATCGGGAATTGCCGAGGAGCGGGTATGAGACGCACGTGGTTGTATGTTGCCGGGCTTCTGGTTGTTTCGACGTCAGTCTGCCTCGGAGCGGACAACCGCCCGGCGGAGCGGTATCTCGACGGCCTCTTGAGCGAGATTGAGAGCGTCAAACGCCGTCTGCCTGATCTGACCCGACTGGCCTCAAACGCCGCCTCGAAGCTGATCGCCGGCGGCGATCTCTACGCCCCACCCGTAGCCCAATGGTGGACGAGTGAACTGACCGGCCGGGCGGGCGGTCCCATGCGTGTGCTCAGCGATATCCGCCGCGCCGGCGAGCGCGATGTGGCGGTATTCGCACCTCCTGTCCTCGGCAGAGCGAGCGTCGAGACCGTCAGACTCCTGCAAGATGCGATGGCAAGCCGTGCATCTCTCTTTGTCTTGGGATCGCCGTCCTGTTTGAACGATCCGAGGATATCGGACGAGTACCGGCGCACGGCGAGCCGCGTCATCGCCAGCCTGGGCGGGCCTGCGCCGGACGCAGGCCTCTATCCGCGCCGAAATCTCCCCCCGCTGGCGCCGTATGCGCCGGTGGTGCAGATCGTCGAAGGCTGGACGTTCGTCGGCGAGGTCGTCGGCGCTTGTACCCGCGACGGAAAGATGCCCACGATCTGGCAGTCGATCGCCATGCCGGGCAGCCGGGAACGGAACGCGGCCATCAAGATCGCATCGGGCCCGCAGTCCGGGCAGTTTCCCTTTTTCCACGCGGATCGACACGTAACGCCGCTTGCACCGGGCGCGGCAGGCACTCAGTACCTCGATACCGTGATCGGTCATCTTCGTACGTTGAAGGCTCAATCTGAGCAGTTCGTTCGCGGGGCACGATGGATGGCCGGAGCCCGCTCGGCCGGCCACCGCGTACTGGCGATAGCACAAGGTCACTGTCCCGCTCTCATCGTCGGTCCGCACAACGAGACCAGCCTGCCCATCGAGATGTATCCCGGAGACTTTCTGACCGGCATCGTCCCCCACACCAAACCAGGCGACGCTGTCATCGCGTTCAACTACATGCAGCCGCCTGTGGACAGAATTCGGGAGACATTGGCCAAGCCATGTAAGGTGATCCTCTCTTGCCCCTACGGCCTGCCGACCGGACTGAACGGCCAGGGCGATTTGCTTTGGCTTGATCTGGGCTGGAAGGTTGGTGACGCCGCCGTGGACGTCCCCGGCTACGACGTAAAGATGCTTCCGGTCAGCGCGGCCGTCCAGATGTCGGCCCTGTACGCCCTGATCGCGGAGATGGCCGGGCTGGATGGTGTTGGGCCTCAGCAGGTCCATGCCGACAGCACACAGACGTCCAGATGACGCTTTCAATGGAAATAGCGCTGTGCCGCCGACACGGCCGAGCGGCCTGAGCCCCCCGGCGACTGGAAAGGCGTTGGCCGCACCTCAGGAGCCTTGTTGTTCTGACTCTCAGATTATCTGATCAGACGGGCTTCTATGCTCGCGATCTCGCGGTTGGCGAAGTCGTCCGTGAGGAACCAATCCTGATAGAGGCCTTCGATCTGCTTCATGTACCACTCGACTGAGGACTTCTGCAGCGTGGGCTTCACATCCTTGGGTCGATCCTCGTCGCGGATCGGCGGACGAATGCGCTCGGCCGGAGACTGGTAGGATGCATCGTAGACGAGGGCCGGGAGGTCTTCCGCCGGTAACAGATGACGCCACAGAAAGGCCTGCATCTTGTCTTCGGCCGGCACGGCCTCATGGGCGATTTCCCGGTCCCCTGCTTTCGCGGTGCCTACGACGGTGAGGTTGACCGGCTTCTCCATGGCCGTGAGGCTGGTCTTGATCGTCAGGCCTACGGACACCTGCTTGGCCAGCAGCGTGGCGCCGGGTGACTCGATCCCCTTCGGCAAGTCCTTGAACTTGAGTTGGATCGGCCCGTCGAATCCGTCCTTACGCATGACGAAGACAGTCACCGCCGCGGAGCCCTTGCCGGGAATGCAGAGTCGGGAAGGAATCAGTCGCAATACGAAATCGGGCTGCGGCGGACTGATCCGGAGCCGGTAGGCGTAGTCCTTTCCGCCGTGTCGCGTTGTGTCGCCGAGGTGGATGAAGTACTTTCCGTCGGCGGGCAGCTTGACCATGAGGCAGGAATCGGCGTGGTTGGTATTCAACCCCGATGCCGCGTCGAAGTGATCGTCATTCAGCGCGATCACCTTGCCATCGGCACCGGTGGCCTTGAGGAAGGAATCCGAGGGGGAACCGAGCCGGCGAGCGTCCGCTTCTGCGACGATCGTCTGGCCGGCTTTTCCTTCCACCTCGAAGACATCCCAGTCACCCGGGCGATCGATACGTCCGTTGACGATGATGGGCATTTGCACCTTCTGCGCCTTGGCCGGCTGGTCGTTGGATTCCTTGTCCAGGCACTCGGGCAGCGTGTCGAGCGAGAAGGGAACATAATTGGAGACCAGCCGCCCGTCGGTGGCGGCAATCAGATGGAGCCCCGGCTTCGTGTCTTTGGGGAGCGGGGCCAGCGTGCTCTTTTCCAGATTCCAGCCGGTCATCTCGATCTTGACCGGTTCGCCCACGCGGCCGCCCAGCGGGAAGATGCCGGCTACGAAGGGCAGTTCACCGACGGTAATGCGATACACAAAGCTCTCGCGGCCGCGAAAGAGCGCCTCGTTGATGGAGAGCACATACTCGCCGTCTTCGGGTGCCTCGAAGTAGATCAGCGGGTCTGGGCTGAAACGGAAATCGTCGTTGTAGGCCAGTTCCCTGCCTTTGCCGTCGGTGAGTTTCAGCACGGCCTGAAACCAGCCGGGAACGCCGTCGGGGACATAGGGCACCAACTCACGAGCCCTGGCGGAGATGATCAGACGCTGGCCCTTGCCGGCCTGAAAACGATAGCGGTTCACCTCGCCCGCGGCGATCTGGCCATTCATCGTGCACGGCAGCGTGATGCGCAGTTCCTCTTCTTCCAGCGGCCTCTTGCGCTGGGCCAGATGCTCTTTGCCGAGCACCGGCTTCTGCATGGTCTTCATCGGTTTGCGGGCGACTTCGGGCACCTGGCCCACGTAGAAGGGCAGCGGGTTGGAGATGCCCCGTTTGGTGATCACCCGGATCTCTCGCCGGCCCGGCTTCGTGTCGGGCGCCACGGTGACCTCAGCAAATACGAGTTCGGTTTGGGATGAGACGGCCGGGTCGCGCTGGTCTTCCGCGAACCGTTTCTGAATCCGCTCGATCAGCTTCTGCTTGGCCGCATCCTTCTCGGAAACAGGTTGTCCGCTTTCCGGGGCCGGTCCGCCCGTTGCTATCGCTTTGTCCAGTTTCGCATTGCACTTGGTGCAGATCTTGGCGTCGATCGGGTTGGCGGTGCCACAGACCGGACAGATCAGGGAACGGACCGCGTCGGCTCCGGACGCCGGGCCGATGGGCGCGGGAAACTCGAACAAGGCCATCTTGGCGACCATCTCATCGCCTATGGACGTTTCCTTCTTCTTCAATTCGTTCAGTTGCCGGCTGAGCAATCCAAGTTCCTCGTTGCTCATTACCCGGTAGTGATCGACCAGCCGAACGGAAACCCCTTCGCCGCTGACGACCACATCCGAGGCATAGGCGAGCCCCTGTCCGCCCAGCTTGATCGGGAAGGTGGTGCCCTGCTGCCCGCCGGCCGGATAGACGTAGCCGATGTACTGGTTCTGGGCTCGAGCCGAGGCGGCGGCCGCGACGAGCACGACCGGGGCAAGAATAGCGAATCGAAGCTTGTTCATTGCGCGATCCCCAACCTCTTCACATGATTTCTTCCAAGAGCCCGGCCGACTTCATGCCTTCGTTTTCGGTGTCCAACACACGGGCATCCAGCCCCCAGGGATGGGGCAGCTTGGCCGTGGCGTCGATGCCGGCCAACAGATACATGCTTCCCAACAGGTCCGCCGGATAGACGGGCCTTTCCTTGACATTCTCGCCCTTGTCATCGGATGAGCCGACGACGCGGCCACCCTTGAACCCACCGCCGGCGACCAGCACAGTGAAGACGGCCCCATGGTGATGGCGTCCCCCGTTCCATGGCGGCTCCCACGATATCCTGGGCGTCCGGCCGAACTCGCCGGTACACCACACCAGGGTGCTGTCGAGCAGGCCGCGACTGCTCAGGTCCTCCAGCAGCGTTGCCAGTCCCCGGTCCAACATGGGACACTGCGCCCTCATGGTCGCGAAGTGGTTTCCGTGCGTGTCCCAGCCGCCGGGGAAGCTGATCGTGACATAGGGCACGCCCGCCTCGACCATCCGCCGCGCGGCCAGGCATTCCTGTCCGAATGTGTTGCGACCGTAACGATCCCTGAGCGCCGTTGGTTCGTTGTCGAGATTGAACACTTCCCTTCCGCTGCCCAGGATCAACCCATAGGCATTCTGCTTGGCCGTCTCGGCGGCGGCCATCTCGGGAACGTCCGCAAGGCCGTAGCCCATAAGATTGATCTTGTCGAGCAGTTCGCGGCGAGCCCTTTGCCGTCCGTCGTCGATTCCACGGTTGACGATTCCCTGCACCTCGAAGCGGGCTGCGCTTGGATCACCGCCCGTGGCAAACGGTTTGTACGCGGGACCCAGGAAGCCCTCCTCGGAGAACCGACCGGCGGCCTGCAGCATCACGACGTATGGCGGAAGCAGCCCTTTGTACTGGTCCTTCTTGAAGAACGTGAACATGGCACCCACGCTGGGGTAGGCCAGCCGCCCGCCGGGCTGGTGGCCGGTCTGCATCAGGTAGGCCGCCGTTTCGTGGCCGTTGTTGCCGTGGGTCATGCTGCGAATGAGGGAGTACTTGTCGGCCTGCTTGGCAAGTTGAGGAAACAGCGAACTGACTTGAATTCCGGTCACGTTGGTGGGGATGAACTTGTCAAATTCGCCCAGGTAGTCATAGCCGGTGCCGGGCTTTGGGTCCCAGGTGTCGTTGTGCGACATGCCGCCCCACAAGAAGATCTGGATCACGGATCGGGTCTGGACCTTCTTGGCCTTGGCCTTGGCTATGGCCGCGGCGTCTTTGGCCGCCTTCTCTTCGGCAGCTTTCTGCTGAGGCGTCTTCTCGGCCGCGGCCGCGAAGACGCGGGAACTCAGACCGCCGGCTGCGATCACGCCCGCGGTACCCCACATGCTGCGTCGTATAGCCTCGCGGCGGGACACACGCTCCTGGCTATTTGAATCATGGTTCATGCTCATGGTTCCAGTCCTCGTTTCGGTTCGCCTTCGAGTGTCATTCCGGCAAGCCGACCGTTTCGCGTCGTGTCTGACGGTTTCGGCAGCCATCAGTGCCGCAGAAGGAACTCGGGACTATTGATCAGCGCCCAGGCAAGATCGATCCATACGTCGCGTCCTTTCGTCACGCCGGTCTTGGCGTATTCCTCCACGGCCTTGATGTCGGCATCCGTCGGAGACCGCGAGAGGATTGTCAGGTAGAGTCTCTCGGCGATCTCATGGGTCTTGCCGCCTGAGGAGAGCATGGCGGCGAGCTTCGGGCCGCTCTGAAGCCCCTGTTGTATCTGGCCCGAATTCAGCATGTACAGCCACTGGGTCGAGGCAAGCTCGTTGACGCGTTCGCTTTCCATGCCCGTGGCCCGCGCGGAACGTCCGAACAACGTCAGGAAGGGACTGGTGATGCTGCCGTCGGCCAGTGCCACTGCGGACATGTCCTTGGGGATATACGTGAAGGGCTCCGGAACGGCGCTGGTATAGAGGTCGGAACTGCCGGTGATGTTGTTCAGGGCGTCGATGAGCACCTCGGCCTCCACGCGCCGCAACAGGTAGCTGGCGAAGTTGGCCCTGGCTTCCGGCGATTTGAACCTGGGTATCGAAGAGAACTGGTACGCAGTCGAGGTGAAGATCAGACGCTTCAAGGCTTTCAGATCGTAGCCGCTCGAGACCAGTTCCTTCTGCAGGCAAGCCAGGAGTTCGGGGTTGCTGGGTGGGTTGTCGTCTCGGATATCGTCCGGCTCGTGGATGATGCCGCGCCCCATCGCCCACGCCCAGCTTCGGTTGACAATATTCTTCGTAAACCAGGGGTTCTCCGGCCGGATCAGCCAATCGGCAAATGCCTCCCTCGGATCGCGGTCGGGCGGAATCGTCGTCTTGGTGCCGTCCGGGAATACCGCGGCCAGCGGCCCGTTCTCGCTCAGGGGTTTGGGCAACGTCTGAGGAATCTGGTTGGTCACATTCACCGCCTTGGCCACGGCATCCACTCCCGGAGCGATGCTGCCGGGCACGGCCACCGACTTGAGCGGATCCCAGAAGACAATTTCCTCCTTCCACTCGCTGGTGGGCTTGTAGCCGACCTGCGAGAAGAACACGGCCATTCCCGCCCGTCGGTCTTGCGACCAGAGGTGGCCCCGCGTGCCCATGAAGGCCAATCCCACGACAGAGGCGATGCCCTCTGGAGTCTTGTCTTGAATAGCGCGGTAGAAGTTGACCGGGCCGACGCGGAAATTGCTCCCACTCGATGTGAGCAGTTCCCGGGCGAACCGGTCGTAGCGCTTGTTCTGGGCAATCGATTCCCACAGCCAGCGGTGATAGGCCTGCGCCGCATTGGGCCACACCTTGACGGGGAACTCCGCCTTGACCCTGAGGATATCGCTCCATCTCATGGCCCAGTAATCGACATGCTCCGGCTGGTCGAGGAGACGGTCGACCAGGGCGATGCGCTTGTTCTTATCCGGACTGTGAATGAAGGTCCTGGCCTCTTCCGCGGACGGCAACGTACCGGTCAGATCCAGATAGGCGCGGCGGACAAACACCGCGTCGGAGCAAAGGACCGGTTGGATTCCCAACGCCTTCAACTTCGCAAACACGATCTCATCAATCCGGTTCACCGGCTTCGGCGCCTCAGGACTTTCCATAAGGCTTGCCACCTGCCCGGCGGCGACCAGCCGATACAGCGAGGCCTTGGCCTGCTCGGCCAGGGCGCGCTTGTCGTCGGCGACCTTCACGGCAGCCGTATACGCTGCCCGGGTCTTGTCTGCTTCCACCTTCAACGGAGCGGCCGCGGCTTCCGCCTCCTTGGCTGCTTGTTCGTCCGCCAGATGGGTCTGTTTGGCAGCGGCGATCCGTTTCTTGAGGCTCTCCAGGGCCTCTTCGGCCGACTTCTTCCGCGCTTCAGCCCTGGTCAGATTCTGCGCGGCTGTGTTGGCCTGAATCGCCGCTTGCTCCGACTTCTGCGCCGCTGGCGCCAGAGCCGCCTTGGCTCCGTCGGCGGCTTTGCGCTTGGCCGCGGCATCGGCGGCGGCCTGCTTGCTTGCCGCATCGAGCTGGATGAGTTCCTTGGCCGCTTCCCGTGCCGCCTGGTTCGCGGTCGTCGCGGCAACTACTTTGGTCTTGGCATTCGCCAGGGCCTGATTGGCCGATTTGTTCTTCGCCTGCGCTTCGCTCAGCTTCTGCGCGGCAGCCGTGGCCTGAGCCTGCGCCGGCTTCTCGCCCTGCTGCGCCTTAGCCAGGGCGGCTTTGGCCGCGTCGGCCGCAGTGCGCTTGGCGGTGGCATCGGCGGCAGCCTGTTTCTTCTCTGCATCAGGCTTGGCGGCATCCGCGGCGACCTGCTTGGCCTTGGCCTCGGCGGCCTGAGTGGCCTGTTCGGCGGTTTGAGAAGCTGTGGCGGCCGCGGCCACCTGCCTCTTGACGTTCGCCAAGGCCTCGTCGGCCGATTTGCCCTGCGCCTGCACATCGGTCAGGGTCTTTGCGGCAGCCGCAGCCTGAGCCTGTGCTTGCTGCTCGCCCTGCTGCGCTTGGGCCAGCGCGGCCGCGGCATCGCCCGCCGCTTTAAGCTTGGCTGCGGCTTGGGCGGCGGCCTGGTTCTTTGCCTCCGCGGCCTTCTCGGCATCCTGAGCTGTCTTGTCGGCTGCTGCCAACGCTGTGGTGGCAGCGGCTACCTGCTTCTTGACGTTCGCCAAACCGGCTTCGGCCGCTTTCTTCTGCGCCGTCACCCGGATCAGCGCCTTTGCGCCGGTCGTGATCTGAGCCTGCGCCGCTTGCTCGCCCTGCTGCGCCTTCGCTAGAGCGGCCTTGGCCGCATCGGCCGCCTTGCGCTTGGCGGCAGCATCATCGGCGGTCTGTTTCTTCTCTGCGGCTGGCTTTCCGGCATCCCCGGCAACTTGCTTGGCCTTGGCCTCGGCGTCCTGAGCCGTCTTCTCGGCTGCCGCCAAAGCCGTGGTGGCGGCGGCCACTTGGTTCTTGGCGTTCGCCAAAGCCTCGTCGGCTGCCTTCTTCTGCCTCTCGGCTTCGGGCAGTTTCTTAGTGGCAGCGTCGGCCTGGTTCTGCAAGTTCTGTTCGCCTTGCTGTGCTCGCGCCAAGGCGGCCTTGGCTCCGTCGGCCGCTCTGCGATTGGCGGCCGCTTGGGCCGTGGCCCTCTTGGCTTCGCTGTCGAGCTTGTTGGCCGCGTCGGAGGCGGCCTTCGCCACCGCTGCAGCCTCCCGAGCCGCCTTCTCGGCCGCATCGTAAGCTTGCTGGAGAGGAAGCGCGATGGCCTTGGCCTCGGCCAACGCCTTGTCCAGGGGGGGCTTGGCATTGGTTGCGTCGGTCAGGGCCTTGATTGCAGCGGGCAGGTTGGTCTCGGCCTGCTTCAAGTCCTTTACGCCCGGTTCGCCCGCCAGATACTTCGCATCGGTGGCCTTCTGTCGCTTCGTGTTGGCCGCCTTGCTCGCGTCGGCGTACGCCGTGTCGGCCTTCTGCATGGCGACCTTCAAAGGGGCGATTGCAGCTTCTGCCGCCCTGGCGGCCTTCTCGGCTGCATCGTATTCGGCCTTGGCCCCATCGACCGGAGAGGCCTTTCCGACGGCAACCTTCTCGGGAACCGCCGGCGCCGCTCGGGCCTTGTCCGCTGCCGCCTTCGCCGTTGCGGCCGCGGTTTCCGCCGCCTTGGCTGCTTGTTCGGCCGCCTGGTGCGCCTTGACGGCGGCGGCCACCTGCTCTTTGACGTTTGCCAAGGCCGTGTCGGCGGCCTTCTTCTTCGCCGCGACTGCCTCCATGCTCTGCGCGGCGGCGCTGGCCTGTGTCTGCATTTCCTGCTGCTTCTGCTGCGCTTGGGCCAAGGCCGCCTTGGCCGCATCGGCCGCCTTGCGCTTGGCTTCGGCGCCGGCCATCGCGCTCTTGGCTTCGTTTTCGAGCTTGCTGGCTGCGTCGGTGACGGCCTTCGCCGGGACCGCTTGCTGAGCGCTCGCCTGCGAGGCGACGACCTTCTGCGTAGCGGATTGGGCGGAGGTGAGGACGGATTTCGCTGCCTTTGCCGCCGGCTCGCTGCTCGCCTTGGACTCTGCCCCGACCGAAGATAAGCTTGAGGATGCCAGCACGAGCACGACGAGTGGAATCGCTCTTGTTCTCATCACGAGTCACCTCAAACCTGGGCTGAGTTCGACATGGGCCTTCCAGCTTGGGGCCAAGAAGGTTAGGTCTGCCGTCCTCCACGTCATGTCACCGGGCCATGGTGTCATCGTAGCCACCCGCGGCTGGGCAGCCAATAGCGGCAACGCCCCGGTACGCTTGGCCACCGAGAACAACCGGATCGCCGGCATCGACGCACTGGTGGATTTTCAGGCTCGGGACCGGCGGCCGCACCTCAGGAGCCGTCTTGCCCTGCGAACCCACGCCAAGACGGTGAAACGGAGACCTCGATCGTGCAGTCGGTGCCCAGAAGCCGGTTTGCCTGACGTGCGGTCAAGTCGACCCGCAACGCTGCTGATACCGAATCAATAGGCATGAGCGATTCGGCATGGACAGCCATGTCGCGATGTCTGTTCTGACCAAAGACCAGCCTGCAGAGTGCTGGTGAGCGTCGCTACCCCCGGTACCGCCGCTCCGGCGCAATCAGCGAGGGTCCACACGACATCAGAAATGCTACTTCAGTACTCGAAGCCCAAACAAGCCACCGGCGGTGTTGTTGGCATGGGCTCTGAGAGTGACCGTAACCTTCGATTTGTCTCCGATCAGGGCAGCGGGAATAGGATAGACGGCTTCATAAAATGCCTCCGGGTGATCTGCGTCCAGACTTTCCGTTGCGATAACCGTTCCGTCAACGAGAATATCGAACCTTCGTGATCCGACCTCCCGGCCCCAGTATGTGCAGCACAGTCTGTTGACCTGCCCTGGAAGCACAGATACTTCATAGCTGAACCACCCGCCCGCAGCGGCATCACGCCATTTTCGCCGCATATGTTTTCCATAGGCGCCGTTACCGCTTTGCGTGTTTTGGCCCTTCATCTTGTGTGCCGATTCGGATGCGGAGGATCCTACAATCACCCGGTCAATGGCGCCGGCAGCCGCCTGCTTGCGTTCCGCATGGATTCTCTGCTTCAATGCCCACGATTCTTCCGTCAGGACATCCCAGTAGACCACATACGGCCTATCGTGAAGGCGAAAGAACGGCTGTAGTCGAATATCCTTGGGCCTCGCAATGCCAGATAGCGCGCATTCGAGCGGCTTGCCTTCCACAGGAACCAGAGCCCGCGTCAGCGGCCGCCCATCTGCAACCAGGGCCTGGGCAACATGGTCCTCATCTTCTTCCTCATCATCTGCATCAACCGCAGCGGCCAATAGAATGGGACCGGCAAAGAAGGCCACCTTGTGCACGTTGTCGGGCATGGCCTCGATTCTCAATGACATGGGAAAATGGATCTCAACATGGTCGCCGCTTCGCCATGTCTTCTTTATGGCGGCATAGCTCCCTCGCCGGGCACTGACGGGCTGAAGCTGACCATTGATGGCAATAGAAACCCCTTCCGCAGCCCATGCGGGACAACGCAGGTTCAGGGTCATCTCGGCAGGTGGGTCGCACCTGAAGGTGAAACGCGCTCGGTCCTCATCGGGAAAGCGGGTTTCCTGACGAACACGAACCCCTTTTTCCCGCCACTGGACCTCGGAGGCCGCATACAGGTTCACGAACAGTGTGTCCCGATCGTGCGCGTAGATGAACTCGCAATGTTTGGCATAGCTGTCCAGTCCGCTGCAGGTGCAGCATGTGAAAGCGTCATACAGGGGTTGATAGGTTCTCGGACATCCCGACACTAACGGCGTGAAGTAACATATCCTGCCGTCGTGAGGATGCTGGGCGGCCAGCACATGGTTGAACAGCACTCGTTCGACGTATTCCGCATATTCGGGTTTTGGTTCAATCGCGAACAACAACTGGGTGAGCCGGATCATGTTGTAAGAGTTGCACAACTCCGTGGTCGACGGGCTCAGCCGGTTCGAAAGCCGGTCCGGCGGGCCAAAGTGCTCGGCGTCGCTGTTTCCGCCGGTCACATAAGAGTGATGGTTGACCACGCGATCCCAGAAGAATTCTGCTGCTACGCGGTCGGTCAGGTCGCCCGTGTATGGGAAGCGGGATGCCAGTCCGGAGATCTTCGGAAACTGGGTGTTGGCGTGTTTCCCCGGCAGGCAGTCCTGGCCGTTGGCCAACGGGTCCTCGATCTTCTTGTCGTGCCACCGCCGTGAAAGCTTCAGGTAGCGCACGTCGCCCGTATCCGCGAACAGGTCGGCGAGCACCCAGTTCATTCCTCCATATTCGCATTGCATGATGGTGTCCATCTGCTGATCGCTCAGGGACGACATATGGTGTGCCAGCCAGTCAGCAAGACGGATTTCAACCTCGAACGCCCGGCGGTTCTTGGCGTGCCGGTAGGCGTCGCGAAGCCCGGAGAGGAGTTTTTCAAGGGCGTAGTAGGGCTCCGCCTCTCCATTAAGAATCCAACCTTGACCGAGACGGATGTCGCCCGATCCGATCTCCTGGAAGATCTTCTTTCCATTCCGCGTTGCAAGGAGGTAGCCGTTGCCATTGGCCTGCTGGCAGGCAGCCAATTCGTCGATGCAGTATTTGACTCGGTCCTGGAATCGCTTGTCGCCCAACGTGGCGAAGAGCTTCGAGCATCCGCTCAAGTAGAAGCTCAGGGCCACGCCGGGGAGTTCCTTGTTCTCCCAACCGGGGTAATTGTCGGCCTTCTTCTTCAGACCGGCTTCCTGGCGAAATCGCGCGAGCAGGCGGTCTGGTTCCAGGCTCAAGAGATACGCCACCGCAATGTCCTGCGAACGCTTCAACGGACCGTCCAGGAGTTGCACGTCCTGCAATGCAAATGCCACTGACGATGGAGCAATCACAGGCGCGGCCTTCAGGGCATTACCACCCGGAATTCCCCCGTCCGTTCCAGCAAAAGCAGATGCCGTCAAGACGGTCCAGAAGACTGGAAGTTCTATGTGTCTCATCGTGGTCAGTTCCTTTCTTCGCCACGCTGTCTTCCGCGGTTCAGGGCAGTTTCATAATGCGTCGCATGATACGGTCTCTCAGCCGATCCGGGATCCAACGGCGCAGGGCGGATTGCAGGCGTGCGTCCAACCCCACCGGATAACGTGTCTTCGGGCGGCGGGCTTCGAGCGAGTGACGCACCACGCGGGCCACCCGTTCTGGAGGAATTGCGAGTCTGCCGGCCTGGTCTGTGACCTTACGTAATGCGGCAATCGGCCGGGCATAAAGCGTCTGGCATTCCGAGCCCAATGCCGCAAGGAGTTGGTCTGACGCCGTCCGTGATTTCTCCCAAATGGGTGTCCGAATCATGCCCGGCTCAACCAGCACGACCTGGATTCCCCACGGGCGCAGTTCCACCCTCAGCGAATCGGCGATCGCCTCGAGCGAATGCTTCGTCGCCGCATACGGGGCCAGGAAAGGTTCAGACCAGAACCCGGAGGTGGAACTCATCAGCACGATGCGCCCGGCCGCAGCGCGAAGCAGCGGAAGAAAGGCCTGTGTTACGGCAATGGTGCCGAACACGTTGACCTGGAACTGCCGCTGGAGCTCTTCGAGAGGGAGGAACTCCAGCGGTCCGGCGACAACGATGCCGGCGTTGTTCACGAGGCCATGCAGTCCCTGCCGGCCGACGATGGCGCCCACGCCTTCAACGGCGGACGCAATCTGGTCGGGACGCGTTACATCAAGCAGGACCGGCCTGACCGTGGCACCCGCCTTCGACACCAGGGCGTCCCCGTCCTCGACCCTGCGCACCCCCGCGAACACGCACCACCCGCACGTCGCGAGGTGCAGTGCACAGGCCTGGCCAATCCCCGTCGAGGCGCCTGTGATCAGCACGTTACGTGACGAGCAGCCTGTGGAACTCATGTGCTTGTCTCCTCGATGCCAGTCGTCAAGAGATGGGCTAACGTGATGTGGGCACCACGAAGTCCCGGGGTTTGCCCAAGGATGATTCCTGGTATCGCTTGGGGCCTTTGTTCGCCCTGCCAGTGAAACGCGTGGCGAGGTCCGGGTGCGGTGTGTCCGTCACTCTCGCCAGGTAGACGGCTCCTCGGGTCGTCGCGAAGGAAAGTGCAGCCTGGTCGGCCGTTGTCTCTACGGGGGTTTCGGACGGGGCGATCTGCTCCACGACCGCGGGCCGGTCCGGCCATGGGTTCACCAGTCGGCATGGGTTGCCCAACAGACTTTCGATGACGACATAGCGAGGAGCGGCACCCTTGTCCTTCTCACTGGAGACGAGGAACCCGCCGCAGGCACGGAGCGTGAAGGCCGCCGGCCAATCGTCCGGCGTGGCCGGGAAGATGCGTAGTATTCCCTCGTGGCTTTGCAGGAGCATCTCGTTCACGGTGGCCGCCAGGATTCCCAATGGTTCCAGGCCGCATTGCACAAAGGGCTGCGTCGGCCAGATATTGTTGTACTTGCACGCCCGGTCGGTGATGTAGTCCCGTTGGCAGACCCGCTGCGCGTTGGGGACACTTCCGGCGTAGCGCGACAGATAGTGCCAGTGATCGATGTTGTAGAACAACCCTTGCGGAAAGTGCTGGAGTTGCCGGATCGTCATGCTCAGGCGTGTTCGGGCCTCGTCCGCCAGGCCCAGTCGGGCGGCGACGACGGACACGGGGCTGATAGCATTGATGTACTCTGGATGTGTCTTCACGCGCCGCACCGCCGCCTCATAGAAACGGCTGCCCCTGTCCGCAATGCCCAGAACGCCGGCCGGGAAGACGGGCGCCGTCGCCGAGCACATGCCGTAGCCTCCGCCGCCCCGCTCCGTCGTGCGGCCGTCCCTTTCCAGGCCGAGGCCCAGCATTTCTCCCGTTTCCGGTTTCTTCAGGAGGCAGTAGGGCGCAAGCCTGTCGAGCACCTTCTGCCACTGCCTGCGGTCCCCCTCATCCGTGCCCAGTCGCCTGCTCGCCTCGATGAGGGCGAGAAAGGACGCCCGGATCATGCCCAGGTCGGTGCTGGTGTTGCGAAAATCGTTCCCCGCCTCGTTCTCGTAACCGGAGGATGGAAAGATGAAGTACTCCTGTTTGGCCTCGTCCCACTTGAGGTACTGGAGGTAGAAGGCGGCGGCCTTCTTCATGAAGGGATAGGCGCGATCCTTCAGGAAGGCCTCGTCGCCGGTGTAGAGGTAGTATTGCCAGAAGAACTGCCCGATCTGCGTGGCCGGGGTGAAATCGTTCACGAAACTCGGCGCCTGCCAGGTCAACATGTGACCGGCATAATCGTGCTTCTCGCTCCACAGGATAGCGCCCGGGAAACCGCGGGACCTGGCAAACTCCTCCGCCTTGGGCATCAGCCGCCAGTAGGTGTCGAGATAGGGACGCATGAGTTCCGGGTGGTTGGCTGCGCACAGGCTCCAATAAGCCTGCTGCATGTTCCAGTGGTGCGGATGGCACCACTGGCGGATGTCATGGTTCCAGGTCCATATGGCGCCGTTGAAGACGGCCGGGTAGCGGCCTCGCGAGGAACTTCCCATCAGGTAGAGGTGGAGGTAGTAGAGATTCTCCATGTACTCATCGCCCAGATGCACGAAACTGCGATCCCAGAACCGCGCCCACCACTGCTCGTGTTCGGCCCGAAGCGACTGCGTGCCCCGCGCCTCGGCCTCATCCAACAGAGTACCGGCCGCACTCAGAGGGTCCTTCGATTCATTCGTCGTCACCACCGCCACCATGAGCACGACATCCTGCACCGGCGCGGCGGGAATGATCGCCTCGGCGCGGCGCCGGTTGGCCAGGGATACAGTGGCCCTGGCTCCTGCCACGCGGCACACCACCGCGAAATCCAGGCCTTGCAGCGATTCCTTGATCGCCATATCGCCCTTCCGAATCGTCGCCGCAGCCCGGCCCAAGCCATTAGCGGCACCGGCCTCGATGCTGTTGTACCAGCCCAACATGCTCCTGCTGCCCCAGCGATCCAGACCGATGCGCAATGCCGTACCCTCGCCAGCCAGATCGGCCTGGCCTTCGGCGCGGCAGTACAGCAACAACACGTTGCGATTGGCCTGTACAAACGAGCGGACGGAGAGCTTGAGGAATGGCGTCGTCGCCACGAGGTCTGCCTGCGCCCGATGAAGGGAGAGACGTGCTTCGAAGCCATCCAGATAGAGCCAGTCCGGACAGGGAGTGGCCGTGTCCAGAGTGAGATGCCCGCAGGAGCGCAGGAGCATCTCGCCCTTTCCGGACGGCTGATCCCATGTATCCGTCTTGTTGATCTGCAAAGATATCCCCGTTTGGGTGCACCAGAGCATGGCACCCAGGTCGCCGTTGCCGATCGGAAAGCCCTCCCACCCCTCCGTGGGCGGCGTGTGAAAGACGATGTCATGCTGGGACAGATAGCCCGGGCGATCCACTGCGAACGCCGCGGCGCCTGCCCTCCGTGACGATACCGCGGCCGCTTCCTCCGACGGGGCGGACAACCCCTTTGTCGGTCTCACCGGCGGCTCCGCCGCAGGACTCATGGGATTGACGCAAGCGAGGGTGCTCCCGATCACGCATACGACATCAATCAGAACGACTCGTGCCACGGTCTGGTCTCCCTGTCAAGATGCCGCCGGCCCAGGCAGCTCAGGTCATAGTGGGGAAGGTCGTCGAGGGCGAAACGGGGGCGCAGTCAGCGTTCTGTCCGAAACCCAATTGGCTCCGGTCCCCTTTCGCTCGTTGGCTGCCGCTGGGAGATCGACTGCTTTGCCGGACGCCTTGTCGATAGGCATGAGTGCGTCTTCCGTGCGGAGCCGGTCGGCAAGCAGACGCGCCAGTTCAGCGGTTCTTTCGGGATTATCCTTCGCCAGATCTCGAGTTTCGCCTATGTCAGCGTCGATGTTGAAGAGTTCCAGCCGCCGTTCGGCGTGATGATGGATGAGTTTCCATGGTCCCTGGCGAATCGCACTGAACGGGCCCTGCCCGCCGTAGTTGTGGGGAAAATGCCAGACGAGCGGGCGATCCACCCCGATCCTGCTCTCGCTCTTCAGGAGCGGCACGAAGCTCACGCCGTCCACCGTCTGGAGAGTCTTTCCGCGCCAGGCCACACCGGCGAGGTCAAGTATCGTCGGAAAGAAGTCTTCGATCGCCACCGGTTCGCGGCAGACGGCAGCGGCCTTCGTCACACCGGGCCATTTCACGATCATCGGCTCGCGGATGCCGCCTTCGTAGGGAGTCAGTTTGTGCCCGCGCAACGGCAGGTTCTGAGGGCATTGCGACGGCGAGCCGTTGTCCGACATGAAGAGGATGATCGTGTCGTCTGACACGCCGAGACGCTCGAGCGCTGACATCAGGTCCCCCAGCGATTTGTCCATACCCTCGATCATCGAGGCCAGCGTTGCCTCGAATGGCTTCAGCCCCGCGTCCACATACTTCTGGTAGAAGCGGTCATCCCGCTCCCACGGCGCATGGACGGCGTAGTGCGACATGTAAAGGTAGAACGGCCGCTGGTCGGCGACCGCCTTCTCGACGGCCTTGATCGCTTCCAGCGTGAGGGCCTCGGTCAGGTAGATGTTCTTGCCGTGATACGCATCGAGGCCGGGTACGTCCCAAATGAGGTCCGACGGCCTGGTGCGCCACGCGGCGCTGAAGTTCTTCTCGCCCCAATAGCTGCCGGGCCCGCCCGCACAGTGCCCGGCAATGTTCACGTCGAAACCGAGATTCAGCGGGTTCTCGCCCGGCGTGTCCTTGGCCCCGAAATGCGCCTTGCCAACGTGGATCGTGCGATAGCCGGCAGTCCGCAGCAGGGCGGGCAGCGGCGTCACCCGCATCGTCCGCTCGATGCCGGCGTCGGTGCAAATGCCGTTGACGTTCCACGCGGGCGGCCGAAGCGTCTTGTGAGCGTTGTCGGGAGACGTGTTCTTCCGCAGCGTCCAATTCGTCACACGATGCCGCGCGACGTTCATGCCGGTCATCGCGCTGACACGCGTCGGCGAACACACGGCGGAGGCGTAGGCTTGGGTGAACCTCATCCCCTGAGCGGCCAGCCGTTCCATATTCGGCGTCCGGTACCGGCGGTTCAACGCGGTGACTTCGGTGTGAAACGGCACGGACGTCTCCTGCCACCCCATGTCGTCGACGAGGAAGAAGAGGATGTTGGGCCTTTGGGTTGCGGCATGGCTGCCCGTCCCGTACGCGAACAGGCCGATAGCGGCCACCATCACGGCCGCGGAGCGTCGAATAGGATGTGCCGCAGGTGAACGTGTCCTCATGGAGGACTCCCCAAGACTCCGGCGGTGCGCCACGCAGCCCTCTTCCGGCTCACGGGAGGCTCAGATAACCGCCTGGCTCGATCACTCTCAGGCCCCTTTATAGCCGACACGAGTCTTGATCTCCATCCACCGTTTGCGGCGGGGTGCGGGCATGGTTTGGCGTCTGCGTCGAGTTCACCGTTCTGCTGATCCGGGCAAATCCTGGGAGCACTCAGACCGTGAAACCAGTGTCAGGCCATCGGCACGCCCGCGTTATGGATGATTGCAACGCGATCCGATGGGTGAGCGCATCGTGATAGGGCTTATGGGGTTTCTCCTCCTCGCGGAAACATCGCGTCCCATTCTGCCGCTATGTATATGTGAAGGAACCCGGCTGACCTTCGGAGGAGGCAGGGCATGTTTGCCAGACTGAACATGGGCGACCGTTCGTTACCTATCTCGGCAGCGGGGGGGCACGTTGTTGCTCTTCCGCAAATGGCAGGATTGCACTACCGATACACCTGGACGACCCAAGGCGTGCTGCTACTCAAGGGCGGCTGACCCAATTCGAGAGCCATTCTGCCCTGAGATCTTGCGCGAGCAGCGCAAGAACTGCGACCTCACTGATGCAGTCGGTGTTCATGAGGCGGTTGTGTAACGAGCGGCGACGTCGGCCAGCGGCTCCGCCGGCTATGAAGCGTCCCCGACGGCGTCTCAGGCACGGGCTGCCCCGGCCCCCATCGCGGCGAGACGCGCGTGGACAGCCTCCGCCTGCGCCATGATTTCCTGGACGATGTCCCTCGCGGGCATGACCTTCTTCACGAGGCCGATGGCCTGCGAACAGGAGACGGTGCCGGCCTCCAGATCGCCGGTCTCGTACATCCTCCGGGCCGATTCGCCGGAAACGTACGGGAAGATGTCGTCCAGCTCGCAGCCCTTCGCCTCCAGTTCCATCGTCTTTCTGGCCGGACCGTTGAGCCAGACGCGGTGGGCGAAGTTGACGCTCTTCATGATGATGTCGGTGTCCAGCTCGGTCGCCTCGCAGAGCGCCTTCTTCAGATTCGGATGGAGCGGACACTCCTCGGCCAGCATGAACCGGGAGCCCACGATTGCCGCCTCCGCACCCAATGCGAGGACGGCGACGAGACCGCGGCCGTCCGCCACGCCGCCGCCGCCGATCACCGGAATGGAGACTGCCTCCACCGTGGAGGGGACGAGAACCATGGTCGTGATGTTCAAATTGCCGGTGGCGCCGCCGTTCTCGTAGCCGACCACCGTCACGGCGTCGGCACCCATGCCTGCGACCTTCTTCGCGTAGCGCACGCCCACGCACTTGTGGATCCAGATCATCCCGCGCTCTTTGAAGAGCCCCACGAGGTCCGCGGGCGCCCCGAAGCCGGAGGTCTCGACGATCCGAACGCCCTCCTCGGCCAGGACATCCACGAACGCCTTGTTGTCCGGCGGTGCGAGCATCGGGAACAGGTTGATGTTCACCGCAAACGGCCTGTCGGTGAGGTCCCGGGTCTTACGAATCTCGGCGCGGAGCGCATCCGTCGTCTTGAAGACCGCCGAGGCGATGATCCCCAGCGCCCCGGCGTTGGATATCGCCGCCACGAACGGCGCGGTGGAAAGATCCATCATAGTACCGCCAAGGATGGGGCAGGGGATCTTCAGCATCTCGGTCACGCGCGTCTTGAACATGGCGATTCTCCTCGGCCTCCGGTGCTTGCGGCCATGCTACAGGTTCGTGCCCTCGATTTCCATACGCGCGTTCGGACCAGGGAGACTTGTGTCCCGTCGCATCCTTGTCTCTCCCGAAAACTCGATGCCCGTTTTGGGTACAGGACTTTCGTGAGTCCCGATTCCACGGTGTCTGGATCGGGTGCATGGTCAGGTTGGTGATCGTCAGACATTCGCCTTCTCCGGGGCCTCACTCCACACCGGGCCCCCACAGATCGGGCAGGGCACCTCCGCCCCAGGATCCCCCGCTCGGTCCAATCCCACGTGTTCCTTCAACAGCCACCGCGTCAAGGCGTCGCCCATCTCGCACGCTCGGTCTTCACGCTCCGCAAACGATAATGTTCTGCGATATGCCCACCGGCGCTAACGAACCTGGAGGACGCGGTCCGAAGGCGGGATTGTGGTCCCAATAACCGTGGCATCGGCGTATCGAAGCCGTATTTCTCAGCCTCGCCGTTGCCCCAGATCGGAAGGCCGGACCAGTGTGGCACGTCCCTGCCGGGAACGATTTCCAGAGCGGGCGACGGTCGGCTGCTTGGCGGTGGTGGGCCCGCTTCGGCCTCCGCGAGCCGGGGCAGGATCAGAAAGAAGCATACGATAACAGACACAGACCGGATGCGGTTCTCTCCCCTGTAGTCCCATGGCAACATTCGACCCCTCACGAGGAGCGCGCCACATTATAGCCGCAGATGCGGACGACTGCCAAACGTGTGGCTCACGCCCCGGCGTGGGCGTCGCGGAGCGTGCCGACAGTCGAAGCGCAGACGCAGTCAGTCGCTGCTTGGAGAGTTCAGAGGTGAGATCGATGAGGAAGCACCGCTGGTTTGGCCTTTCGACATCGGGTATGACGCCCGCGCACGCATTCCCGCTCGAGACGGCGCGAAGGAGGTGCATGTTCTCTCCGCGAATCTCACTTCCGATCCGCGCCTGCAACGTGACCACCAGCGCGTCTGGCCGAGAATACAGCGTGAGCGATAGCAAGACCGCTTACATATCCTCCGGAGGGGATTCCCGCGGCGTTTCTACCGACCGCGTACAAGCCGGCTATGACCGAGCCGTCTTTGCGTCTCACCGCTCCCGATTCTTCGTCCACGATGAGCCCGCCCAGTGTAATGGTCGGACACATGAACAACGTGCTGCCGAGGGAGCAGTGGATAGCGTAAAACGGCGGCGTAGCCAGCGCCTGGAGTTGTGCGCTGGATTTGCCCATCGGGTCTTCTCGCCCGCTCTGCGCCACATCATTGTATGATTCGATGGTTGCTCGCAGGTCTACCGCCGGAATACCGCATCGCGATGCGAGCGCGTCGATGGTTTTGGCCTTCTTTCTATTGAGATAGAGATTGATGAGCCCTGTCATCTTCTGGAACCACCACGCCTTGTCCGTGCCCATGCCCCGGCGGGCCTGCCGCCAGATCTCGGCATCGATAATCAGTCTTGCTTCACCGCCGTGCTCTTGAACCATGGCCTCGCCGACTTTGGCTCCGTATCGTTCTTCGTTGCAGAGGCGTCTTCCCCGCGAATTGACGAGGACCCCCTTGACCAAGGCCTCCGGCGGTGAAATGAACCGCCAGGCTGAAACACGGCCCATGTACGCGGTGGCGGCTCCCACTTCCTGGCCAAGCCGGATTCCACTGCCGTCATCGCCCAATGTGCCAAGCGGTGTGCCTGGCAGGTAGGCAGGCGCGTGCTCTTCGATCATCTTTCTGTTGAACACGAATCCCCCGGCAGCCAGAACCACACCCTGGCGAGCACGCACCCGGATAGTGCGGCCGCGGAGTTCGATCAGCGAGAACAAGAGCTTGAAGATATTGAGGAACGCAGGAGATGCCATCGCGATATAGCGCAGCCTGTAGAGCGCGTAGCTCAGAATCCGGTGAAGAATGGCGCAGACACTGCGGGCGGGGATGATAGACAGCTCCAACCCGGCCACCCGGCCGTCGTCGCCGACAATGAGTTGGGTTGCCCTGCTTTGACATCGTACCTGAACCCCCTTGTTGAGGGCCGGTTCTTTCAGACGCTCGAAGAGGACGCCTCCGGACAGTCCCTCGCCCTTGACCCGATGCCCTCGGGGCGCGGGGACCGCCGTTGTGTTGTGGGGGGAAAGCGATTCGTTTCCAGAGAAGTAGAGGTAGTACTGGGCGGGGGGGTACGATGTCTTGAATGGGCACAACGAGGCGTCGAAGCGAACGCCTTGTGCTTCCAACCAGGCCAGATTGTTGCGACTGTGCTCACAGAAGGCTCGTAACGTCTCTTCCGTCACGGCACCTCTCAATTCGGTATCGAGGTAGTTGAACATGTCTGCCGGTGTATCATCAAAGCCCGCCTGTCTCTAATAGGCGGTTCCCCCGCCGGCATAGATGATGCCTCCGCTGAGGCGGGTTGCACCGCCGCCCGTAAAGCGTTCGATTACCAGCACGCGCGAACCGCGGTCAGCTGCCTCAATGGCCGCGCACACGCCGGCGCCGCCAAAGCCGACGACAATCACATCCGTTTCGTCATCCCAGGCGAGTTCACTCGCCATGACACGCCCCTCTCAGGCCGACTTCCGCAGTTGCGTGTTCAGGTAGTTGATCATAGTGGATTGGGATCGGCAAGTCGCAACGGTAGGGCCCTCGCGCCGACGAAGGACTGAGCAGATGGCCCGAAACGGCAGGCCCTTGTCACTCCCACCGCCTCGGTCCTCGTTGACGGCACAAGACTTACGCGACTCCCGATCCGAGGGTGTATCGGTTACCCTCCACCCGCACGAAGTCCGAATCGGGAGGATGAAGTGGTTTCGTCAGGGGGATCCCGTGTTTGCTTCGGCTTTGCTTGGGGCCGGCCCTCTGCTAGAGTCTTTCGTCGAGCAGGCGGTTCCCGAACCACGACCCCCTTTTTGCCGGTGCCGTCAACGATCGGGGCGTTTTTGAGCAGCGATCGTGGCTTGGTGGCCGCCGCACAGTGACTCGTGGGGCGCATTCAGCAGCAACGGTCTATGGAGCGTTCCGGACGTGAAGGGACTTGGGCGCACTTCATCAGGAGAAGGTGTCCGACCTTCAGACGATTCAGTGATTCGGGGAGGTTGCACCTGAAGGAACCGCAGGGACCGGCCAATAAGGGTCTTCGATTGTGCCGGGTGGCGGATCTGGTGAAGTTGGCGTACAGGGACCGAAAGGGGATGAACAGAGAATGGACAAGAAAGCGTTCAGCATGATGGCTTTGAGTGGAGTGCTCTATAGTTCGGCACACTGTGCCTCCACATGGAACTGCGACGTGCTGCCCTCTGAGCAGAAGATCGAGGTCGACCCGCAGAGCGGAGCCAAGGTCATCTTCGTCACGACCCACCCGGCGTCGGACACCAACCTGTATTTCCACAAACGTTGCTTCCTTTGCGACAATCAGCTGATGTTGTTCTACTCGAATCGGTTCGGCCGCTCCGAAGTCCTGGGGTATCTCATGGATACGGGAGAACTCATCCGCCTGAACCGACCACAGGATCCGGCGGCTGGGTGCCCCGTGGCATCGATCAAGGGTGATCGCCTCTACGTTTTCAAGCAGGGGAGCATCTACAGTTGGAAAGTGGACGTCACCCTTCGACCTCAAACGGCGGTTCGCGTCACCGAAACGAAGGTGATGGAAATCCCAAAGGGCGCACAACAGAGGTCCATGCTGACTGAGAACTGTGACGGAACCCTGATCGCTTCTGCGTATTGTTGTGAAGGGGGGCATTTCATCGGACTCTTGAACCCCGTCACCGGTCAGGCCCGACCTCCCAAGAAGGTGCCCTTCAAGCCAGACCATCTTCAATTCCACCGGCAGCAGCCCGATAGTCTGGCCTTCTGCCGCGTTTACGACAGTGACATCGCCCCTCTCGATCCCAATGCACCGGCCTTTGCGCGGATATGGTTTCTTAACGTCAATTCCGGGGTTCTGGCTCCGGCGTTTTATCAGGTCCCTGGAGAACTTGTGACGCATGAATGCTGGTGGGTAAACGACCAAATGACGTTCCTCGGCGGGCATCACCATGTTGGCGACTGTGAGGAAGGTCATGTCAAGGTGTTCGACCGCAAGACCGGGGTGATTCGAATCATCGGAGCGGGGGCATGGCTGGATGATATTACAGGTCGTCAACTGGCCCGGGTGAACTGGTGGCACGCCTCCGGAAGTCCTGACGGGAAATGGATCGCGGCCGACAACTGGCATGGCATCGTTGTATTGTTCAACGCAAGGACTACTGAGAAGAAGATCCTGACGACGGGGCACCGCACCTACGGCGGGGGACACCACCTGCATGTGGGATGGGATTGCGCCGGCAAGTACGTCGAGTTCACTTCAAACAAGCGTGGGAATCCGGATGTGTGCATTGCGGTCATTCCGAAAGACTGGTAGGTAACATGGGGCATTGGACGCCTGACGAACACAGAGCATAGCGGAACCGAGATGGTACGGGGCGTCTGTTCTATGAGGAGATAGCGATGGGACGTTCCTGCATGGTTGGGGTCATGCTGGTTTCGTTCAGCGGTTGCATGGTGTCACGGGAATCAGCGGAACAGAGTTCGCCGAAGGTCAGGCCCAAGGTCGCGGGCTGGGCCAGTCAGAGGGTGTGGGAACAGATTGGGCGCGGCCTTGTAGCGCTGCCGGCGGATGACGGTGTCTACGTGGGTTGGCGCCTCCTCAAGACGGACCGAAAGGACATTGCCTTTAACGTCTACCGTGCGGCCGGCAGTGATCAGCCCGTGAAGCTCACGCCACAACCCGTTACGAAGACGACTGATTTCGTCGATTCATCGCCGCCGCGCGGATCGGCGCTGACCTACGTCGTTCGACCCATTGTCTATGGGAGGGAGGGCGAGCCCTCCTCGCCGGGCACCGTCTGGCCCGATGCCAAGCCGACGGGCGACGTGGCCATCAAGCTCAAGGGCAACTATACGTTTCAGAAGGCCGGCATCGCGGACCTCAACGGTGACGGCGTGTACGACTTTGTCATCAAGCAGCCGAACGTCAACATCGACCCGGGGGTCGGGGAGTGGACCCGCGGCAAGGACACCTACAAGATCGAGGCCTACCTGAGCGATGGGACCTTTCTGTGGCGGAACGATCTCGGCTGGTCGATCGAGTGTGGGATCTGGTACTCGCCGTACCTGGTGTGGGACTTTGACGGCGATGGCAAGGCCGAGGTCGCCGTCAAGACCGGGGAGGGGGATCCGCGGGATTCGGATGGCCGCGTCACCTCCGGTCCCGAGTTCCTCTCGATCTGGGACGGCATGACGGGCAAGGAGATCACCCGCGTGCCCTGGCCGTCGCGCGAGGGATTCGGCGGCAATAACCCCCGCGGCTACGACCTCTGCAACCGCAACCAGCTCGGCGTAGCCTATCTGGATGGAAAGACACCCTACCTTATCGTTGAACGCGGCACCTATGGGACGATCAAGGTGGTCGCGTTTCAATATCACGGCGGCAGACTGACCGAGGTATGGCGATGGGACAACCGGGAGGAAGCACCCAAGTTCCGCGATCAGGGAGCCCACTTCATGCACTGCGCCGACATCGACGCCGATGGCCGCGACGAGGTGCTGCTGGGCAGCATCGTTCTTGATGACAACGGCTCGTCCCTTTGGGCGACGGGCCTTGGTCATCCGGACTACTTCTACGTCGGCGACATCGACCCCTCCCGCCCGGGTCTGGAGATCTACTACGGCATCGAACGAAGGAACCCCAGGAACGGCATGTGCCTTGTCGACGCGCGCACGGGAAAGATCCTGTGGGGCCTCGGCGAGCTGACGTTTCACATCCATTCCTCTGGTATGTGTGCGGATATCGATCCGAGCAACCCCGGCATGGAGTGCTATGGCGGTGAGGCCGAGAAGGTCCCCGAAGGAAGGAACCGCCGCTGGCTCTTCTCGGCCCAGGGCAGACTGCTCACCCGGGAGAAGACGTTCGACCACGGGTGTTCGATTCGCACGGTCTATTGGGACGCCGATCCGTACCGGGAGCTGTTGCTCGGCGGCAAGATCCAGAAGTACGGCGGTAAGATACTGACCGATTCGATACGAGGCAGCGAGGTCGCCTGGGCCGACGTGCTTGGCGATTGGCGAGAGGAGATCATCGCGTCCGTTCCGGGCGAACTGCGAATCTACACGACCACGATCCCGGCCACCGACCGCCGCGTTTGTTTGATGCAGGACCCGATCCATCGCATCGACGTAGCGCACCTGGCAATGGGCTATCCCCAACCGCCGATGACCACCTTCTGTCCGTCCGCCACTCCGGCGGCAAACGGCGCGGCAAAGTAGGCAATCGTCCATCATCACAGGGCAGGCTGCGCTGCGGGGCCAGCCCACCATCGACCAAAGAGCGTCAACAAGCGGCTCACAGACTCAGCTTGTGCACGCGTTCTCAGCCATGGTCGGAGAGAAAGACGGAGGCGACATGCGGGATACTCATTGGGTCCCGTCAAATCAAGTCAGGGGTCTGTTGGTTGGTCCATGGCTGGAATTGGTTTGGGGGTTGGCGTAGGTTGGAGTGGTGGGTTACCATGGCGCGAGACGAGGTTTCGCCATACACAAGCAAGGAGCGTACGCCATGCTGAGTCGCAGGGGTTTCTTGAAGGCCGCGGCGTTTACGGGGCCGCTGATCACTTCGACAAACGCGTTCGGACAGAAGAAGCCGGGCGCAAACGAGATCGTGAAGGTGGGGCTGATCGGCCTGGGAGGCCGGTGCAAGTCCCTGGTGAAACCGTGCTCGAAGCTCCCGCAGATGCGGGTGACCGCCATCTGCGACTGTTTCAAGCCGCGGGTCGACGAGTTCATGAAACTCCAGCCCGACGGCCAGAAATGGACCGGCTACACCGATTTCCGGAAGATGATCGAGAAGGAGAAGCTGGACGGCGTCATGGTGATCACCACGACGCACGCCCGGGCGTGGATAACGTGTCTCGCGATGGAGGCGGGCCTAGACGTCTACATCGAGAAGCCGATGTGCTTGACGATCGCGGAAGGCCGGCACATGGTCAAGCTGGCGCGGCAACACAAGCGGGTGACGCAGGTGGGGACGCAACAGCGTTCGATGCCGCTCAACAACTGGGCGAGCGACCTGGTCAAGAACGGCGCCCTCGGCAAGGTGACGTCGGTGCTCGCGCCCAATTTCATCGCACCCAGCCGGTGGGAAGACAAGCCTGGCCAGGAGATGCCCGCCGGTGGCGATGACAGGTGGTGGGATATCTGGACGAACCAGGCGGTATTCCGTCCGTACCACAAGGACCTGCACTTCGGCTGGTCCCGCTGGTGGGACTATGACGGCGGCGGGATCTCGTTCGGCGTCACGGGTTGGGGCACGCACAGCTACGACCAGGTCCAGCGCGGGCTGGGCACCGACGAGACGGGGCCGGTGGAGGTGGTGATGGAAGAGCCGATGCGGGTCGAGCCGGCGGGCAAGTTCGATCAACGGACGCCGTCCGAAGACGAGACCGGGTCGGACTACTACGCCATGGTGAAAGGTGTAACCGGGCCTCGCGCAAAGGTCCGGATGAAATACGCCAACGGGGTCGAATTGCTGCTCCATCTCGATGCGGACCGGGGGCCCGGACTGGGCTGCGTGTTCGTCGGCGAGAAGGGGAAGATCGAGATCAATCGCGACCGGATCGCCGCGGAACCCAAGGAGTTGATCCTGCGTCCCGACCGGCCGGACCACCTCAAGGTGACGGAAAGCCAGCCGCACATCCAGAATTGGGTGGAGTGCATCAAGACTCGCAAGAAGTGCACCGCCGATATCGAGTACGGCCAGCGCAGCTCAACCCTCTGCTATCTCGCCAATATCGTCCGGGAGGTAGGCAAGGTCGGCGAACCACTCAAATGGGACCCGGAGGCCGAGAAGTTTACCAACTGCGACGCGGCCAACGCGTTCTTGGGCCGGGCCCGCCGCAAAGGGTATGAACTGCCCGAGGTCAAGTGACACAAGAGCAAGACGACCTGACAGCCCGGGGTTGAAGAGAATCGGTCCGAGCGCATTGATCGCAAAGAGGGGGCCCACAGGGGACATTCCACTTTGCCAGCCCCTGCCTGCCTCGTCCCTTCGTCTTCGTTAGCCGCCCACGTCCACGCAGCCGCACAGGCCAATCCAATCCGCCAAAGGCGGACCAAGAATCGAAAATCATCTGTCCCCGTCATCCCCGCCTTACGGCCACGTACGGCTCTCCGCTCTGTACAATGTCACGCTGGGAGGATGGTTCATGAGACGCCACCGTTCGAATCGTAGACATCGCCCCACGACCCCTATGGCCGTTGTCTCGTGCTTGGCAGGGCTCGCCGTCTGCGCGGTCATGCCCCATGTCGTCGAGGCGTCCGACCCCGAAATGCCGGCCAAGAGTACTGTGCGAGGTACCCTGCCGACGAAGGTCCCTTCGTCGACTGCTTCGCGTTCGGCGGTGACTCCACTCTGGGACCTGGAGCCGCCCCTGGTTGAATTGGCTCGAACGGCCACCTTCTCGAATCCGGTCCCGCCGACGGACCCTCAGCCGATCGGAACGTGGGGGGGCGGTACGGCCGTGAACCTGAGCACGCCCAAGCTTAAAGTCGGATTGTGGGGGCCGCCCTCGCGTCTTACGCTCAGTCTCGGCAAGACCGACGTCTGGGATCGCCGCCGCACGTGGGAGCCCCCCCTCACGCTGGCCGAGATCCGCAGGACCGTCGCCGAAGGCAAGCTTCCGCCGGATTCCCACTACAAGGGCTGGAACGCCTATGACTGGCCCTCTCCCAAGCCCGTCGGCCAGATCATCCTGCTCTGCCCCGATCTGGAGAGCGCGATCCAACCAGCGGCAACCACGCATTGCCACGACGGGTCCACCCGCCTCGAAATCACCAAGGACGCGGCCAGGGCCGTCGTTACCTACCTGCCGATGATGACCCAGAATCTGATCGCGGTTCAGTGCGAATGTGAGAACCTGAAGGCCCCCGTGTCCGTTCGCCTCTACCGGCACCGCGACACGGTGGTGCGCGGCAAGTCGATGCAGTCGGCGGGCGGCCCCGATCCCCGACCGCATCCGGGATACGATTACGACAGGGATACCAACAACGACCCGTTGGAGCCGCCGGCGAGCGGGACGGACGGGGCAACCTTTTGGATCCGGCAGAACCTGCCACCCGAGAAGACCTTTCCGCAGGGGTTCTCCTATGTGATGGCCGGGCGGGTCATCGGTCCTGCCGTCACGGTCGCCAGGGAGAATGGGAAGCCAGGACTGGGAACGCCGCCGCATCTCCCGCCCGCGCTCCAGAAACAGCTTGATGATCGGCAGGGATTCTGGAACCTCCTGCCGTCCTACGGCGCGATCTGCGGCGCGGAGGGCTCTGCGGTAACGGCCACCCTCCGTAGCGGCCCGCGAGGCCGTTTCACGCTGCTGGTGGCGGTGGTCACCAGCAACGAATCAGACGATCCCCTCGCGGAGGCCAGACGGCGTCTGGACGTGGCCGGCGGTCGCCCCTTTGCCGACCTGTCCGCTGAGAACGCGGCCTGGTACGCGAGGCTCTACCAGCGTCGCGAGAAGGGACGGGTCTTCCGCGGCGATGTGGAACTCGCGAAGGCCCAAGTCCCCGACGCGTTCAGGTCCTGGTTATGCCCTCACAGCGGGAAATGCCTGCCCGATCCGACCCGGTATGAGGCGGACGCCTGCTATGCGTACCTGGAACAGGATTGGTCGCCCTGGCACGGGCTGCCCTGCTACAACGAACTGTACTACACCGGCGAGCACGTGGCGAACCGCAGCGACAGGCTGAGCATGTGGTACGGACTCGTCAAGACGTGGCTTCCGGCCTGCCGCAAGAACGCCCGCGAGGTCTTCAACATGCCGGGCGCCGCGCTCCTCCACGGCTACCTGCCACCTATCAAGGCTGATGAATACGCCCACACCACATCGATCTGGGAGTTCTGTATGGAGATCCCCGCCCAGGTGCTCAAGGTCCTGTGGGACGCCTTCGACTACGGCGGCGATGAGAGGTTCCTGGCCGATGGGGTTTACCCGGCGTTGCGGGAGACGGCCATCTTCTACTCTCATTACGCCACGCTCGGGCAGGACGGCTTCTACCACGTCATCCCCACCGTGTCCGCCGAGCACTGGGGCTGGACGCCGGGATTCCAGCGGAATCGCGATTCGACCTCCGCACTCTGCCTGATCCGATGGCTGCTCAACCGAGCGGCGGATGCGTCCGAGATCCTGGGGCACGACGAGGACCTGCGCGTCGAATGGCGCCGAATTGCGCAACGTATCGCGCCCTACCCGACGTTCGAAACACCTGAGGGCCCCGTTTTCACCGATGTCCGAGACGTCAAGCCCATCGGCGTCGACTACAACTGGTTCGCGGGCTTCACCCCCGCCCTGCTGGCGGACGAGATCAACCTGGATTCACCGCCCGCCCAGAAGGAGATCATGCTGCGGACGGCCCGGCTGGTGAAAGGTTGGGCCGTGGGGCAAATCGGGCCGCTCCTCGGGGCCGTTAGAGGAATCGGAACAGAGCAGCTCGTCAACTCCCGTAGCGGCCGCATCCACCTCTTTCCGGCCGTCCCGGACGGGACCCATATCGCCTTCCGCGACATGCAGGCCCGCGGCGGCTTCGAGGTATCCGCGGAGTGCAGAGACGGCAAGGTCACGTTCGTCCGATTGCGGGCCCGGCGTGCGGTCCTCTGCAGGCTGATGAATCCCTGGCCTGGGCGCCCCGTCACCGTCTACGACGATACCACGCGGCAACGCGTATCGCATGAGATAGTGAAGACCGCGGGTGAATGCGTGACGTTCAATGCAGAGACGGAGCATGTGTATGCGGTGGAATGAAGCTGTCGACCGACCTCAATTCGAGAGCCCTCTTGCCCTGGGATCCCGCGCGAATACCGGGAAGATCGCGACCTCACTCATGCCATCGGCGCCTGTCAGCCAGATGGGGGAACCTCGGCAGAGCCGGTGAACGGCTCCGCCAGGATTGAGGCGTTACGGATGACGTTCTTCCGTATGCACACACTCATGGGCCTTGGCACGCTCTTCCGGTTCGGCGACCACTTGGGCAACAGACGGAAACCCGTGGCTGCAGGCTGAGACCTTGGGCCGATGTGCAGGCTGCGCCAGCGCATCGATGTCTGCCGCCGTGCAGGCCTGCTCGAAGGTCTGAATGCCCGCAGGAAGCCCACGGGCAGACGCCTCAATCACATCAGCCAGAGCCGGGCCGTCAGCGAGTTCGCCGACGAGCACGTCCGCTCGACGGTCGGGTTCTCTCATGCGTCCCTGCGATTCTGAGACGCTATGCCGAATGGTTTCGATGAGCTTCTGGCGATCGATCGGCTTGGTGGCATAGTCGTCGCAGCCGGCGTCGAGGCACTTCTGCCGTTCGTTGTCCATCGCATGGGCGGTCAGGGCAACAATCGGCCCGGCGTAGCCCCGCTCGCGCAGGCTTGCGGTCGCCGTGTATCCATCCATCACCGGCATCTGCATGTCCATCAGGATGAGGTCGAACGGAGGCGCCGAATCGCCCTCGCGTGTGCGGCATGTCGCCGCCAAGGCAGCTTCCACGGCCAGCTTGCCGTTTTCGACCACCGTGACCTTGGCGCCCGCCTTCTTCAGCACGTGCGCAATAAGCCGCTGGTTGTCCGGCCCGTCTTCGGCCAGCAGGATGCGACACTCCAGTCGGCCGACTTCCGCCGCAGTCTCGCCAGGGTCCACCGGCTTTATCCGGTGCACCTCGTCCGGACGTTCCAGTATCCGTACCCCGTCCAGCGGCCCGGTGGCGACCGTCAGACGGAAGCGACTGCCGACACCAAGTCTCGTCTCCACCAGTCCGACTTCACCGCCCAGAATCTCCGCCAGCCTCTTGCTGATCGATAACCCCAGCCCCGTGCCGCCGAACTGGCGAGTCGTCGAGGCATCCGCCTGGGAGAATGGTTTGAACAGCCGTGCCGCCTGCTCGGTGGTCATGCCCAAGCCCGTATCGACCACGTCGAATTCGAGGGCCGGGCGCCCGTCCGGCCGCTTCGCAAGGCGCGTGATCAGATCGACGTGGCCGGTCTCCGTGAACTTGACGGCGTTGCTCAGCAGATTGATGAGGATCTGCCGCAGTCGGGTAGGGTCGCTCTGGATCGTCTCGGGAATCGCCCCCTCGTACTCAACGCGGAGATCGAGCCCCTTCCCGATGCTGCGAACGCGAATCAGCGACTCCACTTCGGCCACCACCTCAAAGGGCGAGCACGAGATCCGCTCCACAGTCAGCTTGCCCGCCTCGATCTTCGACAAGTCGAGGATGTCATTGATGAGATTGAGCAGGTATTCGCCATTGCGCTTGATGGTCCTGACCGCCTCGACTCGTTCCGGAGGAGCCTTCTCCAGATCGCCGACTTCCAGCAGGACCTCGGCAAAGCCCAGGATGGCGGTCATCGGAGTTCGTATCTCGTGGCTCATGTTGGCCAGGAACTCGCTCTTGGCACGGCTGGCGCTTTCCGCCTGCTCGGCGTACTCCTCAGCTCGTTTGCGAGCCTCGATGAGATCCTCCATGATGCTCAGGAGACAGCTCTGGCCGTCGCGCAATTCGGCGTTTGCCCAACTCAGGTTGAACTGGCGCAGTCCCACCGAACCCACCAGCACGGCGAATTCGCTCAGATAGCCGGCGATGGGTTCCAGCTTCGACCGGCTGATAACGGGCACATCCGCCAGAGCCTTGAGATACTCCTCCTGAGGGAAGCCATACTCGGCAGCCTGTCGGCGGAAGGAGTCCTGGTCCGGCGGATCGAGCAGGAACTGGCCGATGAAGAAGTTGGCCACGTGCTGCCCGTCAACGATGATGGGTGACGCGGCATCCGTCAGGCCGTTCTTGCAGGTATAGACGGTGAACCGCTCTCCTTTTCGCAGGCGATTGGCGATGACCGTGTCGCTCTCAATGCACTTGCGGCACGTCTGCGGATTCCGGCGGTGGAAGTCCGTACAGATGCGCTGCCAGTTGGACCCCACCAACACTTCGCCTTCAAGATTGATGATGGCCGCGGCAATGCCGACCGATTTGCAGAAGCAGTCCAACAATTCCTGAAACTCGCTGGCTTCATCGAGGGCGGCCGCAGCGCCGTCAGGTGCGCCGACGGGCTCCGCGCCGCCCGCGAGAGGCAGGCCGCCGATCTCCTCCAGGCTATCGGTATTCCCATAGACCCGCTCGCGCCCCAACTCCGCCAGGAGACCGTTGATCTGGTTCTTCAGTTCTACGATCCGCTTCTCCCGCCCCGTCATGCCCTGATTGTGCCGCTCCAGTTCGTACAGGGACCGCCTCAACCGTTCCTGGACCTGTCTCCGCTCGTTGATCTCCTCGCGGAGTTCCTCGTTGGACCGGTTGGCCTCCTCTGTACTGATCTTCAGCGCCCGCTGGGTTCGGTGCAGCGTGCGGCGGAGTTCGCTGTGACGATGCCTGAGTTCGTCGATGAGCGTGCGGACCGCCTCCCTGGAAGCAGACTCCAGGAACTGCGACAACGATCCGTCGTCCGATCTTCCCGCAGAGGCCAGGATGCGATCTGCGATCTGCTGATGGATCCCTTCCGACGTCACCGAGCGGCCTCACATAGCGTGGTTATCGTCATCGTCTCGTTGTGCAACTCGCACTGTCCCGTAGAGGCAAAGGGACTGATCTCCCCGTTGGAGTAGAACCCCGTACAGGTGACGTCCCGTCCCAATTCGCCTACGGCGGCATGCACCTCCTGCGACGTCCTGCCGCCCAACAGCAGTTTCCGCCCCACGCAGCTGATGAGCAGGGCCAGGACTTCATCCGGCCTGGTGGCGGCCATACGACTCTGCGCCGCCGCCTGGGCCGCCCCCTCAATCAACTGTTCATCTTGTGCGTACATGAGTTGGACGACACGGCCTTCCTCGATGTCCCCCGCGAAGGTGACGGACCCCTCCTCCCGGTTGATCGCCAGCAGTGTGCGGATGATGCCCGTCTCCTCGCGGTTCTCCGAGAGCATGGCCAGCGGGTACAGCAGTCCGGAACCGGGAAGGTCCTTAGCCTCGTCCCCAAGGTACTCGTCGTACATGTCCAGAATCGGGCGGCCATCCAGCTCGTAGACCACGTTGTCGTGTACCTTGGTCACCGTCCGCCGCGGACCGAACACCGTCCAACCGCCGACGCACCCGTGGCGAACCTGAACCGCCTGCCCGTAGAACCCCACAGCCACCACTGCACGGCTTTGCACCTCGCCATCGTGCAGGAGCAACGTACGCTCGAACTTGCCCCCGTCTCCCGCCAACCCGCCCGATACCGACACGTCGGGCCCCAGGCTGGCGCGCAGACCCTTGACCAGCGCCGCGCCGTTCACGCACACGCCGTCGCTGAGGACCAGGACGTACTTGAGATCGGTTGCGACCAGCGAAGCGCCCAGCCGGCGGCCGACGTCCTCCGAGGCGATCATCTGCGGCACCGGCACGCAGCAGGTCCTGATCTTCGTGGCCCCGAACGTGATCGTCGTCAGCGTGAGCGACCCATCGGCTACACCCTCACAGGTAATCTCCCCCGCAGTCGTGCAGCCCACAATCGAAGCATGGGGAAACGCACGGCGGAGTGCCGGACCCAAGACGGGATCCGCGAAGCGCGCCACCCCCCCAAAAGCAAGCACCAGCAGGTCCTCCTCTTCGCTGGCCAACTCCGCAAGGCGTGACTCTAACCTACCCTCGTCGATGGACAATTGCCGGATGCGCATACCTCAGTAGCTCCTGTTCGCAGGGGAATGGCGTCTCCCGAACCAACATCTGACCCACCGCCAGTGCTTCACCCCTTCACACGTTCACCCCCTCGCACTCTCCAGCGCTCATGGCCAAAGCAGTCTTCGGCCACCACATCTCTGGGAGCCGGCCGAGGTCTGTCCGGAGAACATCCCTGTTCATGCACAATCGGACCTTTCGGCTCGCGCACACCTCCCAGGCCGAACAAGTTTGGTCCCACGAGGGTTGAATCGACCCGAATCGGGCAACACTGAAGGTCTGGATGCCAAATGTGTGTTGCGATTGCCGTGTGCTTCTCGGGCACCTGAGCGGTTATCGGTCGCTATCTCGACACCGTTTCGAGGGCAACCCATTCATCCCCAAAGCTGTCCCTGCCAGAGACTCCGTCCTCGTTGATACTACAGGACTTACGTGACTCCCCGCTCGATGGTGTATCGACGACCCTCCAACCGCACTGGCTCCGAACCTGGAGGACGAAATGGGCACCGTCACGATGATCTTGTGCTTGCTCCGAGCGTTGGTCCTGAGTCGCGCGGGCGTTGCGGCGGAGAAGATGGCCCTTGGCTAACGGTCAGGAGACGGGCTCCCCAGCGCATCCTGAGCGCCCTTCTCGGTCCAGTCAGATCGGACTCCCACATTCCATCTGGACCGGTCGTGGGGGCCAAGGTCGCGCATCTTCCGCCTACTGGCGGGCCATCCGCCGGAGACATGCGCTGATGGCACCTGTGAAGTCTTCTTCGGCGCGATCGGTGAACAGCGAGACCGATGGTTCGTACCCTCCTTCGGCGTAGGCCTGGCGGGTCGGAAGATACAGGAACGTTCCGTTGGTTACCCCGAAGTGGAATGTGTACGGAAAGGGAGAGGTCTTGCGTATGTTCATCGAGATCTCACAGAAGATCTCCAGGGGGGCGGCCCAAAGAATCGTGTCCCTGTTGATCTTCAGGAAACGGACGGGAATACGCACCAGCTTCACGCCATCTTCACGCGACCGAAGGTAGTCGGCCAGCTCGGCCGGCCATTCCAGCCCGGATCTCAGCGGAGTCTCGACGGTCGTGCCGTCCAGGTGCAGCGTCACGTCCGAGGTTGTCGTGCGAATAGATCGGTTCGCCTCCAGGATTCTGTTTCCCAGCAGTCCCTTGAACTCAGTGATGTGGCCGGTCTCGAAATCGGCACACACGCTGTAGATCGGCGCCACATTGCCCTCGGCGCCGTTGACAAACAACATGGGCGCGCCGAGTGTGCCCTCGACGTACTCGGCAACAATCCCAGGCGCATCGCCGCTGACCAGACGATTGCGAGGGCCCAGAACCGTCCCGTGCATCGGATAGTTCGCAATAAGCGCCAACATCGAGCCGTCCCGGCGCTCGATCCGAATCAGGCCGATCTGGCGATCCACCGGGCCCTCCGGGTTCACGCCCAACACGCTCTTGCCGTCGGCAGTCTTCCCGCGTCGGTTGATATTCGCGACCGATGTGCCGGTGCCCACGCCGAGCCGCGCCGGCTCCAACCGCCTTTGCGCTTCCTTGATTCCTTCGATCAGCCGATCCTGTAACCATGCGGCGTACTTGGTGTTGGGGTCATGGGAGTATCGGTCGCCCAGCACCTTCGTGAAGGCCTTTGCGAGCTGGATCGGCCCCACCTCAGGCACCGAGTGCGAGTGCGTGGCCGCCCACCAGACCTGCTCGGGCTTGATGCCGGTCTGCTTGGCCAGCGTGCGGCAGGTCGCATCGTAGAAGTCGCGTGAAATCACGCAGAGATCCGTTGAGACGAGGAAGAACCGGGTGCTTCCATCGTCGAGAGCGACAATCCGATGATAGATGCGATCGTGCACGCCTTCGGACTGCCTTGGAGAGTAGCCTTGCAGCCATTGAGGTCCGTCGGGTGTGATGTCCAGCTTCACGCAGGCGGCGCGAAGACCGCCAGACGCGGCTTCCGCGGCATGGCCCTCGGCGATAACCAGCCCCGTGATGACCACAAAGATCCGGGCGACGACTGCTAGACTTCCTCTCATGGCAACCTCCGATATGGGATCGCCGGAACACGAATACGTTTTTGCACAGCGCTCAGCGGACACGCTTCGCGCGGCCGGGCCTGGACGACTTCCTTGAACTCAAACGGAGCGCGGGGATCCTGCCGAGCCGCTATGCTCTACACTCCGCGCTCACCGCGGCAATCGGTCCGCCCCGTCGCTGAGCCATTCCACGTTGAAGCGGGCGAATCGGATCTTCTCGTACGCGTCCTTCTCGCCCGTCTCGTAGAGCACACCGATCGTTCCGTCCTTCAGCACGGCCAGACACGAATACGCGGACGGCCCTGCGCAGACCGTCTTGCCGACCGGCCAGGTTTTGCCTTCATCGTAACTGATCCGCACCGTCATGTTCTCACGCTTCGAGGTGGTGGCCGGGTTCGAGAAGAGCAGCCGATTTCGGGTGTGCCCCTCCCCCTTCTTCGTGTACCGCAGGATGCTGGCCTGACAGATCGGTGAGATCAGCGAGTCGTCCGGCTGCGGCTTCGACCACGTATCGCCGCCGTCTTTGCTGACGGCCACCCAACACCGTTGCGTCTTGCCGCCCATCTTGGACCATCGCCAGTTGAGCATCAGAGTGCCATCGGCCAGTTCGACGACCTGTCCCTCATCGCCGCCGCCGGCGACCGCCTTGCCCGCCCGCCACGTCTTGCCGTGATCGTCGCTGAAGAACGCGCCTGTCAGGTAATCCGATTCGCCGCCACCTTCGTGATGCCACAGCGGCACGACGATCCGCCCGCTCGACGTCTGGATCGCCACGCCAGGCCCTGAGCACAACGACGCCCACTTCTTGGGATCACCGATCTGGCTGCTGATATCCTCCGGCCTGGACCACGTTGCCCCGTCATCGGTGCTCCGCAGCACGAGTTGTTTCACCGCTCCCGGGATGTCCTGCGACTTGCCATCAGGAAACAGATTACAGAACAGCAGGATGGCCCCGTCCTTCCGATCGATCACCGGACAGGGGTTCATGATCGCTTGAGGGCCCTGCCGCTTCACGACGATCTGCATCTTGCCCCACGTCGCCCCGTTGTCGAAGCTCCGCTTGAGCACAAGGTCGGTGGGACTCTGATCGTCCCCTTCCCGCCCCTCGCAAAACGCCAACACCGTCCCCGCCGGCGAGACAATCACCCCTGGGATGCGATAGATGTTCACGCCATCCTGCCCACGAAGAAACACGTCCGACTGTTTGAGCAACGGTTCACCCGCAACCATTGCCTCCGCCGCCCCCAGCAACAGCCCAGCCATCACGGTAATGAACTGCGAAGCCTTCATGTGACAACTCCCTTCAGGTGCTCAAACACATCCTATGCATGATAGCCGTTCCCTATCGGACGTCGACCCCTGCTTGAGCTTCCGGCTCGGTTCCGCTGCTGCATGCAGTAGAGAGATCTCGAGAGGCGTAAGTGAGGTTAGGCCAGGGGCTTTGCGATCGGTAAGCCCGTTTCGACCCCTTGGCTGAGACATGAGCCTGTCGTGGGCGGGAGAGAGGAACAGCGAGTTACGCATCATACGCATTGCTATGAAATTCTATCTCTTAGCTGAAACAACTCGTCGCATTCTGCCGCTATATGTGCTGAGGCCCCCGGTCGTACTTGGTGAAGACCAAATCTGGAAGAGGTAGGACAGGTTCCTCATGCGGAACAAGAACGACCGGAAGGCACTCCTCTCGCTCGACGAGTCAGGCATCACCCATCGCTGCGGGCTGCGAAATAGCGTGACGGTGTGCAGCGGGTATGTGACATCGCATCAGGTCCATCGTCCGGGTGTTTGAGCACTGCGGGTCGGATCGATCCGCTCTTCGCGCCGCCTCTGTTGTGCACCGAGGTGAAGTGCGAACCAAGCTTCGGCATCGACAGCAGGGACTGCGGGCTCCGCTCGACAATCTCAAGGAGAGGCCTTGACAGCGAGTCGGGACACAGATAGATTCCCCGCCGTTGAACATAGGGAAGCTGGTGAGAATCCAGCACGGCCCCGCCTCTGTAACCGGGGACGAAAGCCGCAACGGTGGCCACTTCTTCGGCTCAGGGCCGAGGTGGGAAGGCCGCGGCGAGTAGGCTGATCCGGAAGTCAGAATACCTAAACACGTGGCTTGCCACGTGCCTGCGAGGGTAGGCTGGCTTTTTTGTTGCGCATGCACAAGGCCCGTTCCCCTCGTGGGACGGGCCTTTTTTGTTGATGACGAGGGTCATGTGGTCCGACGGCTCCTGCTGATCAGGCACGCTCCTACTGCGCCTGAACATACCGGTCGATACATCGGCGGCACCGACGTGCCGTTGGGATCGGAAGGCCTTCGCCAGGCCCAACGGCTGGCAGAGCGGCTGTCCCTGGCCAAACCCCGTCGGTGTCTGGCCAGCCCGCTTGCCCGCACCCGGCAGACGGCCGAGATCATCGCTCAATCCTGCCATCTGACCGTCGAGACCGACCTGGACCTCCGTGAAGTGGACTTCGGCCGTTGGGAGGGATGGACCTTCGACGAGATCGCCGCCCAGTGTCCCGACGCAGTGAGCCGCTGGGCCGAATCCCCGGACGACTTTGCGTTTCCCGGCGGTGAATCGATCCGGGGATTCCTGGTGAGGATTCGCCGAGCGGCCGATCGTCTGGCATCCGAACGGGCGGACGTGACTGCCGTCGTCACCCATGGCGGCGTGATACGGGCCATGATCTGCCATCTCCTCGGACTGCCTGCACGGTGCCATATCCTGTTCAACGTGCGTTGCGCGTCCATCGCGACCATCGATCTGTTCGACGGTAAGGGGTTACTGAGCGGCCTGAGCGACCCCCCCTTGGCGGAAGGAGTATGACCGTGGCCCGCATCTTCCTCGTCACCGGCGGTTGTCGCAGCGGCAAGAGCGATTACGCCCTGCATCTCGCAGATGGGTTCGCCGGTCGTCGGGTCTACGTGGCGACGTGCCCCGTCGTGGATGAAGAAATGCGTCTGCGCATCGGGCGGCACCAGAAGGCGCGGGAAGCCGCTGGATGGATAACCATCGAAGAGCCCGTAGACCTCAGCCAGTCTTTGGCTGCCGCCAGGTCATACGACGTGGTGCTGGTGGACTGCCTGACCCTCTGGGTCAGTAACCTTCTCAACGAGGAGCAACAGAACGGCGATAGGGTCGATGAGATGATCATCTCTCAGCGCTGCCGCGACCTCCTCGATACATGCGTGGTGCATCCCGGCGCAGTCGTCTTCGTCACCAATGAGGTAGGCATGGGCATCGTGCCGGAGAACGCCCTGGCTCGACGCTACCGTGACCTGGTCGGGCGATGCAACCAGGAGATAGGGGCCGGCGCCGACACGGTCGTACTGGTCTCCTGCGGAATCCCCCTCCATCTGAAAGGCGAACCAAGATGAGCCTGCTGGAACGAACGATTCGGAGCATTGCTCCCCAAGACCCGTCGGCCCGCGCGGCCGCCAAGACGCGGCTCGATGAACTCACCATGCCCCACTGGGCCCTGGGCCGGCTGATGGACCTGGCGATGGATCTGGCCGGGATGACCGGCCTGATGCGTCCACCGGTCGCGCGCAAGTCCATCATTACGATGGCCGGCGATCACGGTGTGTTCGCCGAGGGCGTCAGCAAGTACCCGCAGGAGGTCACGCCGCAGATGATCTTCAATTTCATCTCCGGCGGGGCCGGTATCAACGCCCTGGCCCGGCTCAACGGCACTCGCGTGATCGTGGTGGACATGGGGGTCGCGGGCGACCTGTCGGTCCTGGCGCAGACCGGCAAGATCATCTCCAGGCGGATAGCGGCCGGAACGCGCAATATCACCAAGGGCCCCGCCATGACTCGCGAACAAGCCGTGTGCGCCGTCGAGCACGGCATCGACGTGGTCAACGGCCTTGCTGACGGTGTCGACATCTTTGGCACGGGTGAGATGGGGATCGGAAACACGACGCCCTCGTCGGCGATCGCAGCGGCCCTCACCGGAGCGCCGGCGGCCGATGTGACCGGCCGCGGTACGGGCATCGACGACGCTCAACTGGCACACAAGATCGGGGTCGTGGAAACCGCACTGAGAGTCAATCGGCCCGACCCTTCCGACGGCCTGGACGTTCTGGCGAAGGTCGGCGGGTTCGAGATCGGCGGAATCGCCGGACTGGTCCTGGCGGCCGCGGCGAATCGCAAGCCGGTGGTCGTGGACGGATTTATCTCGACGGCCGGGGCGATGATCGCCCACGCCCTGGCACCCCAGGTATCTGACTACATTATCGCCGCGCACCGCAGCGTGGAGGCCGGTCACACCTTCATGCAGAGGCACCTGGGCAAAGAGCCGCTGCTCGATCTGGGCCTGCGTCTGGGCGAGGGTACCGGCGCGGCCCTGGCGATGAACCTGGTCGAAGCGGCCGCACGGATCCTGACCGACGTGGCGACATTCGCAGAGGCGTCGGTCTCGAAGGCGAACAGATGAGGCGACTGTTGGCGGCAATACGATTTCTGACCGTCCTGCCCATCCCCGGCACATGGGGTACTGCCGAGCAGGACCTGGCCGGCTCTGTGCCCATGTTCCCAGTCGTCGGACTGCTGCTCGGGGCGGCAACGGCGGGGTTTGCCTGGGCGATGTCCCAGGTGGCTCCCCCGATGGTCACCGCCGCGGCCGTCGTCGTGGCGATGGTGGCGCACTCGGGCGGGCTGCACATGGATGGCCTGTCGGACACAATCGACGGATTCCTCAGTTCGCGCCCGCGCGAGCGGATCCTGGACATCATGAAGGACAGCCACGTCGGGGCTATGGGCGCGATCGCCATCGTTGCGGTGATGCTGATGAAGTTCGCGTCGCTGGCGTCGCTCTGCGCCGACCTGCTGGTGCCCGCGGCATTTCTCATGCCCCTGGCTGGGCGCTGCGGGATGGTCATTCAGATGGGGCTCTTGCGGTACGTCCGGCCGACAGGGCTCGGTTCGGTCTTTGCCCGGAGATGGCCGAGGACCTCGACGGCATGGTCGGTGATGGTCCTGGCCGCAACCGGTTATGCCCTGCTGGGCCTGCACGGACTCACCGTCGCCGGCCTCTGCGTCGCCACATCGCTGGCGATGGCGGGTTGGTGCTACCGCAAGATCGGCGGATCGACGGGCGATACGTATGGCGCCACCTGTGAGATCGTGGAACTGGTGCCCGCGGCCGCATTGACGATCTGGCCGCTCAGCGCGGTGAGGTGAACCATGGGTTGCGAACACGGTGGCAACTTGAGCGAACTGGCCCGGCGAGCCGGGCGTTCGAGGGCGGACATCCTCGACTTCAGCGCCAACATCAACCCGCTGGGGCCGCCGGAGTCGCTGCGTACCGTCATCAGCGGGAATGTCAGTCAGCTCGTCCACTACCCCGACCCCGATGCCGCGGGACTCATCGAAGCGATCTCCCGCAGGTACGGCATTCCGGTCGAACGGATCATCGTCGGCAACGGCTCGATGGAGGTCCTCTATGCCCTCGTGCGAGCCGTCGGGCTGCGGCGAGCGGTCATCCCCGCGCCAACCTACATCGACTATGCCGCAGCCGCCCGACTGGAGAGGATGGAGGTCTGCACGCTGAAGCTGAAGGAGAGCGAGGGCTTCGCCTTGGATTGGGAATCCCTCGGCTCGCAGGTGAATGGCCGCGACATCGTCTTCCTGGGCCAGCCGAATAACCCGACCGGGCTCCTGCTCGATGTGGCCAAGGCGGTCGGCTTTGCTGCTGGACATCCGCAGACAGTTGTTGTCGTGGACGAGGCCTTCGCGGATTTTTCCGAGGGCTATGAAACGCTCGCCAGGATTGCTCCGCCCAACCTCGTCGTGCTGCGATCGCTGACGAAATTCTACGCTATCCCGGGGCTGCGGCTGGGCTTCGCCGCGGCAGAACCCGCACTCGCTCGGCGGATCAGGCAGTATATCCCGACCTGGTCGGTCAACACGCTCGCCCAGGCGGCCGGAACAGCCGTGCTTGCTGACGACGACTACGCACGGGCGAGTGTCCAATACGTTATCGCTCGACGAAAGGAACTCATCGATGAACTTCGCCGATTCCCAGGCCTGCACGTGTGCGACGGGGCGGCGGCCAACTTCCTGCTGGTCCGGCTGACAGGCTCGCACCTTACCGCACCTGCGTTGGCCGAAAAGCTTCTCCTGCAGGGCATCGCCATCCGGATCTTCGGCCGCGACCAATACCTCGACGAACGGTACTTCCGAATCGCAGTGCGCACCGAAGCCGAGAACACACGGCTGGTCGAGGCCCTGGCGGCAGCGTTGGGCGTTCCCCATCGGGGGGCAGCAAAGGAGAGGCGTACGGCCGCACTCATGTTTCAGGGCACAAGCTCCAGCGCCGGCAAGAGCGTCCTGACGGCCGCGATGTGCCGCATCCTGCTCCAGGACGGTGTGCGTGTGGCCCCCTTCAAGGCCCAGAACATGTCGCTGAACTCGTTTGTGACCCGCGACGGCCTGGAGATGGGCCGGGCGCAGGTCGTCCAGGCCCAGGCGTGCCGACTGGAGCCCGACGTCCGGATGAACCCCGTCCTGCTCAAGCCGAATTCCGACACCGGCAGCCAGGTCATCATGCGCGGAAGAGCCTTGGGAAACATGAACGCCGGCGAGTGCATGCGTCACAAACCTCAGGCGCTCGCCGCGGCAAGGGAGTGCTATGACTCGCTGGCGGCGGAGTTCGATGCCATCGTCCTGGAGGGCGCCGGCTCACCGGGAGAGGTCAATCTCAAGAGGCACGACATCGTCAACATGAGCATGGCCCGGCACGCCGGCGCCCCTGTTCTGATCGTGGGCGACATCGATCGTGGCGGCGTCTTCGCGTCGTTTGTGGGGACGGCGGAAGTCCTTGCCGAGTGGGAAAGGACCCTGTTGGCCGGCTGGGTGATCAACCGGTTTCGCGGTGATGAAACGCTTCTGGGTTCGGCCCTCGATTACACGCTGGCGCATACGGGCCGGCCGGTCCTCGGAGTTGTGCCCTTCCTCTCCAACTTGAACATCCCGCAGGAGGACTCGGTAGAGTTCAAGAGCGGTGTGCTCGACACCCCCGGTCCGAACGCCGCCGTCGAAATCGCCGTGGTCGATCTGCCGCACATATCCAACTTCACCGACTTTGACGCTTTCGGTATCGAACCCGACGTGCGGGTGCGGATCGTTCGCTCGGCCGAGAAGTTGGGGCATCCCGACGCCGTGATGATCCCCGGCAGCAAGAATACGCTGAACGACCTTCGTTACCTCAAGTCGATCGGCCTGGCCGATCGCATCGCGCACCTCGCAACCGAGGGAGCCAGCGAAATCGTCGGCATCTGCGGCGGGCTCCAGATGCTCGGCCGCCGGATTCGCGACCCGGAATGTGTCGAGTCATCCGACGGCGAAGCGGAGGGGCTCGGTCTGCTGAGCGTGGATACGGTCTTGACGAAGGATAAGACCCTTACGCGGGTCACAGCCAGCCATGCCCTCTCAGGACACGAGGTCTTCGGCTACGAGATCCACCACGGACAGACCGTCACCTCCAATCGCAGTGAACACTCTGAGGCCCCCTTCATGCTGCCGGACGGCCGGACGGCCGGCGCGGGCAACAAGGACCACCGTGTCTGGGGCACCTACATTCACGGCGTCTTCGACGCGGACGGGTTCCGGCGGTGGTTCATCGACAGCCTCAGAGTCCGTCGGGGGCTGGCCGCCTTGGGCAAGATCGCCGCCCGCTACGACATCGAGCCGGCGCTGGAGCGGCTGGCCGCCGTGGTGCGACGGTCCCTGAACATGAGCGAGATCTACCGGCTGATGGGACTGCGATGAAGACAGAATACCAAATCCTGGCGGCGGCCGCGTTGGACCTGGTGCTGGGGGACCCCCGGTGGCTGCCTCATCCGGTCCGCGGGATTGCACTGCTGGCAGCGTGTCTGGAGGGTATCACCCGCCGGATGATACCGCCCGAACGATTGGCAGGTGTCCTGACAGCACTGTCGGTCTACACAACGGCAGGCGTGGTCGCGTGGGGAGTCATCCGTCTGGCTGGCTTGGCCCATCCGCTGGCGGGCGACATCGCCGGTGTGCTGGTCATCTACACCACGATCGCCGCACGGGACCTTGCCGCTCACAGCATGGCCGTGTACCGCCCGTTGTCCAGGGGCGAACTGGCCGAGGCCCGCAAGCAGGTCCGACGGATCGTCGGGCGAGACACGGAAGACCTCGACGAGGCAGGTATCTCGCGCGCCGCCGTCGAGAGCGTGGCCGAGAGCACCGTCGACGGCATAACGGCCCCCCTCTTCTACGCCCTCTGCTTCGGGCCGATCGGCGCGATGGTCTACCGGACGATCAACACGCTCGACTCGACCTTCGGGTACACCACCGAACGATACATCCGTTTCGGCTGGGCATCGGCCCGCATTGACGACGCCGCCAACTTCGTCCCGGCCAGGATCACGGGGCCGTTGATAGCCGTCGCAGCGGCACTGGTGGGTCATCGCGGCGCTCGGGCACTGCGGATCATGCTTCGCGACGGACGGAATCACAGTTCGCCCAACGCCGGCGTCGTCGAGGCCGCAATGGCCGGGGCGCTGGGCGTGCAATTGGGCGGGTTGAACTACTATCAAGGTGAGCCGGTCGACAAACCCACCCTCGGCGATGCGACGGCCCCGCTTGCAGCCCAGCACATCGTCCGGGCCAACGCACTGATGTTCGCCACAACCGGACTGTTTCTCGCCTTCGGCCTGGCAACGCGACTGCTGGCAGTGGGACTCTGGCAGGCGTGGAGGGCCACGACATGAGCCATCGACCGCGCATCCTGATCTTCACCGGTGAAGGCAAGGGTAAGACCACCAGCGCCTTCGGCATGGCCCTGCGGGCCGCGGGAAGCGGCATGCGTGCCTGGGTGGTTCAGTTCGCCAAATCGAACCCATCCGGCGAGGTGCGGGCCGCCGCGAAGCTGCCCGGCATCGAGATCGTCCAGGCCGGGCTGGGCTTTCTCCCTCCGGCGGACAGTCAACACTTCCCACGTCACCAGGCGGCTGCACAAGCCGGCCTCAGACAGGCGGGCGAAGCCATCGCGTGCGGCCGATTCGACATGGTGGTGCTGGACGAAGTCTGCGTGGCGGTGGACCGCGGACTGATCGAGGAGCGACAGGTCATCGAGGTCCTACGACAGGCCCGCGCCGGCACCGTCGTTGTCCTGACAGGTCGGGGAGCAACGGAGGGCCTGATTGAACAGGCCGACACGGTCACCGAAATGCGCTGCGTCAAGCACGCCCAGACGGCCGGTTGGCCGGCCCAGAAAGGGGTGGAGATCTGATCTGCACTTGTCCAAGGCTGGTGATCGCGGGCACCCATAGCGGCGTCGGCAAGACGTCGCTGTCGGTCGGACTGATCCGTACGCTGAGTGACGCCGGCCTGCGCGTCCAGGCCTTCAAAGTCGGCCCGGACTTCCTCGACCCAACCTACCTGTCGCTGGCCTCCGGCAGGTGCTGCTACAACCTCGACGGCTGGATGATGGGCCACCGCCACGTCCTGGACTTGTTCGCCCGCGCCTCAGCGGACGCGGACGTGGCCGTCATCGAAGGCGCCATGGGATTGTTCGACGGCACGGAATCGGCGGGGGCAAGCGGCAGCACCGCCGAGATCGCCCGCTGGCTCGACGCACCGATGCTCCTCGTCGTCGATGCCGAGGGCATGGCGGGCAGCCTGGCGCCACTGATCAAGGGCTTCTCGGAGTTCGACCGCAGCGTGCGCCTCGCCGCTGTCGTCGCGAACCGGACGGGTTCCCAGCGCCACCGTGATATCCTGGACCAGGCCCTTCGTAGCGCAGGATTGCCGCTTCTGGCAGGAGCGATCCCGAAGGGTTCACTGCCCGGATTCAAGAGCCGTCACCTGGGCCTGTGGAGGGCCGATGAGCAGACCATGCCTGCAGCGGTCATGGGGCGGTTGGCAGACGCCTGCCGGCAGGGACTGGACATCGAAACCATTGTTCAGATCGCCCGTTCCGCCGGGTCGACGGTCATCGATGCCGCCGAGCAGTACGACCCACCCGGTCGAAACGTCCGCATCGGCATCGCCCGGGACCTCGCCTTCCAGTTCTACTATCCCGACAACCTGGAAGCCCTGCGCCACGCCGGCGCCGAGATCGTTCCCTTCTCGCCCATCTCGGACAGCACCCTGCCAAGCGACCTGGCCGGCCTGTATGTCGGCGGAGGGTATCCGGAAGAGCACGCGGAGGCCCTCGCTTCAAACCGTCCCATGCTCCGTGAACTCCGCTCCTTCGCCGCATCGGGCAGGCCGCTCTACGCCGAATGCGGCGGGCTGATGTATCTGACCAGGCAGCTCCGGACGGCCGACGGAACGACCCACGATATGGTCGGCATTCTTCCTGCCGCCGTGAGGATGCTCAGCCGGCTCAGGACTCTAGGCCACGCGGAGGTCACGCTGGCGCACGATTCGCTCTGGGGGCCGCAAGGGACGACCTTCCGCGGGCACGAGTACCACTACTCCGAACTCGCCGAAGCCTCGACCGAACCCCGCCGCGAGGCCGTCTGGCAGACAGCCTACGTGATCGAGCGGACCTCCGGCCGGGAACGCCAGGCCGAAGGATTCCAGAACGGCAACGTCCTGGCCAGCTATGTCCACGGGCATTTCGCGTCCCGCCCGGAATTGCTCGATCACTTCCTGACCTGTTGCGAGGACCGTCCATGACCGAGAAGCCGACCCGAACCTCGCTGGTGCCCGCTGCGGCCATTCTGGCCGCCATGGGGGTCTTCATCTTCGTCATGCTCATAACGGGCCGGAATGCGAGACCGACCGAGAACATCCGCAGCGGGGCGCTGCGGGTCGTCTCTTTGGCCCCCAGCGTCACCGAAATCGTCTTCGCGCTGGACCTGGGCAACTGTCTGGTCGGGGCGACCGAGCACTGCAACTGGCCCCCCCAAGCCAGGCGGATTGAGCGGGTCGGCGGCCTCGGCAAGCCCAACGTGGAGCGATTGCTGGCCTTGCGGCCCGACCTGATCATCGCCGCCGACACCGATCGCAAGGAGACGGTTGAGGCCCTGCGCAGGACCGGACTCCGCGTGCTCGCCGTCCGGATACGCAACTTCGAAGAGCTGTTTGCAGCCATCACCGACATAGGCTGTCAGACGGCCAGAGCATCGCAGGCCGAACGACTCGTCGGCGGAATGCGTTTGAAGCTCGATGCCGTGGCCCGGCGATACGGGCACATTCCTCCGCAGCACCGGCCAAGGGTCTTTCTGGAACTCTGGCATCAACCGCTTGCGACGGCGGGAGGAACGTCGTTTCTGAATGACCTGATCGCACGAGCCGGAGGCATCAACGTTGCCGGCGGGCTGACCCAGCCGCACCCTCGCGTCAACCCCGAGAACGTTATTCAGTGGAATCCGGATGTCATTGTCGTCGCGTACATGGGTCGATCCGGACAGGCTGCTCTACCGATGGCCGATCGCATCGGCTGGGCCGAGGTCAAGGCGGTCAGGTCCGGCCGGATCATCGACGACATCCCCACCGACCTCCTCCTGCGTCCGGGCCCACGCCTGATCGAGGGCGTCGAGGTGCTGGCCCAACGCCTTCATCCGTCTTCGCCAGAGAGACATCCACTGGCAGACAGGCTCGGAAAGGCAGACCCATGACGGCAAACGTCAGACGTTTGGCCACTTGCGGCATCTTGCTGGCAGCGCTTGCCGGAGCGGGGTTGCTGTCGCTGCTCGCAGGCGCCGTACGAGTCCCTGTCGGTGACTTCGGTGATTCGCCCATCATTCGACTGCGGCTGGCGCGGACCGTCCTCGCCGCGGTGGCTGGGGCAGGCCTATCGGTTGCCGGCGCCATCTTCCAGGCGATCCTGCGCAACCCGCTCGCCGAGCCCTACGTGCTCGGCGTCTCCAGCGGCGCGGGGCTCGGAGCCGCCCTGACGATCATCCTTGGGTTGAGCGATGCCGGACCCTGGACGCTGCCGGGAGCGGCCTTTGTCGGCGCGATGGTGACAATCCTTCTGGTCTACGGCCTGGCGCGGACGGCCGCGGGGACGGTGCCCCTCCACTCCCTGCTGCTGTCCGGCGTCATCGTGAGTGCTGTTTTGGGAAGCATCTTGATGTCCCTGATCTCTCTGGCACCCACAGAGAGCCTTCACAACGTCGTGTGGTGGTTGCTGGGCAATCTCCAGGTCTTCGATTGGAGACTGCTTCGAATCGTCGCGGTAGCGGTGGCGATTGGCGTGGCCGTCAGCACCTTGTTCGCGCGGGACCTGAACCTGCTGACGCTGGGAGAGGAGCCGGCCGCATACCTGGGTCTTCACGTCGAGCGAGCCAGGAAGGTGTTCTTCGTGTTGGCCTCGCTGATGACCGGAGCAACGGTGGCGGCCTGTGGGTTGATCGGCTTCATCGGGCTGATCGTTCCTCACTCGGTTCGGCTGGCGCTCGGCCCGGACCACCGAGGACTGGTTCCGGCCTCCGCCCTGGCCGGAGCGGCCTTCCTCGTACTGGCCGACACGTTTGCCCGAACGATCATTGCCCCGTTGGAGATACCCATCGGCGCAATCACGGCCTTCTTGGGTGGACCATTCTTCCTGCTCCTTCTGAAACGAAGGAAGTCCTCCTATGGGAAATGAGATGCTTCGAGTCGAGAACGTCAGTGCGGGATACGACGGCAGATACGTGCTGCATGAGGTGAGCCTGGAGGTGGTTCACGGAGAGTTCCTGGGCCTCATCGGCCCGAACGGCAGCGGAAAGACCACACTGTTACGGGTCATCAGCGGCTTCCTGCCGCCGACGAAGGGAATCGTTCGCCTGGGAGGTCGGGATCTCCGGCGAATCGGCAGGCGCGAACTGGCTCAGACGATGGCCTGCCTGATGCAGGACTCCGACCTGGGTCTGCCGTTCACCGTGCAAGAGGTCGTGTTGATGGGCCGTGCCCCCCATCTGTCCCGGATCGGATGGGAGACGCAAGGTGCCCTGCGGGTCGCCCTGCGGGCTATGGCGTGTGCAGACGTGCTCCACCTGGCCGACCGGCCGATCACCGAGATCAGCGGGGGTGAAAGGCAGCGGGCGTTCATCGCAATGTGTCTGGCCCAGGAGCCTCAAATGCTCCTGCTGGACGAACCGACCAATCACCTCGACATCGCCCACCAGTTGTCCGTTCTGGATCTGATCCGCAGCCTGAATCATCAGATGGGCATGACCGTGGTGGCCGTCTTCCACGACCTCAACCACGCCAGCGAGTATTGCGACCGATTGCTCATGCTGAATCAAGGCCGCGTGGAGAACGTGGGGGCACCTGCGGACGTGCTCACCAGGGAGCTCATCCGCGAGGTATACCACGCGGATGTCCTGATCCGCGAAAACCCCGTTTCGTCCCGACCTCACATGGTCATCTCAGCCGGTATGAACGGTCGCCCCGACCGATCGGACGGTCCCCGCAGAACGGACAAGAATGTTGTGCCCATGGCGACGGAGTGAACCGTGCCAGATCGCCCAGTCACCAAGATGGGGTTCACACTGATCGAGCTCCTCGTCGTGGCAGGGGGCGTCGCGCTGCTGCTCAGTATCCTTCTGCCCTCGCTCGCCGCCACAAGAAGACTGGCGAAATCCACCGACTGCCTGGCGAACCTGCGATCGCTGGCGATGGCTGCACAGATGTACACGAACGACTTTGACTACTACCCGCCGGCATGGGTCATCCGGAGCCCCATCTCCGTGGCCTGGTGCGGCAAGTACTACACAGAGAACGGCGTCAGCTGCATCGACGTGACCCAGGGCCCCCTATGGCCCTACTTCAACGAGAAGAAGGTCTTGAGCTGCAGGTCGTTCAGTGCCACGACTGTGAAGTACTCCGGCTCAGGTCAGATATCGGGGTTCGGAATCAACTGCCAGTATGTCGCCGGCGACCCCGCCGTCGATCCGAACGACGGTCAGAGTGGTATGACCAGCTACGCACGGCCGGCTCGATCCGGAGACATCAGGAGGCCAGGCAGCACCCTCCTCCTGGCAGACTGCGCCCGTTTCAAGAAGGACGTTCTCTCCGAGGAAACCTTCATATACCCGCTCTACAAGCACAACACCGCCCAGAAGAACTACGCCACGTTCCACTTCCGCCACCGCGGCAAGGCCAATGGGGCCTTCTGCGACGGGCACGCGAGCGAGATCGCCCCCCTGCAACTGGACTCAGCGGGCGACGGTACCTGCGGTTGGATGGGAAACGACGTCATGGACCGCGACTAGCCAGGGTGACTGGTCTATGAGTCAGGATCGGGGCCATCGGATTCTTCCTCCTCGCTGAAACAACGCGTCCCGTTCTGCCGCTGTGTATATGTGGAGGCCCCGGTGGAACCTGACGGGGATCACCTCCGGAAAAGGCGGCATATGTTTTTCAAGCGAATCATGAACGACCGCGAGGTACTCATCTCAATTGTGGAGTTGAATGTCAGCCCTCACCGCATGGTGCGAAGGAGTGTGACGGCGGGGAGCGGATATCTCGCGTCGCCCAGCCTCCAAGAGCCGGCTTGCATGAAAACGCGCACACAAGGGGCGCACTTCGGGGCACACTTCGACAACGGACGCGTGAGGCACGACCTCCACCGAAACGACCACGCGGTTGCGAAGAAGCCCTCTGAGGAAGACGAATACGACGCTCACGATGCTCATTCGATCCCCTCGAATCAGGTCCGGTGAGCGGCTATCCTGACGGATCGAACCTGGAAAGGCGAAACGCGCAAATCCCTGTGAATAAACGAGGACGGAGTTTTCGGTAGGGACAACAGGGTAGATTAGCAGTGATTTGTCAGCCCGGTTGGGGCTGAACGGTTACCAAAAGAGATTAGTGGGATCAAACAGGTCCACGATTATCTTGCCGGTTCCTCCGACCTGTCCTTGTTCAGGATTGGTTGGATTTCCAGCGGGAACGTCGCCGCCATAGCCGCCGTTACCACCACACGCCCCGCCACCGCCTCCCGCCAGATGTTTGTTTGCGGAGACATTCGTGTTTACAGCTCCAGCCTGCCCGCCATCCACATTGATCGTGCCATGGGTCACCGTGGGGGCCAGGAGATGAACGATCCCGCCGCCGCCGCCCCCCCCTGAAGCCATGGCCGGTGAGATTGCGGTATCGACATTTTGACTGTCTCCACCGCGTGCATAGATGGTGCCGGTGTTCACGGTGGCGGTAGGCGAACCGACAATGATAATCCCTCCGGCTCCGCCACCGGCATTACCGCTTCCTGAGTCACCGTCGGCGCGTATGATCCCGTTATTCGTGAAGGTTCCTCGGACCAGGATGACAATAGCCCCGCCTCCATATCCGCCCGCGCCACCGGCACTGTTACCTCCACCGCCACCGCCGAAAATGCCGGGTTGAAGCAGCCAGCGGGCTCGTCCCTCGGTTATTCCCGTTCCGCCAACCCCGCCCACCGCCCCGGCATGGTTAATGGCCAGCTCGCCGTTCGAGGCCAGGCGAATCGACCATCCCGGATGCGGGGGCTGATAAGGATAGGTCAACGTATCCCCGGTCACACTCTCATCGCCGGTGTAGCCGCCGGCCGCACCCACATTGACTACTATGGTACCGTTATTAACAAAGTTACCGCTGCAACGGATCACCGTGCCAGTATCCAGATTCATTGTTCGGCCGGTTTCGATAGTGAAGTCGGTAAACTGTGGGTTGGCGGGAAAAACACCTTCACCTGGTAGAAGAGTGACGGCTCCGGCGGCCCCATTGCCGTAGACATGCTGGACTACGGCCGATTCCTCCGGCTCCGGCGTAACGGGCCAGGCACAACCGCTCATTGTCAAGGCGAGCAGCGTTGCCGAGACGATCGCGAGTGAACCGGCAAAGCTGACGGCGATCTTGTGTCGTGACGGTGCCATTATGGTCTCTTTCTTTGGCATGGTTGGCTCTCTCCATCGTATGCCTGCGCTGAGCCTGAATATTGATATGTTTTGGAGCCGGCCCGGCTCATGAAGCTCTAAACTCTCAGTATAACCAACCGGCCATAAGATTAGGAGTTCCCCACCACTTTTCCAGCGGTTCCGCAGGGAATTGGGAAGAAGCTGGTACTGTCAAGGAAAGAGGCATG
>CAYUQT010000029.1:0-107139 GCA_964446835.1 uncultured Planctomycetales bacterium | reverse complement strand
CGCGCAAGTCCTAAATATGGATTCTTTGGAAAAAACTTTTGGCAACCGCTCTAGAGCCAGTTCCTTCAGCGTGGCGGCGACTTGTGGGTGCTTGTCCAATACGTTCGTGGTTTCGTATGGGTCTTCCTTCAGGTCAAACAAGGACAGTTCGATGTGCCGAACCTCGTACTTGCCCGGCAGGCCATCCTTGCCGGCCTCGACGAGCGTCCGATAGGGGTGGGGCAGGTGCAACTTCCATCGTCCGTCCCCGCTGATGACCCCCTCGAAGTTCGGGCCCGTTGAGAAGGCGTAGCACGCCTGAGGGTTGGTTGCCCCCGGCTTGTCGATGATCAGGTCCCACACGTCCTTGCCGTCGATCGGGTTGGCCGGAAGCCGTGCCCCCGCTAAGCGTGACAGTGTCGGCAGGATGTCGATCGTGCAGAAGGCCTTCTCTGAAATGCTGCCGGCCTTGATGTGTCCTGGGAACTTCATAATGCAGGCACTGCGGGTGCCGCCGTCGAAACCGGTGCCCTTGGCCTCGCGGAACGGCGTCTTGCCCGCATGGTTTCCGTAGGAAATCCAGGGGCCGTTATCCGAGGACATCATGACCAGCGTATTGCCCTCGATGCCATTGTCCTTCAGGGCCTGGTTGATCCGGCCCACCGACCAGTCGATCTCCATCATCACGTCGCCGTACAACCCGACACCCGACTTGCCCTCAAACGTGTCGCTGCAGGCGATGGGAACATGCGGCATCGAATGCGGCACATACAGGAAGAACGGTTGATCCTTGTGTTGCCGGATGAAGGCTACCGCATGTTCGGTGTACCACGTGGTGAGCATCTTCTGATCGGCCTTCGTCACGCGTTCGATCGTGACCTTACCGTTCTCCCAGAATTGGAGCGGATGGCGGCTCCAGAACCCCTTGTTTTCCGGGTGGTGCTCCCACATGTCGTTGGAGTACATCAATCCGCAGGATTCGTCGAAGCCCCTCGCCGGCGGACGAGTCTCTGGCTGATCCCCGATGTGCCACTTGCCGAAAACCGCTGTTGCATAGCCCTGGGTCTTGAGCACCTGGCCGATCGTGGCGAATCGGGGGTCGAGCCCCCGATCACGCGGCGGATGAGCGCCGAATACCTTGGTTCGCCCGGGATAGCAGCCGGACAGCAGGGCGGCCCTCGATGCCGAACAGATGGCCTGAGGAACATAGAAGTTGCGATAGCAGCAGCCTTCCGCCGCAAGCCGTTCGACGTTCGGAGTGGCATAGGCAGGGGCACCGAACGGGCGGAAGTCGGCCCATCCCGAATCGTCCAGGAAGATGATCACGATATTGGGCGGTCGGGATGCGGCAGCCGCCGGGCAGAAGGATGCGAACGTCGCGACGGCCATCGCGGGGATCACAGACAGCGTCACAACAGAACGAACTGCATGAAGCACCATGCCTTCAGCCCCTTTCGATGATGCGCGAACCTTCGTATTGGGTCACGCGGCGTTCTCGGCTACTCCTCTTTCTCCCGCGGATCGATCCGTTTCCCCTCCCAGTACCACTCGCCATTTACCTGGGTCAGAATGCGGTGGGCGCTGCCCGGCACGGGCGGCGTATTCACCTTCGGGAGCCAACGCGCGTGCTCGCGGATGACGTCGGCGAATTGCGGATTCTTTGCGAGATTGGTCCACTCGCGCGGATCGGTGCAATGGTCGTAGAGTTCCTCCGAACCGTCGGCATAGCGGATGTATCGCCATCGTTCCGAGCGGACGGTGTGGTTGTTCATGTTGTGCGTCGTGATGGCCGGCCAGGGACGCGGTGCCTTCGCGTCCTTCAGTTGCGGCGTCAGGCTATGACCTTCAAGGCCGTCCTTGGAGGGCAAACCGCACAATTCCGCGAGCGTCGGATAGAGGTCGAGCAACTCGGCCGGACGTTCGCATCTGGCACCACGGCTCACACCGGGTCCGGCGAAGATCAGGGGCACATGCGTGGACCGTTCCCACAGGGTCGTCTTACCGGTCATCTCCTTCTCGCCGATATGCCAACCGTTGTCCGACCAGAGCGCGATGATCGTGTCATCGGCGCGGCCGGTCTCACGGAGAGCATCAAGCACACGACCGATCTGGCTGTCCATGAACGTCGTACTGGCGAGATAGGACTGCACGAGAGGACGCCACTGGTTCGCCTTCTTGAGCCAGGACAGACGCGGTTCCGGGAGCTTCCAGTGGAGATACCATGAGAATTCGGGCACATCGTCCCGATCGTGATCCTTGATCGGCGGCAGAAGAATCTGGTCGGTCGGCGGGAACAGGTCGAACCATCGCTTCGATGCGAAGCACGGGACGTGCGGCAGGCGAAAACCCACCGCGACGAAGAAAGGCTGCTTTTCGGGAAGTGTCTTCAACTGGGCGATGGCGGCGTCCGCGATCTTCCAGTCCGCCTGGTCGCGATCGTCGGGAGGGAACACGCCCCAGTCCATGACTCGCATGTCCGAGGGGGTTCGGACGAACTTCTGTTTGGGCAACGGCATGCCGGGGGCGGGTCCCCAGACGTCAAATTCGGTTCGCTGCAGCGAGGGAGGTACGGACCCGTCGTGGTGCACCTTGCCGAAGGAGGCCGTGAAATATCCGTTTCGGGCGAAGTATTGCGGCAGAGTTACGCAATCCCGCGTGGCCGCGTTGCTGCGAAACCCCGGCAGCAGTCCGTAGATACCAGTGGTTGAGGGCCGCAATCCGATCAGAAGGCTGGCGCGAGACGGATTGCACAGCGGGGCCTGCACATGCGCGTTGGCAAACAATGTGCCGTGAGCAGCCAGCCGATCGATAGTTGGCGTTTGCGCTTGCGGGTGGCCTTGAAGGCAGCCGACCCAGTCGTTGAGATCGTCGATGGCGATGAACAGGACGTTGGGCCGCGTGGCGGCCGGCAACGGTGCCGTTGAGAGAAGAACCAGAACAGCAGAAACGTATCCTCTGGATCTCATCGGCTCACGCTCCCTTCCGCGGCGATGTGACCCCACGCTATCACGCGGGCCCGCAATGTCAACGATTGGGGCGCGGCCGGCAGGGGGCGGCTGCGGATTGTTCACAAGCTCAGTGAGATTCTATGAAGTCGACGACACTCATGGTGGCGCGACTGTTGCAGTCCCTCGAGTTAATGGCGTAGGCTTCGGCGAAGTGTCCGGGCAGGTCCAGTTCCTGAGCTTCCGGCGGCATGTCGGCCTGTTCAAGAAACACGAGATCGACGTAGGGTCCGTTCAGGGCCTTGATCCGGTCGTGGAATTGTACGGCCTGCTGGTCGAATCCCCCCATCTCACTCCAACTGTACATGAGGCGGAAGGGGGGTTGCCCGGCGTTGATGAACTTCATGGGTGAACCGGAATCAAGCGTGGCCTCTTCGCAGTTTCCGAAGGCGTTATAGAACATCGTCCGGTAGAACGTGATTTCAAAGGTGTCCAGCCCCAAAGGATTGTTCACGGCTATGGACAGGGGATACGGGTCGTACATGCCTCCCATCGAGATGACGCCCTTGATCTTGTCGGTCGACAAGCCTTCCGCTGCCAAGCGGCTGGTGTCAGTGGCCAGCAGCGAACCCAGGTAGCCGCCCAGAGATGCCCCAAAGACATAGATCTTCTCCGGGTCTCCACCGTATTCGGCAATGTGCGCGTAGACCCAGGCGAAGGCCTTGGCCAAATCCTGGATGTGGGCCGGATGTTTCACATTCCAGGGGTCGGCGGATAACTCGAAATTAATGATCACGGTCGTGTAATGGTGACAGCCGGCAAAGGTTCGGCCGAAGGTGGCCGATTCGCTCTTGTCTCCGGCAAACCAGGGGCCGCTGTGGGGGATGAATACAACCTTGGTCTTCTCATAGCCCTTGGGGCGATAGAGGTCCAACGTATGCATGTTCCCTCCGGCGGGCGGTGGGGCATCGTAGGGGATGTCGTACGTGATTTCTATCTGATCGAGGATGTTGGCATCCTGGGGCGCAATGTCGACGGATACGAGCAGCAGGGGCTTTGGGTTCTCTGTGTCTGGCTTGCTCGATGGCATCAGACAGCAGGACGGCACAGACCACATGAGTCCACTCAAGAGAAGGAAGATTTGTCTCGAAGTCATCAGTTAAGGGCCTCCCCGGCTCCGGCTCCTCGCAAGTGATCGTGCACTATTATAGCCATGAAAAAGGGGTCTGTCGTTCGACAGACCCCGAATATTACAGCCATCTAGCACATGCGGTTTCAGATCGGCTAGTTAAAAACCCTGGCCAGCAGTTCACCCATTTGCTCAGTGGTGAATCCGATTCCCCTCTGAGCATAGCACTGGCTCAACAGAGGGTCGGCGATTTTCATGATGCATTGGGGATTGCTGCCCCAATACTTCACGAACAACGCCACGAGGTTCGTGGTGCCGTCAGCGCTGGTCCGATATGGCAGGGGGTCCTGGTAGAGTTCCGCATGGCCGTCGTAGCAGGCCACACTCCCCTTGGCCGAGTCGAGCGTGTCCCGGCCCGGCGTGTTAGCTGCATTGCTTTTGTTCCCGTGATAGGAACCCATCATGTCAAAGATGAGGCCGTGGATACTATCCGCCCCTTCCCATGTCATGTTCAGGGGCTGGACGCCTCCGTCCTTATAATTCCCGGCACAGTGGTAGTCCCACTGTTCGTCAATCATCATGAACATGGCCGATGGAGCGTAGATGGAGCTGACCTTGACGATGGGGCCAGGTTCAAGTTCGTCGCGGGTACCGGCGTCCTTGATGAAGGACATGTTGGACAGGAGCTTTCGCCCCAAGATGGTACGGGTGTAGTTGAACAAGTTCTGGCTCTTGACCTCCCCGCGGCGTCCTGCGGTACCCGGAGCGATCTTTTCAACCTCCGGGCAGCGGTACAGGGTCCCGAAACGGGTGTACGGAAACAGTGTGCCGGATTCGAGTCGCTGCTCGTCTGCTGTGCCTACGAAAACACTCCAGTCCGGCCCCAACGTGATACGGAACATGTTTCCCGTTTCGGGAAACAGATTGGACGTCAGCCATTTCTCCTGCTTGGCCAGGGTCCATTCAGTTTCGCCGTTCAGAGTCGGATAGGTGTCGTCGCTGTCACCCAACTGTCTGTGCCCGACGCCGAGAAAGGGTGGGGTCTCCGAGTAGTCGTCCGCGTACATCAACATCGCCTTGGCCATCTGGCTGATTCGCGATGAGCACAGCGATGTTCTCGCCTGTGCCCTCGCCTGCCCCAGAGACGGCAGCAAGATCGAAATCAACAGCGCGATGATCGCAACCACCACGAGCAGTTCGATCAGAGTAAACCCCGACCTTCTCCCCTTTTCGAGCATGAATCAGTCTCCTCAAAAGGCGTCCTCGTCTGTGCGGGACAACTCCACTACGTTGAGCACGGGCGGTTCCTGTATAATTCGCAAGATGAGTCATCTTGCCGCCCGATGCCAGAAATGCCGAACGTATTGTAAGTGAGTGACAACCTGTCGGCAAGGCACGGGGCGGGGATGAGAGAACGCCAGAGGCCCGTCCGTCGGCCGCGTGATGTCCGCAGTAAGGATATTGTGGCCGCAAATTCTTGTAATTAAAAGGGTTGCATTCGAGACTGCTGGAGGATCAAGATGGCGGTTTGCCCAAAGAATAGTGTCCATTCATTCTGGATTGTGTTCTCATTGGTGATGGCGGTTGCCTGTGGACAAGAAATAGGGGGAGAATCAAGCTCCGGCTTACCTTGGCCAGCGACGGATGCGCTGGGGCGTCAACTTCCAACACCCGAAGAGGTGGGGGCCTTGCGGAAGGACCACTTTGTGGGCATCTTCTACTTCCTCTGGCTCAACGAACGTCACAACAAGAGCCCGCATTGGGACGGTCCCCACGACGTCAGCCGGATCCTCCAGAGCGATCCCGATGCCATCCGAAAGCCCAACTCACCGTTTTGGGGGCCGATCGGTATGTCCCACTATTGGGGTGAGCCGCTGTACGGCTACTATCTCAGCGTCGATCCGTGGGTGCTGCGCCGGCATGCCCATCTGCTGGCCGATGCCGGGGTCGACACCCTCATATTCGATACGACCAATGCGGTTACCTACCGTGACGTCTACATGAAGCTCTGTGAGGTGTTTCGTCAGGTTCGCAAGGAAGGGGGACGGACTCCCCAGATATCGTTCATGGTCAACACGGAGGCTGGCAAGACCGCCCGTGAACTCTACAACGATCTGTACAAGCCAGGGCACTACTCCGAGCTGTGGTTCCGCTGGCAAGGCAAGCCGTTGATGGTGTGCGATCCCAATCAGGCTGCGCCGGAACTCAAACAGTTCTTTACCCTTCGGCGGGCGCACTGGCCATTCACTATTGAGAACACGCCCTATGCGTGGCACTGGGAGACCGCCTTCCCACAGGTCTACGGGTACACCGACGATCCGAACCGGCCCGAGCAGGTCAACGTTGCCGTGGCCCAGAATCTGAAGATCAGCGGCGGTCTGCCCACGAACATGAGCGAGGGGAACGCCCGAGGCCGAAGCTTCCATGACGGCAAGGCGGATAACAGTCCCGGTGCGATCCTGCGAGGTCACAACGCGCAGGAACAGTGGCGGCGGGCGATAGGGTTGAATCCTCCCTTCATCATGGTCACGGGGTGGAATGAGTGGATTGCCGGCCGTTGGGGGCAACCCGGCGGTCCCATCGTGTTTGTGGATCAGTTCACTCAGGAGTACAGCCGCGATATCGAGCCGATGAAGGGGGGACACAACGACAACTACTACTGGCAGATGGTGGCGAACATCCGCCGCTACAAGGGGGCTCCGGCTCAGCCGAAGGCCTCGGCGCCGGTCTCGATACGCGTCGAAGATGACTTCGATGTGTGGCGGGAGGTTGCTCCCGAGTTTCGCGATCATGTGGGTGAGTGCCTTCCGAGGGATTTCGAGGGTGCCGCCGGCCTCCGCTACATGAATCGAACCGGCCGCAACGACCTGGTTGCCGCAAAGGTCGCTCGGGATGCCAAGAATGTCTACTTCCATGTACGAGCCCGCGAGGCGATCGTACCTTCGTCGGCTCCCTCCGGATTATGGCTGCTCATCGATGCCGATCGAAATCCCCAGACGGGGTGGGAGGGCTACGAGTTCATCGTCAACCGACGCGTGGACCCGGACGGCACGGCATGGCTCGAACGAAACGACGGCGGCTGGCGGTGGACCGAAGTCTCGAAGGTGCGCTACCGGATCAAAGGCAGCGAACTTCACGTGGCGGTCCCCCGATCCTCGCTGGGGTTACCGGAAGACACCACCGCTTTGGCACTTCAGTTCAAGTGGGCGGACAACATTCAGAAGCCGGGCGACATCATGGACTTCTACGTCAGCGGCGACGTGGCACCTGAAGGGCGATTCGCCTACCGGTATGTTGCTCAATGAAAGGTCGAAAGGGTCTCCGAAGTGCGGAAACGACGGAGAAGGCGGTCCGTCCAAGTCCGCTCGCCGCTACTTGAAGAGTGACCTGGGTTGGCCCAACACCCACTCGCCGTGGCCGTCGAGAAACAGAACATTCAGGCCACTCTTGTGGCTGCGGATGTGGGGAAACGGCGCACCCTGTCGAAAGAAGTCGCACAGCACCCAGTACTCGCCGGCTCGATCCTTCTGCAGGGCACACGGTGTCTGCGGATCGCTGGGCTGGAAGGGGATGGGTGGGCTGCTGTTTCTGAGCCAGCGTGGGCGGAACGAGTCCATGGGCTCGGCGTACTTCTTGTGATCCGTGGATCGCCACTCGCTGCGATCCTTCATGCTCCAGTAGAGAAAACTGATGTTTCCCGCCTCGCGATTCTCCCGCGTATCGATTACGGACGTGCTCTTGCCCTTGGGCGTGTACTGAGTGGTGTCCTGGGCCGATGCTTCCATGACATAGGCCTGGGGGCAGTACATCGCCGTGAGCAGATTGCCTCGACGGGCATCGAGGGCGTTGATCAGATCGATCAGTGGGTTACTTTCGATCGGCGTGAGCGGATACCAGCCCTGATAATCGTTGGCGTAGACCTCAATTGCCAGGTGAACCTGGTGCATGTTGCTTCGGCATGTGACCTCGTAGGACTGCGCCCTCGCAAGCCGGAGGGTGGGCACGATCACGGCGATCAGCAGGGTGATGATCGCTACAACGACCAGCAACTCGACGATGGTGAAGGCTCGATGTCGATGCATGTCTTCCCCTGAGGCTCGACCAGGACACCGTAGCAACGCGGCTCAAGCTCGGTTCCGGACACGCATCTCACGGGCGCCCGGAAGATGTCATCCTACCACATCCGTGCCGCGCCCGGTTACCCCGCTATCGAACGTCCTTCTTCTGCGGGTTCGATGCTGGCCACCATCGTCACACGACCGGCTCTCCGGTCGAGTCCTACCGGTTCCACTCCTTCAACCGCTTCCGGAACATATCGGCGTTGAAGTTGTCCGCCGGTTTGGGGTCCAGCCCCGTTCGCAGTTCCTCGAATGTGGGGGCCTTCGAGGGGACACCTGTGGGCGGCACCTCAACCCCGGCCACCCATGCGATCGCATTCAGAACGAGGGTGCGGAAGTTGTTGTTGCCCCAGTTCCATTGATAGTGGCAGCCGGTGAACCCAAATCCTCGTCCACCGTTGGGACGCTCGTAGGCCCACGCCGTGTGTTCGGCCTGTCCCAATCGGGCGCGAACATGGGGATTCCCGCTGTGCGGGCCGTCCGGCCGCTTACGAGTCTCGTCGGGCGGCGTGGCCGTCAGGATCGGTGTGACCCCCTTCATGTCCTCGATGAACTTCATGTGATAGTACCATTCGTCTTCGATGGCGAAGGGTTTCACCCCACGCGTGATGGGGTGCTCGGGCAGCGTCTTGAAGTCGGCCGTCCAGAACGGATTGATCGACCAGTGCTGCAGGTAGTGTCCGCCGATCCATCGCTGATAATCCTCGCTGGGTTTGCCCTTGGGCACATCGAGGGCGTAGTGCAGAACCGCCAATCCGACGCCGCGGCTCATCGCCTTCGACAACTGGTCCATATGTGGCAGAACCATGTTGCCCTCACCGCCGTCACTGAACAGGACCACGGCGTTGGTGTTGTCGAAGGCGGTGACATCCTTCGGCCAGCCGTTGCGATAAACCGTGGCATGGATCGGCAGCCCGCTCTCGTTCAGGGCCTTGGCCAGCAGGGTGCAGCCGGCATTGTGCTCGTGATCGCCGTAACCATGGCTGGGGCTGCCGGCCACGAAGACGACCTTCTTCACGTCCTCCATGGGAAGGCGCTTGAGCTCGATATTGCGGAACTGGATCTTCATCGGCGGTCCGACGTGAAGCTGGAACGCCACCAGTCCGCTGCGCAGACGCATCGCCTTGTCCTGGTCTTCGGCCTCGCTCATCACGTGGTCATTGATCTTCAGGACCGACCGATACCCCTTGACGATGATGTGGTACCTGTTCCAGTCGCCCTTCTTGATGAAGGCCTTGAGCTGGTCCGAGTCTCCAACCTGGCCGACGACCTTCGGCTGGTGGTCATCTCCAATGACGACCTTCTGGCCTCGCGGAGCCAGCATGCCACGATATCGCTCGCCGTAGAGAAGCCCTGTGACGCTGTCTGTGGCCTCGATGTCGGCCTGGTAGCCGCCGATGACCCACTTGCCCCACTCCTTGGGCTTCTCGAAGCTGCGATATTGGATGCCGCTGTTGCCGTGGTTGCCGCTCAGGATGCGGTATTCGACCTTCAATTCGAAGTCGTCCACCTCGCCCTGCCGCCAGATCAGGAAGGTGTTGGTCTTGATGGGCTTCTGGGCCGTGGTCTCGCCGGTGATGGCACCGTCCTCCACCCGCCAGAGCGACGGATCGCCGTCCCATCCGTTGAGGGTCTTGCCGTCGAAGAGGGAGCCGAAGCCGTCGTCGGCCGCGAAGGCCGGTGTGGTGGTCGCCAGTGAGCAGACCAGCATACCCAACAGGGCGACGGTGATACGGTTGCGAATCATGCGAGTTCTCCATGGGTCAGGGAAGGCAAGCCGATACGCTCGGTTGATCCGACGTTTGAGGAGTCTAGCCAGAGCATGGCCTTTTGACCAGAGGGCATGGCCGTGCGGCACCGGCACGCCCCTTGCCTGAATCGGCTTCCGTGGGGACGATGTCCGTGTTTTCCGAATCAGCGGGAACTTGGCAATGAGACAGCATCAGCATGACAGCGTCTTCCGGACAGTACTCTTGGTCATGTCGGCCTGGATGGGCGCCGGGGTCTTTGCCGCGGAGGGTTCGCAGGGGGTGGGCAATGCGAGCGCCAAACCGGTAAAGCTGGTCAACCCCGATTTCGAGTCGGGAACACTGCATGAGGGTTGGACCCTTCATATATACGGCGCCCGCCCCACGGTGGCGACAGATACGGGCGTGTACCACAGCGGCCGGCAGTCACTTCGCGTAGGCTCGGCCTCTCCGTCGGACACCGCTTTCGGGCAGGAACTGCGGCTCAAGCCTCGGCAGTGGTACTGCCTGTCCGGATGGATTCGCACCGAGCAACTCGATCCGCGAGGGGCGCCTGCCTGTGCGACGTTTCAGATCCAGCGCCCCGGTGGGGCGGGTGTGGTGGCCGGCGGGCGGAATCACACGGGCACGAACGACTGGACCCAGGAGACGATCTACTTCCGTCCCCCGGATGACGGCAACACCCGCGTCGCCCTGTTCTTCGTGGGGTATGGCAAAGGGACCGGCACGGTCTGGTTCGACGACCTGAAGTTGGAGGAGGTCGATCTGGCCGTGAGCACGCTGACGGTTTCGCAAGAGCCTGTCTGCCGTGGCGTCATCAGCCCCTTCCAGTACGGCCAGTTCATCGAGTACCTCTGCGGTCTGACACCCTCGATGTTCGCCGAGAAGGTCTTCGACGGCAGCTTTGAAGGCGTGCCGGAGTATCGCGTGGCCTTCCGAAAGGAGACGGATCGTATCGAGCAGCCATGGTATCCGGAGGGCGCGGTCCATCGTGGCGACTTCAGTCTGGACAAGACGAACCCGTTCAACGGTAAGGTCTCCCAGAGGATCAGTCAGAAGCCGGGTGACGCCTGCACGCTGGGCGTTTCTCAGGGGAGGATGTACGTAAGACAGGGCGAGCCCCTTCGCGCCTCCCTCTTCCTGCGAGGCCAGGACGTCGGCGGAACCGTGCAACTGATGCTTCGGGGCGAGGGAAGAACCTACGCCACCGCCGAGTTTCGTCCGGGTCAGACCTGGCAACGCTTCGAAGCCCTCCTGACTCCGTCGCACGCCGACGAACGCGCGACCCTGACCATCTCATTCCGGGGACCGGGCACCGTATGGATCGATCAGGTGTCACTGATGCCGACCGATTCCGTTTTCGGTTGGCGCCGCGACGTGGCCGAGGCGCTTAAGGCACTCAAACCGGGCATCATTCGTTTCGGGGGGAGCACCACAGAGGGGTTTGACTGGACGGCCACGATCGGCGATCCCGCGCGACGCGTGCCGTTCACCACGTGTTGGGGGGGGCTGGAGCCGGGCAATGCCGGCATCGAGGAATTCGTCCTGTTGTGCCGATGGGTAGAGGCCGAGCCGCTCATCTGCTTGCGATTCACCGGGAAATCTCCGAAGGACGCCGCCGATCAGGTCGAATACCTCAACGGCTCCCCGGATTCGCGGATGGGCGCCCTTCGAGCTAAGAACGGCCATCCGAAACCCTACGGCGTGAAGTACTGGCAAATCGGCAACGAATTGGGTGACGAGGCCTATCAGAAAGGTATTGCGGGTTTCTGCAAGGCGATGAAGCAGGCCGATCCGACGATCCGGCTGCTGGCGTCATATCCCTCACCGGGCCTGCTGAGAAATGCGGGGCAGTACCTCGACTACATCTGCCCGCACCACTACGGCTGCGACGACCTGTCCGGCAAGGAGGCCGACGTGGAGCATTGCCGGAAGATCGTTGCAGAGAACGCCCCGGGACGCGATATCCGCCTGGGCATCACCGAGTGGAACACCACCGCCGGTGATTGGGGTTTGGGACGCGCCTCGTTGTGGACGCTGGACAATGCCCTCTGGTGCAGCCGCTACCACAACCTCATGCACCGTCACTGCGACCAGATCGAGATCGCCATCCGCAGCAATCTGACGGATAGCTTCTGCAGTGGGATCATTCAGACGAACAACCATGGCCTGTTTCTGACCCCCGCATACTACGCTCAACAGCTCTATGCCCATTACGCCGGGCGAGTGCCGTTGCGGATAACCCTCAATCCCGGCATACCGTTTGATGCGGGGCTGGATTGTGTCGCCACGTTGTCGGAAGACCGGCGGACAGTCGCACTGTTTGCCGTGAATCAGACCACGGAGTCACAACGCCGGACGATTGATGTTCGGGCTCTGGCACCAATAGCACCCGAGATCGACATGTGGACACTTACCGACACCATGAAGGCCGGCGAACGCGATGCAATCAACTCGTGGTTTGAGCCCCAACGGGTCCGCCCCGAGCGGGGCACGATCGCGGCGACCGGGACGCAGATCGTCCATGCGTTTCCGCCGCTGTCGCTCACGGTTCTGAAAGTATCTCGGCTCGGCCAATAACGGCCGTGGTCTTAAGAGAGGATAGGCTCATGCCCCAGTCCGCCTTCACTGTGTCGAGTTGTGTCTTCCTGTGTATCGCGGTCTACGGCACAGGTCCCGCATGGGCAGAGACGCCGTCTGCCCCCTCGGCTCCGTGTCCCGTTTGGGCCCAGGAGGAAGTCCCCGAATGGGCCAGACCATTTCTGGGGCGGTTCGGTCTGCCCGAGCCCTATCCCAGTCAGAAGGAACCCTTGGGCAATGTGACCGCCGGGGTCGATCTGTGGCAGGCCAATCACTTCGTGGTGTACCGACAGGAGACGGCGGAGTACCTCTACCGGCAATACTCTCCCACACGTGTGGCGTATCCTGGGGGCACCCTGCTGCGCTACGAGAAGCTGGTTGCCCGTCACACCGCCAAGCTCAACTCGGATCGAGAGAAGGCCCTGGCGCTGCTGACCCGGGCGATGCCCGAGGCCATTCTGCATCCGAGCATCCCTCCGTACGGTCCCGATTGCCCGCCGAATCGCGCGATGAGCGATGAAGACCTGCTCAAGAGCCAGACGGGTTGGTGCAACGAGCAGGCCAGGGTGTTTGTGCGTCTGTGCCAGGTGGCGGGCATCCCTGCCCGAATGATCTTCCTGTTCTATTCAGATCGCAAGAGCGGGCATGTGGTGGCTGAGTTCTACGCCGAGGGTCGCTGGTCGATGGTTGATTCGAGCTGGTGCTGCGCGTTTCCCGGTGCCGACGGACACCTGATGAGCGCTGCCGAGTGCCACACCGACGGCCCGAACAAGCTTCTCGCCGGAGAGGCTTACCTCCATCGCGTTCAAGAGGTCCTCGGTTACTCCGACGCCCGATTGGTCGGCGCCAGGTGTGCACAGATTCGGAACGAACGGGAGCGGACCGATCGGATCAGCAAAGACGCCGAGCAGACGCGCAGGGATCTTAAGAGCCGAACGGCCAAGGCCATGGGCGAACAGCTCTGGGCCTTCGGCGTCATGAACTACCCGCTGCCGCGATAACGCGGTCGTGGCTCATGTCCGACCGCGTTGGACGATGGGGCTCGCTTTACCATCGCGGCCCTGCATGGATTGCTGCCATGAGGCCTCAGCCCTTGATGAGCGCCTGCCAGTCGAATGCATCGGGCAGTCCTGCGATTCGGTCGAGCCACTTCTTGTAGCGGTCGAACGGGATCGGCGGCTTACCGAGCAGATAATGGTTGCCGAATTTCCGCCCGTTCATCTCCCACTCGATCAGGAAACAGCGGTGCTCGCCGTGACTGATGCGCAACCGCCCGAGTTCCTGATTCGCGTTGGCCGAGGTGTGGAACTCACCGGACATCACGACCTTCCCGCTGTCGGCATCGGTGATCGTGTACTTGCCGTGCGCGTCCTGAAGGCTGTCGTTGCCCGCGACCACGCGGCAGTGCCACGAATCCGGTTCGCCGATCATGATGCAGACCGGTCTCTGAACCCTCTTGATGTATGGATAGGCCAGCTTTCGAGCGAAGTAGTAGTCCACGATGGCGTCGGAGAACTGCGGCCAGCAGTCGATGACGTTCCACCACAGCAGGCCCGTGCGGCGCCACTTGCCCATACGCACCATCTCGATGAAGAACTTCTTTGCCTCGGCCTGACTGAGCTGCGAAGCCAGAACGAACTCCTCGAGATTGGCCGGCGTGATACCGAACAACTCCTTGATCTGGTCGTACATCAAGCCGACGCGATAGGCGTAGGGGCCGCCCGGACCGATCGGATCGGAGGCATGGACGATCCACTGCTCGTCGCCGAGTCCCGGCCAGTGGTGCCCCGCCTCGATGAACTTGCGGATCGACGCCGCTGCCGGCGAGCCGTGATAGCCGATCTCACCGATGAAGTGGGGCGTGCTCTCGGTATAGAAGCGGCTCTTGAAGTAGTCTCTCGGCCCCCACAGGTGCTGTTCGGAGGCCATGTCGGCGTTCTGGGCCGCCACGATCTGCGGAGAGAACCACGGTGAACTGGGTGAGTAAGCCCGCCACGGATCGAGGCAGGCCAGGACCTGCGGGAGAATCTCGCGGGTCAACCGGTTGGTGGCGGGGTCGAGGCCCTCCCACATATAGCTGTAGTCGCATTCGTTGTCGCCGCACCAGATGGCGATACAGCAATGGTTCCGCAGCTTGCGGACGATCGTTTCGGCCTCGTGCCTCACACGTGCCAGGAAGTCGGGGTCTTTGGGATAACGGGCGCAGGCGAACGCGAAGTCCTGCCACACCATGATGCCGCGCTGCTCGCAAAGGTCGAAGAATGCGTGGTCCTCGTACACGTTGCCGCCCCAGCATCGCAGCATGTTGCAGCCCAGGTCGGCGAACAGATCCAGGGCGGCCTGGTACCGTCCGGCATCGCGTGAGTGGAAGGAATCAAGCGGAACCCAGTTCGCTCCCTTGACCAGGATGGGGGTGTGGTTGACCTCAAACCGGAATTCTCCGTTGGCCCCCGCCGGCTCTCGCCGTTTCAGTTCAATCTCGCAGAGTCCGATCCGGTCGACGCGCCGGTCCAGAATCTGATCCTTGTTCTTCAGTTCGAGCGTTATCTCATAGCGATCGGGAGCGCCATATCCCGCCGGCCACCACAGCTTCGCATTGGACACGTCGATGTCCATCGTCCCTGCTGAGAATCGCAAGGGCACGGTCTGCTCGAAACGGCTTTCTCCGCATACGCCGGTGAGGCGGAGAGAGAGGTCTGCCAGCGCCGGACGGTTGGTCTCGACCTGCCACCACACCTTCAGATGGGCATCGGACCGGCCGCGACAGTCCGAGCGATATACCACCTCGCGAATCCGCGTGTCGGCCCGCCACTGAAGCTCAACGCCGCGCCACAACCCGGCGGTGACGATACGAGGGGCGATGTCCCAGCCGAACATGTGGGGCGCCTTCCGGACGTACATCGCCTCGATGTTCACCTGCTGGGCCGTCAGAGACGGCTCATAGGCGTACTGTCGTGCCGCCCGGACCGACGACCCAATCCGCACAATGAGTTCGTTGGCCGAACCGGGACGAACCAGGTCGGTCACATCGAATTCATGCGGGATCAGCATGTTGTCCGTCTGACCGATACGCTTGCCGTTCAGCCAGATCGTCCCGTAGCAGTCCAGCCCGTGAAAGACAAGGACGGCCCTGCGGTCGGGCGGTGGCGAGCCCGCATCGAACGTCTTCTTGTACCACCATTCGTAGTTCTCAAACTCTCCCAGTCGCTTGACGTTCATGCCGATATACGGGTCGGGCAGCACCCCCGCCTTGACCAGATCGAGTTCCACATTGCCGGGCACCGCTGCCGGAACGTGCTTGAGCGACGCCCAGTTCATGCCCGCCGGTTCCGTGATGCCGGCGGCCGTTTCAGGCCGATAGTGAAGGTCCCACGTTCCGTTGAGTGACAGAATGAGAATCGCCGTGGACATGTCGTTCCGCCTTTCTTCCGGGTGCAGTGTCTTCTCGGATACGTCATCTATCATCATCGTCTGCCGGTAGTGCCATGTCGGGGTGCCACATCTCTTCGATCGCACCGAGCTGCCGTTCGAGTTCACACGGCGGCTCGAAAACGTCCAATCGTCCGCCGCAGGCGATCTCCTTGATCAGCTCGCACGTGTACAGGAACGTCCGGACCGGAATGTCCGGAGGCACGCCGTGGTCGCAGCCGGGGATATATCCTCCCTGTTCGATCAGCCACGGTACCTTGCCCATTACCTCGCCGCGGGCCCGAGCCGGGTCGAATCGCAGCTCCCGCTTGTCGATCGCACCCACCATCGCCAGATTCCGGCCAAAGCGCCTTCGGTAGGCTATCGGGTCGTTCCCGGCCGCAATCTCCACCGGTCCGATCGCGTTGATTCCCGCGTCGATCCACAGCGGCAGCAGATCGCCGACACAACCGTCGGAGTCCATGATCAGTACCGACACCCCATATTGCCGGAGATGTCGCACGATCTTCCTATAGCACGGCCACATGAACTGCCGGACGTGGTCGGGCGAGATCATGCTGGCGGTCTTGTAGCACATGTCCTCATTGAAGTAGACGTAGTCCACCTGGCAGTCGACCAGGACACGCCGCGTTGCCTCGATCGTGAAATCGGCGACGAAGTGCATCATGTCCTGAAGCAGCGTCGGATCATCGTAGACCAGTTCGCAGATCCGATGGAATCCCACCCAGTCGCGAACCTTCCAGAAGACCGACGGAAAGATCATGCCGAGCACGAAATCGTGCGCTCCGGCGAACCGCCGACGCTGTGTGTCCCAGTCGACGGGCAGTCTCCCCGGGTCGTTCGGGTTGAAGCGTTGGATCATCTTCTGAAAATCGCTTCGGTTCTTGACCGGGAAGTCCAGATACGTTCGGGTGACGAAACCGGGCGTGGGCAGATTCTTATGATCGACCCTCTTGACGCCCATCTCATCGATCCAGGTCTTGTGGTGGCGGTCTTCTTCGATCACGACCGGTTCGAACGCCGGCAGCGCCTGGAAGTTCAGGGGCACCGTCTCCCATGCGTCGTGCCCGACGAACGAGTCCCAGTGGATCCCACGCGGCAAACCCTGCCTGTACCACGCGTTGAGCGTGGATTCACGGGGCTGGCCGAACTGATACGGGATTCGATCCGGTGTGCCGAACAGCATCGTCTGAAGGAACCGCTCCCGAGGCGTCATCGGCGTCTCCCTGACTCACGCGAACGCGGCGATGATAGCACGCACGGGGAGGTGTCGCCACAATCGGTAATCGCTGCCGCCCACCCGTCTACGAGGGGCGAAGGAGGAACAACACTTCACGATTGCCGCTCTGACCGGCCAGCGGACTGTCGATGCGGTTCAGGAGCACGGCACCCAGTTCAGGCAGAGAAGACTCTACACCCGCCACGACCTCGTCGACCTTCTCGGGCAGCAGCACGCCGCGCCGCAGCCACTTTGGGGGGGCCTCGTAGTGCGGTTTGACCAGCGAGATGATCCGGCCATCAGGTTTCAGCATACGAAGGGCGGCCGGCAGAATGTGCCTCTGACGTGTCCATCCGACGTCGATCGTAACCAGATCGACCGATTCATCCAGTGTGACATGCAGGGCGTTGGTTCGTTCCATCACGACAACACGAGGGTCTTTGCGGAGCCCGTAATCCAGCACCCCGTAGCCCGTATCGACGGCGCAGACCTTCACGGCACCGTGCAACAGAAGGCATTGCACGAAACCGCCGACGTTGCTGCCCAGGTCCGCGCAGACCATACCGGCAGGACGAACGGAAAACGCGGCCAAGGCTGCTTCCAGCTTGGCCGCGGCACGCGAGACGGGGCGAATCGGATCGACGGGTCGTCACTCCTTCGAAGGCAACGATCGGTACATGATCACTGCCAAGCGTCAGAATTCTGCCGGACCGATGAGGGACGCGCGGGGTGACCGACCCAGGGGGGATCGCAGGGGGACGCAACCGCCTTCGGCCGGATCACAAGGTTCCGCAAAAAGGCATGGCTTCACCGCTGCCCTTACGCATCGCGTGAAGCCATACCCCTCGGATCGAGTGACCGCGGACTACGACTTGGTCACCTTCATCTTGTTCAGACGCTTCTGAAGGCGCGACTTGAGTCGCGATGCGGTCTTCTTGTGCATCGCGCCCTTGGCGGCCACTTTGTCGATGACCTTGGTCGTCTTGACGACCTCGGCCAGGGCCTTCTGGGCGTCGCCCGACGTCAATACCTCTGCCACCTTCTTGCGCTGGGCCTTGATCTGACCCTTGCGAACACGGTTCAGCGCCCGATGCTTGGCGTTCTGACGAATTCTCTTCTTGGCCGACAACGAATGTGCCACGTGTACCTCCCAAAACCAATGCCTGTATCGATACCAGTAACTTCGTTCCTATTGACGCACTTTCTGAATCCGCTCACGAACATCGCGGTAATTGTAGTCCCATTGAATGAGCTGGTTGTATGTCTCGGCCGCCGATTCGTTCCTGCCGTCGGCTTCAAAAGCCCGCCCCAACCAGTAGTAGATCTCCTTGGACGTCTCGTCGCCACGTCCCTCGTGTTCCTTCGACAGCGTGGTCAACACGTCGATCGCCGGACCGTAAAGCTTCTTCTCGAAGAAACACCGGCCCGTGAAGAGATTGCATGCCATTCGATTGCGGGGATCGAGTCGCGCCTCCTGGAAACACGGGATCGCCTCGTCGAACATACCCGCCGCGAACAGGCACTGAGCATAGCGAAACCGGATGCGATGGTCCGTGGGATAGTTCGCCAGCCGCTCCTTGTAAGTTTCCAACTCACACCGGCGATAGTCCGCCGTCAGTCGCTGAACCTCGACCTGCAGCGTCTTGTCGGTAGGAGTCGCCTTGAGTTGCTCGGCAATGTGCCGGGCCCGCCGCCGATACTGGCCCAGGCGAATGTCATCGGAACGGAGCTTGAAGTTGTAGTTCTTGGTCTGCTGATATTGTTCCACCAGCAGTTGAATCGCTTCGTTCTCTTCGTCAACTCGTTCTCGTTTGCACAGCAGATCGACGAGGTTGGTCAGCTTGGCCGGTACCGTCGGATTGTCCTCCAGCTCCTTGCGGGCCGAGGCGATCAACTCGTCGATCCGGCTATCCGTCTGAACGTAGCGGTCCTTGTCATGGAGGTCTGCCTGCCGTTTGCGGTCCTTCAGCGATTCGTGGAACGACACCCCGGTCTTGTCGTATTTCCCTCGGGCGATCGTCAGTTTGCCCGACAAGCCTGTCATCTGGTTGAAGTACTCCATCTCATCCGGTCGAGCATTGCGAACGATGCCCAGGGCTCGCAGTGCCTTCTCATACGACTCCACCGCGCCTCCAGAGTCGTTGGCTTCGCCCAGCTTGTCTCCGAGGTCCTCAAACATCTCCTTGACCTTCAGGAGACGTTGCGGCTGAGCCTTCTTGTCGGTCAACAGGGCCTCAAAGAAGATATTGCCCATCCATCGGGCGGTGTTGAGCAGGCCGGCTTTCTCGGCATTGACCGCCATCTGTTCCATGTAGCCGATGTTATTCGGGTCCATCGCCAGCAGGTACTCGGCGTTCAGCATGTTGCGCAAGGGGTCCTTGCCTGTGGTCCCTCGCTTGAACGACTGCACGAACCCGGCAGGCTTTCCGCCGCCCTGTTTCCGGGCGAGGCTGATGGCGCGAAGCGGCATGTGCCCGTCGTCCACGGAGTCCGGCCAGATCTCCAACCCCCCGAGGTAACACTCGATGGCGTAGTCGTAGTTCCGCGTCTCGCCGACCACACGGGCCTGCTTGAACCACTTCCGCGCCTTGGCCTTGTTCTCTTCGGAGATGCCCACCGGGGCGGCTGTCGGAGTATCTTTATCTGCTGGGGCGGTTTGACCAGCCATAGGTACCTGCGTCGTTCATCCTGTTGCGGCCGACAACGAGCCTGGAGCCGTTACGAGAAACGGCCCGCTACCTGAGGCGCCGGGCCGCTAACATCTTAGCTATATTAAGCGATCAGATCCAACAGGGCAACCCGATAAATCGTCTGGGGAGTTGATTGCTTGCAGACGATGCGTACACTATAAAAGATTATGCTTCGTCGGGCCGCGAGAGGCAAAGAGCAGCCATGGACCTGAGCCAGTTACGGATTATTCACTACCCCGATCCACGATTACGAAAACGGAGCCGTCCGATCGAGAAGGTCGATCAGTCGATTGCCGATCTGGCGGCCCGTATGTTCGAGTTGATGAATGAGGTCAAAGGCCTTGGCTTGGCCGCCGCGCAAGTCGGTCTGAACCTGCGGATGTTCGTGACCAACCACACCGGTGAGCCCGCCGATGACCGCGTCTACATCAACCCCGAATTCCTCGACATGCAGGGCCTCGTCGAACACGAGGAAGGCTGCCTTTCCGTCCCGGAAGTTTATGTCAATCTGCGGCGGGCACAGTGGGCCAGAATTTCCGCGATGGATGTCAAAGGTGAGCGGTTCGAGATGGAGGGGCAGGACCTCATCGCTCGCGCGTGGCAGCACGAGATGGATCACCTCAACGGCGTGCTGATTATCGAACGTATGTCGCCCACCAGCAAAATCTCCAACCGTAAGCTGCTGAAAAAGCTGGAAGAAGATTACAATAGTGGCAGACTTAGGTCGGGGGTGCGGTAGCCCCGGCTTGTTCCACCGGATAGACACCGAATGCGGAGTCGGGGTGCGCGGTCGACGCGCCGCTCCCGTCGGGTTCAGCGGTGGGGTGGCACCTCACCCGTGGGGCACACATGCGCGTCCTCTTCCTGGCGACCGGTTCCGTTGCGATCCCTTCGTTTCGTTGGTTGCTGAGCTCCAACCATGAGGTCGTGGCGGTCGTCACACAGCCCGACCGCCCCAGCGGTCGAGGAAGGCAGATCGCCCCCTCCCAGGTCAAACAGATGGCACTCTACGCCGGAGTAGAGCTGATCCAGCCCGAGAAGGTAAACGATCCGCGTGTCGTCGAGAAGCTCCTGTCGCTGCATCCCGACGTGGCCATCACCGCCTCCTTCGGACAGTTGATCGGCCAGACGCTGCTCGACGGTCTGCCGGGCAGGTGGATCAACATTCACCCCTCGCTCCTGCCCAAGTATCGCGGGGCGGCGCCGGTCAATTGGGCCATTATCCGTCGCGAGGCAAAGACCGGCGTGACCATCTTCGCCCTGAATCGCAGGATGGATGCGGGTTCGATCCTGGTCGTGCGAGAGACCATGATCAAGCCCGCCGAAACCTCCGGTGAGCTTCAGGAACGCCTCGCAAGGGTCGCGCCGGACGCCCTCAAGGCGGCCCTGGAACTCTTCGTCTCCGGCCAGACCCCTCCGGGACAGCCTCAGGATGATGCCCTGTCGACCCCGGCCCCCAAGCTGACTAAAGACATGGGCGATATCTCCCTGAGTCTGTCCGCGGGCGAAATCGCGGCATGGGTCAACGGACTCTATCCCTGGCCCGGCGTCCATTGGCTGTACACCTCCGCCGACGGACAGCGGAGGGTAGAGATCCGGGCGGTCAGGGCCATCGATTCACCGGAGCGCATCGGGGCCACCGGCGTGTCTTGCGGCACCATCCTCGACGACGGATCCATCGCGTGCGGGGATGGGGCCTTTGACCTGTTGGAGCTTCAGCCGGCAGGCGGACGCATCATGACCTGGCAGGATTTCGTCAACGGCCGCCGCGTCAAGCCCGGTGACCAGTTCCTGCGATCCACCAAGAAACCCCCGACCCCCTAGTCGTTGGCCGCAACTCTCCGATCTGCTCGACCGACTCCGGTACAGAACACTCAGCTCTCATGAGCCGGCAGACAGAACGACATGAGGTATCTCATCGGATCCATCGCCGAACGGCCTCGGCCACGGCCTGTGGGTCCAACGGTTTGGCCAGGTAGTCGTTCGCGCCGCAATCCAGCGCCTTCTCACGGTCTCCCTTCATCGCCCGAGCCGTCAGGACGACAATCGGCGTCTCGCGGAGGCTGGGGTCGCCTTTGATGCGGCGTATGGCCTCATAACCGCTCATGATCGGCAACTCCAGGTCCATCAGGATCAGGCGGGGGTGGTGAGACCGGGCTGCTTCGACGGCGGCCTGTCCGTCGGACGCTGAGATGTGAGCATGCCCTTGCTCCTCAAGCATTGCCTGAATCGTTATCAGATTGTCCGGGTTGTCCTCCACGATGAGAATGGGCCCGTCGCGAAGAGAAGGACTGGAGGCCCGTGACGCAACGCCCTCTTCGACGGTCTCGGCGGTCGAAGAAGCGGTGGGGGTAGTGGAAACAGGGGGTGCGATAGGGGGGGCCAACATGCTTCGAATTCGTCGCACGAGTTCCAGGCGATCGACGTTGCCTTTCTGTATGAGCTGTCGTACGTTATGACGCTTGAGCCGGCTGTTGTCTTCATCCGTCAATTCCTTGGCCGTGAGCACAAGCACCGGAATGTCGGCAATCGTCGGCATCGAACGCGCTTCTTCAAGCACACGATATCCGTCGACCTCCGGCATCATGAGATCCAGCACGATGGCGCCGGGGACGATGCGCTTGAGGCACTCGATCGCCTCGGCCCCTCCAGGGGCGACGATCACCGAGAACCCTCCTTCCTCCAGCGCCGAACGAATCTGAAGGGCCGCCACGGCATTGTCCTCGACCACCAGTACAATCGCATTCTCCAATTCGACCACGTGAGGTGCGCCGTGCTCCAGACTGCTCAGGGTTGTCCGGATCTCCTTCAGCAACTGTTCTCGATCCGTCGGGCCCTTTGCGATGATCCGTTGGCTATTGCGGAGCAACAGGGTCCGTTCATCGAACGTCAGTTCCTTGGCCGTCAGCACGATCACGGCGAGCTCTCGTGTTTCCGGTCGGCTGCGAAGCCTCTCCAGAACAGTGAACCCGTCCATGTCTGGCATCAACAGGTCGAGAATGACCAGATCGGCAAAAGACGCCTTGCGGAGCGCCTCTTCGCCGTTGGATGCCGTGATCGCCTGGAGGCCGATCTCGCTGAGCAGTTCGCCGAGCGCTATACGCGTCGTAGCATCGTCGTCGACGACCAGCACGCGGCGAACCTTCTGGGGGTGCGTCACTCGGTCGATCTCGGCGAGCAGTGATTCGCGATCGACGGGTTTCATGAGGTACCCCGCTGCTCCCAGGACCAGCCCCGTCTCACGATCCGCACCGATCGTGACCAGGATCACCGGGATGCCGGACGTCCGTGGGTCCGACTTGAGCGATCGCAGGACTTCCCATCCGTCCATTTCCGGCATGAACACATCCAGCGTAATGGCAAAGGGACGGATGGTCTGGGCCAGTTCCAGACCCTGAGAGCCGTGGGTCGCCACAGACACCCTGTAACCGGCCGTCTCGAGATGAGATTTGAGGAATTCTCCGGTGCCCGGGTCGTCGTCGATCACCAGGATGTGTCGCTTCGAACCGGTGCCGACCGGAGGGGCATTCTTCTCCAGGGGGGCGCTCGGTGCGGCCATGCCGAGGGGCAGGCTCAACGTGAACGTGCTGCCCTTTCCGGGAACGCTCTGGACCGTGATGTCACCGCCCAGCAATCGCGATAGCTTTCGGGCTATCGCCAGCCCCAAACCAGTGCCCTCGTGCCGGCGCGTCGTCGACCCATCGACCTGACGGAATTCATCGAAGATGTATTCCAGATCACGCTGGGCGATGCCGATGCCCGTATCCCTGATCTCGAACTCTGCACGCCCATTGGCGGCACTCAGCCGCACGTCGATGTTGCCGCGGTCCGTGAACTTCACGGCGTTGGACAGTAGGTTCAACAGAATCTGTGAGACCTTGTCGCGATCTGACTGGATCACCGGAACCGGATCACTCTGCACCTTCAACCCCAGATTCTTCTTCATCGCCAGGGGACGCGTGGTCTCGACGATATGGGTGAGCAGCTCGTGGGGGTCCAGTGGTGCGAGCTGGAACTGAACCCGCCCGGCTTCGATCTTCGACAGGTCGAGGATGTCGTTGATCAGGTTTAGCAGATGCCGTCCGTTCCGCTCGATGATGCGCAGAAACTGGGCTTCCTGCTCGACGTTCTTGCCCAGTCCGCGCGACAGCATGAGCTGGGACAAGGCCATGACGCTGTTCAGAGGTGTTCGAAGCTCGTGGCTCATGTTCGATAGAAACTCGGACTTGAGCCGGTCGGCCTCCTTGACCTTGCGACGCTGTTCCTCGAGTTCGACCGCCTGGCGCCGAAGCTCGTCGGCCTGGTTCTGCAATTCTTCCGACTGAGACTGGAGTTCTTCATTGACGGCGGTCAGTTCCGCATTGGTCGACTGCACCTCCTCGTTGGTCGCCATGAGTTCCTCATTCTTGACCTGAAGCTCTCGCCGGATATCCTCGTTGGTCTGATGGGCCTTGCAGGCGACCACCGAATGAGCGAAGTTGAGCCGCAGCGATTCGGCGATCCGGAGATCTTCGTCGCGATAGTTGTAGAGAGATGCCAGGCCGATCACCCCGATGGTTTCGCCGGACCATATCAGTGGAATGCCCACCATCGCCTTCGGTTGCGTTCGGCCGGCAGGCGTCGAGATGATCAGTTCGTTCCCGGAAGGGATATCGTTCAGGACCCTCACCTGGCCCGAGCGGGCGACCTCGGCCAGCCACTGATTGGGTGATTCCGGCGTCAACTGGGCAGGTTGTTCCTCGGCAGGCCCGCCCAGAGTCAACGCGTGTTCCAAACGGTCGTCCGCATCCTGACGGAGATAGACCACCCCGAGTTGCGATCGCGTGGCGGTCATCAATCGAGCCACAACGTCCCTGACCAGATCACTGACCCGTGCCCGATTCCCTCCGATCAGAAAGATGTTGTTGAGGGCATCGTTGGCGTGAAAGTGCGCCTCAAGCCCCTCGGCCATCAGGTTGAGGCTCGATGCGATCGTCCGCATCTCCGAAGGACCCTCCAGTTCCGTCCGGGCTTCGATCTGTCCGGCTCCGATTCGACGTGCCACCTCCGAGATTCGCCGGGCCGGTCCGGCAATCGTGCCCGCCAAAACGTATCCGATCATCAACGAGGCCATCAGCACGCCTGCGGATATCCGGAGCACGCTCCAGCCCATGTCCCGCACCGGCGCCTCGATTTCCGTGATGTCCTGCTTCACCACGATGCCCCATCGGGCGGCGTCGGTAGCCCCGTACACCGCCATGACCGGAACCCCTCGATAGTCCTTCTCGGCGACCTGTCCCTTCTGTCCGGCAGCAGCCCGCCGTGCCGGTTCGGCCTGCAGGGTGAAACGACCGATGGCATGGTCGTGGTATCTTAATGGGCTCTGGGCCACGAGGAGGCTGTTGATCAACAAGGCCTCGCCTGTCTTGCCTAACCGCCCGCTCAGCATCGTGCCGGGATAGAGTTGGCGGGAAGGATCGAACTGAAACGCGAGGACTCCAATGACTCGGGCCCCGTCCGGTGCCAGGATCGGACCGGCTGTCATGATCTCCGGGAGGCCATCCGAACCCGAGAGGTAGACGTCCGAAACATCGGGCCCTTTCTGGCTGACAATTCGACGCAGAATGTCCGACGGGATAACGAAGTCACTGCGATCGCCGTTGTGGCTGCTCAGGAACGCCTGTCCGGTGTTGGGGTCGGCCAGAAAGACCGCCCGATAGTCATAAGCCTTCTTGATCTCATCAAGGAGTCTGCGGTTGTCTTCGCTGTAATTGCTCTTGCCCTCCGAGTGGTCCCGGCAGAGGGCAATCATGGGCGGCATCTCACTCCAGGACTTCAGATCGGCTTTCCTCTCGGTTATCCAGAGATCGATGTCGCGGATGGCTGTGTCCCTCAGAATCTCGAGCTGGTTGTACACAGACTCGCGGAGCGCAGATGCCCGTGCGAAATAGGTCAGCGTTCCGACCGACGCCGATGAGATCAGGGCGATCAGGCTGAACCACAAGATGAGCGTCCGACGAAAGGACGTGCCTCGTCTATGCGAAGGAGTAAAGCGCTGGGTCGGATCGACGTCCATGAAGACGACCTCCTGAGTGATGCGACCATCACTGCCGCATCATGTCATACACGATGTGATGGGTGACGCTCCGTCGGAGACACACCTCAGCCCAATCCACGAGGCCGCTCACGGTCGAGCTTGCCGTACCGATAGGCCATCTCCTGATGTGTGACACGCCGCTAGGCCAACTTCTGATAGATCCGGCTTCGACCGTCGATGGTCTTGAGCGGCAGTCCGGATCCCTTGTTTACAGATTCCGACAGGCCGAGAACCAGGTAGCCGTTGTCTCCAAGAGATCGGCACAGTTTACTCATCACGGTCTGCTGAAGCTTCTCCGACAGATAGATCAGCAGATTGCGACACAGGATCAGATCGAATGCCCCGAACACGCTGTCCGGTGGTGCCACGGTCTTGGGCGACGTCACGTCGCCTTGCGAGAAGTTGACCATTCCCCTGACGGATGGAGCGAGTTGATACTGATCGCCTTCCGCCTTGAAGTAGGTGTCCAGAAACCTGAGTTGAGCCGTGCCCAGACTCGTGCGAGGGTAGACGCCCTTTCGAGCGGCCTGCAGGGCATGGGTGTCGATGTCGGTGGCAAAGAGGTGTATCGCCCAACGCTCCCATTCACCCTTGAGGGCGTGATGCAACAGAATCCCAACGGAGTAGGCCTCTTCTCCAGCGGCACATCCGGCGCTCCAGATGCGGATCTCGGCGGTCCGTCGGAGCCGCTTTCGCTTGATGATCTCCGGCAAGGTGCTGTGAGCGAGTGTTTCAAAGACGATCGGGTCGCGAAAGAACGAACTCGTGTTGATGGCTACAGTGTCGATGAGACGCTGCACTTCGTCGGCGTCGCCTTCGAGTCGTCGAACGTATTCGTCCGGGTTCGCCAAACCCACCTGCGCCATTCGGGCGAGGACTCGCCTCTCCACCATGGGGCGTCGGTACTCGCTGAGGTCAATGCGGCCGATTTGCTTCAGAAGTGTCAGGACTGGATCGACGTCGGACATCATCATCCACGCCTGGAACCAGAAGGGTTCTGCGACTTCGTACCACCCTCAAACGCTGTTCGATTATAACAGATCCCAGCATCACGCAGCGATGATCCGCCGAGAATAGGCACTTCGACTCATCTCAGGATACCCTGGGTCCAAAGACAAGCAGATGGGCCATATTGCTCAAGGCCCGGTATCACCGTGGACTCCGTGGAGGTTTCGCCGGTATACTCATTGATAGAGTCCTTCTCGTTGATTCGCAGTGCGCTCATCGTCGCCGGGGTCCATCGGAAAAAGCAGAAGGTGTGTGGTGGCAGTCAACTTCAGAGGAGGTTGCAGGCGTGGACTCCCCGAAACTCCTGATCATCGATGACAATCCCGACAGCCTCGTCGCGCTTCGTGAGATCGTGGTGTACGCAATGCCGGATTGCCAGGTCATCACCGCGTGCGGTCCTCGAGAGGGGCTCATGGCCGCTGTGACATCCCGACCCGATGGGGCGCTGATCGATGTGCAAATGCCCGAGATGACCGGCATTGAAGTCTGTCGACAGCTCAAGAAGGATCCTCTCACCCAGAACGTTCCCATCATGCTCATTACCTCGCACGAGTCGACCTCGTCGCTTCGTGCCGAGGCGCTGGATGCCGGTGCCGACGGTTTTCTGTCTCGCCCGATCGACAATGTGGAACTCCTGGCCAGGATTCGCGTCATGTTTCGCATCAAGAAGGCCGAGGATGAACACCGCAACCTCACCACACACCTCGAGGCCTTGGTGGACGAGAAGACCCGGTACCTTCAGGAAAGCTATGGGCTTCTCCGGGCGCTGAGCGAAGGGATTGACGACGTACTGTTCATCAAGGACCGAGAGGGACGTTATGTGATGGTCAACAGGGCCGGGGCGCGGATCACCGGCCATTCCCCCGATGAGGTCGTCGGTCAGACAGTCGGATCGATATGGCCGGCGGACATGGCCGAAGAGATTCTGGAAAGGGATCGTCGGGTCATGGCCGAAGGCCGGCCACTGACATGGGAGGTCGTCCTGCCCACGATCAGCGGCCCGCGGACTTTTCTGATTACCGTAGCACCGCACCGCAACGCCCAGCACGAGATTGTGGGCGTCCTCGGCATCGGCAGGGATATCACGGACATCCGCCGAGGTGAACAGGAACGAGGACGTCTCGCGGAACAACTCCGCCAGTCTCAGAAGGTCGAGGCCGTCGGCCAGTTGGCCGCGGGGATCGCCCACGATTTCAACAACGTGCTGACGGCCATCCTCGGTCATGCAGACCTCGCTGCACAGTCTCTGGCCCCGGAGCATCCCGCGCACACCGACCTCCACATGATCGAAGAGGCGGTGCGGCAGGCTACCGGTGTGACCAAAGCCCTCCTGACCTTCAGCCGCAAGGTGACCACAGAGAAGAAGCCCGTCAACATGCGAGACGTCTTTGAGGGCGCCGGCCGGCTTTTCCGTGGCATGCTGCCGGCCTCCATCGAATTGACCCAGGAGGTTCCACACGAACCGCCCCTGTGGGTCCATGGCGATCAGACCCAACTTCAACAAGTCGTCCTGAACCTTGTCTTGAACGCCCGGGATGCGATGCCCAACGGAGGGACCCTTCGGATCGGTCTGTCTGAAGCCTCACCAAGTGCCCTGGGCGATTTTCTCCCCGAAGGGCAGCCGCCCGCCGGAGTCGTCTGCCTGACAGTCTCCGATACCGGCGTCGGCATCAGCGACGAGATCCGGTCGCGCATCTTCGACCCGTTCTTTACCACCAAGGATCGCGGGCAGGGAACCGGATTGGGGCTGTCCATCGTGCTGGGCATCGTTCGCGAGCATCGAGGCAGGGTGTTGGTGCACTCGGAGCCGGGCAGAGGTTCTACGTTTGAGGTGCTCCTGCCGCGCATCCAACAGGACGCAGCGGTAAGCCAGAAGGCCGTTGCGGTCTGTCCGCCGCAAGGGGCAGGGGACCTGATTCTATTGGCTGAAGACAACCCCTACGTCCGTCAGACACTCGCCAAGATCCTCCGATCGCTGGGATACCAGATCGTCGAAGCCGCCGACGGAGAGTCACTGCTCGACGCCTATAGGGGACATCAAGCGGAGGCAAGGCTGATCATTACCGACGTGGATATTCCAAGGATCAACGGCACGGAGTGTCTCCGCAGGCTCAGGGCACAGCAGTGTCAACTCCCCACGATCGTGATCACGGGCGATGCGGAATTCGAACTGGAGGTGGACCTGTCCGATCGCACAGTCCTGCTGAGAAAGCCTTTTCAGATATCTGAATTGGCAGGATTAGTCGCCGGCGCACTCTTTCCAGTGTCCCCAACGGCTTCTCCATAACAGTCAACGGCGGTATCGCCGGGTTCCTCGGACTGCGGCAGATTCGATGCTGCGATCGCTCCTGTCGCACTGATTGTGTCTTCGCGAGTGGCCGGATTTCCGCGCCTGTGCCGACGTCTGATTTCCGTCGACGGCTCCATGGCAGAGCCATGCACCCCGCACCTGCGCAAAGGGCTGAGCAACGATTCAGCCACAGGGCATCCCCTCTCAACGCGTGCCGGACAGTTGATTTCGTCTGGACGATTCGCTTGAATAAAGACTTGTGGCAAACCGTATTGCGTCGATGGAACCGCGCAACGTCTAGACGGGGGCGCCACGTCAGTGGCCCGATCGTGCTTCACCAATGGGAACAGGGCCGCATGGATTCTGACGGTCGCTCCGAGGTCACCGCAACGAGGTCTCAATAATGTCCCGTCGTCACCCCTTTGCGACGCTGGTAGCGTCTTCGGTTGCTGTGTGTTTGGGTTGTATGGGTTGTGAGGGAACAAACGCCAAGAAGGGCGAACCCCTGCAATCGCCTGTCATTACCCGGGGCGATCAGGAAACGACCATCGCCAAGGCGCAGGAACCTGTTCCGGCCGGCAGTGAGGTGGACCTGGTCGAACGGGTTATCGGGGCCCGCTCACAGTATCGGGAGACTCTTCAGTCACTCTTGGCCTACTACCAGCAGTACGGCTATCTCGAAAAGGGCGGCTGGGTCGAGAGGGAGATGAAGGACCTCCGCTCTATTCCCACGTATCCTTATCTGGGTGATCGCAAGACCAAGATGGCCGCTCGCCCTGGTCCTGAGCCCAAGGGTCCCAGTCCTCAGGCGGATGCCCTTTACGCCCAGGCCCGCAAATTGCACACCGAGGCTGGCGGAATGGGCGCTGTTCTGGGCGGGGGCAAAGATAAGCTCGATGCCGCCCTGAAGCTGTATCAACAGCTGATCGAGGAGTATCCCACGAGCGACAAGATCGGCGACACCGCATTCTTCATGGGGGAGATCTACAGCTCCGATTCCTTCAAAGAGTACACCTTGGCGATCAACTCCTATCAGCGGTGCCTGACCTGGAACCCCAACACCCAGCATCCGGCCCTGTTCCGTATGGCCGTGGTGTACGACTATCGGATTCGCAATCGCGACAAGGCGATCACGCTCTACAAACAGGTGGTTCAGAGCGCCAATAACCCGAGCAACGTCCGCTTTGCGCAGGAGCGGATTCGCCAGTTGACCGACAAGATGAGCTTTGAGGCCCCGACGGCCGAACCGCCGGCACCGGCGAAGTAAGCCTCAACGGGGATTGTCGGGGAGACAGCAGACTCAGGGGATGCCGCTCGGGCCTGATACGGCCCGAGCGACGTCCCCTTTCTTCTGCGCTATTGAAACATCATTGGTTTCGGTTATGATTAAGCGGACGGACGAGTCCGTCAATTACTACTCAGGAGCCGAGGCTGGCATGACACTTAAGTCGGGGCGACCTCGCGGCCGTCCCAGAGACAGGGAACTGACTGCTCGCCGGAAGGAAGAGATTCTGGATCGGGCGACGCGGGTCTTCGCCGAACGGGGCTACCCCAAGACCGACGTCCAACTCGTCGCGGATGCCTCGGAGGTGGGTAAGGGCACCGTCTACCGCTACTTTCCGACCAAACGCTCGCTCTTTCTGGCCGCCGTCGATCGGGGAATCTGCCGGTTGCGCGACGCGATGCACGCCGGCGCAGATCGCGTCAGCGAGCCGATGGAGAAGATACGAAACGGGGTTCGTGCCTACCTGGCCTTCTTCGACGCAAATCCGGAGCTGATCGAGCTGCTCATTCAGGAACGAGCCGAGTTCAAGGATCGCAAGACCCCCACGTACTTCGTTCACCAGGGAGCCGGCAGCGAACCGTGGAAGCGGCTTCTGAGGGAGTTGATCGCCGACGGGCGGGTTCGAGCCATACCCCCGGAACAAATCACGGGCGTCGTCGGAGACCTGCTCTACGGGACGATCTTCACAAACTACTTCTCGGGTCGGCGCCGGTCATTTGAACAACAGGCCAGCGACATCCTGGATCTGATATTTCACGGCATTCTTACAGAGAAGGAACGGGCACGAACGGGTCGCTCCGGCAACAACCATCGACGAAGGATATGAAGGCATGTATGGGCAAGGGTTCATGAGGACGATGACGAGACGATGGGCCGTCCCCCTCGGAGTCTGGCTGACGGGGTGTGTGGCGGCGACGTCTCTGGGCGGCTGCGCGAAGAAGAGCGAATCGGTCGACGTTGCCGGAGGAACCACCTCGCGAACTGCCTCGTCGGCTCCCGCCTCTCGAAGTGTGGGGGACAAGTGGGTCCCGGTTCGTCGCGATTCCCTCAGACACCTCACACCGGCGGTGGGAACATTTCGGGCTCGGCAAACCACTCGATTGGGCCCTCAGGTGTCCGGACGTGTGGCGGCCGTCAAGGTCGATGTCGGCGACGTGGTCAAGCAGGGGCAGGTTGTGGTGCAGCTCGACCCGGCGTTCTTCGAGATCGAGGTTGCGCAGGCCCAGGCGGCGGTCAAGGCCGTCAAAGCCGTCTTGTCCGTGGCCGAGGTCAACCGACAGGATTCCGAACGCGAGATGAAGCGGCAGTCCGGGCTGTTTCAGAGGGATGCGGCCACGGCCAAGGAGAAGGATGACGCCGCCCTCTTCCATCAGAAAATGCTTCTGACCAAGGACGGCCAGCAGGCCTTGCTGGATGAGGCGGAGCGACGACTGGCCTATGCGGGCCAGCGATTGAAAGAGAGCCAGATCCTGGCTCCATACGATGGAGTCATCACGCGGCGAATGGTCGATACCGGCGAACCCGTCACGTCGATGCCTCCGTCCTACGTCGTGGAAATCCAGGAAACTGGCACGCTCTACCTTGAGTTCTCCCTGCCCCAGGAACTGCTGGGCATCATCAAGGTGGGGGCTCCCTTGGACTACGAGGTCGAAGGCGTCAAGGACGGAACAGGCAAAGGCCAGGTGGCGGTCGTGTTCCCCTCGATCGACGAGGCGACCCGATCCTTCCGATGCCGAACGATCATCGAAAGCAAAGACCGGAAGTTCCGCCCGGGCCTGTTGGCCAGGGTCTGGGTAGTCGATCGGTCGGTGGACAGTGCCCTGATCGTCCCGAAGGCGGCACTGGATCAAACCGCCACGGGCTGGCGGGTCATGGTCTCCGCGGGGGGAACGGCGGTATCACGACCGGTCACGGTCGGACTGATGACGGATGACGCTGCCGAGATCACCGGCGGACTCAAAGAAGGCGAGCAAGTGCTCGTACCCCAGGTGATCGGGAAATGAGGGCACGCGTCGGTTCGACCCAAGACCGGCCGTCAACACCGGCTTCGGCGAGCCGAACGACCTTCACAGGATGATTCGTCAAGCAGAACATCAGACCATCGATGAGGGCCTGTAGCTGTGATTCTTTCCGATACCGCCATACGACGCCCCGTGTTCACGACGATGATCACCCTGGCGATCATCGTCTTCGGCGTGGTCTCGTTCCGACAGATCGGCGTCGACCTGTTTCCTCGCGTCGAGTTCCCGGTCATCACGATCATCACTCAGCTCCGCGGTGCGGATCCCGAAACGATCGAAACGACCGTGACCGACGTGATTGAGGAGGCCGTTTCCACCATCAGCTCGATCAAGAAGCTGCGATCCACAAGTGCCGACAGCTTCAGCCAGGTGGTGATCGAGTTCGAACTTGAGAAGAACGTCGACGTGGCCTACCAGGAGGTACAGGCCAAGCTGGGCACGATCCGTTCGGAGCTGCCGCGGGACATCGAAGATCCCATCGTCGAGAAGTTCGACGTCGACTCGGCGCCCATCATGGCCATCGTGGTCTCGGGCGATCTGCCTATCCGAGACCTGACACACCTGGCCGACAAGACGATCAAGGAGCGTTTGCAGAGGCTCCCGAACGTCGGACAGGTCAAGCTGATCGGTGGACGGGACCGTCAGATGTGGCTCTACCTCGACCGGATGCGGCTGGAGGGGCACCAGCTCACCGTTCAGGATGTGGCCAACGCCCTTCGAGTCGAACACATCGAGTATCCGGGCGGTCGCGTGGAGACAGGGCCGAAAGAGTACATCGTCAAGACCAAGGCGGAATTCACCTCCGCGGATGAGTTCGCAAACATGGTCGTGACCTACCGAAACGGGTCGCCTGTCTACGTCAAAGACCTGGGGCGTGTCGAGGATGGGCTCGAGGAAGAGCGAACGTTCGCCCGGTTGAACGGGACGCGAGCGATTGCGCTTCAGGTTCGGCGCCAGTCGGGCACCAATACCGTTCAGGTCGCCCACGCCGTGAAGGCCGAAGTTGCCAAGCTCTCCGGCGAACTGGCGGCGCGCGGGATCCGGCTCGACGAGGCTCTGGACCTGTCTCGATTCATCGAGGATTCGGTGCACGAAGTCCAGTTCCACCTGGTCTTCGGCGGTGGGCTCGCGATCGCCATCGTGTTCTTCTTCCTGAGGAACATCCGAAGCACAATGATCAGTTCGGTGGTCATCCCAACCGCCGTCATCGGGACGTTCTGTCTCATGCATGCGATGGGGTTCACCCAGAACATGATGACGCTGCTCGGATTGTCCCTGGCGATCGGTCTGCTGATCGACGATTCCATCGTCGTGCAGGAAAACACGATGCGCCACGTCGAAGAGGGAATGGAACCAAGACTCGCCGCCTCGTTCGCCACCAACGAGATCGCGCTGGCCGTCCTGGCCACCACGATGTCGGTCGTGGCTGTGTTCGTTCCGGTGGCGTTCATGAAAGGGATCATCGGACGGTTCTTCTATCAGTTCGGTATGACCGTCGTGTTTGCCGTGCTGATCTCTCTGTTCATTGCCTTCACCGTGGATCCGATGCTGTCTTCCCGGGTGTTGCGCAAGCCCAAGGAGAACTGGGCCTACCGCGTGATGGAGGCCATCTTCAGTGCGATCGAGAGGGCCTACGGGGTGTTGCTCCACGTGGCGATGCGGCGCCGATGGGTCGTCGTTCTGATGACGCTGGGGATCCTCGGTGCCACGGTCTTTCTGACGCGATACCTCCGGTCGGAGTTCGTTCCCTTGGAAGACCAGAGTGAGTTCAACATCAAGGTCAAGGCGCCGCTCGGATCCTCGGTGGCGGCGACCGATCAGGTTTTCGAGAAAATCCGCCGGCGAGTCGAAGGCAAGCCGTGGCTTGCCTACACCTTCGTGACGATCGGTGCCGATGAGCTTCAACGTGTGAATCAGGGCGCGATGTACATCAAGATGGTTGAGAAGGATCAGCGGACCGTCGGCCAGAAGGACGTCATGGAGTGGGTTCGGAAGCAGATGGCCGACATTACCGAGGCGAAGGTCAGCGTCGAAGTCGTTCCTCGCGTTTCCGGTGGCGGGATGAAGTATTCGGATGTGCAGGTCGAGGTTCGCGGGCGCAACCTCGATCTCCTCGAGTCGATTGCGGCGAAGGTCCTCGACAAGATGCACACCACGCCCGGCTATGTGGATCTGGACACCAGCTACGAGAAGAACAAGCCCGAGGTGAACGTATACATCAAACGGGATCGAGCGGCGGATATGGGGGTCAACCCCCTGGTGGTGGCTTCCACGGTCCGTGCCCTGATCGGTGGCGAAGACATCAGCAAATTCAAGGCCGAGGGCGATCGGTATGACGTGAGCATTCGTCTTCAGGAGTCCTTCCGCAATCGTCCCGAGGACATCAATTTGCTCTCGGTGCGAAGCATGACGGGGGCCCTGGTGAACCTTCGCAATGTCGCGACCGTCAAGGAAGAGGCCGGGCCGGTGCAAATCGACCGGTACAACCGGACGCGTCAGATTACCGTGAACGCCAACCTCGAACGGGACAAGAAGGTTCTTGGTGAGGCCGTCGCCGAACTCACCTCCGTGATCACCGGGATGCACTTGCCGGCAGGTTACACCTTCGGCTTTGCCGGTATGGCCGATACGATGCAGGAATCGTTCGATTCGCTGAGGTTCGCCCTGATCATGGCCGTCATCATCATCTACATGGTCCTGGCGTCGCAGTTCGAGAGCTTCGTCCACCCATTCACGATCATGTTGTCCCTGCCGTTGTCGGTGATCGGGGCGCTGGGCTTCCTGATCCTCGCACGCATGACCGTCAGTATCTTCTCCATGATCGGTATCATTCTGCTGATGGGGTTGGTGACCAAGAACGGCATTCTCCTCGTGGACTTCACAAACACCCTTCGCCGCCGCGACGGCATGGAACGAGACGCTGCGATACTCAAGGCCGGTCCCATCCGGCTGCGCCCGATTCTCATGACGACCTTCGCCATGATCTTCGGCATGCTGCCTGTGGCGGTGTTCGGCTCGGAGACACGCTCGCCAATGGCGATTTGCGTGATCGGTGGCCTGACGACCTCAACGCTGCTGACTCTGGTGGTGGTTCCGGTCTTCTACGCGCTCTTGGACGACCTGTCGAATCCAGGCCAGTGGCGGATCACCCGCTGGTTGCGAAAGAAATAGCACGAGGGGCAGGGGGATGGCGTTGCGTGCTTGCACGCCGCCAAACCTGCTGAAAACGGCAGGGCTCCTGCTCAGGATGCCGGACGGCTGGCAGGCTGGCCCTTGCCGGAGTGGCGAAGTCCGTCATGCCGCCGGCCCCGAAGGAGTCCGTGGGCCGGGGGAGGGTTCTTCATCATCTCCTCGGTAATCTGTTCGACCCGCTTCTCACGCTCCTGCTTGCGGGCGTCGAGTTGCTGACGCTGCTGGACCAGACGCTCTTCCAGTTCCTGGATTCGCATCTCGGTCCGCTGGATGTCCAGGTCGAAACGCTTGCCGATCAACTCTTTGAGTTTCGCCTTGGACTGCTCGGCCTCGTCGGGGCTGGCCGCCTTGCCCGCTTTTCGAAGCGCCGTCTGAATGTCCCCCTCGATTCGTACGAGCGACATCTCCACTTCGGCCAATTCGGGATTGCGCCGAATGAGGTCAATCATTCGGGAGAGCTGCGGCCAGAGGTTCTTGTAGGCAAGCGTGAAGGCGTCCGGATCCTCTCGCCGAAGCCGTTCGAGCTTCTCGTATCGTTCCGGCCACTGCTGTTTGAGGAACGCCATCCCCTCGTCGATCTGTTCGGCGGTCACCGGGTGACGCGGCGCGAAAGATTTGGCCGGCGGCGCCTCGCCGAACGCAGGAGAGGCAGGGGACAGCACCTTCACCGTGCCGAGGACCATCAGGAACAGCCCGAATGGAACGGCTGCACGAACACAAGTGAGTTTTCGGGTCAGGGCATACACGGTACGTGCTCCGCACAGGGCGTTTGCCGGCCTACGTTTCAGATGGCCAGGTCGTGTCGATGAACACATCGTCGATCTCTCGTCCAATGTCACCGAGTTCCGTCTCGACAGCGTCCGTGGCCGTATGAACACTGCCATCGGAAATCTGATTGATATCTTCGGCGAGCAGCGACAGGGCCACATTTCGATGGTCCAGCGCCGACTGGAATGCCTGCGCCGTACTCTCGACGAGTTCCAGGGCCGGTTCCGCATTCCCCGCACTCGATCGATCGAATCCGGGCATCACCCAGCGAATCAGGCCGATCGCCGTGAACAGGCACGCCGCCGCCGACAGAGCAGCATACACACGCCAGACGCGGCGGGTCGAGGTTTGCCGGCGGGAGACCTCGATTTCGGATCGCACCGCCTGCTTGATCCGAGTGACGACGGCATCGGAGGGAACCGGTGCCTCGAACCGCCCCAGCACGTCGGCCTGCAACTCCATGCGAACCATCTGCCGAACACGCTCGATCGCCTCTTCCGAGGGGACGGCGGTTCCTTCGAGCAGCGGCCTGAGCCGTTGCTCCTCCTCGTCAATGCGTCGCAGGATGTCATTGTTATCTGTCATGACGCTCCCGTGCCTTCCAGTATCTCACGCAGCCGTTTGAGACCGCGATGGGCTCGCGCCAGCGCCGTTCCCAGCGGTGTCCCCATCAGCTCCGCGATTTCGTTGAACGACATCTCAGAAAAGTGTCTCAGCATGATCACTTCTCGCTCCGCCGGGTTCAGCTTGCCCATCGCCTCCTGCATGCGATCGATTTCCTCGCCCAGTTCGGCCGCATGAGCGGGTCCCGGCCGATCGCCGGAGGCTCGATCCAGCGGTTCATCCGATCGATCCTCGGCGTCATCGTTTCGTATCTCGGCGGCCAGCACGATCGGCGACTTGCGTATGCGGCGGACTCGGTCGCGGGCGAGATTCATCGCGATCCGAAACAACCATGCTTCAAAGCGACCGTCGTGCTCATACTTATCGATCATCCGGACGAGCCGAACGAAGACCTCCTGCAACAGGTCCTCCGCTTCGTCCCGCCGCCCCGTGAGCCGATACAGAAACCCGTACAGCCGGCGGCTATAGGCGTCGATCAGGGCATCGAAGCCGGCGGGGTCTTTCCGCTGAGCCCTGGCAATTGCATCGGCCAGCCATGACGGGTCCATCCGGTCTCTCTTCTAAAAGGACTAACGGTTCATAGGGCATTCCATTGCCGGCGTCAATCGGGAATTACGCATCACCCATGAGCGGCGCAACGTTTTGCGTCCATTGTATTTGCGAGGATTGCCTCCTCTCGGCAACCCTTGCCGCTTGCCTCGGAACCGCACCACCTGTCCCTGCCTCTGACCCATGGTTCGGGGATTCCGGCCCGCACACGGTATTCCGGCTCGGCTATTTCAGGATCGTTGCTCCCATAATGCCAAAGACGACGTCGTTGGCGATAGCCTCCAGTCCGATCGATTGGAGCGGTTGGCCCGCCTTCAGGTCGATCGCCAGCAAGTGGGCCTCGGTGTCCGTGGCCACCGGTTGCGTCAGGTCTTTGACCTGGGCCGACCCCGCAGGGCCCCGCCGTCCGGCCAGGTTTTCAAAACCATTGGCGGCCGTGTCGTGGAACCGCCCACACCATTTGCCCCAGCAGTCGCCGATGTCCTTCGGGTTCACCAGGTCGCGTCGATCCTCGCTGCCGTCGGCATAGCGGAGCGTCACGCGAAGGTTCACCACATGACTCTGTGCCGGGAAGGTGATGCCACTGAGCATCAGATACAGGGTTTTGCCGCCGGTGTTGGTCGCGGTTTCCAGCCGGGCAGGGTATCCCCCGGCCAGCGTGACCACCCCGATATTCGGACCGGCCTTGGCCGTCTTGAAGGGGATACCGTCGGTGGTCCACGCCACGCCGTCCGGCCCGACCTTGTTCCGCCATGCCTGGTCGTTCTCGCGCTCGACCGCGCCGCCATGGTATTGTCCGAGATGGCTCCGCCAGTAGTTCCAGCCCACCTGGCTGGCAGGCATAGCCGGCGGGCGAGCGGACTTGACCACGCGATCGAGCACCTCGCCAAACGAGGCGTTGTACGCGCTGCTCAGGTCGATCAGGGCCCACCGCTTCAGGTCGCGATCGGGGACGTTCGGCGGAGTCCAGACCTTGGCGGCGACCGGCGTCTCGGCCTCGACGCGCAGGCGGACAGGCAGCCACAGGGGACAGTCTTCCGCGCCCGCTCTCAAGTACAGGATCGCCGGCCCCGGCGAGCAGGCAACAACTCCCCTGAGTCGGCCGTTTTCGGTACGAACGTCCTTCAAGACGCCCTGCGGGTCGAGGTATTCGCGCCCTTTGCCATCTGACACCACGGATCCGGCCTCCAGGGGCTGACCTTTCCTGACCGTCTTCTCATCCGAGATCGTCGGTTGTGACGGCCGGTAGGACACGACGATCGTTCCCCGCTCGGCCGGTGGAGTGAGGACCTTCAACCAGCTCAGTCCGATACCCGGCTCGACGCCGTGTTGCACCGGCGCATCATTCACAAGCACGCGATCGATCCGCTCGGCCCGGATCGGCAATTGCAGCCGGACGGCCGTGCGAACGGGTGATTCCCAGCGAATTGCCACCTCGTTTTGCCCTCGTGTGAGTTCATATGAGAAGTGGGGGGTGCGAATCGATGCCTTGGACCAGTTCGACGGCGGTTGCGGCGTCAGCTCGACGGCCCCCTCGGGGCGTTTGGGCGCGATGCCGAAAAGCCCCTCGACAACGGCGCGGGCCCACATGCTGCTCGCATCCGCGAACTCATCATTGTAGCGCTGTCGGCCGTCGTCTCGCGAATGACACGTCAGTCCGCCGGGGGTGGGTCCATTGAAGATGCCGCAAAGCGACGCTCGGATCAGGGCGTAGGCATCGTCCGCCCGACCGCCAAGGTAGTTTGTCTGGGCGAAGTTCATCTCCTCGCCATAGGCCAGCTCATAGGTGCTGTGCGTGTAGCCTCGCCCGCTGTTGGGGTGCCAGTTCGAACTCCAGTATTGCTTTCCGCCTCCGGGGGTGGGAGACACCCTCAGGTGCGTGTCGGCCCAGTGCAACATCTGATGAATCTGGAGCGGATCGGCCGCGCCGAACTCCGCCGAGTGGTAGATCGTCGGAAGCTCCGGTTCGGGGTGCAGCATCCGGTGCCCGATTGTGTCGATGTACTCGGCAAACACACCCTGTCGGGGCATCCACAGCTTCTGCTGCATCGCTTGGCGGATGCGCTGGGCGGCTTCTCTGTAGGGGCGGTCGTCTTTGCCCAGTCTTTTCGCCAAGTCGCCCAACAGGCGGTGTGCCGCGAGCATGTACGCCGAGGCCTGCGTGCACTGTCCCCGGATATACCAGTGTGAGTCGCTGATCCACGTGTTCAGGGCACTCTCGTAGAGCCCTTCATTTCCCGGTTGCAGCCGGCGGCCCTCCCAGGCCACGATGCCGTCGAGTATGGGAAAGATCTGTCGCATCAGCTCGATATCGTTGGTGTAGTCGAAATACTGTCGCACGTGATCGAGGAAGACCTCGTTCATGTTGTAGAACACGCCGGGGGAATATTCCAGCATCGATCCGAGGGCACCCTGATCCTCGCCTTGCCGGACCAGACTCAGGCGGGTGTGGTTCTCAATCGACTTCTTCACGCGATCGGTCCAGCCGTAGCAGTCGGGACCATACCAGATCCGCCAGCCCAGATACGCGAATCGCCACGACCACCCCCCGTGGACGAAGGCCGAATCGCCCCACGTCCCTTCAGTGGCAAATGCCATCATCCGCACCGCCGCATCGAGATGGGGATCCGGGGTGCTCGTGACGACGCGCTCGGCGATACCCTGGGTTCGTGCAAGGGCCCTGTCGTACGCGGCCTTCGGATTTGCCAGCGCCTCAGAGATCTGTCCGCCCATGCCGACAACAATGAAGCCGGCATCCGGTACTTCCGACCAGCGGACCATGCCGACAACCACGCGATCCGTTCGATCTCCCGGATTCGGCGACCATTCGGCCGACCGCATCAGATCGTCGGGCGAGTCCGCCATCCGATTGGGATCGCCCCAGCCGGTCTGTCCCTTCCACGAACTGCCGCCTCGGATCGTCGCCTCCCATCCGGGCAGGGTCCTGGCTACGGCGAAAGGTTCGTTCATGATGGCGTCCGATTTCTCGAAGCCCCGCCGGAGTTCGAAGCGTTGGGCGTTCCACGCGATGCGGTTTCGAGCGCAGTGTTTGGGGGCAAACGTGAAATCGGCGGCTGTGAAGGCGTAGTTCGTAAAGAACCCGGAGGCCCCACCGTACGCCCAGATCAAAGACACGTCTTTGGCTGGCCCCTCCACCTGAATCCGGGCAATCAGCCCCGCGGAATCGGCCATGGGGATTGCTGACAGGCGGACCGTCAAGCCGGCGAACGCCGGATCGCGGAGCACATACTCCATCCGCCCGTCGGTGTAGCGAACGTCCAGGTCCGCGAACCGGTGCAGCCATCGCGCGACGTCCTTGCCGTCGGCACTTGTTGTCTTCAACCCGATGAACAGGTGCCCCAGCAGGCCGCCCGCCGAATGAAAGTCGAAGAGGAAGCGAGGTTCGTTGTACGCGAGAACCAACGGACGAAAGCCGCATCGTTCGACCTTCTTCAGCTCGTCGGGAGAAAAGAGCATCGTTCGGTCGGCCGGCGGATAGAGCGGGCGTCGGTGAAGTCGGGGATTGTCCGTCGGCGTGCCGGATCGCGTTTGGCCGTGTCCCTCGCCGAATCGGGCCTCGGCGTCGATTACACCGATTCCGGGAGGGTTCGGCTGTGTGGCCCCGACCGTCGCGGGCAGCCGGACGCGCCAACCGCCGTCGATCGGCACATAACACCAAGGTGGCGGGTCCTGAGCATCGCCCGCGATGACGTGTCGGACCTCCACGAATGAGGCCAGAAGTGAGAGGACGCAAAGCAGCCGTCGGCTCAGGCATCGCAGCATCGTGACGATCTCCCGTCGGGTCAGGCAGCACGTGAACGCGTTGAACTCTTGGACAGTATCGGAGCTACGCCGAATACGCCATGGGTCCGGGCCGGCTCTTTGTGCCCGTCGGCGCAGGCTGACTCACTTCCCTGCCATGGTTCAACCCGGTCACTGTAGCACGAACCGCCGGCATTTGCCGCCGTCGCCGGAACCGTTGCCGATCGCGGTTTTGCCATGCATCCAAGTTCTTGCCCCTCAACCCTTTCTCCGCCCTGCAGTTTTGCCTCCGATCGATGCGTGTATTACACTGGCCTGCGATACGAGGGTCTGATGTCCGTCGATGCTCCTAACATCTTCATCTCGGCCGCCGAACACAGCGCCGACCTCCATGCCGCTTCGCTGATCGAGGCAATTCGACGGCGTCGTCCACAGGCCCGGTTCGTCGGCCTGACCGGTCCGCGAATGCGCCGTCTGGGGTGTCAGACGCTGCAGGACATGACCACTGGTTCGGCGATGCTGATGGCGGCATTCTTGAAGGTGGGCAGCGGGCTCAAGATGTTCAGCCGCGTGGACCGCTTTCTGAGTCGCACGCCGCTGGACCTGGCCATTCTGATCGACGCACCCACCTATCATCTGCCCATCGCCCGTCGGTGCAAGGCACGCGGACTGCCTGTTCTGTACTACATCGCCCCGCAGACCTGGGCCTGGGCCGAGTTCAGAGTGCGAAAGGTCCGGCGTCGCACGGATCGTCTGGCCGTGATCCTGCCCTTCGAGCAGGAGTATTTCCGGCGCCACGGAGTCGACGCCGTCTATGTGGGACATCCACTCTGGGATGCCCTGACGCGCCACAGTCTCGACACGGATTTCATCGCCGAGCGCCGCCGCGGCTCGGACTTGGTGGTTTCAATGCTCCCTGGCAGCCGTAAACACGTGATCCAGGAGGTACTTCCCGGGCAGTTGGAGGTGGCTAGGGTGATCTTGCGGCGGTTCCCTCGTTTGGGGTTGATGATCTCGGCGGCCGACGAGCAAGCAAAGACTATTATCAGTGAGATGGTGCGTGCGAGCGGGTTGGACATCCCGATCTTTACGGGCAGGCACATCGAGCTGATCAACGCGGCGGATCTCGTGCTGGTGGCCAGCGGAACGGCGGCCATGGAGACGGCCTACTATCACCGTCCGATGGTCGTGATGTACAACGTGTCGAGGTTGGCGTACAACCTGTTCGGACGATGGTTGGTTCGTACGAAGTTCTTCTGCCTGGTGAACATCCTGGCAGGGCGGGAGCTGGTTCCTGAGTTCATGCCCTACTTCCGTTCGACTGAACCGATTGCGGAGCAGGCGGTGGGATTGCTCTCTGATGCGGGGCGACGGGCAAAGATGGCTGCCGAGCTACAGGACCTGATCGACCCGATCGTCAAGACGGGAGCGTCCGATAACACGGCGATGCAGGCGCTGGACCTGCTGGATCGTCATGGCGGGCGGCGGTTTAGGCTTGCAGGGTCGCAGCACACCATCTGGTGATAGCGACAAGGTTGACCTACACTTCGCCGATGTTAAGATGATAGGACTTCTCTGAGGGGGCAAGAAGCAGAAGTTGCGCGCGGCACGTGCTTCGATTAGGGGATTCGAGCGAGGAGCATCCATGCGTTCTGACATCAAGGTGGGAGTAGTCCTGGGTTTGGCAATGCTGGCGGTCCTGGGCGGGTACTATTGGCGGGCAGAGACCCCCGACGCGGTCCGGCTTGCCGGCGACAAGAAGCCGACGCAGTTGGCCCAGGCCGGTGCGGCAGACAAAGCCATCTCCCCACCTCCGTGGAGTTCTGCGAACAACTCAAAGAAGGCGACAGGTTCCGGCCGTGATGCCAACAAGGTGAAGGACACGCCCAAGCCTGTGACTCCGGCGAATACTCCGGCACCCATGCAACCCGCGCCGTCGACCCCTCCGGTCGTCAAGCTGGCGCCGGTCGTTACCCCCGCGCCTAAACCGATAACCCCTAAGCCGCTCATTCCCGCGACACCGCCGCTCATGTCTTCCATCAACACGAGCAGTCAACCCGCTTCGGGCGGCGACAAGCCCCCGCTGGTGGCACCGCCCAAGAGCGAAACGAACGACAAGAAGGCCGACTCGACGACGGATGAGCCCAAGCCGGCTCCCATCCGGATCCCCGATCCGACCCACAAGCCCGAGTCCGCTGCACCCGTTGTGAAGCCCCCGGCTGACAGCGATACCAAGTCTACGACCGCTGCCCCCGACCGCTCGGCAACGCCGTCGTCGTCCGCCAAGTCCTCTACGGCCACCGCTGACAAGTCTAAGCCCGAGGACAAAGAGCGGGTCTATGAGGTCAAGAAGAACGACACGCTGGCCATACTGTCCGAGCACTTCTACGGTAGCCAGAAGTATGTGAATTTCCTGCTCAAGGCCAATCCGCAGGTCGATGCCCGTCGGCTGAAGGTCGGTACGAAGCTGCGTATCCCGCCGCTCTCGGCTGCGGCAACCTCGCAGCCGGCGGCCACAGGCGAGAAAGCCAAGCCGGCCGCAGAGACGGTCAAGGCGGCCTCGACCGAGTCGAAGACAGCCGTTTCGGGTGATGCCAAACCGGCAGAGTCCACCTACATCGTCAAACCCAGTGACAACTTCTACAGTATCGCTCGCAAGACACTGGGCAGCGGCGAACGCTGGCGTGAACTCCATCAGCTCAATAAGGACATCTGCCCGGAGCCGGGCAACCTCAAACCGGGAATGAAGCTTCGCCTGCCTGGCCCGAAGTCCGAGTCCAAGGCCGCTTCGGGTGACAAGTCCGAGGCCAAGCCGACCTCTCATCCCAAGGAGGCCAAGAGCCGGTCCAAGCCGTAGCACTCATAGGAGGGCACGTGAGGGGAGGGGGCGAACCGAGCGTGGTGGCGGCCGACCGTCGAGAGACTTCGCCCGCGGGGGGTGTCATCTCCCCGGAGTTGTCCGCGTGATACTCCAGAGCAAAGTGTTGGTTTCCGTTGATTCCCTCTAATCCCGGTCATCCTCTGTTGGCCTCTGTTGTTCTGAGCCCGCCGACGATCAAGTTCCTGGTCATGATGGCGGTCGTCGTGGTCTCCTCGGTCGGAGGATACCTCTTTCGACGATGGGGATGGGTCAGCGAGGCCGCCACGCGTCCGATCCTGATGGTTACGCTGGTGGTGGGGTATCCGGTGCTCGGCGCGCTGCCGGTCTGGGAACTGCCGCTGTGTTTCGAGGATGTCTGGATCCTGGCCCAATGCGTCCTGATGACGATGTCTTGTTTCGTGGTGGGGCTGATGGCGGGCCGCCTGCATCGTCTTTCACTCAGCGATCTCGGGGTCTACAGCTACGCGGTCGCGCACAGCAACTGCGGCTTCACGATGGGCGGGTTCATCTGTTTCTGCCTTGCCGGCGAACGGGCGCTGGCTTACACCCAGATCTACGTCCTGGCCTGGAGCGTCATGATGTTCGGCGGCTTCTTTCCCCTGGCGCACGCCTTCTCGGGGCGAAACGTGCGTCTCACCCCGGGGCTTCTGATCAGGAATCTCTTCGATCTCCGGTGCCTGTCGCTCTACGCAACGTTGGTGGGCCTGGCACTCAACTTCCTGCACATCCCGCGCCCGGCGATCGTCCAGCAGTCCCACATCGTGGACATCCTGATCGTGGTGATCACCGCCGCCATGTTCTTCATCATCGGTTTGACGCTGCACGTGGAGCGGTTGCTCGAATCATGGACGCTGCACGCCTCGATGACCGCGATGAAATTCCTCCTGTCGCCGTTGCTGGGTCTGGCGTGGCTGGCGCTGGCGGCTCTGCTCGGCCTTCAGATTCCGGGGTTGCAGCGAACGGTTCTTGTCATACAATCGGCAATGCCGGTCGGCATGTTCGTCACGATCGTTGCCAGTCTATATGGTCTGAACACGCGGCTGGCGACCGGCCTGGTGGTCGTGAACACGGTGGTCTTTCTCGTGTTCGTGCTGCCGGTGATCGTCTTCGTTTACGGAGGCTAGGTTCCGTGGAACATGCCGTGATCATGGCGGGCGGGGCGGGCACGCGTCTGTGGCCGCTGTCGCGAAACAACCGTCCGAAGCAGTTGCTGCGTCTCTTCGAGGGGCGGTCGCTGCTGCGGGCGGCATACGATCGGCTGACCGTTCGTTTCGCCCCGGAGCAGATCTACGTCATCACGACCGCGGCACATCTCCCCATGGTGGCCGAGGAATTGCCGGAGATCCCCTCCGAGAATCTCATCGGCGAACCGTGCGGTCGCGATACGGCCAATGCCATCGGTTTGGCGGCAGCGTTGCTCGAACGCCGGGACCCCGAGGCCGTCATGGGCGTGTTCACCGCCGATCACATCATCCGGCCCGTCGAGTGTTTCGCCTCGGCGGTTGACAAGGCCTATGCTTACGTCGCCGAGCATCCGGACGTGCTCGTCACCTTCGGCATCAGTCCGAACACGCCGCATACGGGCTACGGCTACGTGCAGCGAGGCGAGTTGCTCGGCAGCGGGGTTCACAAGGTCGTCGCCTTCAAGGAGAAGCCCGACGCCGCGACGGCGGTCTCGTACGTGGCCAGTGGTCAGTACTATTGGAACAGCGGCATGTTCGTATGGCGGACGAGCACGATTCTGAACGAATTGGCTCGCCATCTTCCCGAGTCCCATGCCGACCTTCGGGAAATGGCCGAGGCCTGGTCGCTGCCGGGGGGGCGAAAACGCGTCGAGACCATGTACCCCGCGCTGCGGCGGATCAGCATTGATTTTGCGGTCATGGAGAAGGCCCCTCGCGTCGTCGTCGTCGAGATGGAAGGCCAGTGGCTCGATGTGGGCTCGTGGACGTCGCTGACCGACGTATTCGCCTCGGACGATCTCGGAAATACCGTCGTCGCCTCGCGAGCGATGATGCTCAAGGCGTCCGGCAATATCGTCGTGTGTGAGGACGGTCATCTCATCGCCGTGGCCGGCGCCAAGGACCTGATCATCGTGCGAAGCGGCGACGCGACGCTCATCTGTCACAAGGACTCGGCCCAGCAGCTCAAGGAACTGATCGGCGTTCTCGAGCAGCGTTACGGACAGACATACCTCTGATGCGATACATGGGCATTGATTACGGACGACGTCGGATCGGGCTGTCGATCAGCGATCCGCTCGGCTCGCTGGCCAGCCCGGCCGGCACGCTGCCGGCCAAGGGGGTTGCCCGGGTCGATGCCCAGAATGTGGCGGTTTACGCCGAACGTCAGGGCATCGAGGCCTTCATCGTCGGTCTGCCGCTGAATATGGACGGCAGCGAGGGACCCCAGGCCAAGCTGACTCGCGACTTCGCAGATCAGTTGGCGGCCGTGGTAGGCCCACGACCCGTCGCCATGTGGGACGAGCGGCTGAGCAGCTTCGCGGCCGATCAACTGCTCGAACAGACCCATCTGAGCACCACCAAGCGTGCCGGCCATCGCGATCAGATCGCCGCCATGGTCATTCTGCAGAGCTATCTCGACGCGCAGGCGCATCGCCCGTCCGAGGAATGTTCCGATTCGGATTGAGGCCTCCTCGCAGAGAATGACCTGCAAGATCGCGGCGATAGGGGGGATCTCGGGATGAGGTTCTAAAGCTGGGCGAGGCATCGCCGACCGGATATTCTGTCGTCGATAAGCGAGACGGTTGCAGGGGAAATGACTGGGTATCGAGGAGCCAGACATGATCAGCATCATCGTGTGTGCGTCTGTTCCGGCCATCGTCGCACTGGCCGCCGGGAATGAGTTCGACGCAAAATCGCCCGAGTTCAACAAGATCCTGAATCCCGACTCGACCTTGAAGAAACTCGCGGGCGGTATGAAGTTCACCGAAGGCCCTGTCTGGGTTGCCAAAGGGGCCTATCTTCTCTTCAGTGACATCCCGGCCAACCAGATCAGACGATGGTCCGCGAAAGAGGGGCTCAGCACGTGGCTCGAACCCAGTCACAATGCCAACGGCCACACGCTGGATCGTGACGGCAACCTTATCAGTTGCGAACACAGCTCCCGACGCGTGACGCGAATGACGCTGGATGCGCCGCGCACCATCACCGTTCTGGCCGGCCAGTACAGGAGCAAGCGGCTCAATTCGCCCAACGATTGCGCCGCTAAACGAGATGGAACGATCTGGTTCACCGACCCGCACTACGGCATCCACGAGAAGCTCAAGGAGCAGCCGAAAAACGGCGTATACCGACTCGATCCGTCTTCGCACGAGCCGGTAGCGGTGTGCGAGGACTTCGACATGCCCAACGGCCTGTGCTTCTCGCCCGACGAGAAGCGGTTGTACATCGCCGATTCGGGCAAGTCCGGGCAGGTTCGCGTGTTTGACGTCACCTCCGACAATCGTCTGATCAATGGGCGGGTCTTCGCGCCCCGTCCCGGCGATGGCATGCGAACCGACACCGAGGGCAGGCTCTATGTGACCTGGGATCAGGGCGTGTGTGTCTATGCCCCCTCCGGTGAGCATCTGGGTACGATTCGCGTCCCCGAAGGGCCCGCGAATTGCGAGTTCGGGGGTGACGGATTCCACACCCTGTTCATTACGGCACGGTCCAGCATCTGTGCCATCACGCTGGCCAGCACGGGGGCACCGCGACCTCAGCGATGAAGACCAAGGCGATCATCTTCGATCTGGACGGGACCATCACCGCGCCCTACCTCGACTTCAACCGCATCCGGTTGGAGATCGGGATGGACGCCAACGCCGGACCGATTCTCGAAGCGATGGAGCGAATGTCCGAGCCGCAGCGCCGTCGGGCGGAAGAGATCCTGCTTCGCCATGAGGCCGAGGCGGCCGAAGCGAGCACCCTGAATGAAGGGGCCCAGGAGGTCCTGCGATGGCTGGAAACACGCGGAATCCGCCGCGCCGTCATCACGCGAAACTCCCGAGTCTCAGCCGACCGGGTCATCGAGAAACACGCCCTGCGGTTCGACGTGGTCCATACCCGCGAGGACGGCGAAATCAAACCGTCTCCGGAGCCGGTTCTGGCGGTGTGCCGGCAGTTGAGGCTCAGCCCTTCCGAAACATGGGTCGTGGGCGACTACCTCTTTGATGTGCAGTCGGGTCGAACGGCCGGCGCCAGAACGGCACTGCTCTGGCCGAAGGCGGAATCGCCTCCCTGGTCCGATCAGGCGGATCATGTCATCCGCAGACTTACCGATCTGGTCTCACTTCTGATAGACTCTTGATCCCGGTTTCGCGCAGTGGGGCGAGCCCCGCTGGCCCGACGGTGCCGAACGAGCATCGATCCGGCTGAAACGCTGATCGCCTGCGAAGAACAGGAGACGTTATGACGCGATCATTGGCCATGGCCAACATCTCGCACCGCAAGGCTCGGACGGCCCTCTCGATCGGCGCCGTCTGTATGGGCATTTGCATGCTCATCACCATGCTGGCGCTCTCCCACGGCACGCTTGAGGAAGTGGCCGAGCGGGTCACGAGCGTCAACGCCGATTTCCTGGTCCTGCCCGAGGGGCGAAGCCTGATCTTCACCAGCGGGGCACCCCTGAGCCACAAGTACCAGGCCTTGATCCAAAACGTTAAGGTCGATGGCACCCCGGCCGTCGAGCGGGCGATCCCGGCGTTCTTCCACCAGATTCAACTGGCCGGTCAGGAACAGAAAGTCTTCGGCATCGATCGCGACGACTTTCCCTATTTCCTCGGCAGTCGCAAGTGGGTTGAGGGACGGTTGTACGATGAGGGCGATCGCTTCAAGAAGGCCATTGAGGCCAAACGCAACCCTCAGGGGGGGTATGATCCCGAGTCCATTCCCGACGATCAGGTGCAGCTCGGCTGCGAGTTGATCATCGACGAGCGGCTTGCAAAGGCGGGCGGCTACTCGGTGGGTCAGCAGGTCGAGTACATGGCACGCCAGTTCACAATCGTCGGCATCTTTCAGACGGGGGCGGCCGGTCGCGTTTTCGTTCCCATTCAGATCTTGCGACACATCCAGAACGGCGGAATCCCTTGGAGCAGCATGTACTTCGTGCGGGTCAGTGATGCGGTTCGGAGAATGGGCGACCGAGGTCTCAGCGCGGCCGCCGAGGGGATCAACAAGGCCACCCGCCTGCGCGTGATCGAAAAGGCCGCCTATGAGCGGATGCTCTTTCAAAGTTTCGGACAGATCTACGTCTTCATCAACATGTCCAGCATCATTGTGCTGATCTTCGCGGTCTTCTTCATCCTCCTGACCACCTATACGATGGTGCTCGAGCGGACTCGGGAAATCGGCATCCTGAAGTCCATGGGGGCTGGGCGGTTGTATCTCATCCGTGGGGCCCTGACCGAGGCACTCTTTCTCTCGGTTACCGGAACCCTTCTGGGCATGGGCCTGGCCTATGGCGCCAAGTACGGCATCGAGCGTTTTCGCCCGCTGCTCACCGTCGATATCACCCCCCGATTCCTGTTGCTGGCGCTGGCCGTGGGACTCTCCGCGGGCGTGATTGGGTCGATCTACCCGGCGTACCGGGTCTCTCGCCTCGATCCGGCTGTGGCCCTGAGCTTCGAATGACGTCCCATAATCTTTCGATAGGGCAATCCATTAAGTCGCCGATCGCTCGTCCCGATAGACCGGGTAGCTGGGACCGCTCCCTGTACTCTCAGCATGCTGCTGAGGGGGGCATTTGGACAAGTGTCCCGGCGAATGACTTCGGGAATGGCAGGTTTTCTTTCCCAACAAGACTATGCTACGTCTCTGCTTGGCCTCGCCATGGTCAGCCTGGCCAGCGTCTGTGTCGTCCTAGGTAAGGTGGGCGACCGCAGAATCCCCTGGAAATGGTTGGGCCTGGCCGCTACATTCCATGCCCTCCAGGGGCTCCTGGTCCCCCTGGCCCTTGCCCTTCCGAGCGAATCCTGGCTCCGCGCCCTGAGCGCCTGCACAGTAGCCACCTCCTTCGTGCTGCTCTTCGAATTGGCCCGGCGTCTTCTGGTGACCTACAGCCGACGGGACTTTCCATGGTGGGTACATCTCCCCCTGATCCTCATCACATGCGGGGGAGGGCTGTTCGGATGGGCAGGGCTCGAGGTCATGAGCCGCTATGTCGTCGGTACGCTCGCATATGCCCTGACATTCCTTGGAGGATGGCGGGCTTCCAAGCAGGTTCCGCCCGGCGGCAGGGGACCGCTGAGGAAATGCTCGATCGTCTCCCTGTCGCTGGCTTTTCTGGGGTGGGGGTTGGCTCCGCCGGCCCCATTCTTCCCGGCCTCGGCGGTGAATTCTCAGGTACTCTCTGCGGTCCTGGGGGTTCGCGTGGAACTGATCGCCGCTTTCATCATCCTCTGCGTCACGGGGATTCTGGGGCATTACCTCTTCAGCCGTCTGAAAGCGGACGATGTGCCGGACCAGCGTGGGACGATTCGATTTGGCTTTGATCTCACCATTCTGACCTTGCTGGGATGGATGATCGGGGGGGCTTGGTTGGTCGGTCAACTCGAGCGATCGGCCCGAGAGGACATATCCGCTCAGGGAGGACTTCACCTTCAGTTGCTGAGCAGCCGTCTCAGCGACCAGTGCAGCGAGGTCGATCGGACTGTCAATGCGATAGCGGGTGCGCCGTGCCTGGCTCGTGCCCTGGAAGAGAGATGCGAGGGGACCTTGAAGTCGGCCAACGCCGAACTCGACCGCGTACGGAACAGCACGGGGTTCTCCGTCTGCTATGTTCTCGACAGCGACGGTCGAGGCTTTGCCTCGACCAACCGGGAAACGCCGGAGAGCTTCGTGGGCGTCGACTACCGCTTTCGTCCCTTCTTCCAACAGTCTATTCAAGGGCAGCCGGGCCGCTACCTGGCCCTGGGCATTCGAACCCAGGAACGGGGGTATTTCGCCAGCGAGCCGGTTCGCAGCGACCGGGGCAAGATCATCGGTGTCGTCGTCATCAAGAAGAAACTCGACGGGATCGGCGCCGATTTCCAGAGGTATCCCCATGCGCACTTCGTGGATCCTCACGGCGTGATCTTCATCTCCAGCCGTCCCGAGACATTGTCGCGGAGCCTCTGGCCGATCCCAACCGAGGATCGAGAGCGATTGATCGTCAGTCGGCAGTTCGGCTCGGGACCCTTCCTGCCGCTCTTTGACCGCAAGATGGCGGATGGGGTCGACATGGCGGTCGAAGGACGTACCCACATCGTTCGCTGCCGGCAGGTCAATGATGACGGCTGGATGATCGTCATGCTCTGTCAGGCAGATCTGATTCGCAACTATCGACTCTTCGGCATCGTCATCATGCTATTCCTGTGTCTGGTGACGCTCGGGCTGTCGACGATGCTGATCGAGTCTCGGTTTCACCAGGCCGTCTTGCAGACGTCTCAGGTCCGGTACAGAACGCTGGTGGAGGGGTCGCCCAACAGCATCTATCTTTTGGACGGCAAGGGGCAGTTCCTGGCCATGAATCAGGCCGGCCTCAACGCGATGGGCAGACAACTCGACGAGATCATAGGGCAACCCTTCGGTGTCTTCGGGCCAGGCGGCGGTTCCTCCGATCTCGGCGTCCGCAGCCTCCGGGATGTCCTCAACGGTAGCCGGCAACTGTTTATGACGAGCTATCATGACCCACAGGGGCGCCGCCTCTACTGGCAGACATGGCTCAGCCCCATTCGGGAATCGGATGCACGCATCACGAGCGTGGTGGGTATTTCCATAGATGTCACAGAACAGAAGGAATACGAGGAAAGGCTTCGCTCGCTTTTGGCAGATCTGGAACACGCCCGCCGCGCGGCAGAGGCCGCCAATGCCGCCAAAAGTGAGTTCCTGGCAAATATGAGCCATGAGATCCGCACCCCATTAACAGCAATCCTGGGGTTCGCCGATCTTCTCAAGGACCAGGATGAAACGGCAGACCAGCGAGATCGATACCTCGACGAGATTTCGCACAACGGCGCCCACCTCCTCGATCTGATCAACGATATCCTTGACCTGTCGAAGATCGAGGCCGATCGGCTCACGCTGGAACGGACGGAGTGCGATATTGCCTTACTGGTTTCCCAAGTGGCGGGCACCATGCGGCATGCGGCCGAGAAGCGGGGAATTGCCCTGGTTGTGGAGTTCCCGACCCCCTTGCCCCAGCCGATACTCACGGACGAGCATCGCCTCCGCCAGGTGCTGATAAACCTCGTGGGAAATGCCGTCAAGTTCACTTCCAGCGGCGGCGTGCGTGTCGTCGCGTCGTTTCTGCCCCAATGGCTGGAAGGGGGCCCGACCGTGCAAATCGATGTGGCCGATACGGGGATTGGAATGCCGCCGGAGGTCCTGGCGAGGTTGGGCGAACCCTTCGTTCAGGGAGACGCCTCCACCGTTCGAAAATACGGCGGCACCGGACTCGGACTGGCGATCACCCGGCGTCTGGTGCATCGGATGGGAGGCGTTCTCACCGCGCAGAGCGAACCGGACAAGGGCAGCGTGTTCACGGTTCGACTGCCCACAGGCACAGTGGCAGGCACGGAAATGCGAGAGCATGCAGCGGAGGTGATGTGCCGGGAGATCCGGGGCAGACCCGCGGCCACCGTCTCGACGTCACTGGGTGGGCTGAGTGTACTGCTCGCCGAGGACTCTCCCGTCAACCAACTCCTGGTCTGTACGATCCTTCGAAAATTCGGGGCCAACGTCGATACGGCCGAGAACGGTCGCGTGGCTGTCGAAATGGCCCTCACCGGACGATACAACGTCATCCTCATGGACATGCAAATGCCCGAAATGGATGGCTATCAGGCTACGGGGGACCTTCGCCGGAAAGGCTACGAAGGCCCTATCATTGCCCTGACCGCCAATTCCATGATCGGAGACAGCGACAGATGCATCCAGGCCGGTTGCAGCCACTATCTGTCCAAGCCGGTGGATCGTACCCGGCTGATCGAAGTCCTGCGACAATGCCGCCCGACCGCAGACAGAGCCCTCACATCCCCCCCCTCGGATGCCTCGACGATAGGGCTGCCGATTTCGGTCGACAGCGGGACAGGGGCGCCATCGGCAGTCGGTGATGTGCCGGAACTGGCCGAGCTGGTCAGTGGATTCGTCTCCGGACTGCAACAGAAGACGGCGGACATGGCTTCCTCGTTGGCGCATGGTGATTTTGGCACGTTGCGTCGTCTGGCCCATCAGCTCAAGGGGGCTGGGGGGAGTTACGGCTACTCGTCGCTCTCCGACGTGGCATCGCGACTGGAATCCGCGGCCAAGGCCGAAGACCACGAAATGGCCAACCTTGCCCTGTCGAATCTGCGAGACCTCTGTCAGACCATTGTAAGCGGTTCCATCACCTCTACTCTCCTCTAGCAGCTTCTATCGGCCTGGGTGCTGTAGGGAGACCCCGTTGGCCCGTCCGGTGCCTGCCGTTTGGAAGCAAGGGCCAACTGAACCCACACAGGTGCAAAGATCATACCCGTCAGATAGGTAACAACGACCTATGCGACACTTAAGTAATATGAAATACACGCTGAGTGTTTGAATATTATGCCATGTTGGTATCACTAACGATAATGTGGTATTCGCTTGAGGCTTAATTATCCACGAGGTAGTTGTCGATATCCCTTTACGTTGCACTAATATAGTAAGATGTTAAGAGGAACACCAATGTGATTCACACACAAACAAAGGCGAGTTGCCTGGACTTGGTTCGTCTACCAGACAACGAAATAGAAGATATCTTGTCTGAGCTGGATCGAATTTCTGGCCCTTACGTCCCCACGGAGCGCCGCAAGTACGAGCGGCTGAAGTACCGCCCGGAGAAGGACCCGGTGATCCACGTCGAGCATCCAGGCGGGACGACGGCAGACTTTCGTGTCAAGGCCCGCAACATCAGTGCTAATGGGCTCGCCTTTCTTCATGGTTCCTTCATCCACATCGGCACCGACTGTGCGGTCACGCTCTTCACAATCGATAACGAACCCTTCCTCCTGTCCTCAAGAGTCGTGCGATGCCGACATGTTCAAGGGAATCTCCATGAAGTCGCCGTGGACTTCTCGCAATCGGTTGACCTGTCGGATTTCCTGCCGGGTATGAGGCATTCCGACAAGGAAGGCAAGATGCCCGTCGACGGACCTCGCCGATCCAGTCGAGTCCTCTTTGTGGAGAACTCGATCGACGACCGCGAACTCCTCGCCTACTGGCTGGGTAAGCTCGATCTGGATTTTCGGGCGGCTTCGGATTGGTCCCAGGCCTGCACGTATATCGGGAAGACCTATTTCGGCGTCGTGATCGCCGATGTCGACCTGCCCGGCATGACAAGCCCGCAACTGCTGGCATCCCTTCGTCAGAAAGGCTACACGGGACCGATCCTCTTCCTCGCTGCGGATTCTTCAACAGCGCTGGTGGCCAAATGCCTGGAAGGGGGCAAGACACCGGTACTGGCCAAGCCATACTCGTTTGACGATCTGACCGCACTGCTTAGCCGATGCGTGCCTTGGAACACGTCCGCTGAACCTCGCAGGACGGCACTGGTCAGCGAGCGATGGGCCGATGTCCGGATGCGCCCCCTCATACTCCACTACCTGCGACGCCTCGAAAACGGAGTTCGCGGTGTCCGCGAAGCAATGGCCTCCGGCGATGTGAAGACCGTTCTGGGTTTCTGCCGCGTCCTGAAGTCCTCTGCCGCCGGCTATGGATACAGTCTGATCGGCAAGCTGGCCGAGGAACTGATGAAGCTCCTTCTGACGCGCGTCCCGCTTGCAGAACTCCAGAAGCCTCTCCAAAGGCTGATTCAACTGTGCGAATTCGCCTGTGCCTTTGGGCACCAGGCTTTCGCGAAGAGCTTCGACGTCCAGGCACCGGATGAGAATCCTGTCCCTGTCAGCTCCGAGTGAATGCTCGAGGGTCGCTTCGAGAAGAACCTGCACTTCATGGGGACGCCGATTCCCCAAAGGGGCCTCTTCCGCCGGATCCGCCCTGCGTCCTACCAAACGGAAGCTGCGTAGTGTCTTCGCGTGTTCCTGTCCGCGGTCACCAGGGAAGCCTTGCTCAGGCCAGCCTGGGCAACGATGATTCGATCGAAGGGATCCCTCGTCCACGTCTCATCAAGTGCCCTCTGGATGACCTGCGGGAACGGAAGCTCACACAGATGCAAATTGATCTCACGCGACAAGTACAGCAGTATCTCGTGGGGGGGCGGTTTGATACGCCGAATCTCCCGGAGGTATTCGAGTTCCAGAAGGACCATGGGGGATATCAGGATGTCGTCGTTACCCTCGATGGCATCTCGTGCCCTCTCAGACAGCAGTGAAGTCTCCCCAGAGTATAGCCATGCCGCCACGTGCGTATCGAGGTAGATCACTGAGCCTCACTCCATTCCGATGACCAGTCCATCTCGATGATCTCCTGCGGATCGCAGAGGAAGCACGGCCGCTTCTTCAGCCTCGACAGCTTCGACCTCTTGCGAGGAGGCACAAGACGGATCGTCTGTCCCCTGCGCACGATTTCTACAACCCTGCCCGTTCGGAGGACCTCATCGAGAACCGAGTAGATGTTTTCGCGAAGTTTGGATGCCGTGATCTTCATGCGAATCTCCATGAATACCTTGTATCCATAGTATGAAATACGTACGTACGTTAGTCAAGAACGTACGTACTCCTATACAGGGAGGCGTCGTGATCTCTCCCCAGAAACCAACCGATGGTTCGCCTCCGCACGTGCGACGGATCGGCACGCAGGTCCAGACGATGAGTCTCCCTGCACGGCGGAAGCTTCCTCCTCAAAAATCGCGCGAGCCCGAAACGCCGACGGTTGTCGTGGCCGTTCCCGCCGGACTATCATGATTTCGCAGGAACCATCCATAAGGAGACCTCCTCGTGAACCGAAGACAGTTCCTTCAGATCGGAATGGCCGCCGTTCCGGGCGTGTTGGGCTGTGGCTCGGCATGGGCAGAAACCGGTCAGCCCCGGCGCTTCCGGTTCTTTCTCTGGAGCGATATGCACGTCCGCGCCGGCAACGTGCCGAACCGTCCGCCGGGCTACCCCTGTGCCGAGGAGAAGGCCGCATGGGCCACCGACTGCGCCTGCGGGCAGGGGGGCATCGAACCGCCCGATTTCGTTGTCAGCGCCGGCGACATCATCGATGGCGAACTCTCCGACTACTCCCTGGACTTCGCGCACCTGCGAAAGACGTATCTGGATCGCCTGAAGGTGCCGTTCCTGCCTTGTGTCGGCAACCATGAAAATGAGCAGGGCGAGGGGATCCCCGAGCGGAACCATGCCTACGATCAGTGCTTCGGACCTCGATGGCACAACTACGTCTTCACGTGCGGCGGTATCGGGTTCGTCATGGTCGACACCAGCGGGGCGGACCACCAACCCGACAGCGTCACGGCAGCTCGGAACACGTTCGTCGATCGAGCGATGGATTTCCTGGCCGGCATGCCGATCATTGTCGTCACGCACGTGCCGCTGATCGCGATGCGAGAAGAGGCGCCGCTGAAGCAGAGCTTCGGTTTCTCAAGCTGGCAGGTGCTCGACCTCGGGATGCTGCAGCGCGTTCGCAGACGGAGCGATTCCGTCGTTGCCGTATTGGCCGGGCACCTTCACCTGACCGCCGCGCGGAAAGACGGCGATATCACCCACATCACCACCGGCGGCACGTGCGGTTACCCCGCCGATTTCGCCTCGTTCGATGTCTACGACGATCGGATCGAGGTCCGGATGCACAAGGCGCCGTCCAGGTGGCTGGATCGCGGCGGCAACATCCACGGCAAACCGAGGCACCCCAAGGACTACACCGACGCCACGCACCCCGATCATGAGAGCTATCTCTGGGGGAACCCCGATGAGCGAACGTTCGCTATCCCGCTGGCCGGCAGCAAACGGCCCGGCAACCGCCCCCCGCGCGATCTGACGGTTCATCATGAGACAGCCCCCGGCAAATGGGAAACCGCTCGTCTGGCCGCATGGAAGACATCCGAAGGTCGGTAACCGGATCGAATTGCAGTCGGGGCCCCACAGCCCGACCGGCATCGGCGTTTACGTCGGGTCTATGTCCTTGCCTCGGCGGCGAAGGGCAAACAGCCCTATCAGGGTCAACAGCATCAGTCCAAACGAGACGGTGGCGCCGAAGGGCCAGTCACGGCTGGGGCCGAACTGCTGCTGGATCAGGTTGCCCGCAAGCATGTACTTCGCTCCGCCCAGCAGATCGGGCACGACGAACGCGCCCATGGCGGGGATGAACGTCAGGATCATCGCGACCACCAGTCCGGGCAGCGTCTGGGGCAGGATGGCGTGCAGAAAGGTCCGTAGCCGCGAGGCGTAAAGATCCTGGGCGGCCTCCACGATCGACCAGTCCATCCGTTCGACGTTCGTGTAGAGCGGCAGCACCGTGAACGGCAGAAAGCTGCTGACCATGCCCACATAGACCGCCCCCGGCCCCGGGAACAGGGCCGTGTCCGGCGCAATCAGGCCCAGCCATTGGGCCATCCGTGCCGGCGGCATGTCCTGGGCGAGAATCAGCATCCAGGCATACGTGCGAATCACAAGGTTCGTACAGAACGGGATGATCACCAGGGCCAGCCACAGATAGCGGGTGCGCGGTGGGCGATTGGCGATGAAGAACGCCAGCGGATAGGCCAGCAGAAGGCAGAAGACCGTCGTCACCGCCGCCACCCAGAGGCTGCGGGCCAGGATCCGGAGGTAGTCGGCCGACCAGCCCAGGATTCCGTAGCCGGCCAGGCGCCGGAAGTTGCCCAGCGAGAACTCCCAGACCAGCTCACCATAGGCACCTCGCTGGATGAAGCTGACCGCCACGAGGACCAGGCACGGCAGCATCAGGAAGACAGTCAACCAGATCAGACCGGCGCCCAGATAGCTCATGCCGCGAAACCACAGCCTGTCCCCGGTGGTCAGTTCGCCGTACCAGATCATGAGCTTGCCGTGCGTCTTCGTCTTCATGGCACTCGCCGTCGTCACGGAATCCGCCGGTGGCCACATGGATGCGGTCGACCGAGCCCAACGGCTTCCGGCAGGGCCATTGTATCGGACCGTCGCTCCCCTCCGCGAGGCGCCAACCCGTTGTCCAATATCTCAGGAAATCCTAGTCGTCGAGAATTTGCAGGTGTTCCGGTGCCAGCTCGAGCCAGATGTGCTGGCCGATGCGGACCGTCCGTGTGGGAGTCGTTCGAACCCGCAGCGAGCCGGGTTCCAGGAAGACGTCCAGATGATCTCCCCGGTAGATCACCTCTCGCACGCGGCCGCTGACGGCATTGACGGGGGGCGGCTCTTCGCAGATTCGGATACGCTCGGGTCGAATCGCCAGCGTGCCCTGTTGCCAGTCGGGAAGATGACGTACCCGCATCGCCCCCAGACCGGTGTGCAGGCCCCCGTTCGACCGCTCGGCGGAGATCAGATTGGCCGAACCCAGGAATTCGGCGACGAACCGATTCACCGGGCGTTCGTAGACCTCCGAAGGCGGTCCGCTCTGTACGATCCGGCCCTCGTGCATCACCAGGATCCGATCGGAGACCGTCATCGCCTCGTCCTGGTCGTGTGTAACGAGGATGAACGTCTTGCCGAGTCTGCGTTGAAGCCGGCGAAGCTCGAGCTGCACCTCGGCTCGAAGTTTGGCGTCCAACGCGGACATCGGTTCGTCCAGAAGCAACAGTTCGGGCTCGTTGACCAGAGCCCGAGCCAGGGCTACCCGCTGTTTCTGGCCGCCGGAAAGCTCGTGCGAATGGCGATGGGCAAAGCCATCCAGTTGGAGCATCTGAAGGATGCGCATCACCCTGTGCTGCACGTCCTTCGGAGACACGCGTCGCGATCGCAGTCCGAACGCAACGTTCTCAAACACCGTCAGGTGCGGAAACAGGGCGTAGTTCTGAAAAACCGTGTTGACCGGCCGCTGATTGGCCGGAAGGCGGGTCACATCCGTTCCCGAAAGGCGCACGCTGCCGGCGTCCGGCATCTCCAGACCGGCGACGATTCGCAGCAGCGTCGTCTTGCCGCAGCCGGACGGGCCGAGCAGTGTGACGAATTCACCCTGGTCGACGTTCAGATCGATGCCGCGCAGAACCTCCACATCGCCAAAACTCTTGCGGATGCCCTGGCTGAACAGCCCGCCCGATTCGACAGGTCGAGACGGGGCGATGGATCCGGTCGCTACGGTTGGGTGAGGGAGAGAAACCTCGGGGCAGAGGCGATCAATCGCCGAGGCGGCTGCGGCAGGAGACTGCTCGTCCAACGCTATCTCATCCCCTTTCTGAAATCGCGCCGACTTCCCTGCAGCGCAAGACGCTCTCAACATCCTCAGGATATATATACAACGTTACTGCCGACCTGACCAAGGAGAATATGCCTTCGGCGCGAAAATTCCCCATGAAGTCCACGGCGTGCAACGAAGTCCTGCTTCGGTCGGAACCGCCCCCGATTACCTGTACAGGCTGGACGCGTCAATGACGGTTGCACCGCGACTATCGCACGATGACTCCGCCGCACATCAACAGAAACGGCAGCAGGGCGAGTATCAGTCCCATGATCGCGGGGGCACGGCTCTTGTAGCGTCGCGCCATTCCCACGATCGAACAGATCAGCGAAACCACCCAGAACAGCATGAGGCCCATCAGACACCCGATCATCTTGGTGACCCAGGGGTTCTTCTCCGGATGCAACATCATCTCATTCAGTCGGCGCTGCATCTCCATCTGATCGACTTTCGCATTACCACCGATGCCCAGATCGTCCTTGTGGGCCATGGCGATCGACACCATCTTTGCCATGCACACAAAGGCCAGCACGGCAAAAACCACTCCCAGGATGCCCGGCAGATTCCGCCGCCTGGCCGCAACCGGCTCATGAGGGGGAATCGGAGGATAGGCCCCCCCAGCCGTCCAGGAGGGCTGCTGGGGCGTCTGCCAGGGGTACGCACCATCCCCTGATGCCGGTGATCCGGAGACCGGGCTCCCCGGGACCTGTGCCATGGGAGGAGTTGGCGGAGGAGGGGGAGCTTCCGTCGAAGCAATTTGACCGATATGAAGCGTCGATTCAGTTGGGGCCGTGATTACGCCGCGACAATACGGGCAGGCAACTTGTCTGCCGCCGAATTCGTCGTCAATCTCAATCGGTTGGCTGCACGACGGACACGAAAACTGTATGGCCATGAACCCTATCCTTCTTGCATCCGCCGCCGGAACGTTATCGTCTACGTCGATCGCGCGGATCGGCGGCTTGCGAAAACACTGATTACACCGATTGAAGTCCCCTAGGTCAACCCGCGAGCGTCTGGGTTTGGGATTGCCCCGCCCTCTGGGTATAGTATTAGGCATGATGGAGTCGTCACAGCCGCCCCAACCGAACTATGAGTCTGGCTCTCCGCAGCCGCCGTCCGAAAGCCCATCGTCTGCCCCGACTCCCCTTCAGGGCGAGGTATCCTCGCTCGCGGTGGCTCGTCCGATCAGTCACCCCGTCTGGGCACGTCCCATCGGGCTGCTTCAGCGTCCAACGCAAAGGGTCACATTGCCTCTCCTTCAAGGGCCCCTTTCGCCCCCCGTACTGTCGCCCGCTTCCACCGTCTTTCTCCTGGGGCTCGTGGCACTGGCCTATTTTGGTGCCAGCGGGGCGATTCCCTTTGTTGTCCCCGAGGAAAGCAGGGAGAAGGTCCTGGAACTCGGCACGTCGCTCACGCAGTGGTTGCTCTTTCTCGCCCTGCCCATGACCGTCGTGCTTTCCGCCGGCAAGAGCTTTCGTATGAGCTTCAGTTGGTACCCCCCCAGGTTTGATCTGCTGATCCTGACAGTGGCCACCGCCCTGTGCCTGGTGGGCGTGGTTCAATACCTCGGTGATCTGGGATTGATGTATCTGGCCGAACCCTATGACCGGCTCTTCGATGGAATTCTGCCCAGCACGACCGATCGACTGGAAGAGTCGGCGAAGCTGTTTGAGACCGGCACTACCGTCGGGCTGGTCGTTGTGCTCCTGCTGGCGGCGGTAACGCCGGCGATCTGCGAGGAACACTTCTTCCGTGGCGTCGTGCAGTCTTCGCTGGGCAGGCGGATCCCGCCCGTCGCAGCCGTCCTCTGTGTGTCAGTCGTCTTCGCGACGTTCCACTTCGAACCCGTGACGTTCGGAGCCCTGCTGTTCATCGGCGCCGTCATGGGCCTTTTCACCGTTCGCAGCAACTGCCTCCTCTATGCCTGCCTGATCCACTTCACCAACAACGCATTATCGGTGGTGGTCCAGCACGTGATGTCCGGACATCTGGACGGGCTGGAGGGCGGCCAGGGAAGCTTCGATTCGATGCCGGTTTACATCCTGGGCGCCTTCATCGGCATCCTGGCCTTTGTCGCTCGCACGCCTCGGTTGCGTTTCCTTCGTCCGATGGGACTCCCGGCGCATGAGAACCCGCCCCTGTTTCAGCCCGGACCGTGGCACAGAGTGTCGGTCTGGCTGGCAGGGCGATGGAGAGTGGCCGCGTTCTTCGCCGCCGTATGCAGCGCCACCGGCTTGGCCCTGGATATTCGCGATCTTCGCGATATCGCCTCGTCAACGCCCACACGGCCGGCCGCAGAACGCAAGGATCGGCATCGCAAGACGCACCGGTCGGAAAAAGGATCGCGCCCGCATGACCGGAAAGATGAGGATGAAGAAGACCGCGGTGTTCCTCAACCGCAGCCGGAAGACGACGGCTCGTCGATCCTGAACGTCAGAGCCGATCACGACGGCGGTGTTCGCTGGACGATGATACGGGCCACCTTGCACCGTTTCCCCTCGGTCCCGTCGCCGGTCACGATGTTCAGGTCCGATCGACGGTCGGCGTCTCTCAGCCCGATCCATGCATCAAACTCGCCCGGCCTTGAGCGGTAGCCCGGTCGGACAAGTGCGCGATGCATGATGACGCATGCCTTGTCGTGGGGGCGGTCGACCGATGCTGGGATGCCATAGCCCAACTCGTGCGTCAGATCCGCCAGAAGACCGCCGGCCCCCGACAGTTCCCCTGTCAGAAGCAGGTGCTTGGGGCTTTCCGGCGGCATCCACCAGTAGGTAGGCAACTCCAGAGTCTGTCCCGGTTGAACAGGGTCGTTCGTCGGCGGGTCGATTCCCAGCAGACGAATACCGCCTTCGAAGGAAACATTCATCGGGCGAGTCGGTCGGGTCTGTTCGTTCTCTGTCAGAACCATCGACAGCGGCGGGACACCTTCACTGGGGCGGACACGATAGAGGGCCACACCCTCCGCCGTGAAGGGAATCAGCGTCGGTGGGGCAGAGAATCGGCGCACTTCCTGAACGACTTTAGATCCATCATGGACGAACAGCTCCTGCTCCCGGCCGGCCACGTCCCGAGGGTTAAGCACGAACCACTTCACACCCAGCCGTCGAAATGCCTCGATATGTTCCCGCGTTACCCGTGACTGCTGGGGCCAGGGATAGCTGCCCACCCGGTGTCGGTGCATCGGCAGCAGGGGAGGCAGCCAATGACGGTGGGCGACACGGTCTCCCGGTGGAACCGCCGCCGCAATCCAGTACTCGGCCTGGAATGTGGGATTCGGTAGCGCCAGGCGGTACGCCAGAACCACCGATCGTCCCACGGGAACCACCAGGAGCACCCCGATAAGCCAGGCCACCGCGCGCCGGCGATTCGCCACCTCGCACACCAGGCCCGCCGTTCCCAGCGCCAATGCCGGGACCATGGGCAGGGGGTAGTAGGGCGTGACCAACTTCTGAGTCATCAGACCGGTGCCGTAGGCCACCAGGAAGACCAGCGGGATGACCGAGCCGTCTTGCTTCGTCATCGAACGGAACACCAGCCACAGGGCCCCCGCGCCGTACAGGGCGTAGAGCACCCAGCCGAACGCCTCCGGAAACAGAATCGTCAGGTACGATCGCACGGGTGTGCGATGGATAGGCGAATCGCCCCCCTGCATCAGGGCCTTCTGCCCCGCCAGTTGGTGCAGGGCCTCGCGGGCGTCCAGCAACAGATAGGGATTCAGCAGGGCGAAGACGATCACCAGCCCCAGTCCCATGGGCACCAGACGCCTCAGGACGGATCGGCCGAGTCCTGCCGTCCCACCCCGAAAGGCCCAGCGCAGCCAGAGGCATATCGCCGGAACCACCAGCGGTGCCGCGTTGTACTTGACCGCACAGGCCAGCCCGATCGCCATGCCGCTCTGTATCGCCCGTCCCGCTGTATCCCTCTGATACCACCGAATCATCGCCGCGATCGCGACCAGCGTCGTCAGCACCAGGAACGGTTCGGCTTTCTGATAGTGACAGAAGATCACCTCGACCGGCGTGACCGCCAGCAGAGCCGCCGCCCAAACCCCGTGGCGGCGAGAACTCATCAGACAGCCGATTCGGTAGACCACACACACACTGAGCATGCCGGCCACCACCATAATCAGCCGGGTCACCAGGAAGAACGCACTGGGATCGTCCAGAAACCATCTCTGGAAGTCGCCGGGGCTTGCCACGATCCCCAGCACGCGACAGGCGCCGTACATGATGCCGTAACAGCCTGCCAGGAAGTAAAACGGCGCCGCCGGCCATGTAAACATGTGGGGATTCAGATCACCCGTTCCCATCCGCAGGGCTACGCCAATCAGCCCGATCGGGTCGGGATCGGCCGGTACGGGGAGTTGGTGAGTCAGTCCGATGGTTCGAAGGACGCCCGCCACCGCCAGGACAAACGCAAGCCATCGCAAGGCCGACGTGCGCGGCAGGTCCGGACCGCACCCCTTATCAAGGGCGAGGGCGGTTGTCTCGGTGGTCGTCGGTTGATTCGTCATGATTCTTGTGCCATGCGAGGGCCGCAAGTCGGAGGTTCACGTCTGAGCCCGATCATCCGGTAGTCCCGATCGGTATTCGACACATCAAATAGTGCCGACCGAACGTTTCATGCCTCGGCTTCGGTATCCGGCCGCCGGTGAAGGGCCAGCCAGACGAAGGGGGCGCCCACAAGGGCCGGCAGCCATAGCGACACGGCCGTATAGATCAGGGACGAAAGCATCGCTTCTCCCACCGGCACACCGGAACGGCCGAGCATGGTCACTGCGACGACTTCTCGCGTTCCCAGCCCGTTGGCCGTCAGCGGGACCGCCTTGGCCAGGTCCATCAGCGGTGCCACCACCCACGTCAGACTCAGCGTCACGCCCAATCGAAGCGATTGGCACAGCAGAAAATACTGAGCATACACGAGGCCGCACGCCCCAAGCGACAGGAGAATACTGTTCAACTTGAGTCTCATCGGCAGGCGTGACGCCTCCAGCGCCCGGTCCGTCGATAGGGTCTTACCCAGCGTGACGCGCATGGCCCAGGCCAGCAATCGCCACGGGATCAGTTGCGGAATGAAGATAATCGACAAGAGCCCCATTGCCACCATGCCGGCCAGTCCCGCCGCCATCCAGTAACCTCGCGTGAGGGCGGCCACCAGCCCCAGCAGCATCGCCGAGGTCATGCCAAACGCCTTGTCGATGATGACGGCGCTCAACGCAACCTCCTTGGCCAGACGGTATCGATAGGCGTAGTATGCCTTGGCCACGTCGCCCATGTTACTCGGCAGCAGAAGGTTCAGAGAGGTTCCGATAAACGTGATCGCTACGGCTCGCCGCAACCCGATCCGGCTGTCCGAATTACCAAGCAGCCCGTCGAGTCTCAGACCGCGAAGAACCATATAGGCTGGCATCAGCCCAACCGCCGCCAAGAAATACGTCGAGTCGATCTGCCCAAGGCTCCCCCAGAGATTCCCACGCCGGGCAGACAGCCACACGATCGTCAGAATGGTCAGCGATACACCCAGGCTGATCAGCTTGGCGGCCCAGCCGGTAGAACCCTTCTTTGCAGCGGGGGGCGAACCGGCTTCCGAGTCTCGTTGCGGCGCGGCGATGGGCGGTCTCTCCATGAAACGCGTTTCGATACGGTAGACGATAGACCTCCTATCGGCAATACAGCCCCGGGGGGCATAACTTCCCGCACGCCGGTCGGGCACCCCGCCCGTCGCGGCCGAAGCGGCGTTTTCCCCTCGATCACGCCTCAGAGATTCCCGGCTGGGGCTTTCACAGGGGGGTAGAAAGTCCTACAATCTGGTCAGGTTGGCAGGGTAGGCTGACCAAATGGTCTGTTCATTCCGCGAGGTGGCCGTGAACTCACGAGGCAAAGAACCCCAGGTTCGTCGGGAAGTTGAGGAACTGTCCCTGTTGTTCGAGATCAGCCAGGCACTCGGCAGAAGCCTGGATGTCCGCGATGTGGTCGAATCGATTCTCAAGGCCATGGCGAATCGGATGGGCATGATGAGGGGCACGATGACCCTCATCAACCGCGATACAGGGGAAATATACATCGAGGCGGCCTACGGGCTTTCGACCAGCCAACAGGAACGCGGACGCTACAAATCGGGCGAGGGCGTAACCGGCAAGGTCGTTCAGAGCGGGCAGTGGGCGGTCGTTCCCCGCATCTCCGAAGAACCCCTCTTTCTGAACAAGACCGGTGCCCGCAAGAAGCTTCGCAAACAGGATGTCAGTTTCATCTGCGTCCCGATCAAGTTGGGCCAGGAGGTCCTGGGCGCCCTGAGCGCCGACCGCCTGTTCAACGAAGAAGTCTCCCTGAACGAAGATGTACGGCTCCTGTCGATCATCGCCTCCATGATCGCCCATGCCATCCGCCTGCGACAATCGGTTCAGGAAGAGCGACGACACCTGATCGAGGAAAACCTGCGATTGCAGGAAGAGCTCAAAGACCGTTTCAAGCCCGCCAATATCATCGGCAACTCAAAGCCCATGCAGCTTGTCTACGATCTGATCGCCACCGTCTCCCGAAGCGATGCGACCGTTCTGATTCGTGGTGAGAGCGGCGTGGGCAAGGAACTGGTCGCACACGCGATCCACTACAACAGCTCTCGCAGCACCAGGCCCTTCGTCAAGGTAAGCTGCGCCGCCCTGCCTGAAACTATCATTGAAAGCGAACTGTTCGGTCACGAAAAGGGGGCGTTTACCGGCGCTATCGCCCAGCGAAAAGGGCGGTTCGAACTGGCCAACGGCGGCACCCTCTTCCTCGACGAGGTCGGTGACCTCTCCCACGCCACCCAGATCAAACTCCTCAGAGTCCTCCAGGAACGCGAGTTTGAACGCGTGGGCGGCACCGAGACGATCAAGTGCGACGTCCGCGTCGTCGCCGCCACGAACCGCAATCTCGAGGAGATGATCCCACTCGGCCAGTTCCGCCAGGATTTGTACTACCGTCTCAACGTCTTCCCGATCTTCATCCCGCCGCTGCGCGATCGCAAGGCGGACATCCTCTTGTTGGCCGAACACTTCGCCGCCCAATACGGAAAACTGAACCACAAGCCCGTTCGCCGCATCTCGACGCCGTCGATCGACATGCTCATGGCCTACCACTGGCCCGGCAACGTCCGCGAACTCGAAAACTGCATCGAACGAGCCGTGCTCCTCAGCACCGACGAGGTTATTCACGGGCACCATCTGCCCCCGACACTCCAGACCGCCGAGGCCAGCGGGACAGGGCTCGGTGGGACCCTTCAGACCATCCTGGACAATGTCGAACGTGAGATCATCATCGAGTCGCTCAAGTCGGCCAGGGGCAACAAGGCCAAGGCGGCGCGGACGCTCGGTATTAGCGAGAGGCTCATGGGCCTTCGCGTGATCAAGCATGGCATCGATCCGCAACGATATCGTACGCCCGTGTAGCATATAGCTTTCGTACATACCTGTAGGTATGTTAGATTGTGCAGTCCTACGAATATGTATGATCCTCGTGCCGTCGTAAGTGCCTGTAAATAAAGCATATAAGCACAATTCTGCCCCCTCCTCCAACTCTGGCACGCCGTTGGCATATCCAAGTCTCCCATCAACGCCCTCGGGTGGGGCGTCGTTCGGTGGATTTCCATAAGGCCCCTGAATCTGGAGGAACTAACCTTGAGACCGTATCGGGGATGGCGGATGGGGGCAGCGTTCTGCCTCGTTGTTTGGGCACTTGCAGGCACGTCTACGGCATGGGGGCAATCGACTCAGCCCGCCGAGGCAACGGCCTCCACGGCGGCGCCGAAAATCGACACCGGCGACACCGCCTGGGTCCTCATGAGTGCGGCCCTGGTCATGCTGATGACTCCCGGGCTGGCCTTTTTCTACGGCGGGCTTGTTCGCAAGAAGAATGTCCTCTCGATTCTCATGCAATGCATGATGATCCTGTGCCTGGTCAGTGTGCAATGGGTCATCGTCGGTTACAGCCTGTCGTTCGGCCCCGACGTCAAGGGCGTTATCGGCAGCCTGAAGTGGCTCGGGCTCAGGGGTGTGGGGCTTGAACCCTATGCAGACTACTCGGCCACGGTCCCTCACCAGGCCTTCATGATCTTCCAGGCCATGTTCGCGGTGATTACCCCCGCCCTCATCCTCGGAGCATTCGCCGAGAGGATGAAGTTCGGTGCCTTCTGTGTCTTCTCGCTCCTATGGTCGACCCTCGTGTACGATCCCGTCGCTCACTGGGTTTGGGGGGTAGGGGGCTTTCTCAGGGCATCGGGGGCCCTGGATTTCGCAGGCGGCACGGTCGTCCATATCAACGCCGGGGCGGCCGCTCTGGCCGCGGCCCTGATTCTCGGAAAGCGTCAGGGCTTCCCTGATGGCATCTCCCCCCCGCACAATCTGCCCCTCGGTGTTCTGGGCGCCGGATTGTTGTGGTTTGGATGGTTTGGGTTCAACGCCGGCAGTGCCCTGAGTGCCAACGGCTTGGCCGCGGGGGCCTTCGTTGTCACCCACACGGCCGCCGCCGTCGCGGGGCTCGCCTGGTCGGCTCTCGACTGGTTCAAGCATGGCAAGGCGACCGTTTTGGGAATGATCACCGGCGCCGTGGCAGGTTTGGTGGCAATCACGCCCGCATCGGGGTTCGTGACACCTCTGGGGGCCATCGCCATCGGATTGGGTTCCGGAGCCATCTGCTGGTTGTCTGTGACCTACATCAAACCGTTCTTCGGCTATGACGATTCGCTCGACGCCTTCGGGGTTCATGGAGTTGGCGGAACATGGGGAGCCATCGCGACCGGCATCTGGGCCACCAAAATGGTCAACCCCGCCGGCGCCGACGGATTGTTGTTCGGCAACCCCATACAACTCTGGATTCAGATCAAGGCGACGCTCATCACCATGGCGTATTCCTTCGTCCTGTCATGGCTCCTGTTCAAGGGCGTCGATCGGCTCATCGGGCTTCGAGTCAACGAACACGACGAACGAATCGGTCTGGACCTGACACAACACAGAGAGGTCGGTTACACGATCATCGACTAGGGAGTGTTTTCCATGAAATACATCATCGCAGTCATTCAACCCGACCGTTTGGACGAAGTGCTCCGGCGGTTGACGGAAAAGGAGATACATCTGGTGACGGTGACCAATGTCGTCGGCCGAGGTCGGCAGAAAGGCATCGCGGAGGTCTACCGAAGCCACAAAGAGGCGGGCAGCCTTCTCCGGAAGGTCAAACTCGAAATCGCCGTGAACGAGGAGTACGCCCAACCCACCGTCGACGCCATACGCGGCGGGGCCTGCACCGGACAGATCGGCGACGGGAAGATCTTCGTTCTCGACCTCCAGGAGTGCATCCGGATTCGCACCGGCGAGACCGGCGGAGAGGCGATAGGTTGACAAACGAAGTTCAAGCTTCCAAGATGTAGCCCTGAAATCTAGTTCCTACAGCCAGGTAGGTTGACTCGGGCGAGACCCAATTGAAAAACGCCGCATCGAGCCCCAGAACGCGATCAGGAGACGAAGACCCCGGCTGGCACAAAAATTGCTCCTCTTCGGGGCGACGCCACCGAGAACCGCTTGTCGGGGTCCTGTTCAAAGGCGTCATGGACGCGGAGTGCCGAGGGCAAACGCGAAAACCTTTTTTCTAGGAGTGATTGGAATGACACCCAAGGAGTTCTTCGAATTCGTAAAGAAAAACAACTCAGAGATGGTCGACCTGAAGTTCGTCGATCTTCTGGGGACCTGGCAGCACTGCTCCTTCCCCATCGACGTGTTGGATGAGAACACGTTCGTCGAGGGGCTTGGCTTCGACGGCTCGTCGATCCGCGGCTGGCAGGGCATCCACATGTCCGACATGATGGCTATCCCCGATCCCAACACCGCCTGCCTCGACCCCTTCTTCGAGAAGCCGACCGTCAGCGTGATCGCCAACATCGTCGATCCGATCACTCGAGAGGATTACAGCCGCGATCCTCGGCACATCGCTCGCAAAGGCGAGGCGTTCATCAAGAAGTCCGGCATCGCCGACACCGCATACTTCGGTCCCGAGCCCGAGTTCTTCATCTTCGACGAGGTCCGGTTCGAACAGAACCAGCACCGCGGCATGTACCAGATCGATTCCGTCGAAGGCGCGTGGAACAGCGCCCGCATCGAAGAGCCCAACCTGGGCTACAAGCCCAGTTTCAAGGGCGGCTACTTCCCCGTCAGCCCGACGGACACCTATCACGATCTCCGCGGCGAAATGGTCTACGAAATGCGCAAGGTCGGCATCACGGTCGAGGCGCATCACCACGAGGTGGCCACCGCCGGACAGAGCGAGATCGACATGAGGTTCCAATCCCTCCTCAAGATGTCAGACCAGCTCATGTGGTACAAGTACATCTGCAAGAACGTCGCCAAGAAACACGGCAAGAGTGTCACCTTCATGCCCAAGCCGGTCTTCGAGGACAACGGTAGCGGCATGCACACCCACTTCTCACTTTGGAAGGACGGCAAGCCGCTCTTCCCCGGTGACAAGTACGCCGGTCTGAGCGATATGGCGCTCTACTCCATCGGCGGGATCCTCAAGCATGCCCCCGCGATTCTGGCCTTCGCCGCCCCCACCAGCAACAGCTATCGCCGTCTGGTGCCGGGTTTCGAGGCGCCGGTCAACCTCTGTATGTCCGCCCGAAACCGTTCCGCCGGCATCCGGATTCCGATGTACTCCAAGAGCCCCAAGGCCAAGCGGATCGAGTTCCGTTGTCCCGATCCGACCTGCAACCCGTATCTGACATTCCCCGCGATCCTGATGGCCGCCGTCGACGGCATCAACAAGAAGCTCGATCCGGGGCAGCCGCTCGATCGCGACATCTACGAGATGTCCGCCGCAGAACTGGCCAATACCGCCAAGACGCCGGGCAGCCTCGAAGAGGCGATCAATGCTCTTGAGAAGGATCACGAGTTCCTCCTCAACGGCGGCGTCTTCACAAAGGACCTGATCGATGCGTGGATCACCTGGAAGCGGACTAAGGAACTTGATCCGATCCGGCTCCGTCCGCATCCGTACGAGTTCGCTCTCTACTACGACTGCTAGGGAGCCATATCACCCGGTGTGTGTTCGCCGGGGCTGAACGATGACAGGTTCCAAGGTCGGGGGTGGCCGCTGCTGTCTGCGGCCACCCCCGCCGTTTCTTATGTCCCACGGCAGTGTGTGGGGCATATCGACGTGTCGTCGGGACACCCGCTTGTGTCCGCTCACACGCCGTGCGTATGGGTGGTGGTCCCGCCGGCGCAAACAAACGACCTCCCACGAACGCTGCGATGCCGTGAGAGGTCGCTAGCAGACGACCGATTCGTCGGTCGAGAACTCCGACGCCCTAGATCTCTTCGAGCAGACTCGTGAACGTGTCGTGGTGATCTTCCTCATCGGCCAGGATGTCCTGGAAGAGCTTCCAGGTGGTCTCATCCTTCTCGGCCTGGGCGATCCCCATGATCTCTTTGTAGAGCGTGATGGCCGCCTCTTCGTCCTTGGCGTCCTGTTGGAGCATCTCCTTCAGCTCTTTGCCGACGAAGATCGGGTCGGGCTTGGTCGTCGGAATCCCGCCGAAGTAGTTCAACCGCTCGGCGATCGCCTCGGCGTGCTTCATCTCGTCGATGGCGATCTTCTTCAGCTCGTCCTTCACGGCGAAATGCTTCACGCCGCTCCACTGGACGTGCTGCCACATGTACTGAACCGCCACCTGAATCTCACGAGCGATGGCCTTGTTCAAATACTCCATCAGTTTCGCCGATGCCTTCTGCACTGCCATGGGTGAATCTCCTAAGAATAGAATGCCCGCCACGTATGAGGGCAATCTAGCACGTGTATGGCCCAAGTCAAGCAGCAGGACCATCTTCGGACTCGTCGATACCGATACGACCGTTGTCCTCGTGCGCAATCCCCAGAATGATCGCCACCCCACACGACATGATCGTCACGAGCACCTCTTCCCCGACGTTCAGGCCGGCCTGGGCCGCATAGGCCCCAATAATCGTGGCAATGGCCACCCGAACCTTTCGCGACATCAGCGGACGTCCCATGAAACGCAATACACCCAGCAGACGATTCATCAGTTGATCTCCTTCTTTCCAAGAAACGGTGCTGCCTTCGAAACGCACTCACTCACGGAACCATGCACCAGACACCTCGCCCCTCTCCGCAAATCATGCGGCCGAGGCGTTCGGCTTCGTTACGGGGGCTGCGGTTCTCCTGGCCGGGTCAAGGGGCGGTCCCGTCGCCGCCACAGGTAGTACACCGGTTGAGACCCGATGAGTTGACGGAAGCTGTGTGCGAGCAATCGGGGCGATTGCCTGCCGACGCGATCGCGCCCGGCTCCCGTCGTGGCCTCGTACCATCGAGCGACGGTGTCGCTCACCAGGGTCCGGACGGCCGGTTGTCGCTCCACGTGGTCCTCGAAGTCGGCGGCGAGCGGGTCCGCGCCGTGTTGCCGCAGCCAGGCCGACAGCCGCTCTCGCGACGGGGCAGGGGGGCACACGCCGATCCGCTCCATGCCCGCCTTCTCGAAAACGGGGTTGATCAGTCCCATCGTCGCCAGGCATTCGACGAAGGGCACCTCCACCTTCGGCAGGGTCTGCCGGACGAGCCAGTGACCGATGCCACAGCCGCGAATGTCCGGGTGGATCACCAGCCTGCGGATGATTCGCAGCTCCCGGTTCAGTCGCTGCGGGTCTCCCCGGAACCGACCGCCCGTGGCGGCATTGCGCAACGCCAGGCCGATCGGCCCGTACGCATACACAATCACGCCCAGCGCCTCGCCTCCCACCCCGTCGCGCACAACGAAGATCCGATCGACGAAGCCCAACTCATCCCGTTGCCGATAGTGCATTGCGGCAAAGGCTTCATAGTCCCGCTTGTGCCCCGGTTCGATGTGCAGCGAACGGGACAGGCTGAACGGGCGATCCTCGATCCGTCGTGTCTCCACATGCGGCTCCGCGTCCCTTCGAAGGCGAACGACGACCTCGGCATTCAGATCCTCTGCCAGGTCGTCATGAGACGTGGCGACAATGAGGGCCAGCCCATGTCGGCGGGCGACCTTGCCGAGGTTGAAGGCGACGGCACGAGCCAGGCGCCGGTGCAGCACCGAACCCAGCTCATCACAGATCAACGGGGCCGCCCGGTGCCTGCTGTCCAGATGACGCTGAATCGTTCGGACCAGCCTCGCCCGAAATCGTTCACCATCCGACAGTTCGGCGTATCGACTGATCCAGTGACGCGGCTCGCCCAGTCCGCAGGCAGTCAACAGCGAAATGGCGCTTCCCAGGGAATCCCGGGGCCCCACGCAATCCAGGATGGCACTCTCTCTCGGGAACCGCACCGAGGCCACACAGCGGACGCCGGCAATCTGCCTCGTCAATTCGGCGAGAAGACGCGTCTTTCCCGCCCCCGACGGCCCGCACACCAGTGTCACCGTCCCCGGCCGCAGGGGCAGGGCGATGTGGTGGGCAGATGCCGTTCCTTCCGCCGTCGGGCAGATGCCGAACCGCCTGCACACCTCCGCCAGTCGTGGCGACCAGCACGCGGTTCTCGCCGAATGAACGATATCGAACTCCATCGCGGATGGATCGGTTGGCTTTGCCGTTGTGCTCATGGGCGGCGATCTCCAGGCTCTCTCTTCCAGGCCGTAGGAGAGAAAGGGGGGAGTGACCGGTCCCGATGTCGTTGCACGTGCGCACCCACTCCGCAGGCGGGCTCCCGGAGGATTTGCGAAACCCAATCCCGTAAATGTGGGGAACAGGGCTGATCAATGCATGCCTGCAAACACAGGGTTGACCGATTGACAGCAGGTTTTCCGCGCGGTCTGCTGTGGGGGGTGACCTATGGATCGTCTCTCTATCCTGCTCTTTGAGAGTCCTCTGCAACTCCTGGCGGTCCTGATCCTTATCGAAGCCACGCTCGTCACCGTCTGGTGGTTTCGATCGACTCCGCGGAATGCGTGGCTGATCGTCGGCGGGCTCTTCGTGTCGGCGATCCTCCTGATCGTTCAGCAGGTTGTGGTGACCGATCGCGAGCAGATTCGCCAGCTTCTTGAGGACCTCGCTCTGGCGGTAGACTGCGAAAACATCGAACCCATCGCCGCGGCCACCGATGAGGAATTCCTCGGCGACGATATGAACAAGGCGAAGCTCCTCGAACGAGTTCGGACAGCCTTCGAGCGGGCCGAGATCGACGATGTACGAATCATGGAAACCCGGATCACCCTCCAGGGCGATTCGGCAGAGGTCTATCTGCGGGCCCACTGCCGGGTGCGGGCCCCTGATTGGCCCTATGAGTATTACATCAGCGCCTGGGACCTTCAGATGATCCGTCGGGGGCATGACTGGCGGATGATCAGCGTCCATCATCGCAGCGAAGCGAATCTCAAGGCTGGTGATCTGGTCGATCTGCTTCGCCACCAATAGCGAGTTGGGCGGGTGCGACCGGGGCTTCACAGGCTTTGTCCTGGTGCCCGTCGTGTTCAGCGAGGATGCAGATATGAAGCGTATTGCCGCAGCGTGGGTCTTGGTCGTGGCACTTCAAGTGGTGGGGGCCGAGCAGTCCGTAAACGCTCCGACAACCGCTCCACCGGGCTCCTGGGTCAAGCTCACAGATCATGCCGCCTTCAGCCCGCGGGATACGGCCGAAGACCTCGTCTTCGACGGAAAGATGTGGCTCAGCAACGGCTGGTACCACAACAACACCCACAGTCGCGATCTGTGGCGCAGCACCGACGGTGTGGCTTGGACACGACTCAGCGACCAGACACCCTACGATGTCTACAGTGAGATGGTCGTCTACAAGGACAAGATCTGGGCGATCAAGGCAAGCGTGTGGTGCTCGACCAACGGTAAGGACTGGACCCGCGTCGCGGAGAAGACGCCCTTCGGTGCCCGCGGATACGGCGAGTTGGTCGTTTTCAAGGACAAGATGTGGCAACTGGGCAGCGGCCAGGACGTGTGGAACACCGACGACGGAATCCACTGGACGTGCGTCTGCCCGAAGGCACCCTACGGCGATCGAGCCGCATCGGCGGTCGTACCATTCGCCGACAAGCTCTGGCTTATGGGGGGACGCACCCCGGTACCAAACACACCGCCCGAGAAGGGTTACAAGAACATGACCACCCACAACGACGTCTGGTCGTCACCCGACGGCCAGAACTGGACTCAGGTCACGCCGCATGCCCCCTGGGCGCCTCGACAGTGGCACATCTCGAAGGTGTATCGCGATCGCATCTGGGTCATCGGTGGCCATGACAACGTCAACAGCTACAACCACGGCGACGTCTGGTGGACCACCGACGGGGCCCAATGGCATCGGTTTGTTTCACCGACCACCTTTGCCCCACGTCATGAGGTCACCGCATATGTCTATCAGGACAGCCTCTGGGTCGTAGCCGGCAACACCTGGCCGGTCGTAAACGACGTCTGGCGACTCACCCTGCCGAAAGGTGAACGCAGTGGCCCGGAACGGAAATAGCATGGTCGCATCTCTCCTCCGTGCTCTCATCAGGTTCGGCGGCGTGCGGTCCCTCCTGTGTGGTATCGCGGCCCTCGCCAACGGTTCAGGCATCCGGGCCGAAGTACCGGCATCGTCCCTGCAATGGTCCGACGATCTGCTTCGCAGCGCCTCGACATGGTCCATCCATATGAACGACGCCCAGGTGGCCGTCGAGGCCGGCGCACTGCGCGTCGCGATCGCCCCGAATCGCACATGGGCCATCGCCGCCGTCCCCGCCGTGCGGCTTCCTTCGAACACAGCCCAGGTGCACGTGAAGGTAAGAGCCTTCAAGGGCAAGAGCGGTTGGCTCATGAGACTCTATGGTGACCTCCGCGGCAAAGGATCACCATCGACAACAAGTCTGTTTGAACGGTGCCTCACCGTCGGTGAATCGCTCGCCGAACCCGACCCTCGGCTCCTGCAGAGAAACGACTCGGCGCCCGTGCAGCTTCAACTCGGTCTGGAGGGCGAACCTGGCGACTGTGCCGTGTTTGAGTCGATCCGTTTCGTCCCCGATTCGCGACGCGAAACACCCATGGTGGTGCCCGGCCAGAAGAACATCGCGTGTGTCGACCTCATGCCCCGGATCCCGCATCCGTTCAAGATGATCGATTGGCGGGCACGGGCGCACGCCTACGACCGATACGTCGTCAACTTCGACGCCAGGGGCGAGTTCCTGCCGCTGATCTGGATCGACGATTCACGGATCAACATCGACCGTCCCATGTTCGGCCTCTACAGCTATGTGGGCGACAAACGCCAGGGGGCGGCTAATCACGAAGGAATCAACGTAATGGGGGCCGTTCTCGGCGCTACCCTCGTGGGAATCAACAAGACCCTTGGCCCGCACAACTATGTCCTGATGTGTGAAGGCTACTACAACCGGAAGAACGGGCTGAATCTCGTCCTGAACACACAGAACCAGGAAACCGGCGGCTCCTTCTGGTATGAGATCTGGCCGCACATCCTCTTCTATGCCATCACCGACCGATACCCCGGTCTCGGCAGCATTGACGGAATCGTCAGAACGACGGCCGACCGCTGGGCCGAAGCCTGCCGCGCAATGATCGATACAACGGGCAAGCCCAATTTCGACCATACCGCCTTCAACCTCCGAACGGGCAAGGCGGTCGACAACGGGCAGTGGCGTGAACCCGATGCCGCCGCCGGAATCGGCTGGATACAGTACATGGCTTGGTTGCGGTATCGCGATGAGAAGTATCTGCGGGCGGCAGAGGCCTGCATGTCCTTCCTGAACGAGCGCCTGCCGAATCCGTACTACGAAGTGCTCATGCCCTACGGCGCGTATCTGGCCGCCCGGATGAACGCGGAACTCGATCGTCACTACAACCTGGATAAGTTCGTCGACTGGTGCTTCGGCATCAGCGACTGTCGCGGGGGGTGGGGTGTCATCCTCGGCCGCTGGGGCGGCTACGATTGCCACGGTTTGGTCGGCAGTGTCGATAACCGCGGCGGATACGCCTTCGCGATGAACACCTTCGCACAGGCCGGGGCATTGGTGCCGTTGGTTCGATACGACACCCGCTACGCCCGCGCGATCGGCAAATGGATGCTTCATCTGGCCAATGCCGCCCGACTCTTCTATCCGAACGAACTGCCCAGGGATCATCAGTCCAGTGCTCACTGGAAGGGCGATCCGGACGGTGTTATTGCCTATGAGGGGCTGCGACGTGAATGGGACGGCAAGAGTCCCTATGCCACGGGCGATCCGATTGCCATGAAATGGGGGCCGGCTACCGACCTGGGACTCTACGGATCCAGCTATGTCGGAATGCTGGGGGCGATCGTCCATCGCACGAGTGACGAGAAGATCCTCTCGCTCGACTGTACGGCCACCGACTTCTACCGGGGACGCACATTCCCCACCTTCCTTCTTTACAATCCGTACGAGCAGGATAGGCAGGTCGAGTGGACCACCGGTGCCACGTCGTGCGATCTCTACGATGCGGTGACGCACCGATTCGTCGCCCGAGGTGTCCGGGACCCCGTCCGGTTCACCGTGCCCGCCGATCGGGCGGTCGTGCTCGTGTGTGTGCCGGCGAATGCCGCCCTCCGATCCGAGGGACCGCGTCTGTGGGCAAACGATACCGTCATTGATTTCCACGCGGCGCCGCGGTAAAGGGAATGGCCATGTCCAGGCTCATCGATCTATCGTTTCCGCTCGAACACGATCAACCGAACTTCCCGTACGATCCCAAGATCAGCGTGGTGGTTCACAATACGATCGGCTCGATCGGGTACAACATCACTCAGATCAGCATGTCGACCCATCAGGGGACGCATCTCGACGTGCCTTACCATTTCTTCGACGACGGCAAGACCCTCGATCGCATGTCGCTGGACCACTTCTACGGGCCGGCGACCCTCATCGATCTGGCCCCGGGGGGGCGGCTCGAACCGAAGACGCCGCTGACCCCCGACATGTTCCGACTCTATCAGGACAAGTTCACACCCGGTGCCAAGGTCATCTATCGCACCGGCTGGGATTACATGTTCGGCACGCCGAGGTACTTCAGCGATTTCCCGACCCTGACGCTGGAGGCGGCCCGGTGGATCGCCTCCCGGCGGATCGGCCTGCTCGGCATGGATACGCCCACGCCCAGCAGCGACTGGATGGAGGTTCACCATATCCTGCTCGGCAAAGGGCTCGAGTGCATCCTTGTCGAAGCGCTGACGAATCTCGACAAGCTGCCCGAGCGGTTCACCTTCATCGGCTTCCCGCTCAACATTACCGGCCGCGATGGTTCGCCGATTCGGGCCATTGCGGTCGCAGACTGATCCGTGAGACCACGGTCATGACAACCCATGAGACTCTGAAGGAGACCTACGATGCAGGGGCTTAAGGACAAGGCGGCAATCGTCACGGGCGGATCGACGGGCATCGGTCGGGCGATCGTCGAGACGCTGTGCGAGGCCGGCGTGTCGGTGACCTTCAGCGGCATCAGCGACGGCGGGGTCGCAACCGAAAAGGCACTCTCGGCCAAAGGCCGGCCGGTAGCCTTTGTTCAGGGGGATATGGGCGAGGAGACCTTCTGCAGCCAGTTGGCCGAGAAGGCCCTGAAGAAGTGGGGTCGGATCGACTTCCTCGTCAACAACGCCTTCTCCTTCATCGCCAAGGGGCTCGACGCCACACGGCAGGACTGGCTTCGGATGATGACCGTCGGGCCCATCGGTTATGCCACGATGGCACAGTGCGTCGTCGATTCGATGAAGAAGCAGGGCGGGGGCTCGATCGTCAATATGTCCAGCATCTCCGCCCACATCGCCCAGCCAAACCGGTGGACCTACAACGCTGCCAAGGGCGCCGTCAATCAGTTGACGCGGTGCATGGCGATGGACCTGTCGCATTGGAACATCCGCGTCAACACCGTCTCGCCGGGTTGGATCTGGACCCGTGAAGTGGACAAGGCCGCCGGCGGCGATCGTGCCAAGTGGGGACCCATCTGGGGTAAGTTCCACATGCTCCGTCGGCTCGGCGAGACGTCAGAGGTCGCCACGGTCGTCCGTTTCCTGTGCAGCGACGACTCGAGCTTCATCACCGCCGCCGAGATTCCGGTCGATGGAGGTTATCTGGGCATGGGCTCCGAGGGCCTCGGCGAGGCCTCCAGCTTCGCCGGTTCAGACTGACCGTGACACTCGTCATCGCTCCGGATATCGACGGAACCCCGAGGCCCCTTGTTTCCGGTGACCCATGAAAATCGCCTTCTCACCCAGTGTGTATGAACACGCGGCCGCCTTGATCGGTCGCAGCCCGTGGGACGCATCCCGAGATGCCGATCTCATGTTCGCAGCCCACCGTGCCGCCTACATCGAGTACCGTCATGCACCGATCGTTGTGGGCATCGACATCTACAACCTCGAGGCCGAAGCCTACGGCGGCGTCATCGTCCAGCCGGGCGGTAACGGCATCCCTGCGATCACACAACCCATCTCTCGTTCCTGCTCGGAGGCCTTCAATCTCAAGTGCTTCGATGTGAGCAAAGACGGACGCCTGCCGATGGTCATCGAGGTGGGGTGCCGACTCAAGGCCGAGTTTCCCGAGGCCGAAGTCCGCATTCCCGTCAGCGGACCCTTCTCCATTGCCGTCAGCCTTCGTTCGATCGAAGGCCTGTGCGAAGAGGTTGTCCTGGAACCGGATGCCGTCGCCTCCTGGCTCATGCGTCTGGCCGAGAATCAGGCAGCCTTCTGCCGGGCCATCGTGGCGGCAGGGTTGGACATCGCCTTCTTCGAATCGGCCGCCGCCCCGCCCATGCTGAGCCCCCGCCAGTTTCATGACATCGAGCTGCCCGCCCTCAAACGCATCATGCACCTGGCGGCCGAGGCCACAGGCCACGCCGTTCCCTGCGTGATCGGCGGCGACACAACTCCCATCCTCCCCGACATCCTCTCCACCGGTACCGGCTATGTCGTCGCCCCCTTCGAGACCAACCAGTCGGCGTTCATGGCCGCCTCGGCCCACCGCCCGGATGTCCGTGTCCGCATCAACATGGACCTGCGGATCGTCTCCTGCGGTCCCAAGGCCGCGATCTTGGCCGAGGTCGATCGCGTCCTCGCCCTCGCGGCATCTCGTCCCAACTGCGTATTGGGCACCGGTGCCTTGCCCTACGAGACTCCCCCCGAGCACGTCCACCTGATCCGTAACTACGTGGCGTGACGTTCCGGTCCCCTGGTGCAGAGGCCATGTCGTTTCGCACCTTGGTCAATGTGGGATCTTCTGTTAAGCTGACTCCCTTGCGGGCCTATGGGGCTGCGCCGCCGCAGCCGTTGTCCCAGGAGAACCTCTCATGAGGGAAATCGCGTTTCAGAAGTGCATCAATCCGGACTGCGGCGCCACCTACGGGGTGGATCAGATCCTCTTCGGCTGCCAGAAGTGCAACAGCCTCCTCGACGTGCAATACGATTGGGATCGCACACCGATGCCTCGCGAAATGAGCTTCTTCGAGCACCGCTGGGGCACGCGAGAAAGCGTGGTAGATTTCTCCGGCGTCTGGCGTTTTCGAGAGTTGCTGCCGTTCGCCCGCGAGCACGAGATCGTCACCATCGGTGAGGGACGCACGAACCTCCAGCGGGCGGACCTGCTCGCCAGGCAGTTGCACATCCAGCCGGGACATCTGTTCCTTCAGTATGAAGGGCTCAATCCGTCGGGAAGTTTCAAAGACAACGGCATGACCGCCGCCTTTACCCTGGCCCACAAGCTCGGCCGGCGCCGCGTCGCCTGTGCGTCCACGGGTAACACAAGCGCCTCCCTGGCGATGTTCGCCTCGCTTTCGGGCAACCATGGCGGTGAGTCGATGCAGGGCATCGTCTTCATCGGCACCGGCAAGATCGCCTACGGAAAGCTCTCGCAGGCACTCGACTATGGGGCGCTGACGCTCCAGGTCGAGGGAGATTTCGACGCATGCCTCCGCCGCGTCCGCGAGGCATCCGACCAGTTGGGCCTCTATCTCATGAATTCGGTCAACCCCTTCCGCCTCGAAGGGCAGAAGGCGATCATGTATCGCATCATCGAGGCTCGCGACTGGCAGGTGCCCGATTGGGTCATCGTGCCCGGCGGCAACCTGGGCAATTGCAGCGCGTTCGGCAAGGCGTTCACCGAATTGCATGCCCTCGGGCTGATCGATCGTATCCCCCGCCTGGCAGTCATTGTGGCCACCGGTGCCAACACCCTCTATCAGCTCTTCCACGAACAATCCGTAACATGGAACGGTGGTCGAATCGATCATGACAGGGCACGCCAGCTCTACGCCTCGATGGATCAGTCGGGCTACAAGCCGCATACCATCGCTTCTGCCATCGAGATCAGCCGTCCGGTCAACCTGCCCAAGGCCCTGCGTTCGCTGGATACCATGAACGGTGTTGTCCGACAGGTCACCGACGAGGATATCCTCGAACACAAGGCGATGGTCGGTCGCTATGGGTTCGGCTGCGAGCCGGCCAGCGCCGCCAGCGTTGCCGGGCTTCACCTGCTCCTCGAAGAGGGCGTGATCGGCCGCAGCGAAACCGTCGTCTGCATTCTGACCGGGCATGAGCTGAAAGACCCCGACGCCACGGTTCGATACCATACGGGCATCGATATGAAATCCGCTGAACCGCCCCCGCCCAAGCCCGTCAAGGGTCGGTACGCCAACCCTCCGATCAAGGTGGCCGACAATATCGAGGCCATCTGCAAAGTCCTGGAACAGAGCAGTTCCTCGGTCTGAGCCGGAGGAAGGGGGAAGGATCGAATCAGGACACAGGCTACCCCCTCGTTTTGTGCGGATGCGAGCTACTCCAGCTTCGACGCGGTGGACCGACGGGAACAGATGTTTGTCAAACCAGGGTCCCAAGGGGTAACATAGCACCGTTTCCGAAGGTGAGGGGAGCTGCCGAACGGGGGTGCAGCTTCGCCAGAGTCTTGGACATCCGGTGGTCTCTCCATGACCGATTCCTATGAGAGTCGAAGATATCTGAGCACGTTTACCGCCAACCGCGTGCCGCATCTGTTCACAGACGTCCTGGTGATCGGCAGCGGTGTCGCGGGACTTCGCGCGGCCATCGAGGCCGCTCAGTACGGCGACGTCCTGATGGTCACCAAGGCCGGCCTGCGTCAGTCGAACACCTCCTACGCCCAGGGCGGGATCGCCGTCGTACTGAAAGAAGAAGACTCCGCCGAGCAGCACATCGCCGACACGCTCAAGGTGGCCTGCGGTTTGGGTGACTACAAGCCTATCGAGACAATCGTCCGCCATGGCCCCGAGCAGATTCGCCTGCTCCTCAGTTGGGGCGCGAAGTTCGACCTCAACGCCGACGGCCAATTGAGCATGGGACGAGAGGGCGGACACGGATTGGCACGGATCCTCCACGCCGCCGGAGACGCCACAGGGCGGGAACTGGCCGACGTTCTGATCCGCCGAGTCCTCACGACGCCTCACCTGAGGGTCTTCCAGAGCTGTTTCACCATCGATCTGCTCACCTTCGACGGCGTCTGTTGCGGGGCGATCACGTTTCACCCCAAGTACGGCCACCAGTTGATCTGGGCCAAGCAGACGATCCTCGCCTCGGGTGGGGCGGGGCGGCTCTTCCGAGAGACCACGAATCCCGACGTGGCAACCGCCGACGGCCTGGCCATGGCATATCGTGCCGGAGCTACGCTTCGCGATCTCGAGATGGTGCAGTTCCACCCGACCACCCTCTACCTCGCCGGTGCAACCCGGGCGCTGATCTCCGAGGCCGTCCGCGGCGAAGGGGCCTATCTGGTCGATCGCAAGGGACGGCGATTCATGCTCGACTATCACCCCAATGCCGAATTGGCGCCGCGCGATGTGGTCAGCCGGGCTATCATTCAGGAGATGGCCCGCACCAAGAGCCCCTGCATGTTCCTCGACGTCCGACACATCGGCGCCGAACGCTTCGGCAAGCGTTTCCCATCCATTTCCGAGCTCTGCCGGCAGTTCGATATCGACATCGGTCGCGACCTGATCCCGGTCCGCCCCAGCGCGCACTACATGGCGGGCGGCGTATCCGTGGACCTCATGGCCCGCACCGCCGTGGTGGGGCTGCTTGCCTGTGGCGAAGTGGCCTGTACGGGCGTTCATGGGGCCAACCGCCTGGCCAGCAACTCCCTGCTCGAAGGATTGGTTTTCGGGATGGTCGCCGGACGGACCGCCGGCACCAGTCTGGCCGAATGGTCGGCCAACGGGCATCCGAGCCGCGTCGACAGCGGTCCAGTGCCGTCCGTGCGGGCGGAACTGGATCTCGAAGACATCCGCAATAGTCTCCGCGCGCTCATGACGCGCACCGTGGGCATCGAGCGCGATGCGGCCTCCCTGACCGAAGCCCTCGAAAGCATGGACTTCTGGGGGCGATACGTCATGGACAAGGTCTTCGACGAACGCTACGGCTGGGAGAGCCAGAACATGCTCACCGCCGCTCGCCTGATCGCCCATGCTGCTCAGTACAGAACCGAATCCCGCGGTGTCCATGCACGGTCCGACTACCCCCAGACCGACGAAACCCACTGGCGCGTCCACACATCAATCCAACGAGGTGAACACGCCCCGCAGATTTCCACGCAACCGGTGGATGCATAGGCTCGTCTGAGGTATCCCCCCCAAACCAGAGGGCCCTGCGGCTGTTTGAGTCTCCATCTTCCCCACCGCACGAAGGCATCCCATGCCCCCGGCCCCGAACGACTTCAGTCCGGACAACAGGCCTCCGCAAATTGCCCAGATATCCGAAACTCATTTGACGGCGCCGGTTGCCGATAATATAGTTAGTGTTGAGTGGTACCTGTCGACGCCCTCATGCGTCGGCTCAAGAAATCCGGCCGATAGCGAAGCCCGCTCCCGGAGGGTGCGTTCTTCGCCTTCGGCCCCGTTGGAAAGCATGAACGTGACCGAAGAGGAGGTCCTACAGCAAGCTGAGGATGCGGTCGGCTATCGCTTCAAGGACCGATCCATCCTCCTCACCGCCCTGACCCATGCGTCGATCGCAAACTCCCGCCTGGAGAGCAACGAACGCATGGAGTTCTTCGGAGACGCCATCCTCGGACTGGTTGTCTGCAAGGAACTCTTTGCCAAGTACCCCGACCTGCTCGAAGGAGAGATGACCAAGATCAAGTCCGCCGTCGTCAGCCGGCAGACCTGTGCCATCCTCGCCAAGCGACTCGGGCTGCACGAGATGCTCTTTCTAGGAAAGGGCATGACGGGGCGCTCCGAGCTGCCCAGTTCGCTCGCCGCAGCGGCATTCGAGTCGATCATCGCCGCGATCTACATGGACAGCGGCGATCTGACCATTGTCGAAGATTTCATCCTCCGGCAGATGGGCGACGTCATCGCCGAGTCGGCCGCCAGCCAGCACCAGCGAAACTACAAATCCCAGCTTCAACAGCATGCCCAGCGAAATGTGGGCCACACCCCCATGTACGAACTGCTCGACGAGCAAGGCCCCGATCACAGCAAATGCTTCGAGGTCTGCGTCGTCATGGGTGGACGGCGGTTTCCCAGCGCCTGGGGGCCCAGCAAGAAGGAGGCCGAACAAAAAGCCGCCTATCAGGCCCTCCGCGAATTGGAACTTGTCGCCGAGGAATGCGCCTCCGAGTAGTTCCCCGGCAACCCGGCCCCAACGCGTCTTGGGTCATAACCCTCTCCTTTCTGTGTTTTCCGCGTCCTCCACTTCCGGTACGATGACCGCGCCATGAGCGATTCCGAACAGACCCGGCTGGGCCAATCGTCGAAGGCGAGGATACTCGGGCCGCTGTGCCTCCTCGGCATGGTGGCAATCTTCTTCGGCCCCTTTCTCCTGACCGGCAAAACCTTCCTCCTGCGCGATCTCTGGTTCCTGTTCTATCCCGGCTACGTCTTCTACCGAGAGAGCCTGCTTCAGGGGCATCTGCCCCTCTGGAACCACTACTTCGCCTGCGGCGAGCCATTCCTGGCCGACGCCGAACGAGGCGTCCTCTATCCGCTCAACCTGATCTACCTCGTCATGCCGGCGGGGCAGGCCATGACGCTTCTGTCGGCCATTCACATCCTCCTCGCAGGCGCGGGCACCTACGCCCTGTCGCGCGTCTGGCGACTGTCGGTCCCGGCGTCGCTGCTGGCAGCCGTCGGCTATGCCTTCAGCACCGCCACCATGACCCGAATCGAGTTCCCGTCCTTCCTGACCGGCGTGGCATGGTACCCCATCGTCGTGGCGGCCTATGCCCGATGGCTCGACCGCCGCACGCGCCGCTCGCTGCTCTGGGCCATGCTCGCCGTCTTCATGCAGTGCATGGGCTGCTATCCCGAGGCAATCCTCTTCACCGTCGTCAGTCTGGGCCTCTACGCCATCGTTTCCGCGGCCTGTGCCTGGAAGGCGCAGCAGGGGCCTCGCTCGATCGCCTCACCCCTCATCGGATTGGCGGCCTGCCTGGCCCTGGGCATGGCGCTGGCCGCTGTTCAGCTCTTGCCGATGCGAGAGGCAACCAACAACTCGCCCAAGGGCGAGGGCGTCAGTCCCGACCTCATCAACCGGATGCCGGCCGTCAGCCCCACGATGCTCACGGGCTTCCTGCTGCCCTCGGTCCACGGTGTTCAGGGCTGCCATGGGGAATACTGGGCCCCATCCTGTGCCGAATTCTGGCAGGGCACCGGCTACCTCGGCTTTATGCCCTGGGTCATCTTCATCGCGGTGCTCCTGGCATGGTTCGGCGGCGGGCGAGCCTCTCTCTCTCCGCCCGGCCAGGCCGTCGGGCCGATAGACGCCCGGCTGCTCTTCCTGCTCGTTCAGCTCGCCGTGTTTCTCCTCTATGCCATGGGCAAGTACAGTCCGCTCTACAACGGGCTCTGGCATCTGATTTCGATGGTGCGGAAGCTCTGGTGTCCGCCCAAGTGCATGATGTGCGTCGTCCTGGCCCTGAGCTGCCTGAGCGGTATGGGCCTCGATGCCCTGATCGCCAACGCCTCGCGAATCTCTCAAGGGTGGCGGCGATGGACGATGCTGGGGCTGATGCTGTCCGTGTGCGCGCTGGCGGCGGCCTGTTTGCTCGATCATGGGCGGCTCGGCGAGTCGCTGCTGCGGCAGGCATTCAACCTGAATTCCGTCGAGCCGTCGATGGCTCATCGAATCCCATGGGCGATAGTGACCCGCGACGTCATCAAACTGGCGGCCGTTGCACTGGCAGGGGGGGTGATTCTGACCTTCGGCCTGGCACATCCCAGGGCACGCACCGCCGGGGCATGGCTTCTGGTCCTCGTCTCCTTCATCGACCTCGCGGTGACCGACCGCTCCCTCTTTCCGGCCGTCCGCCCCGATGTGCTTGAACGCCCATCCCCCATGAAGCAGAGGCTCCAGCCCGAGCCGGGCCCCGTGCGGTTCTACGCCCGCGAGGCCTCGATCTACCTCTATGGCCAGACTTCGCCCGAGTTGTTCCGGACGATCCGCGACACGCTGCTCTGGAGCTGGCCGGCGGTGGATCACGCCTTCGCCGTGGGCTCCGCCACAATCTTCGAGGTGGCCGACATCGTCTACATGCGAGCCCTTACCAGCGACGCTCGGCTGCCCGCTGCCGTTCGCCGACGGCTCCTCTCGCTGTTCAACTGCCGCATCTACGTCCAGTTGCCCGACATGAACAAGTATCTCACCTCCGGCGTCGTCGATTCGCCTCGCCTGGTCGATCTGGGCGAGACGCTGCCCCGAGCCTACGTCGTCGGCACCGCCGAGGTCTTCAAAGAAACGCGGGGCGTATACGAGCGTCTGCTCGATCCAGCGTGGGAGCCGCGGGCTACGGCCCTGGTCGAACGCCAGTACCTGAAGGGCGAGTCTCTCGCCGGTCTTCAGGCCGGTCCGGTCGGACACCGGGTGACCGACATCCGCTATCTGCCCAACGCCGTCGAACTGAAAGTGCGGTGCGATCGCGACGCGATGCTCGTCCTGAGCGACACCTACTATGACGGCTGGGTGGCCGACGTAAACGGACGCGCCGCCCCGGTGCTGAAGGTCAACGGCGCCTTCCGCGGCGTTCGCGTGCGAGCCGGCGAAAACGTCGTGCGGATGGACTACCGGCCGGCGCCGCTTCGCGTGGGGGCGATCCTCAGCCTCGCCGCCTGCGTGGTCCTGCTGGGTGTGGTGGTGGTGCCCTTACGGTGGCTGACTCGGGTCAGCGTCGTCGAGCCGCTTGGTTGACGCATCGCTTTTCGCTAGGGGGGCGTGGATTCGCGGAGTGGTCGAGCCACCGTATTCCTGAGGTCCAGGAAGAATGTCGTCCGAAGACACGAAATACAAATGGGTCATAAGCGTCGTTCTGATCGTCCTGACGTCGCTGCTGATATTCCCTCGACTGGGGCACTCGGCGCTGTGGGACGATGAGGCCGCCACGGCCCTCTTCGCAAAGTCCGTCTGGAGAACCGGCGATACCCTGGCCGTCCTCGACCACAACATCATCGCCTACGACCGCGGATTCGAACTCAAGGGCCTCCGAAACCGCTACATGCCGCCGTTGACCTTCTACCTGACAGCCCCGTTTCTGGGTCTGTTGGGCGAAAACGCCGCCGCGGCCAGACTGCCCTTCGCCATCTGTGGGTTACTGACCGTGGTCGTGATCATCCGCTGGCTCTGGCGCGACGGCGCCGACCTCCGCACCTGGCTGCTGGTGTCCCTGGGAATCCTGGGCAACGTCTCGCTCATGCTCTATTCCCGGCAGTGCCGCTACTTCGCCCTCTGCATGCTGCTCTCGACCCTGATCGCATATCTGTATCTCCATTGGCAAGGTCGCCCGAGGACGCTGCTGATCATCTCGCTCCTGTCGTTCGCCCTGCTGGCCTCGAACTACATGAACTATCTGGCGCTCTACGCCTGCCTGCTGGTCGACTACGTCCTGTGGCGCCGTAAGGATCGGGCCCTGCGCCTGTCCGACTACGCCGTCCTGCTCGCTCCCCAGGTCGTCTTGGGCGGCCTGCTGTTCTACAAGTACAACCTGGTGATCGGCGAGAAGCTCTGGAACGTCTCCCAACCCACCGCCCTCAGCCAGACGCTTCGGCTTCCGTGGTGGTATTTCCGCGACCTCAACTCCTGCGAGTTCGGCGTCGGCATCCTGATCGTCGCCGCCCCGATCCTGTACTTCCTCTCGAAAGACCTCTGGCTGCTTCGGGCGGTCGTTGCCATCGGAGTCTACATCCTGGCCATCGTCGTCGTTGGCCCCCAGGCCGAGGCGGCACACACCTCCGTCTCGACGATCCGCTACCTCTCGCCCATCCTGCCGCTTTGCATCGCCGCCACCGTCCTGGCGATCCGTGCGATGACGGCCAGGGCGGCATGGCTCGCCGTCCCCCTGGCCCTGGTGGCGTTCTTCAGCAACGTCTTGCACGGCGGCCCGCTGATCGACTCGTGGGGCCCCTCCATGTTCGTCGAGTTCCCCCAGAACCGCGGGTTTCGCTCGACCTTGGTCAGGTACGTCGGCGAACTGCTCCATCCCCCCAGCAGCTCCTACGCCGCCACGGCACGGTGGATCAACGAGAACGTGCCCCCCAAACACTCGGTGTGGACCCTGCCGCGATACGGAACCTATCCCCTGATGTTTCACGCACCCGCGGCCGTCTATGGGTGGCAGCTCAGCTACCCCCCGTCGCCTCAGTTCAGAGACCTGCCGGCCATCCACTTCATCGGACGGGAACTGCCCGAGTACATCATCGCCTTCGGTCCGCATCAGGAATGGGTTCGAGGCGTTCTGAAGAAGTGGGAGACGATGGGCATCCGGTATCAGCGAGTCGCTCTCATCCCCAAGTACTACTACGACCTGACGCGCCCCGAACTCTTCTGGCACGCCTTCTCAGACGTATCGAGATTCAACCCTGACACCCTGGAAACCCTGTGCATCTACGTCTTCAAACTCGTCTCCCAGCCGGTCCGGCTCCCGACGCTCACATCTCCGCCAAGCTGACCTGCCATTCCTCGCAACCGGCGGCCCCGCCCACACCCCTGAACACACCAACTGGGAGGGCGATCGCACCTGCGAGCCGAATTTCCGGTAATAAGGGACCGTCAGATCCTGTTCGACACCCAACGCGAACGCAAGGGGCGCAGCGCGGACCTTGGGGCTACGGCGCTCAGAGGAAGTCGCTCGCAACGTTCAACATCCCCGCCTCTGCACCTTCTCCCGACGCATGCACCAGTCCCCGCCCCCCATCTCCCCGATGAAGGCCTGGAGGGCCGCACGCGTGTGCCCCTCCAATCTCGGCTCCATACCCACTTAAGATGGAGGTATTGAAACCATGCAACCCACCGAAACACATTCGCGTCTCAACTCCCTCACCCCAGTCCAGAACCTCGCTATCGGGACACTGCTCACCGGCTCCATCGTCGCCGCCGCCGCAAAGACCGTCGGCGTCAGCCGGAAGACCCTCCACCGATGGCTCAAGAACAACCCCCACTTCATCGCCGAACTTCACAGACGACGAACCGATCTCTCCCGCCCCGTCCACGATCGTCTCCGCGCCGTCGTCTTGACGGTCCTGGACATCATCGGAAAGGCTGTTGCCTCCGGAGACGCCCAAACCAAGCCCCTCGCCCAGACCCTCCAACAAGGTGAAGAAGATGTCGAAAGTGAGACATTCGGCGATACCACAACTCCGGATAGGCTCCTTGCGCCCCCGATCACGGCACCGCCCACCTGCCATTGCCCATTCCCCGTGCCCGATCCCCTGCCGTCAGCAATGTGTGAAAGTATGAGACAAAGTGGGACATTCGCCGACAAACCCGGTCGCACTCAGAATGAATCCCCCACGCCCCACCAAGCCCCTCCCCCGAAAACGCGTGAAGAACGTGTCGAAAGTGAGACATCCGCCCCTCCGAGCCGGGCAGTCCTCTGCCCGGATACCCGACGCGAGACAAACACCCCCGAGAAACGACCCGACAAGATCGAATCTCTGCGTACCAGCAGTCCCCATCCTCTATCACCTACCCCCGATTCCCTGCCGCCCGAGATCTGTGACAATACGGGACAAAGTGAGACATCCGCCGCCTCGCCCGCTCACCTACCGGCTTCTGACGTCCAACTCCTGACTTCTAACTCCCAACTCCTAGCTTCTACCTCCCCGCCCCCCCAAAAAACGTGTGAAGAATGCGTCGAAAGTGAGACATTCGGCGATACCACGACTCCGGATAGAGGCCTTGTGCCCCAACTGCGCAACCGCCCACTGGCCAATCCCCATACGCTATTCCCGATTCCCTGTTTCCGGTGTCCGGCCCCCATCTCTTCGCAGAGGAACACCGGGCGGCACGTTGGTGGCGTTCCGAATCCGAATTCTGCCCCGACTCCACCAGTATCACCGACTCGCCTTGCCGCTTGTGGCTCGGCGGCGTGCGGAATAGCATGAGCGGGTGTCATCACCCTGAGCAACGGATTCTGAACGTCGGCCAAGTCACTAGGAGATCGCCATGAAGAAAATGCTGATGATTCTGGGAGGGGTGTTCCTGGTCTTGATCATCGTGTGCTCCGGTGTGTTGGTCTGGGCCCAGAGGTCCGGGTCGTCGCACCAGGCGAAGTTCTTCGAGGCGGTTCTGTCCGATGATCCCAAGCGGGTCGTCGTCCTGTTTGATCCGGCTCTGTGCGAGGAGGTGGACGAGCCCATTCTGGCCGCCTGGATGGTGGCCTTCAAGAGAAACCTGGGGGCGCTCAAGGGTCTGAGCAAGACGGATTTCGAGACAACCAGCAAGATCGAGAACGGTGCGACGGTCACCGAGAGCAAGGGAACCGTCAAGTTCGAGAAGGGACAGGCGACGTCCGAGCTGAAGACGCGAAACGACAAGATCGTCCGGTTCCACGTGAAGTCGGACAAGATGCCCGAGAACTGGTTCACGGGACCGGCCGGCACCCAACTGTACGGCCAGCGGGGAAAGGACTTCTTCACGTACTTCCTGACCGACAAGCCGGACGAGGCCTTCAAGATGATGCACAAGAACCTTCAGGCGAAGGTGCCTCCGGACAAGCTCAAGGTCATGATGGCCGACTTCGCGGGGAAGGCGGGGAAGCTGAAGTCGATCGCGTATAAGTCGGAGACCCTGATATCCGGCGACACCCCTGCGCTGAAGGTGGTGTACACGGTCGAATCGGAGAAGCAGAAGTCCACCGGCACAATCAAGTTTCAGTTCGACGGGCTGAAGGGGCACCTGGTGGCGTTCAACCTGGAATAGGAATCGCAGAAGGCGAGGGGAAGCGGGAGTGGAAGGGACCGGCGGGGGGCGGCTAGGCGTGCATCCTCCCATCGTCTAAGATTCGCGTATGCATGCGACGTCAACAGAGCCATCCAGCCCGGAGCCGTCGGCCGCGTCCCGGCGAATGGGACTGCTCGGCACAGCGGTCATTTTGACCGCCACGTTCGCGGTCTATCTGCCCGCCATGCGAGGCGGTTGGATCTGGGGCGACAACGAACGGGTTCACCGAAACCCGCTGATGAAGGACGTTACCGGCCTGAAGAAGATTTGGGTCAGCCGCGAACCCAAGGACTACTGGCCGCTGTTCTACACTGCCGTATGGGTGCAATGGCATGTCTTCGGGCAGTGGACACCTGGCTATCACATCGTCAATACCGCCTTTCATGGGCTGGTGGCTGTGCTCCTGTGGCGGGTCGCCAGGCGTCTGAAGATCCCGGCGGCCTGGGCGGTGGGTATGGTCTTCGCCCTGCACCCGATCCAGGTCGACTCCGTGGCGTGGATCAGCGAGTTCGTGAATCCGTTCAGCGCGACGTTCTGCTTGCTGGCGCTGCTGTGCTGTCTGCGGGGCGATGACGAGGGGCAGTCGGAATGGTACGCGGCAGGGCTCGGACTGTTTCTGCTGGCGATGCTGTCGAAGGCCTCCGTGGCGCTCATGCCCGTCGTATGGGTGCTGATCCGAGTCTGGAAGGGGCGGACGTGGCGCCGGCGAGATATCGTGCAGCTTTCGGGGCTGATGGTTATCGCCGTCACCCTCAGTCTCGTGACGATCTGGTTTCAGAAGTACAGCGCCGCGGCAGTGGGCAGGGACTGGTCGGCGGGGTTCGTGCAGCGGCTGGCCGTGGCCGGCCACATCGTCTGGTTCTATATCATCAAGACCCTGGTGCCCTGCGGGCTGGCGTTCGTCTATCCACAGTGGCAGATCGACGCGTCGTCGCCGATCAGCTATCTGCCGTGGGTGGGCGTGGTGCTCGTCGCCCTGATATGCCTGTGGCGATGGAACACCTGGGGGCGGGCGTCGTTTGCAGGATTGGGATCGTATCTGGTGCTGGTCTTCCCGGTGCTGGGCTTCTTCAACATGTTCTACATGAAGTACGCGTGGGTCGCCGACCACTGGGACTACATGCCGAGCATGGCCCTGATCGCCTGGGCCGTGGGCGGGATCGGCTTTGTTGTCGACCGGAGCTTCGGCGAACGATGGGGGCAGTCGGGGATTCTGAGCGGGAACGTGGGCACGGCGGCGTTCGTGCCGGTGATGGTGATCTTCGGAGCCATGACCGCGCACCACGCCGGTTCCTATACCGACGCCGAGCGTGTGTGGCGCGACACCTTGCGGGTCTATCCGAACGCGGCCATGCCGCATGTGAATCTGGGCTCGCTGCTGGCCGGCAGGGCCCTGGCCCTTGAACAGGAGGCCCGCGAGAAGGGTTACCAGCCTCCGGCCACGATGCAGCCTTTGTTTGCCGAGGCGGAGGATCACTTCCGCCAGGCCCTGGCGATCAGACCCGACGACGAGGATGCCCACGGAAATCTGGGGGCGATGCTGTTTCGGCGGGGACAGGTGGATGAGGCGATGGCGCACTACCGCACATCGCTTGAGATCGACCCTCGCGGCGTAGGGGCCCTCAGCAAGCTGGGCGCTGCGCTGCTCAAGCTCAACCGGCCGGCCGAGGCCGTCAGACACCTTGAGAAGGTGGCGGAGCTTCAGCCCGATCAGGCCTCGGCGCATCGTGACCTGGCGGTCGCACTGATGCTTTCAGGACGCGGCTGGGAGGCCGCTCAGAGCTTCCGAAGGGCGTTGCAGATTGCCCCCGACGACGTGCAATCGATGCATCGGTTGGCGTGGGTCCTGGCGACCAGCCCGATCGATTCGGTGCGAAACGGCCCCGAGGCGGTTCGTTGGGCCGAGCAGGCATGCCAGCGGACACAGCGTCGAGACGCGATGGCGTTGGACGCCCTGGCCGCCGCCTATGCCGAGGTCGGCCGATTCGATCAGGCCGTTGAGACGGTCGAGCAAGCCCGGCAGATCGCTCAGGCAAGAGGGCAAACCGCCCTGGCGGCCCTTCTGAACAAGCGGTTGGACCAATATCGGCAAGGCCGCCCGACCCGATTCGCCCCGATCGCAGAGCCACCCTCAACAGGGACGGCCCCGGTCGTTCGCTGAGTTGCGTATCCGCTTGGCGGGGCTCGTGTCTCCAGGTTAGACTGGAGGACACGTCTTTCGGAGGACATATCATGGTCAGTCGATTCTCCGCGTGCTGTGCCGCGTGTGTCGCTGTCATGTTGTCTGCCGATGTCGCGATGGCTGTCGTATTGGTGGCCGACCACTTCCCGGGCTATGCCCAGGAGACGCACTGGGACTACTCGTGGATTCGCGGCGTCGGAAGCGTCACGTTCAACGCCGGTTCAGGCGGCCTGGCCCATCTGAACCTCAACGGCCCCGGCGTGGGGGGCACCTATCACAACGCCGAGCTGATCAACTTCGACATGACCTATCGGACGCCGCCCTACTGTGACATGGAGATTCGTCTGCGGAACAGCAACAACAACGGCTATGATTCCCCAGGAGGACCCAACAACCCCGACCCCAACTGCGGCATTGGCTCACGAGGCTGGGGGTTCTGGAACTCATCGATGGACCCCCTCAACAAGCCCATGAACACCGTGTGGTTCACCAGCCTTTCGCCGCAGTCGGTGGATTCGCTTCAGGGTACGCGGCTGTGGGTGATTCGGCAGAATGTGCCGATGGCCTTCCAGGACCTGAACATCGATCTGACCCAGTGGCACACCTATCGCATCAAGTGGCGGGCGAACCTGCTGGCCGCCTATATCGATGACATGGCCAATCCCATCTGGCAGACCACCGATTCCGCTCAGATCCCCAACATCGGGTTGAACTTCACGGTATGGATCGACAACTACGTGATCACCGGAGGGTTCCCCAACCTGCAGATCGGCTACCTTCCGGTCCCGGCGATTCAGCAGTTCATCGATGTCGACTACGTCCGCATCTACACGGCCGAACGAACCCTGACGCTGGATGTGATCAACGGGACCTGGGGCACGGTGCAGGTCGAGCCAAACTACCCGACGCACGCCGAAGGCAGCGAGGTTCTGCTGACCGCTGCGCCCATCGAGGGCAAGACCTTCAACCGCTGGACGATCTACGACCCGAACCACCCCGGCGACGCCAACCACGCCGCGATCGACGCGAACCTCTCGACCTCAGTCGTCATGGACACCGACAGACAGGTCGAAGCGGCCTTCAAGTGCGGCAGCAACACGGACCCTATGTTTCCGGCGATGGCCATGGGCCTGCTCGGGTGGGTCACGCTGCGACGACGACGATGAAGCTTTGTCGGGCGGCGGAGGGCAGAGCGGACTTCGGTCCGACATTGAACGATCATCGCGGCGATAGTAAGCTTCAAATCGGTTCGGGCTCGCGTGTCCGACGTGTCTGTGGGGTTCCGTGAGGTGTGACAGCCGCCTGTCTCTTTCATGAATCAGCCGCACCGGTCCAATCAGAGACAGGAAGAGGCTCGCTCGGACAGTACGGTCTGGGACGCCGCCCGGCTGGCGGATCCGCACGGACAGGCGGACAAGGCCGAGCGGGTTCGACGAATGTTCGATCAGATTGCGGGGACCTACGAATGGGTCAACCGGCTGGCGAGTCTGGGGCGGGACGCGTCGTGGCGACGGCGAGCGGTGAGGCTGTCGGGGGCGTCGAGCGGCGATCGGGTTCTGGATGTCGCCTGTGGTACCGGCGACCTGGCGCGGGCGATCGCTCAGCGTGCGGAGGCGGTCGTCGGCGTGGACTTCTCGGAGAAGATGCTGGCTCTGGCGGCGAATCGCCCGCACGATCGCATCGCCTGGTGTCGCGCAGACGCATTATGCTTGCCTTTTGCCGATCGAACGTTCAACATGGCACTATGCGCGTTCGGAGTGCGCAACTTTCAGGACCTCGGAACGGGACTGAGGGAGATGTTTCGGACACTGCGGCCGGGCGGCCGGGCGGTGATCCTGGAGTTCGGGATGCCCACCCGCCGCGTGTTTCGGTCGTTGTATCGTGTGTACTTTCAGAGGGTCATGCCCTTTCTGGCCACCCTCATCAGTCGGGATCGCACGAACGCCTACCGCTATCTGGCGCGGAGTGTCACGGCGTTCGTCGGCCGCGACGAGATGGTCCGATGTCTGCGGCTCGCAGGTTTTGAGACGGTGCAGGTCTTTCCGTTCACCTTCGGGATCGTATCGGCGTATGTGGCGGTGAAAGGGCTGTAAGAGGATGGCTAGCGAGCAACATCACAGCGGTGTGGTATCCGCCGCCCCGACCGTCGAGGGTCTGACGCCGGCACCGGCATCGCCCGAGGGGTCCAAGGATTCCGCAGGTGGTGAACCTCCGATGATCGACGTCTGGTCGCGGACGGAGCCCAAGTACCGACGACGGGCCATCCTTCTGTTGACCGTCAACGCCGTTCTCTTTGGCGCGCTGGGCTGCTTCACCTACTGGTTGCGGACGGGAGATCCGTTCCCGGTCTTGCGGCCGCTGATCGGATTGTTCGCCGACCCGCCGGACCCCTCTCGCTACCCCTACGGAGCGCTCATGCGAAACAGCCTCCGGCTGACGGGGCCCAAACAGTCCACCCTTTCGGACATCATGGTCTTTCCGATCAGCGTCGAGAACGTCCCCGCGCACATGATCATCGTGGGTCTGCTGATCGCCTCGCTCGTGACCATCCCCATTCTGGTGGCGATGCTCTATCGGCTGCCGACGGCGATAGGCTTCCTGCTGATCGTGGGCTTTGTGGCCGTGCTGCCCTGGCTGGCGCTGACCCTGTTGTTGAGCTGCATCATCGCCACGATCCGCCCATTCCGCTTTTCATTCCGCTACGCGACGTTTCTCCTGTCGCTGTCGCCGGTAGTGGTCTACTTCTTTGCGTCGACGCAAGCGACGTTGTCCAGCGCGGTGGCGCTGCTGGCCCCCGTCGAGCGGATGAAACTCTACTTCCCCTGGATGCTGGCGATGCTGGCTACCTGTCTGGGGGCGGGGGTCGTCCTGACGGTGGCGCATCTGATCAACTACCGTCCGGGCGGAATCGCTCCCCTGTTGGCGGTTCTGTTTGTCGTGCCGGTGGTTCTGTTCATGACCGAGGTCGGCGCCGACGAGATGGAATATCGGCTCCTGGAGTATGACTACGGCCCCGGGGGCAGCCGTGTGTTTATGGACCTGGACACGCGAGGGCTTGTTGAGAGTGCGGCGGAACGCGAGTGGATCACACGCGAACAGAAGGACGAGAAACAGATCAAGGCGATCATTCAGAACAAGCTCGTGCAGCTCAAGCTTCTGCTGCCGACCGAACTGGCACGCCAGCAGGAAGAAGTGGTCCAACGCTGCGACAGCTTCATCCGAAGGCATCCGTCGAGCCGCTATGTGCCCAACTGCCTCTATCTCCGTGGCCGGGCGCTGGACATGCGGATCGACATGGAACAGCTTCGGTACGATGCCATGTTGCAGTTCTACTCCGACTTCCCTTCGGAGGCCTCACGCGAGACATGGAAAGAGCTGCTCCGCTCAGACTCGGATTCGCCGTTTGCCGGTGTCGCCGGCATGCATCTGGCACTGCTCGAAGCTCGAGAGGGGAACCTTCGCAACGCTCAGGACCTGCTGCAAAGGGTTGTCGAACGATTCCGCAAGTTCAGCACGACCATGACGAGTGCTCCGGCACATTCGGGGTTGCGACAGTTGCTCGAACGAAAACCCGCCGGAAGCCGGCTGCTCATGGACCCGTTGGCGGTGGCGGACGAGGCCGCGCAGTTGCTCTCACTGATTCGAGAGAACAAAGAGGGGCGGTATGAGGACCTCGTCTATCCCGACAACAATCCCGTCAGCCTGATGTTGCGTTGCGACCCGAAAGGACGCGACTATGCGGAAAACCTGCTCGAGATCGAGAGGCGGTTTCCCGGTTGCCAGCTCAGCGACAACCTGATACTCGAACGGGCCCTTACTGAGCGGGACGTCAACGTCCGGCGGGCCAAGCTGCGGGAAGTGGCCTCGCGGCATAAGAACGGCGATGCGGCCCCGCGGGCAATGTATGCTTTAGGGTTGCTCGAGTTGGATCAGAACCGTCGTGCAGAAGGCCGGGAAGTCTTTGAGTCGCTCCTGAAGCAGTATCCCAACTCGCCCTGGGCGGGCTCGGCCCAGCGCAAGCTCATCGCGATCGAGATCACTCGTAAGGTTCGATGACACAGGAGCCGACCGCAATGTCACGAAGAATCGTTGTGGGCGTGACGGGGGCCAGCGGGGCGGTCTATGCCGTGAAGCTTCTTGACGGGCTATTGAGATCCGGGGAGGAGATTCATCTCATCGTTAGCGCCCACGCACAGGCCCTCATCGCGACGGAACTGGGCAGCGGCGATCTAGCCAGTCTGGTCAGCACCGGCCTCGACCGCCTGACCACGCATCGTCACGACGATCTCTTCAGCCGTCTGGCCAGCGGCAGCTTTCAGACCGACGGCATGGCCATATGTCCTTGCAGCAGCAATACCCTGGGTGCGATCGCTTCGGGACGAAGTGACAGTCTGATCACAAGGGCCGCCCAGGTTCATCTGAAGGAACGCCGGCGGCTGATCCTGTGTGTCCGGGAGATGCCGTTGACGCAGATTGATCTGGAGAACATGCTTCGCGTCGGTCAGGCCGGCGGCGTGGTGTGTCCTGCCAGCCCTGCGTTTTACGCCCAACCCAAGGGGATTGATGACCTGGTGAATACCGTGGTGGTCAAGCTGATGGATCTGCTCGGGGTGGCCAGCGATCTGCCGGTTCGCTGGGCCGGCCGGCAGGATCAGACCATGCCCACCTCAGATTTCTGTGGATAGCTCATTGGCAATGCGGTCGGCGATCGTGACCATCCGAACCTGGGGCGAGATGATCAAGTTCTCGCACTCGGTGTTTGCACTGCCCTTCGCCATGATCGGGACATTCCTGGCTGGCAGACACCTTCCCGGCAGGTCGCTCCCGTATCCCGGGCAGTTCGCGCTGATCGTGGGGTGCATGGTCTTCGCCCGGAGCGTGGCGATGACCTTCAACCGCATTGTCGATGTCGAGATCGATGCCAGGAATCCGCGGACGTGGCGCCGTCCCCTGCAAACGGGACGGCTGAGCCTGAGGGCGGCACTCTTCTTCTGCGGCGTGTGCATCGGAGGATTCTTCGCCTGTTGCACGGGGTTCTACTGCTTCTACGGCAACCCCTGGCCGGGCATCGGCGGTGTCCCGGTGCTGGTATGGTTGTGCGGCTATTCATATGCCAAGCGGTTCACGAAGTGGTCGCACTTCTGGTTGGGCAGCGCCTTGGCTCTGTCGCCCGTGGCGGCATGGATGGCGATCCACCCGGCCTCGGTGGGCGTTACGGCGATGGTCCTGGTGGGCGCAGTGACACTATGGGTGGCGGGGTTCGACATCATCTATGCCTGCCAGGACATCGAATCGGATCGGCGCGATGGGTTGTATTCGTTGCCGGCGAAGATGGGGGTGGGGCCGGCCTTGTGGATGGCCCGGAGCTGCCATGCGATGACGATTCTCCTGTTGGGTGTGCTGGCGTGGCTGGCCCCGATGGGTGTGATCTACGTGTCGGGTGTGGCGTGCGTCGCTGTTCTGCTTCTGATCGAAAACATAATGGTGCGAAAGGATGATCTCTCTCGTATCAACGTGGCATTCTTCACCGTCAATGGAATCGTCAGCGTGGGGCTGGGTATCGCGGCGGTGGTGGATATCGTGGTCAATGCGTGACGTCCGGCGCTAGTATCAATGGGGCAGTGGCTTCGGAATAACGTCTAAGTATCGGCGTTGAACGGTTTGACATGCGAGGTACGGCAACATCTCACGCAATCCTGGTGACGATCCTGCTGCTGGGATTGTGCATGAGCATCGCCGGGATCGGTTGGGGGCTGCCTTCGCGGCGTGCGGATCGGTATCTCTTCGGTGACCAGCCGGCCTGGACCGGCGCACGCCTGCTCGAACTCAAGGGGGCCGATTGGTCCGCTCGCGATCGGGTCGGTGCGGATGTGGACATCGATCCCGTCGGCCGGCGCGATCGGCCGTTCGATCTGGCTCAGGACGATCGGGCGAAGGCCGAACTGTTCATTCGCTATCGTCTGTACACGCATCAGCCGGACGAGGCGTCGGTGATGCGTGCGCTGGCGGGGATGCGTCCGGCACGGTTGCAGCTCGATCCCAAGCTCTATCAGTATGGGGGGGCCTTCCTGTATCCCGTCGGAGCGATGATCGGCCTGTGTTCGAAGCTGGGGCTGATCGAGGCCCGAGCCGATCTGGCATGGACTCTGGATCACCCCGAGGCTTTCGGCCGCCTCTATGGCGTAGCGAGGGCCTGCTCGGCGGCCTTTGGGTTGTTGGGCATCGTCGCGTGCTATGCCATTGCGAGGCGGTTGGGCGGATCATTCGCCGGCCTTCTGGCGGCGCTGCTGTTTGTCCTGATGCCGGTCGTCGTCACCATGTCGCACGAAGGCAAGCCTCACCTGCCGGGGGCGGTTCTGGCACTCTCGACGGCCCTGTTGGCCATGAAATACGACGAGGTCCGCACCAGGAGTCTGTGGGTGTGGACGTGCGTCCTTTGCGGGCTGTCCTGGGGCATGGTGCTGGGCAACTGGCCGGTGCTCGCCGTTCTGCCGGCAGTGGCGCTGAGACATCGTCACGACGGGCTCGCTGCGGCGCTGCGGCGGTTGGCGTGCGGTGGGGCTCTCGCCGTGCTGGTGTTTCTGCTGGTGAACCCCTATCTGGTTATCAATACGGTCGTGAACCGCGAGTTGCTCCGGTCGAATCTGGGTGCGTCGGTGGAGATGTATCGAGTCGGCGAGATCCACCTGGGGTTGGTCAATGTGGCCCGTTTGCTGCTGGAAGGCGCCGGGTTCACCGTGGGACTCACAGGTGGTGCGGCCGTCGTCGCGTATCGGGTCTGGAGGGGTGTGCCGTCCACGAAAGGGGGGCTCAGCGGTCAGGCCTGCGAAGCTCCGATCCTTCCGCTGGTGCTGCCGGCGTTGTTGGTCTTGATCCAGTTCATCTGCATTGGGGCGAACAAGCCAGGGGAATACGGTCGCTTCCTGGTCTATCCGGCCGCGGTTCTGGCGATCTTCGCCGCCTGGGGTGCATCACGTCTTGGCGAGAAGCGACCCCTGCTTGCTGCGACGCTGGCAGTGATCTTGATCGTGGCGACCGGATGGAAGTGCGGTGCCTATCTGTACAGCTTCGTCGGAGATACGGATCAGAAGGGCAGTCGCTGGACGGCGGCGGCGTGGCTGGCCGAGGAATTGAAGAGGTACCCCCGGACCGCGATCGGTCTCGTCCGTGAACCTGCCCCCTATTGCGTCCCGGCCATGGATTACATGACGCACCGCGTAAGGCTCCTGCCTGCGACTCCGTCCATGTCGGAGCCATGGCCCGACTATATCGTTGCCACGGTCGATCGTTTCGACTCGTTGGACTCGGCATGGTGGCGGAAGCACTATGAGCGTGTGGCAACCTTTCCGGTGACGCCAGACTGTTGCTGCAGTACCCCCACAATCATCAGTTGGGCCGACAAGCCGGTCGTGATCTTCCGCAGGGCAAACCAATCGTTGCCTTGAGGCCCTATGGCAAGGCATCGGGACTTCCGCGTCTTCGCCTCGCGTGGCTCAGACGGTGAAGTCCTCGGGCTTGAGGTCGATTGTCTTTCGGGCCTTGATCGCCTCGCAGATCTTCCAGACCAGGGCTTCGCTGCGAAACGCCTCCTCGGCTGGACAGGAGAGCTGCCCCTTTCCGCGGACGGCGCTCAGGAAGTCCTCCAGGTGAACCTGGAACGGGGATTTCTCCAGGACCACGGGGATGCTGTAAGGAGTCACCTTGCCGCTCTCCATCGAGCGGATCACGCTGGGGTCGACGGGCTTCGAGGCCGCCAGGGACAACTGCACGGGCAGAGGCAACTCTTTGACCAGCAGTTGCAGTTCGATGAGGCGCTCCCAGCTTGGTGCGAAGGGCTCGTGGTAGACCTTCGTCCATTCGGGGGCCTCGGAGATCTTGACCGAGGCTTCTGTTCCCATGAAGTGTTCGAACTTCCCGCCGCCCGCGCTGGTCGACGTGAGCAACTGGAACATCGCCCGGATCGGGCGATCCTCTTTGACGTATTCGGCAGCGGCGGTGATGGTGTCGTAGCACTGATGATCCGGGTGATGGTCGATCCCGCCCACGGCCGTAATCGACTTCGGCGAGGCGTTCAGGAACCAGCTCACGACATCGATCTGATGCGACACGTGCAGGGCGAGGGGGCCGCCACCGAACTTGGAAGAGAACTGCCAGTTGCGGAACTCCCGCATCGAACCGTAGCCGTATTGCTTGAGGACATCGTTGGGAATCTGGTATTTCGCGGGCGATCCACGATCTGCCTGAAGCCAGTGTGCCCACTGGGTGTTGACCTGCGTCGGCTGGCCGAGCAGTTTCGCCTCGTCGATGAGCTTCTCCAGGACGTGATGGTATCTCGGGTTGCTCCTCCGCTGGTAACCAATCTGAAGGAGCTTGCGGGTTTCCTTGGCCGTCTTGACCATCGAGCGAGCCGCCTCGATCGAGTTGGCCATCATGGCCTCGCAGTAGACGTGCAGGCCAGCCTTAAGGCAAGCGTTGGTCTGTTCGGCGTGGACGAAATCCGGCGTGGCGATCAGGACGGCGTGCAGCCCCTTTTCCTTCTCCAGCATCTGCCGGTAATCGGCGTACTCGGCGACGGGGTACTTGTATTTGCTGAGGTAACGGAGGGTCGTCTGCCGCCGGTATTCCCAGATGTCGCAGATGGCCTGGAACCGTACGTCGGGGATGAGGGCTCCGACGTGGATGAGCGTTTGGCCGATGTCGCCGCAGCCGATGACGGCGATGTTCAACGTATCGGAGGATGGCTTCGATGCCGGTTCCTCGCCCTGAAGTCTATGTGCCAGCAATAATCCTGTTCCGGCGGCCAGACCGGCCTCAAGGAATTCGCGCCGTTTCATCATGTCCCGATGTCTCCGTCTATTAATGCGATTGGAGCCGGACGCACGCCGCCGGTCCTCTCTTTGGATGACCGCTCCTCCGAGGACCGGTGGCCGGTGCTTCCGGCTCCGATCAACTGGATGCTCTGACGCGTCGGCCTTCTGCGCCCTACGCCCTCCAGGGGCGGACCCGCTTGGGATTCGACGCGAGGATATCGTTGATGATTTTGACATCAGGGGCGATGTCAAAATCGAACAGACCGGCCAGGACGAAGTCCGCACCGCCTTCGATCACGTACTTGAAGGCGTTATCCGGCGGGATCGTGCCGGACGCCATCACCTTGAAGGCGATCCAGGGCTTCTCGACGGTCTTCATGAACTCGATGGTTTCCTTCGGATTGCTGCACCAGTACCCCGGGAACTCGTTGTACGGCCCCTTGATCTCGTCGGGACGCGGGCCGGTGGGGTAGTTGTGGTGGTGGAGGGTCTTGATGTAGAAATCGGTCGGGACCTTGTTCTTCTCGCACCACTCGACCACGCGGAGGTCATGAGCCCCGACGCCGCAGGGCAGACCGTGGGCCTTGGCCATCTCGACGGCCTTGCCGATCAGCTCGGGCTTGCCCTTCTCGATGAGTTGGTCGCTGTGGACGCCCCAGATGTAGATCGCATCCGTCCCGGCGTCTATCTGTTCCTGGAGTCCTCTTTCATACTCCTCCGGTTTCTCGATGTTCGCGGTCGGGCAGATGATCCACTTCATCTTGCCGCCCTGCTTCTCACGGTGCATCTTGATGTTCTTCATGATGTTGGGATCGCTATGTCCCGACATTGTGTTGATACCCATCGATTCGGCCAGCGCCAGCGTCTCCTGGAGCTTCGCGTCGGTGTTGTACTCCTTGACCAGTCGACGGACGTACGTCTGGTCGCGGGAGTGCTGATAGTGACTGATCAGGTTTCCGCCGAGCATGAGCCGGCTGATCTGCATATCGCCGATCTTACCCATCGGGACCGTTGCCTTTGGTTTGATCCCGCCTCCCGACACTTCAGCGGCTTGCGCCGGCGTTTTCAAAGTGTCGGCGTTCGCTACAATCGCCGCCCCGGCAGAGGCCAACATCGAGTTCTTCACAAAATTCCGACGAGTCAAACCATCTGACACGATCACGTCCTCCGTTAGGCTCCCATGAAATGACCGGCCTCATAGCCGGAACTGGCTCCCCAAGTCTATTTGTAGCGGCAACGGGTCGATCTGTCCACCCGCCGGACGTACCGGTCACTCTCCTTCGGCCGACGGGACCTCCTGGTGACGGGCGTTCCAGCACACCGCGAAGAGTACCGTGGCCACTACGCCGGCCAGCAGGAGCGTGCCGAAAACGGGGTCCCATCCGCTTCGGTCGGCCATGCGTCCCAGCCCCCAGCCGGAGAGGGTCGTGCTCAGATAGCCGAACAGCCCGGTCAAACCGATCGCCGTAGCGGCCGCGCGCCGGGTGGCCAGGTTGGCCGCGATCACCCCTACAAGACATTGGGGTCCGTAGATGAAGAATCCCGTTGCACAGAGCAGAAGGGTGTTCAGGCCCGGATGTCCGGCCGGTAGCTTCCACAACAGTCCGACGCAGAGGGTACACAGCATCATCGATGCGAAGCAAGACCTTCCGGCCCGCCCTTTGAAGAGGCGATCGGTGATCCATCCGCTGGCGAGCATGCCGGCGATCCCGGCCAGTTCGTAGCCGGCGATCGTCCAGCCGGCGTGGGTGAGGGCCGTGTGTTTGGATTCCACCAGGAGTGTGGGCCCCCAGTCGAGGACGGCGTATCGGACCGTATAGACAAAGAAGTTGGCGGCGCTGACCACCCAGACCAACGGGTTCAGAAAGACATGGCGAACGACGAACTGTTTGAAGGCCGGCTCTTGTGTCGTTGCTGCGACAGCCGGGCGGGGCACATCAGGGGTCTGGAGGTCTGCCGGCAGACCCAGGGATGCCGGTGTGTCGCGAAGGCGATTCACCAGGAAGAGGGTTCCCAGAAGACCGATTGTTGCGGGCCCGATGAAGCACAACCGCCAGTTGATCGTTACGAGATACGTACACAGGAGCAGTGCCGCGGCGGCTCCGATCGAATGCGACGTGTTCCATATCGAGAACTTCGTGGCCCGTTCCTGGGGGGTGAACCAGTGGGTCAGGATACGGGCGCACGGCGGAAACCCCATGCCCTGAACCCACCCGTTGAGCATCCAGAACAGCCCCAGGGTGATCACGGCGCTGCTCAGGCCGAAACAGAAGTTGGCGACGGCCGACAACAGTAACCCCAAGGCCATGAAGTAACGGGCGTTGGTCTGATCGCCGAGGTATCCGTTGACGAATTTCGAGACGCCGTAGAGCAGGCCGTGAAGCGTCAGAAACAGGCCGAGATCGGCCTTGGTGATGCCCAACTCCCTGCCCATCACGGGCATGGCGACCGGCAGATTCTTGCGGACCAGGTAGAAGACGGCATAGCCGATGAGCGACGCGTACAGCACCCTGCGTCGCCAGTACTGGCGTTCGGATTCGATGCGTTGCGGGTCTGTGATCGGTGGGACGGCGGGGGCCGGCGCCAGTATCTTCAGGAGGCGAGCGATCATGCGTTTCCCCTCCGGCGATCGTTGGGGATGGTCCAAGGTCCTGTTGCGCCAAACAACCCCTCCAGGCTCGGCAGCAGCCGGCCTGTTTCGTGGGCCAGGTCGAGCACCGTGAATCGGCGCCGAATCTGCTGGGCCTGAATATGGCTCTCGCGAAGTCGCGACAGGCTGATGCCGATGTCGGCGGGGTCGCAGGGCGCTCCGACCCGTTCGAGCATGTCCGACAATTGCGAGGATGGGACAAGCTGTCGGATCAGGCGTTTTCGGAGAACGCTCCATACCCCCCGCAGCCGCGACAGACGGACCTTCAATTGCTGGCGTGTGAGGTACTTGGCCTGGGACTCGGTCCATGCGACGGTTCGCAGTTCCGGCAGTCCGTGGGTCTCCCTGATCTGCGTTTCGAGATCATCGAGCGCCGGCCAGGCAGCACAGACCCGTTCGATATCGAGCTGGTCGAGCGGTTCGGACAAGAGCAGTTCGTAGAGTCGAGTGGAGGCCAGCGAGCCGATGCCGACCTTGTGCCCGTGAAGCGGGATCCGCCCGAGATGGTGGTGGCTCTGCATGTCCCAGAGGTGGCTGAACTGGTGTTCGGCGCCGGAGGCGGGGCGGCTGGATTTGCAGCATTGCATGGCGAACCCCGTCATCAACAGTCCCTCGGTGAGCCCCCATAAGGCTTCGTGCTTACCGTCACGAACGCCGTCGGGGTCGGCCACCCATTGGCCCAGGTGATCGTGTACGAGCGACCATGCGGCAGGATTGATCGGTTCGATGCCCAGTAGATCGGCGAGGATCCAGTCGGCGCCGGCGGGGCTCTTGGCGATCAGATCGGCATAGCCTGCGGCGTTGAGTTCGGTGGGGGCGAGACTGATGACTTCCATGTCTGCAATGACGGCACGCGGCGCGGGGCAGAAGAAGGTCTGTTTGGATCCGTCGCGGTTGATGGAGGCGCCGTAGGCGGTATAGCCGTCCATCGAGGCGGCCGTTGCCACGACCATAAAGGGACGACCGCGGTGGTGCGCTGCGAGTTTCACCAGGTCGTTGATCGTGCCGGACCCCACCGCCACGGGGATCACATCCGGTTGTTCGAGCGATTGTTCGATCTGCAGTACGTGCTCGAAGTAGGCGTGGAGGTTCGGATCGTCGAAGACCTGCGGTTCGACGGTTCGGATGCCCGCGGCGCGAAGGCTGTCGATGACCGCGTGACCGGCGGCTCGGAACGTGTGGCGATCGGCGACCACCCGTGCCGTCTGTGGCCCCATACACTGCTGGAAGACCTGGCCGGTCTGGCCAATCACGCCCGGACCGATCTGCAGGGCGCGGGTGTCGGTGGCCTGTGCCAAGGCGGCATCAATACGACGGTTGACGTCTGCGATGTTCATGATGGAGCCGTGCGATTTCACTCAGGGTGCGACGGAGACGGCCCCTTGCCCTCCGGATGCGTGCGTGAGGCCGCGACAACTCGATGCCTATGACCTCCACGGTCGCGACCGCTTCGGCTGAGCGGCCAGGAGGTCGTTGATGATCTTGACGTCCGGGGCGACCTCGAAATCGAACATGCCGGCCAGAATGAAATCGGCGCCGCCTTCCAGGGCGAATTTGAACCCATCTTTCGGCGGGATGGCGCCGCCCGCCATGACCTTGAAGGCGACCCACGGTTTCTCGACGGTCTTGAAGAAGTCGATCGTCTCCTTCGGATTCCGGCAGAAGATCGAATCGAAATCCATCTTGGCACTGGGGTAGTTCAGATCGTGGAGCGTCTTGATGTAGAAGTCGCAGGGGATCTTCTCTTTCTCGCAGGTCTGTATGGTGAGCAGGTCGTGGGCGCCGACGGCCGAGGGAATGCCGTGAGATTTGAGGACCTCGACCAGCTTTCCCAGGAGGCTGATCTTGCCTTCGCGAACGAGCTTGTCGCAGGGTTCGCCCCAGAGGTAGAGGGCGTCGGCGCCGTCGTCGACCATCCGCTGGGTGTCTTCGGTGAACCGGGCCATGTCCTCGAAGGGCACGACGGAGTGGGCGATCCACTGCATCTTGCCGCCGCGTTTCTCGCGATGCTCCTTGAGCACCTTGCGGATGTTCGGGCTGGTCAGATTGGCCGTAATGGTGTTGATGCCCATGGACTCGCAGATGCCGAGCGTCTCGACGATCTTGGCGTCGGTGTTGTATCGGTTGACGAGCTGCATCACGTAGCTCAGGTCTCGCACGTGGCTGTACCGTCCGACCAGGTTGCCGCCGAGGATGAGGCGGCTGATCTGGAGCTTGCCGATCTTGCCACAGGGGATCGAGGCCTTGGCAGAGGGGGCACCGCCGGCCGGCGGTGTGTCAGCCGCCTGGGCAGACTGTCCTTCGCCATCCGCACCTATGGCCCATGCCGCGCCCGCCGAGGCCAATACCGAATCTCGAAGGAATTCTCGACGACTGTGGGGGTCTGTTGTCATGCCGATTCTCCTCCCGTGGTCAGAGACACGTTTTGCCATCCACCATGAGCTGTCCGCCTCGACCTGACATGATAATCCATGAGGGCCTGCTCGACCATGTCCGGGGGGCGGTGGGAACAGTGCATAGGGGATGGGGTCGGGGGGACCTGATCCGATGCCCCGTTGGGTGTCGACGGCAGTATTGCGATCCGAGACGTCGGCGGATGTCTCACATTGTCCCGTATTGTCACACGTTCGCCGGGGCGGGGAGGTAGAAGCTAGGAGTTGGGAGTTAGAAGTCAGGAATTCGAAGTCAGAAGCCGGTCGGTGGGCGGGCGAGGCGGCGGATGTCTCACATTGTCCCGTA
>CAYUQT010000028.1:0-109040 GCA_964446835.1 uncultured Planctomycetales bacterium | reverse complement strand
CCATCTTCACAAATCCATCACTACAGAAACAAGACGGGGTTTACTGGACGCTTACGCAAGTCGGATTCAAGGTGATGATGCACTGGCAGAGAAGCCGCCACGAACCCACGGCGGATTTCCGGGCGGAGACCGCCGGCTCGGGATCAGGACTTTGAGGCGACGATGGGCCGGGCGACACGACGTCGAATTCGGGTGGATTCCGGTTCGGCAATCGGCAGGCCCAACTCGGCCACGATACCGTCGGAGAAGAAATCATCGGCCGGCTCGCGCTGGGCCAGATAGCGATCAAAGAAGGCAACCGTTCTCGCAGCATAGGTGTCGGGCTGGATGATGGCCGACTGATTGTGCTTTGCGCCGGCGACAATCCAGCGGTACTTCGGCTGCGAGGCCAACGCGTAGAGGGTCTCCGTCTGCTCGACGGGGATGTAGGTGTCCTTCTGGCCGTGAATGAAGAACATCGGACGCGGACGCATCCGCATGAGGGCCTTGCGAACCGATGGGAAGACGACCGAAAGGTCTTTCTCTGCCTGGCGGATCATCGCCCATCGCAGGAATCGCCAGAAGACCGGGGGGTGGTTCTCGTAGACGAATCGTACTTTGGCAAAGATGTAGGCCCATCGCCTCATCAAGTACTCAATGGTCGAGTCGGTACTGAATGCCCCGTCGACCAGGATCGCGCTGATTCGGGGATTGTTTTGTGAGGCAATGATGCCCGCCCCTGCCCCACGACTGATCCCGAAGAGCCCCAGTCGAACCGGAAGCCCGCGGGCTTCGAGCCAGTCCTCGACGAGGGCGATGGCCCCCACCATGTCGTGGACTTCGCGGTCGCTGACCCACTGGCGAGGGGTATAGCCCGGTTCGGGACTGCTGTCGCCGTGTCCGCGGAAGTCGAAGGAGAAGATGTCGTAGCCGACCTCCAACAGGGGACGACAGTATCGGGCACAACTCTCTTTGTCGCTTGCGTATTCGTGGGCGAAGATGATCGTTCCACGTCTGGATGTCCCGTGGTTTGCCCGATAAAAGACTCCCCTGAGGGTGAGGCCGTCAAACGACCGAAACTCAACGGGTTCACCCCCGGTCAGGGGAATGAAATCGCGAGGCCCCATAGACAATGGAGGCGGAGTATCTTTGAGTATATTGAGTGATATATTTACATATTTCCGGACAATCATTATGGGAGTAACGCCGAGGATGAAGAGGGTGACGCATATGGCCGTCAGGGCCCAGTTGCGTGTGATCAGCTCCCAGACGATCCATGCACCGGTGTCGTGCACGTTCAGTGTCGCCAGAAAGCACCCACCCAGTTCGTTCATTGCGGCAATACCAAGGACGGCTACGCGCTTGCAGACCAGGATCGCGCCGATCCTGCAACGGCAAGCGATCTAGATTGAAGGCAACCTCGTTGCCCCCCCAACCTGCCCGCTCCCTCAGGCTGAGGAAAGGGTTCTCCGAACCCTGATCGTTGGATGAGAGTATAAGCCTGCACTATCATGGCGCCAAGCGTTAAGTGACGAGAAAGCGTCTGTAAGCTGCCACCCCCTACTCGAAAAATGGGTTATACAGGTCGACTGATCGATCCGCCCATTCCTCGCTGGAACCGTCCGGGCAGTCGTTCCATTGTTGAGATTAGCGGACGTTGGCCCCCCACCGCCGAGGGAGACCGGAACAGCGGATGCAATTCCCATCATGGATACGGGTACAATATATGCATGTTGGAAGGCACGGCGGGCTGTGAAGATTGACTGATTCGCAAGGGGCGGTAGACTAAAGGTTTGGGAAAAAGTCAGAAGCCGACCGATGCCGACGTTTAGCTATACAGCTCGAAATGCCCGCGGAGAACAGCTCGCTGGGGTTCTCACGGCCGAGAACCAACAAGCCGCCCTGAGAGCGCTTGATGATCGGCAGCTCTTCCCGATAGAGGTCCGTGAAGGGGGCATAGCGTCCCGATCGATCGTTCCGGGCCGACGCAAGCGAATCAAGCTATCGCTGCTGGGTCAGGTCTACGGACAACTGGCCGACCTGTTGCGGGCCGGTGTGCCCGTACTCCGGTCTCTGGACGTGTTGGCCAGGGCCAATGCCAACGCGGCGATGGCGGAGATTTTGCGGGAGATTCGGGACGACGTGGCCGGCGGCGAAGGCCTGGCCGAGGCGATGGAGAAGCACCCCCACATCTTTCCGGACATCCAGGTGTCCATGATCCGGGCCGGGGAGCGTGGTGGATTTCTAGAGGAGGTGCTGTCGCGGGTTGCGACATTCGTGGAGCGGCAGAACGAGCTTCGAAACAAGGTGGTCGGGTCGATGGTCTACCCCTGCCTGTTGCTGACGGCAGCCTTTGGCGTGGTGATCATGATGCTGACCTTCGTGGTGCCGAAGATCCGGCCTTTTCTGAGCAAGATGGAGGCGAAAGGCCAGTTGCCGTCGATGACGGTGCTTCTGTTTGCCATCACGGATTTTCTGAAGGCTTACGGAATCTACGTTGCCGGCCTTCTGGTCGTGGGATTCATCCTGGCGTTGCCCTACATCCGGAGTGAGAAAGGGCGGATGGCGACGGACCGGATCAAGCTAAAACTGCCAGTGATCGGCAAGATCGTAACGATTGTAGCGGTGTGCCGTTTCTGTCGGATTCTGGGCACGCTGCTGTCCAACGGGGTACCGATCCTGCAATCGCTGAAAATCAGCAAGGATTCGGCCGGCAATCTCGTTCTTGCTCAAGAGATCGATAAGGCGACTGAAAGCGTCCGCAAGGGCGAGACGCTGTCGGGACCGCTGGGTCAGAGTGGGATGTTTCCGGTGGATGTGATCGACATGATCGCCGTGGCCGAAGAGGCGAACACGCTGGACACGGTGCTGGTGACCGTGGCGGATGCGAATGAGGCGAGGGCGGCGAGGGTGATCGACATGGGTGTCCGGCTGCTGGAGCCGGTACTGTTGCTGTTCATGGCGGTGATGGTGTTGTTCATCGCGATGGCGGTATTGCTGCCGATTCTGACGATGAGCAGTTCGGTGAACTAGACGTTACACGGAAATCCGGCCTCTCGGTGTGGTCGGGTCTGAATGGAGTTTTACTGTCAGGTGTTTTGACACAGGAGAAGAAAAGGAATGTCCGGCAAAAAGAGAGGCGGTTTTACGCTGTTTGAAGTGCTCTTGGTCATCGCAATCATCGCGTTGCTCGCGGCATTCGTGCTGCCGAGGTTCCTCGAGCGCGGCGAGAAGGCCAAGGTTGACCTGGCGCAGTCCGCAGTAGGTCGCACGGGCCCGATCGCCAAGCAGTTGGAGATCTACAAGCTCGACGTGGGCAAGTATCCCGAGGGCGAGGACGGGATGAAGAGGCTGTACGAGAAACCGGACGACGAGGCAGAGGCCAAGAAGTGGAAAGGCCCCTACATCGACGAGAACTCGCTGAAAGATCCCTGGGGCAATGAATACAAGTACAACTTCCCGGGGCAGACCAAGCCGGAAAACTACGACTTGTGGAGCGTCGGCGCCGACGGACAGGACGGCACCGAAGACGATGTGAAGAACTGGTCATCGGATGATCGCTCCGACAAGTAGCCCCGGCGCCGTTTCGCGTGGACTGCCTTATTGAACCGGGCCGACGCGCCAGGGGATGGTCCATGATGATGCGGGTCAGCCATGAACGACACGCAGGGCTGGGGCTGTCGCCCAGCGGCAGACCCAGCCCTGTTCGCGCCTTCACACTGATCGAAGTCATGCTGGTTATCGGCATGCTTCTGGTGTTGGCGTACTTTGTGCTGCCGATTTTCACGGGTGAGATCGAGCGGCGTCGACTCGAGGATTCCATCAGCCAGATGCAGAGTCTGATCAACCTGACCCGGGCTCACGCGATGAACGACGGGAAGCGGTACCGGCTGCGCTGGCCCGACGAGCCCAACTACGAAGAGGCCTCCGAGAAGGGATTGACCCTGCAGCCCATTATCGAAGTCGAGGCAAGCCCGATCGATCAACCGGGGGTCTTCACTGAGGTCAATGATGTGTGGGCGGTCGGTGAGACGCTCTATACGGGGGTGCAGTGCGAGCGGGTGGTCCTGGGGCGCCAGCAGGAGCCGAACGAACCGAACCAGTTTGAAAACGAGATGAGCCGAATCGCCAACGGCGCCGAGCAGATGTTCCAGGAGGACAGCGACCTGGACAAGATGTTCCAGGATAACGTGACGGTGAAGTCCTCCACCGAAGAGGAGAAGGACCCCAACCGCCCGGCCATCGTGTTCGACCCCGACGGCACGGCCGAATGGGCAACCATCTACCTGACCAACGGGACACTCACGGAGGAAGGCGAGCTTCAGACGTGGGAGATATTCATCGACGCGCGGACGGGCAACGTCGGATGGCGCCGGACGCTGTCGGAAGAAGAGCGACAGCAGGCGACCGTCGACGCTGAAGAACAGAAGGAAGAGCATAAGATTGTCAGAGGGCGAGAAATGGGAGCACGATAGTGCGCGCGCAGGACTTGCCATTGCCCGAAAGATGGTCGCATTCCCTTGAAGGCACCGACCGCATGACGACGGCATGCACGGGCCCGACGAGGAAGGAGAATGTTTGCGCCTGCGGTGTCGGCTCGCGCAGGCGGGGGTTCCGCGGTGTACGGGCGGCGGTTCTGCTCGAGGTACTGATTTCCATCGCGCTGTTGGCGATCGCGATCACCATTATTGGCGAACAGGTGAACGCATCGATGCGCTCGGCGGAGTATTGCGACAAGATGAACCGCGCCTTGATGCTCGCCGAGGCTGTTCTGGCTGAAATCGAGCTAGGCCCTACGACCGATGAGAGGGATCGCTTCATCCAGATTCTCGGGGAGGAGGGACAGGGGCTGTTCGGGGATGAGTATCCGGGCTACGGATGGAAGATCATCCGGGAGCCTACGGAGGTCGAGAACCTGGACCTGCTGACGATCGAGATCCTGAACGGCCCACCTGAGGACAAGGCGATCGACGATTGGAAGGTCATGCGTGCCGTGTATACGCTGAGACCCAACCGGCTTCCCAGTCTGGACCCGAATGACTTTGGGATGCCGACCGGACAGGACCTTGAAGCGGCTGCGGCCGCCGGCGCGGCCGCGACGTCTCAGCCGAGCGGCGCCGGTGGCGCGGCGGGCGGTGAGGCGAGCGGGTCGGCCACCGGTCTGCCGTCCCAGGTTGAGGAACTGCTTCAGGCACTTCCGCCGGCCATTCAGGAGATCGTCCAGCGATTCTTGAGCGGCGAGGCGGTTTCCCTGATGGACATCAACGCCGCCGTTGGGGACCTGACGATGGAGGACATGCTGAGCCTGGCGTCGAACCCGAGCATCCTGGCACTGCTGAGTGGGGGTGCGCTGACGGGGATGATGCCAGGGGGTCTGCCCGGTGGGATGGGCGGATTGGCCCAGGCCCTAGGCGGAGCAGGCGGGGGAGGCCTCGAAGACCAGTTGGGCAACCTTCTCGGCAACCCTGCCGGAGGGGGCGGAGGTAAGGGTGAGGGGCACGGAGGGGGAGGCGGCCGAGGAGGCGAGCGCGGGGGCGAGGAGGGGGAGTTACCGCCTCGATTTGACGGGGGAGATGAAGGTCAAGGCACCCCTTCGCTGCTGCAACAGGCCGAGAAGGCGGGCTACGACATCGACAAGATGCGTGAGTTTGCCCAGACCCAGGGGCTTGACTTCGACACGGTTCTGGATCAGGCCGCCCAATCGGGCATGAGCTTCGAGCAACTGGTACAGTTGGCCAAGATGAACGGGATGCCGATCGATCAATTTCGCAAGCAGGGCGGCGGCAATGAAGGCCCCAAGGTCCCCGAATGGACTCCGCCGACTGGACAGGGGCGGGGTAACGATGTCGGCGGCAAACGATCGCGACCTGGACGACGAGGCCAGTAGGAACGGACTCGATGGGAGTCCGGCCATCGGGCTGCGTCGAGGTGGACGGGTGTTGTGACATGGCGAGTCGGCAAGATCATCATGCAGCCGACCCGGCAAGAGCCGGGACCCGCCTCGGCAGGCGACCTCGGGGGCGTCGTGCCGGCATCACCCTGCTTGAAGTCCTGCTGGCACTGATGCTGGTGACGTTTCTTCTGGTGCTTCTGTTCGAATTTTCCCAGTCGACGATGCAGGCCGATCAGAGAAGCCGAGAACTGGCCACGCGGTCGCGTCTGGCCCGTGTGGTTCTGGACCGCATGGCCAATGAGGTTCGCCAGGCGGCATCCTTCGGCCGATCGGTGTCCGGCGATGAGAATTCCATTCGCGTGTTGTCGTTCGTCCTGCCGGAGCGTGACCTCTTTGAGCGACGCAAGATTCAGGAGGGGCCGCGGTCGCTCCAAACCGATCTGACCGAGGTTCACTACTATCTGAAGATTTTTGAAGACGAGTACGAGGAGACCGACGAAGGGGTCGAAGTTCCGGCGGTGGCGGGCCTGTTCCGCCGAGAATGGCGTATCCTGAACCATGACGATCGGTCTTCGCTTACTCAGGGCATCAGTTCGCTGCCGCGAGCGGTGCGAATCACGGTCGGGTACAAACCGATCGAACTGGAGCCCATTGAGGAGCAGACGGATGACAGTTTCGTCGAAGTGAACCCAGGGACGGAAGAGCACCTGGCCCCCGAGATCAAATGCCTGAAGCTGCGATACCACGACGGAAAGAACTGGGTTCGCCGATGGGCCTACCGAGAGGAGCAGACCGGCAAGACCGACCAGGAGGGTCAGGAAGGTCAGGAGACCCAACCCAAGGCCAGCGTCCAGGTTCAATACGATCAGGAAGAAGAAGAGGAGAAGGAGGAGCATCCCGACCGCTACACGATGACGGTGTTTCTGTATCAGTCGGACTGGACAGGCGTGGGACCGAAACTCACGCGGATCATGGATGAGATGTACGAACAGTTCGGTGGTGCCGAAGGGATCCCTGGGATGGAGGGACTCTCCGGACTGACCGGAGGCGGCGTGGAGGGCCTTCTGAAGGGCGGAGGAGGCGACGCCAACTCGCTGGGGCTTCCGAAGGGTGCCAATCCGTCCCAACTCATGGACATGTTCAAGAAGATGGGGGGCAAGATTTGACGTTCCATCGCGATCCATGCGTCCCCTCCATCGGAACCCGCGTCGACAGCGACGGCAGCGGAAGAGGTCTGCGAGGGTCTTCTCGACGTGGAATCATGCTGCCGGTGATCCTGGTCATCCTGCTGACCCTGGCGATGATCGGAGCGGCGCTGGCGTTCTTCACGTCGGCGGAACTCGGGGCGGCGGAGGCCCGCGCCAACCGCCTTCAGACCCGTTTGGCCGCCGAGGCCGGTCTGCAGCGTATCCTGCTGCTCCTTCGACAGCATCGATCAGAGATGAGCTACTGGTGGGACAACAAGGATCTGCACGGCGTACAGATCTGGCCGTCCGCCAAGGAAGGCGAGAGCTTCGAGAGCCGCACAACTCGAAGCGACACGCAGGACAAGGAGAAGGGTGAGGTCAGGGATTTCACCCCTCGATGGCGGTACAGCATTGTGGCCGCCGACCTGGACCGTCTGGAGCTGGAGCGCAAGCCGATTCGCTATGGGATGCAGGACGAATCCGGCAAGTTGAATATCAACTGGGCCACTCGGGAGCAGCTTCTGGCGCTGTTTTCTGCGGTGGTGGACCCCGAACTGCCCGTCGAGGAGCTGGTCGATTGCCTGATGGACTGGCGTGACGAAGATGAAAACGTCAGCGCCGCCGGGGCGGAATCTTCGTACTACATGCAACTTCCGATCCCCTACCGTTCGGGCAATGCCCCGCTCAAGACGATCGAAGAGATGTTACTGATCAAGAACTTCACGGCCCGCGTGGTGTACGGTGAGGACTACAATCGGAACGGGATCCTGGAGCAGAACGAGGACGACGGGCTGGCCACCTTTCCACCGGACAACGCCGACGGGCGTATCGATGTGGGCTTGCTGCCGTACACGACCGTCTATTCGATGGGACAGGACCGCGCGTCGGACAACAAGCCACGAATCTATCTGAACAGCAAGCCCGAGGAACTGGCGGTGGTTCTGCCCTTCGTCATGGACGCGTCTGTGGCCGAGTTCATCGTCGAGATGCGCCGCAAGAACAAGGTGTTCGAGAGCCCTGCCGAACTCGGTGGCGACATCAAGGAAGGCAACGATGTGGTGCCGAGCCCCGTCTCTCCGGAAGAGATGCTGATGATCATGGATCGCCTGACGACCGTGCCCCGTCCGCCCGGGGTGGGGGCACTCCAGAGCATGGTGGCGATGCCGCTGCCGCACGTGATCAATGTGAACACTGCCCCCCCTCCTGTACTGGCGTGCCTGGGGCTGAGCAGCGAGCAGATCGAACAGATCGTCGGGGTTCGTCGTCAGCTTGGAGATCGCGAACGGTGCAGCCCGGGGTGGCTGATCAATCAGGGTATCATGACGCCGACCGAACTGGCGAAGTTCACGGGAAAGGATCCCAGAAAACTCCATATCGTCACTCAGTCATGGCAATTTACGGTGGAATCGGTAGGCTATGGGGATCATGTGGGCATGATGTGCCGCCTGCAGATAGTGATTGAGATGCAGGGCCAGTTGCCCCTGGTCAAGTACATTCGCGATATCAGCAAACTGGGACCGGCATGGCCCGTCCGCTTGGAAGAGGAAAGCCGTGAGATCACTGGCGCATCTGGTTGATCGGAAGGTCCTGGCGATCGATTGGGATCGCGAGTCCATCCGGATTATGCACGCCAAGACGGGCAAGAAGGGCCCGAGGCGCATCCGCGCCTTTTTGGTGCCCATCCCCGAAGTGGTTGATGTAGACGACCCCGAATCGCTGGGGCATTTCATCGCAGCGGCCCTGAAACAACGTCGCATCCACACTCGCCGCGCGATCATGGCCATCCCTCGTGAGAAGGCCGTCCTGAATACCCTGACGCTTCCCAAGGTGCCGATCGAGGAGATGCCGTCGGTAGTTCACTTCCAGATCACCAAGGAGCTGCCGTTCGCGATGGAGGAGGCGAAGATCGACTTCGCCAGCTTCCCGGCAGGACCTGAGACCGAAAACGTGGATGTTCTGGTGGCGGCGGTCCGAAACGACGAACTCGACCACTACAAGAGTGTCTGCCAGAACGCCAGGCTCGAGCTCGAGCGGATCGGCCTGCGGCCCTATGCCAACAATGTGGCCGTAACGTACGGTCGCGACATCGAGCGGATCGGCTGCATGCTGATGATGGACATCGGCCCCGTGTTGACGGAGATTAACCTGATCCGCAAGGGGCACTTGACGTTCTCGCGAGCGGCATCTGTGAACGTGCCGGTGATGCCGCGGGCCCACGACAAGACCAACGATCTACGGGGCCCCGCGCCTGTACACATTGCACCGACCGACGCGGAGGTTCAGGAAGCGGTCAACAATCTGCTTCTGGAAGTGACGCGGACGATCGAGGCCTATCGCGTGTCGAACCCCGGGGCCGAAATCGACCAGATCGTGGTGGCCGGCTCGTGCGGAATTGAGGAGACCCTCCGTCATGAAGCGGCGCAGCGATTCGGCGCCCCGGCCAAGCTCTACAATCCTGGGGAGATGTTCGACAGCCTGAAGGATCGTAGCGGCCAGTTGACGGCGTTCGGCGCGTCGATGGGGCTGATCATCGGACACGGTGCGGAGGGGGTGCTGCACTTTGACTTCCTTCACCCGAAGGAACCCACCAAGGTCGTCAGCGCAAAGGTCCGCAAGATCCCCGTGGTGGCGGCCACCGTCCTCGTCTTTGCACTGGCGGCTCTGGTGTTCCAGACGCAGAAGTCTTCTGAGAACAAGCGGAAGCTCGATGAGCTGAAGCCTCTGATCAAGAAGAGGACCGACGAGCAGAAGGCGCTCAAGGCATTTGGGGCGGATATCGACCAGGCTTTGTCGTGGAGGAACCGCGAGGTGGTCTGGCTGGACCAGCTTGCCGTTATCACGGAGCTTTTCCCCAACGCCCAGGACGCCTACGTTGCCAAGTTGGACGGAGCGACCAAGGCGGAGCCCAAGGAAGAGAAGACCATTGAGGTCGAACTGCGGGCCCGACACATGGGGCGGCTTATCGAGCTTCGCAAGACATTGGAAGACAAAGGTCCTTTCGTTGCGAATGCGAAACAGATGAGGGAGGCCAATGACAAGGCCGGCTACATTGCGGCTGGAAAGGTGACTCTGACGCTCAAACCCTCGTCTGTGCCACAGACTCAGCCGTCGCAGACGAAGGGCGGGAAATGACCGAAGGGCTGTGACGCCGGACAGGACGTCGCAGGCCTCGTAGAGACACGGGTGGGACGGCATGGCCATAAAGAGACAGACCATTCTGATCATTGCGTTTTCCTCGGTGGCGGGGATGGCGCTCCTCGTGCGGCTGGGACCTGCGCTGATCAGTCCGTTCATCGAAGGCAGCCGCATGGTCGACAACGCCAAGAAGGAACTGGCGCGGCTCAACAAGGAAGTACCGCAGAAACGCCGGGAACTGCTGACGACGTACCGTGAATTGTGCGGCAAGACCCTGGCCATGGACGAACACAAGGCCCAGGCGAACCTCCAGGAGCTGCTCAACGAGCTGGCCAAGGCCACGCAGTTGGGCAAACTGCAATTCAGTAACCCCTATCGGGGAACCGTTTCGGACAAGAAGACCAAGGCCCGCAGGACGGTGGTCCGGGTGACGGTGATAGCGGAATGCCCCCTGAGAAACCTGGTCAATTTTCTCGATGCGTTCTACCGGCTGCCGTATCTGGTCAACATCATTGAGCTGCACCTGGCGCCGCCTGAGGGGGGTGCCCCCCCGGGTTCGAAGATCAAGGTTCAGGCGCTGGTCGAGACGCTGGTGATGCAGCCGATCCCCAAAGGAATCGAAAGGGACGATAAACCGATCACGGTGGCGAGCCTCGACCCGAACGACCGGCCTGAGGACAGCGGACGTCTGACGCGGAGGACCCGCCCCGAATACGACCTGGTGTGCACGAGGGACGTGTTCGCCATACCCGCCCCCCCACCCCCAGCGTCCAAGCCCGCCCCCGTAGCGGCAGCCCCTGCACCAAAGAACCGTTTCGACAAGGTGCCACCCAAGGGTCCTGACCAGCGGGCAGCGACAATGCTCGTTGGTGTTGCACGTTATCCTTGGTATGATCCTGATCTGGGCGCGGATGTCATCTACCAGGAAGCCATCACGCGCAACAAGGGAACCGAAGAAAAGAGAGTTGTTCGTACTGGGGAACCTCTTGATGTGGGGAACCTCGTATTTGTCGACGCAGAAGGTGCGGTCGTCCGCACAGCCAGCCGTGATATGTTCTTCTATCCGTTGGGTAAAGCCTTTACGGAGAGCACAAGGCTCGACCCCAACTCGCACCCGGAGCTATACCGGGCTGTACAAGAGCTAGAGAAGCAACAGTAGTTGCGGCGGAAGGCCGGCGACAAGGACGTTCGTCAGTGCCCTTCGCTCAGAAAACAACCCCCGGTTGCCGGACGCGCGTTGCGCCTTCGGCTCGGAGACCGTGGAGGAATTTGTCTATGAAGACTCCGTTGTCCCACACCATCCACAGGCGCCTCCTGGCTTGGGTATGCTGCGCGGGGGCCGTCGCTGTGCCAGGCATAGCGATGGGGCAGCCGACCACCTCGTCGAGGCCCACGACCCAACCCAAAATCGCCCAGGTGACGCCCGGGGCTCAGCCATCGCCCTCATTGGCCGACAGACCCGTAGTCCGTCCCAAACAAGTAACTCCCGAAGAGATCGACGAAATGCGCCGCCGCGCCGAGGCCTCGACGCGGAAGCTTTCGGAAGAGCCGGCCTCGCCTGCTCGAGGCAGTCGATTCAGCCGTTTTAAGCCGAAAGATAAGGATGCATCGAAGACGGAGACTCCGACGGCCGTCCCCGCGAATGCACCGGTTGCACCGCCCCCGCCGGGAGTTCCTGCTAGGGTGACGACGCCGGGGGCCCCTCCTCCAGGAACTGTCCCCCCCACCGCTCAGCCGCCGTCAACGCCGACACCCGCTCCGGTGGCGACGGTTCCGGCCAAGCCGATCACGACGATCCCCGCGGTGGCTCGGGCCGCCCCCGAACATCGCAAGTACCTGCTGAGTTTCCAGGGCGCCAAGTGGGAAGAGGTTCTGAACACCTTCTGCCGCCTGACGGGATTGACGATCATCGGACAGTATCCGCGCGAACTCGCCGGCGGGATCACGTATATCAACCCGCGTGAGTTGAACTATCAGGAGGCCATGCACGAAATCAACATGCTCCTGATGGAACAGGGCGGCAACTACTGGATGGCGCGCGAGAAGAACCACTTGATCCTGCGTCGCCTTGCCGACTGGCCGCGGTACATCCCTGCTGAGAACAACTTCGACTCCATCGACCTCTTCGAGAAGGCCAAGCTGGAAGACGACGACTGGGCGATGGTTTTCTATACCCCCCAGGAACAGGTTCTGGGTGACTTGATCACGAATATTCTGACGACGATGCCCGACAATGTCATCCGCGCCGCGCCCGTCGGGGAGACCAATCGGATCAAGATCACGGGCATCGTCTTTTACGTTCGCCAGTTCCTCAAGCTGGCGAACAACCCGATGTTCAAACCCGACCAATACGACGCTCAGAAGCAGCGTCAGATCAAGTTCTACAAGATCGAGCGTGCACAGGCTCAGTCCATCCAGGGGGTGTTGGAACGGATCATCATCCCGCCCGCACGGATGGCGATCGGCGGGGCCGCCGACGAAGCGAATCGGGTCGAGATGATCCTCGAGCCGATGAGCAACACGATCATCGTCAAGGCCAATGCCAAGATGCACCGCGAGATCGAATCGATCATCAAGCAGATCGAAACGGCGGAGATCGTCGCGGAAGCCACGCCCACCTTCATCGAGCTCAAGGCCGCCAACGCCGTCGAGCTGGCCAATCTGCTGAACCCACTGCTCCAGCAGCAGTCGTCGATGCGTCCCGTCTGGAAGCGGGGCGAGATCGACCGCGAACGGGTCTTCATTCAGCCCGACGCGGCGAGCAATACCCTGATTGTGTTGGCCACCAAGGAGGGGATGAAGCGTGTCGAGCCGCTGCTCAAGCAGCTCGATGTAGCCACGCCCGACGTGAACTACAAGCGCATCATGGTGCAGAACGCCCGGGCCGATCAGGTGTTCACCATGATGAACCAGATCCTGATGGCCCGTGCCAATGCGCGCCGCGGTCGCGGGGTCAGCGGTCCGCAGCCGCAGGTATTCATCGACAGCCAGACCAACGCCTTGTACGTCATGGCCCCCCCGAAGGACATGGAGTACATCGAGAAGATCATTAAGGAGCTCGACTCGGCCGACGCCGAGCGAAACAAGGTGCATATCCTCAAACTCAAGAAGGCCCGCCCCAGTGCGGCGCAGCAAACGATCACGGCCATTTTCGGTCAGGACCCCCGCTTCCGGCGCGCCACTCCGGGCGGCGGTCTTCTGATGTTCCCCGACGACAATGCCCAGGTTCTGACGATTATCTGCACCGACAAGGACTGGAAGGAGATCGACACCGCCATCAAGCAGTTCGAGGCCGAGGCGATCAGCGTGGACCCCGTCACTCGGACCTTTGCGCTGAAGGACGGAGACGCCGAGGAGATCGCCCAGATTCTGAACAACGTGATCGCCGGGCGGGCGGGACGGATGCCGGTCCGCATCGTCGCCGACCGCAAGAACAACACACTGTTTGTGACCGCACTGGAATCCTCGTTTGAGGAAGTCGAGTCTCTGATCAAGAAGCTGGATCTGCCGACGAAGGAAGGTCAGCTTGAGATCCTTCCGCTGGAGAACGCCCAGGCGAACGAGGTGGCCAATCTTCTGGCCCAGATGTTCGCCGACCGCGGCGGCAGCCGATTCGCTCGCGGCGGCTCGACGGCCCCTCAGATCATCCCGGATCCGATTGCCAACGCGCTGATTGTCCGCGCGACCAAGAGCGACCTAGCGGAGATTGAGATCCAGGCCGCCCGTCTGGACGACGCCGCCAAGGTCGTCGGCACCAAACCCCAGATCATCCAGCTTGAGTACGCCGACCCCGTTCAGGTGGCCTCGCTTTGCCAGGCGATGTTTGTGCAGTCGGCCGCTCGCGCCCGCCAGGCCGACCGGACGACCTTCTTCCAGCCGCACCGGACCGGCCTGATCATCCGCGCCCCTCAGCAGCAGATGAAGGAGATTCAGGACTTCATCAAGACCCTCGACTCTCCGGAGGTCGAGAACATCGAGGTCAAGACCGTTCACGTACCGGGCCAGAACCTCACACAGCTCGTCTCGACCCTGCAGCAGGTGTTCAGCGCCGAGCGCGGACGTCGGGGCGGCGGCTCGATCAACTTCATGCCCAATCCCGACGCCGAGATGATCGTCATCACGGCGCCCAAGAAGCGTTTCGAAGAGATCGACAAGCTCATCAAGCAGTACACCGAAGGCGTCAAGGTCTCCACGGCGACGATGAAGATGTATGACCTCAAGAACGCCCGCGTGGACGAGGTGGTCGAGCTGCTCAACCGAATGCTCGGTGCCGCTCTGACGCGAGGAGGTTATTCCGCCGCGGCCCGACAGTTCCAGATCCTTCCGGAGACCCGGCAGAACAAGCTGGTCATCTTCGCGCCCGACACCATCATGAAACAGGCCGAAGACATGATCAAACAGCTCGACGTCCCCCTCGACAAGGACGCCGGGAGTGTCCGCTGGATCGTCCTCGAGAACACCGACGCCACGACCATTGCCTCGACGCTGACGGGAATGTGGGGCGAGCGCAGCGTTCGCGGACGAACGAGTTTCCGCTCTCTGCCCATCCAGATCTGGCCCGAGCCGATTACCAACTCGGTTCTGGTCAGCGCGCCGGCCGACGATTTCAAGGAGATCGAGAAGCTGGCGAAGGAACTCGACAACAAGGTCAAGGTGGCCACAACGCAGCCCAGCATCATCAAGATGGAATACGCGGACCCCCCCTATGTCGTGGCGATGTGCCGAGCGATGTTCATCCCACAGGCCCAGAGCGGCTACGGCCGCCGACTGTCCGTATCGACCGAGGGCATCTCGTTCGAGGCCATGCAGAACGGCGTGCTGGTTCGCGCTCCGACCACCCGCATGGAGACGATCAAGGGCTTCATCAAGAGTATCGACGTACCCTCGGAAGCACGCATGGCGGTCAAGACGTGGCACCTGCCTGGCTTGAACGTCGAACAGATTCATCAGACACTGACCGCGGTGTTCAGCCGCGCGGCCCGCCGCCGGGAAGAACCCCCGATGAGTTTCCTGGTGGATTCGCCGCGCGAAACGATCATCGTCACGGCCGACACTTCCCGATTCACCGAGATTGAGAAGGTCATTGCCGACTTCAAGGCGACGGCCAGTACCGAAGAGCCCTCGATCCAGGAGATGGTGCCGGTCAAGCACACACGGGCTTCCTATGCGGCCTCGATCCTGGACGACATGCTGCGCAAGCGGCTGGCACAGCGGAGCAAGCGGCTCGCCGAGCGACTCAGCATCACCGTGGAAGACCGGCAGAACAAGGTCATCCTCTATGCACCGAAGGATGTGCTGCAGTTGGCCAAGACGATTCTGGCCGAACTGGATGTCCCCGTCTCCGGCCCCACCACACAAGAGGCCGGCGTGGACATGCAACTGGTCAAGTGGATCCCGCTGCAGCATGTGGACGCCACTTCTGCGGCAAGCACGATTACGACCATCTGGGCAGCCGCCACTCCGCCAGCCAAGACGAATGAGAACCGTCCGCCGGTGCGGATCTGGGCGGAGACCATCACGAATCACGTGCTGGTGGCCGGTGCTTTCGGCAAGGATTTTCAAGAGATCGAGCGAATCGCCAAGGACATCGATGCCAAGGCGGTCGAGAACCCCAACAAGCCCGAGCACATCGTGCTGAACTTCGCCTCACCCAGCGAGGTGGCCAGCATCTGCACGGCCATGTTCGTGCCGACCGGGATCCGCGCGAAGCAATCCGTCATGATCCAACCGGTCAGCGATGGAGTGATCATCCGTGCGCCCAAGGTCCAACTCAAGGAGATCCAGGACTTCATCAAGTCGTACGATACGCCCGAAAGCAGCACGCTGAGGATCCGGACATATCACTTCCCGCAGGCGAACGTGAGCGAACTGGCCAGTACGCTCACGACGGTCTTCGGCTACAAGAAACGCCGCCGCGATGAGCCGGGCTGGAGTTTCATCCCCAATACCAGCACCGACATGCTGATGGTGCTGGCGCCCGAGAACCGCTTCAAGGAAATCGACGACGTCGTCAAGCAATACACCGATGCCCAGCAGAAGACCGAGTCGAAGATGCAGCTCCTTGACATCAAACACATGCGAGCCTCCGACGTTTACAGCACGCTCAGCAGCATGCTGACCGAGAAGCTTCGGCGAAGCTTCGGGCAGAAGGCCGTCTCGCAGCTCCAGCTCTCCTACGAACCTCGTCAGAACAAGCTGGTTGTCTTCGCCCCCGACGAGCTGATGAAGCAGGTCGAGGAGATGGTCAAACAGATCGACGTCGAACTCAAGGACGACAGCGAGGAGATCAAGTGGATCCCCATCGAGTTCGCCGACGCCTACGAGGTGAGTTCGACGGTCCAGAGCTTCTTCGCCCGGAAACAGGGATCGAGCAAGCAGCGGCAGAACTTTGACTTCCGTGACGTGCAGGTGTGGCCGGAGCTGGTGACCAACAGCCTGCTGGTGAGCGCGCCCAAGAAGGAGTTCGACGAGATCGAAAAGCTCGCCAAGAAGATCGACACGGAATACGCGGAGAAGGGTCTGGAGCGGATCAAAATCACCCCGAAGTACGTCTCGGCCAGTCAGGTCCAGACGATGGTCCAGCAGCTCTTCGTGAACGCCCGGCGGCGCGACGTTCGCAACCAGATGCAGCAGATCAAGGTAATCCCGGCCGGGACCTACAGCTTCTTCCTTGAAGCCCCCAAGGACAAGCTTCCCGCCATCAAGAAGATGATCGAGGAGATGGACACTGAGGGCGAGAACACGCCGATCATCAAGACCTACAAGATGGGCGATGCCAACGTGACCGAACTCGCCCGCGCCCTGTCGGTCGCCATGGGTGGCATCGGCTCGTATATCCCGGAGCCCCGGCGCGGGGTGCTCATTGTGAGTGCCCCGAAGCAGCACTTCGAGAGGATCGAGAAGACCCTGCAGGAGCTCAAGGCGGACATTCAGGAAGAAGAGAAGCGGTTCGAGGTGATCACCCTGAAGTTCGCCCGCCCCAGCAGTGTCTACAGCATGATCAGCCAGCTCGTCAGCCTTCAGCTTTCCGAACGGCGCAGCCGCAGCGGTCGATCGCTTGAATTGTCGGTGATCCCCGACGACAACAACAATCGGCTGTTCGTCCATGCTGCCGGCGATGAGATGGCGCTGGTCAAGAAGATGCTCGAGCAGCTCGACGTGGAGAACCTCCGAAAGGATGCTGAGCTCCACACCATCACCTTGAAGCGAACCGACTGCACGTACATGACCAGCAAGATATCGCAGGTGTTCACCTCGACGGAGCAACAGCGTCGTGCCGCCAAGCGCGGGCAGGCGTCCCGAGATGTCATTCCCATCCAGGTGGTACCGGAACCGACGACGAATACTCTGCTGGTCACCTGCACCGAGGAGGACTTCCGGGAAATCGAGTTGTTTGTTGCTCAGATGGAAGATGCCTTCGTCGAGAAGGAGAAGGTGCTTGAGCTGATCACGCCGAAGTTCATCAACTACAGCCAGCTCATGTCCACCGTGAACGCCCTGTACAACCCGCCGGGCAAGTACGGCGTGAAGCGCAAGGAGATTGAGGACATCCGGGCAATTCCCGCGACGGGAACGAGTTTCTTCCTGGAGTGTCCGAAGGATAAGCTCGCCGACATCAAGAAGCTGATCGAAACGCTCGACACGGAGGATAGGAACCAGTCGGTTGTCCGGACGTACAAGCTGGGCGACATGGACCTGGCGGCCCTGACTCGTATGCTCCAGACCACGCTGGCCGGCAAGGGGACCTTCTATCAGGACCCGCAGCTCGGCATGCTGATCGTCAGCGCCCCGGAACATCGCTTCGAGCAGATCGAAAAGATGATGCAGCAGCTCAAGAGCGACATCGAGGACACCCGCCAGCAGTTCGAGACCATCACCCTGAAGTACGCCCGGCCCAGCAGCGTCTACAGCGTTGCCAGCACACTTGTGAGTCAGCAATTGAGCCAACGCCGGAGCCGCCGCGGACAGGGCATCCAGTTGTACCTGTACCCTGATGATGCGAACAACCGCCTCTTCGTCTATGCCGCACCCGAGGAGATGGCGCTGGTCAAGAAGATGCTCGAGACGCTCGACGTGGAGAACCTGCGCAAGGAGGCCGAACTTCACACGATCCCACTGGAACGCACCGACTGCGAGTACATGACGACCAAGATCTCTCAGCTCTTCACGACCGCCGAGCAGCAGCGTCGCGCGGCCAAGGCAGGCCGTGCCTCGCGCGACGTGCTGCCGATTCAGATCGTGCCTGAGCCGGTGACCAACTCGCTGCTGGTCACGTGCACCGAAGAGGACTTCAAGGACGTGAAGGCCTTCGTTGACCAGATGGAGAAGGCCTTTGTCGAGAAGGAGAAGGTCCGCGAGCTGATCACCCCGAAGTATCTGACCATGAGCCAGCTCATGTCGACCGTCACCGCCCTGTTCAACCCGCCGCCCAGCCGATACGGCAAGCGGGTGCAGCGGTACAGCGACATTTCGGCCATCCCGGCCACGGGATCAAGCTTCTTCCTGGAGGCCCCCAAGGACAAGATGCCCGAGGTCAAGAAGCTGATTGCGGAACTCGACGTCGAGGACAAGAACCAGCCCGTTGTCCGCACATATAAGCTGGGCGACATGGACCTGGCCGCGCTCACTCGCATGCTGCAAACCACGCTGACGGGCAAGGGAACCTTCTATCAGGACCCGCAGCTCGGCATGCTGATTGTCAGCGCCCCGGAACACCGCTTCGAACAGATCGAGAAGATGATGCAGCAGCTCAAGGGTGACATCGAGGAGACGCGTCAGCAGTTCGAGACGATCACCCTCAAGTACGCCCGGCCCAGTAACGTCTACGGCGTAGCCAGCACCCTGGTCAGTCAGCAAATGAGCCAGCGCCGAAGCCGTCGCGGACAAGGCCTTCAGTTGTATCTGTACCCTGATGACGCCAACAATCGGCTCTTCGTGTACGCCGCCCAGGAGGAGATGGCGCTGGTCAAGAAGATGCTCGAGACGCTCGATGTCGAGAACCTGCGCAAGGAGGCGGAGCTTCACACGCTCACGCTGAAGCGAACCGACTGCCAGTACATGGCCAGCAAGATCGCCCAGCTTTTCACCCAGAGCGAGCAGCAGCGTCGAGCCGTGAAGCGAGGCGCCGCCGCCCGCGACATCATCCCCATTCAGGTGGTGCCCGAGCCGACGACCAACGTTTTGCTCATCACGTGCACCGATGAGGATTTCCGCGACATTGAATTATTCGTTGCACAGATGGAGGATGCCTTCGTCGAGAAGGAGAAGGTGCGCGAGCTGGTGACACCGAAGTTTATCAGTTACAGCCAGCTCATGGCCGCCATTACTGCGATCTATCAGCCGCAGGGCAAAACCGGGGCCAAACGCGTCGAGTACATCGACGTGCGGGTGTTCCCCGCCAGCGGAAGCAGCTTCTATGTCGAGGCCCCCAAGGACAAGATGGTCGAGATCAAGAAGCTGATCGAGGAACTCGACGTCGAGGACAAGAACCAGCCGATCGTCCGCACGTACAAACTGGGCGACGCGGTGAACGTCGCGACGCTTTGCCGCATGCTTCAAACGACGATGGCGGGCAAGGGGACCTTCTACCCCGATCCGCAGCTCGGCATGATCATCATCAGCGCTCCCGAGCACCGCTTCGAGCAGATCGAGAAGACGATGAAGCAGCTCAAGGCGGACATCGAGGAGACCCGCCAGCAGTTCAAGGTCTACCCGCTGAAGTTCGCGAAGGCGTCGAACATTTACGGGCAGCTCTCCAGCCTCGTGCAGACGCAGGCGAGCACGGGTCGCAGCCGTCGCGGGCTGAGCGTCCAGCTCAGCATCATCCCCGACACGGTCCTCAACCGGCTGTTCGTTTACGCCGGCGATGAGGAGATGAAGCTCGTCGAGGAGATGCTCAAACAATTCGACATCGAAGGCATCGAGCCTGAGACTCAGGTCCAGTCGATCCAACTGGCCAACGCGGACTGCACCTACGTCTATTCGATGGTCACCCAGATGTTCACGCAGCAGGAGTTGGAGCGTCGCCGTCGCGGCCAGACGGCCACGGCGGTCCAGCCCCTCAAGGTCGTGCCCGATTCGGCGAGCAACCGGCTACTGATCTGGGCCTCCCCCACCGACTACAAGGACATCGAGAAGTTCGTCCGCGAGATCGACGAACAGGCCGCCGACACCAAGCCGGAACGGCGCATCGTCAGCCCGAAGTTCATCCGGGTGAATGAGCTTTATGTGCTGATCCAGAGCCTGTTCCTGAGCCAGCGTATCCGAACCGGCCAGCGGGTCCGCCCCGTCGAGACAACGATGTCGATCAGCGGCGCGGACCTCATCATGAACGGCCCGAAGGACCGTTTGGATGAAATCGAGGCCTTCATCAAGACCGTCGACACCGAGGAGCGGGCCAAGATGGAGATCCGCTCCTTCAGCCTGCCCGAGGTGGACCTGAGCGCCATGGTTTCGACGCTGCAGACCATCTTCTCTCAGGACCCCCGCCAACAGCGCGGCAGCATGCTTTTCCTGCCCGATGTGCTGAACAACGAGCTGATGGTCTGCGCCCCGAAGTCGCTGTTTAAAGACATCGAGGAGATCATCAACAAGAAGCAGGAAGGCGCGAAGAAGTATGTCCGGAAGCTGACCATGCTGGATGTCAAGCACGTCGACGCGGGCTACCTGGCCAGTATGCTCACGCCGCTGGTCACCGAGCGAACCCGCATGCAGCGGGGACGCTATGCACAGGCCAACGTCACGATTACGCCTGAGACGCGCACCAATCGCCTGCTCATCATGGCCGGCGAGGCCGAGACGAAGGTGGCCGAGGAACTGATCAAGGAACTGGACACCGAAGCGATGGGTCTGAAGGATCAGATCCACGTTCTGGAAATCAAGAAGGCCGACGTTCAGTATGTGGCGTCAACCCTTCAGAGCATGGCCACGGCGCGGGCGCAACTGCGCCGGACGCGAACGTATTCGGCCATGCCGATCTACATCACGGCCGAACCGATGACGAACCGCATCTTCGTGGCGGCGAGCGAGCAGGATTTCAAGGAAGTCGAGAAGCTGGCCAAAGAGATGGACGAGGCCGCTGAGTCGCAAGGCATCCAGCAGGAGAAGATCGAGGTCAAATACGCCAACCCGAACACGCTGACCTCCACGCTGATGCAGATGTTCCAGCCGCTTCAGACCACGGGCCGGCGAACCCAACAGGACGTGCGATTGACGGTGGCGGGACCAACCATCATCGCGCAGGCCCCTGCCATGAAGATGGTCGAGATCAAGCGTTGGATCAAGGAACTCGACGTGGAGGACTTCGCCGATACGCAGACCAAGTTCTTCACGCTGGAGGTCGCCCGACCGGCGGAAGTCCAGAGCATTATCCAGCCGATGATCCAGGCGAAGGCCCAGGAGCTCAACCTCCGCCAGGGCAATCGGGTTCAGCGCAGTAGCCCGCCGATGGTTCTGCCCGATACCCGCAGCAACCGTCTGATCGTCAGCGGACCGAGCCAGATCCTTCTGCTCGCCGAGCAGCTCATCAAGGAACTCGACGTCGAAGACCCTGCGTGGGCGGGCGAGACCGTCGAGATCATCGAGATCGAGAAGGCCGAGGCGATGCAGGTTCACCAGGTGTTGCAGCAGCTCCTCCGCGATCGTGAAGGTCAGCAGCCGACGCGACCCCGCAAGGGCGGAGGCGACATTGGTGCACTGGCCGTCACGATTGTGCCCGACGCAGCCAGCAACACCCTGATCCTCAAGGGCCTGCCGCGCGATGTTGCGAAGGTCAAGGAACTGGTCGCGGAGATCGAGGACAAGTCGGTGGCCGGCGGGGTTCAGTTCAAGCTTTACCGCCTTAAGGAATCCGACGCGGAAGAGGTGGCCAAGATGGTCTCGGACATGGTGAACGCCGCGTCCGATCCACGAACGAAGCGTAATCCCGTTCAGGTGAGCTCCAACTATATGATGAATTCGGTCTTCGTGGCCGGCACGAGCAAACAGCAGACCATGGTCCAGAAGGTCATCGACATGTTCGAGAAGCCGGAGATGGAGATCGACCCGAACACGGGCGAGATGATCCGCAAAGAGGAGCATCGTCCGTTTGAGTTCATCCGGCTGGAGTTCTCGGATGCTTATGACATCAAGTACGACCTGGAGGGCATCCTCGAGAAGCGCTATCCGCCCAAGAAGGGCCCGACGCTCGAGACGCTCTACGACGATCCCTCGGTGCTGATGATCTACGGTAAGCCGGACGAAATTCGCGACGTTAAGCAACTCGTCAAGATGTTCGAGGACAAGAACCGATCCAAGCCGCCGATCACCCGGACCCTGGAGCTTCGGGAACTTGACGCGACGAAGCTTATGTCGCAACTCAAGGATTGGGGCTACCTGAAGGACAGTGACAAGACAAGCGTTATCGGGGCCAAGCGGCCGGAGTCTCTGATCCGCGAGATCAGCATTGAGGATGCCATTCAGATGCGCGAGGACGCGGAGAAGGAGAAGATCGAGAAGGAGAAGGAAAAGGCCGACCAGGAGCGCAAGGGCGTGCCTGCAACGCAACCCAAGCGGAGTGTCAGAACCAGTGGTGGGACCACGCCCGCCATCCCCGCGATCAAGAAGGGTAAGGCCTCCCGGTTCGTCGCCCCGAGCATTCTGATCACGCTCGCGGCGGAGTTGAACGGCATTGTGTCCGGCGCTTCCGCACCTGCCGGCACGCAACCTGCGGCTCCTTCGAGCCGTCCGGCAGCCATCACCGTCCGGATGGCACAAACCCGTCATGCGACGACGGCACCTTCAGCAGCCACCACGAAGCCGGCACCCATTCCCGTTGCGCCCCCCCCACCTGTTCCGGCTCCAAAGCCGTTGACGCCTGTGGCGGCGCCTGCTCCTGCTGCCGCTCCGGTTCCTGTCGCGGCACAGAAACCGGCCGCGTCGGCCGGGGCGAAGCCGAAGGAGCCCGCCGTCAGCGCGTCACCGAAGGCGGCTCCGACCGAGGCGAAACCCCAGGAACCTGCTGTCGGCGTGACCCCGAAAGCGCCGGCCACTCCCGCTGCCGAACGGCCGACCACGGAGAATCGGTTTTCCGCTCGATCCTCATCGACCCGGGACAGCAAGCGCGATGCCGCAGACGCTCTGAAGCCGCTCGGCATCCCGGGCGTTCAGGTCATGATCGACGAGAAGACCGGCCTGATTCAGATCAGTGGTCCGGAACGACGCGTTAAGGAGATGGAAGACCTCGTGAAGCGTCTGCAGGAGGAGATGGCCGCTCCGCTGGGCAAAGAGCTGGAGTACAAGGTCTATCAGCCGAAGCACATTGATGTCTCGGTGGCCGCCGCGCTGCTCGACCGCATCTTCAACGAGCCTCGGGCCCCGGTCGTCCCTCAGCCCCAGCAGCCGCAGCCAGGCAAAGAGGCCAAGGGCGCCAAGAAGGACGAAGGTGAGAAGGAAGAGCGATCGAGCCTGCGAGATCTCATGAAGACGGCGGTGTCCTCCAAGGGAGCGCAGCGGATGCGCATCATCCCTGACACGCGATTGAACTACCTGATCGTCGTGGCCTCGCCTGAGATGCAGAAGGACGTCGTGGACCTGCTGGCCAAGGTGGACGTACCGGGGCAGGAGTACGGTGTCATTCGATACTATCACCTGGAGAACCTGAGCGTTTCGGAGGTCGAGCAAGGTCTCAAGACGATCCTCGGGGTGGAGGGGCGCCGTCAGGCGGCGCCGCGCGTCCCAGCCGCCGCGGCGGCCCCCGGCCAGGCTCAGAACGTTGCGATCCAGCAGCTTCAGGAGCAGATCCAGCAGCTTCAGGGTGCCGGCGGCGAGATGAGCTTCAAGCTGGGCGAGCAGATCACGATCACGTCGAATACCACCACCAACACACTCGTGGTGATGGCCCCCGAGAAGGCCATGCAGATCATCGACGAGTACATCAATACGCTCGAGGATGAGGCCAGCAAGTCCGAGATCGAAGCCCTTACGCTGGACAGCGCCAACGCGGCGCAGGTCGCCCAGACGATGATGGTGCTCTACGGTCGTCAACGGAGTTCGGCCACGCCCGAGGCGGCCGAGGGGGCCGCGGGCATCGTGCGTTCAGGCGGCGGGTCCCGCGTGAGGATCACGGCAGAGAGCAGCACGAACACCCTCTATATCAAGGCCCCGGAACCCCTCCGTAAGGAGATCGTGGGGCGCATCAAGGCCCTCGACGAGGAGGCGATCAAGGAAGGCAAGCCGGTCAAGCTTCTCCTGAGCAAGGCCGACCCCGAGGTCATTGCCCCGAAGCTTCAGCAGGCCTTCGTCGGACGCGGACAGAAGCGCGGCAAAGAGGCCGTCACCATCATCGGCGACAATGCCAGTAATTCGCTGATCATTCGTGCGCCGGAGAGTGTGCGCAAAGAGATCGAGGAGCTCGCCAAGGCCATGGATGTCGAAGGAACCGACACCGACATCCGAATCTTCGAGCTGAAGTTCGCCAATGCGGTCGAGCTTCACCAGCAGCTTACGACGATGACGCAACAGGTCATTGCCCAGTTGCGATCGAGGGGCCAGAAGAACGCCGAAATGGAGGTCTTTGCGGCGGTACCCGACCCACGCACCAACACGCTGGTTGTTACGGGCGGTGTCAAGACCTTCCAGATCGTCGAAAAGGTCCTCAAGCAGATCGACGTTCCTCCCACCGGCAGCACCGAGAAGGTCACGGTGGTCTATCAACTCGAACAGGCGCAGGCCGCCGATGTCGCCCGGGCCATCGGCCAGCTCTATCAGAGCAAGCGGGGACAGATGTATCTGAAGGGAGGACACGAACCCCCCACCGCGGAGTACGACACAATCACTAACACGGTGATGATCCGTGCGACGGAGCTTCAGCAGAAGCAGATCAAGAATGAGGTGATCGACAAGCTCGAGGAGTTCAGCAAGACCAAGAAGATCAAGGACACGACGATCGAGCTGAAATTCGCCAAGTCGGACGAGACGGCCCAGATGCTCACGGAGTATTTCACGCAACGGTCCCAGAGCCGACGTGGGCTTTCGATGCGGATCAGCCCCAGCGATGTCGTGACCATCCTCTCTGAGCCGAACCTGAACGCCCTGCTGGTCCGCTGCAACGATGAGAACCTTGAGACGATCAAGACCCTTGTCGCTCGAATCGATCAGGAAGGGGTCAGCGGCAAGGGGGCCCGACAGACCAAGGTCCGCGCCCTGGAGTTCGCCGACCCCGCCCAGGTGTCCCAGGCGATTCGCCAGGCGTTCTTGCCTCAGGCCGGGGTCCGTCAGGGACTCCGCGACCGGGTGGAGGCGGTGCCCGAGTATACGACGGGGTCGCTGGTCCTCATCGCCAGCGAGGAGAACATGAAGCGGATCGACGAGATCCTCAACCAGCTCGACACCGAGACCGCCACGAAGCGAGAGACTAAGAAGATCGCCCTTCAGCACGCCCATGCCGACGAGGTGCAACTCCAACTCACTCAGCTCTACGCCCAGACGCGCGGGCGCACCCGTCAGGGCCAGCTTCCGGTGACCGTCACGGCGGATGATCGCACGAACTCGGTGATCGTCTCGGCCAAGAAGAAGGACCTTGAGGAGCTTGAGAAGCTCATCCAGACCATGGATGTTCCCAGCGAGCAATTCAAGACGCGTCTGCTCAAGACCTTCCAACTGGAATGGGCCGAACCATATACGGTCGCCCAAATGATCAACCAGGCCTTTGCATCACAGTCCGGGCGCAGGGGACCCACCGAACGGGTTCTGGCCGCGGCGGAATACAGCACCGGCTCGCTCGTGGTCAGCGCCTCTCCGGAGAACATGAAGCTGGTCGATCAGTTGATCAAGGACGTCGACAAGGAAGGCTCCTCGACGAAGCAGATGCACGTGGTGGAGATCAAGAGTGGCGAGGCCGCCGACATCGCCCTGGCCTTGAGCCAGATGTTTGTCCAGGGCCGCCAGGCGAAGCGCGGGGGGCAGCCCCCCATCACCATCGTCAACCCGCAGGGAACAAACAAGGTGATGGTGATGGCCTCCGAGGCCGACTTCAAGAAGATCGCGGATGCGATCAAAGAGATGGATGTGGACACGAAGGAGACCGAGGTCCGCATCGTCCGCCTGACCCACATCTCGCCGGAAGAGGCGCAAACGGTCCTTCAGGAATACCTGCGGAAGCCGGGGCGCACCGGCAAGTGGGACACGACGCTGCAAGGTGACGTCCGCATTTCGATCAGCGATTCCGTCGGCGGACTGGTCCTGACGGCCCGGAAGGAGAAGCTTGAGGAACTCGAGGCGCTGATCAAGAAGATCGACGTGGAGACCCCCGAGGGGGCCGCCGGCACGCGAAAGATCGAGATCTTCCCGCTGGAGTTTGCCAACCCGTATACAACGGCCACGGCAATTCAGCAGACATTCGCCCCACGGCGAGGGGCAGGCGCCCAGTCCGAAAGCGACCGCGTCGTTGCCACCGCCGAAACGAGCACGAATGCCGTCATTATCAGTGCCAGCGAGAAGAACCTGGTTCGGATCCGTAAGTTCATCAAGGACCTGGATCAGGAGGATAAGGGCGGACGAGAAGTCCACGTCATGACGCTGAAGAAGGCCCGCGCCACCGATGTCGCCGCCACGCTTACCCAGACGTACCGCTCGCGTATGCGAACCCAGCGCGGCGAAGAGCCGATCACAGTGACCGCTGAACCAGGTACCAACTCCTTGATCATCTCCGCCAAGAAGTCAGAGTTAAAGGAGGTTGAAGAGCTGGTGACCCAAATGGATGTCGATCCGTCGACAAATGAAGAGATGAAGGTGATTCCGCTGGACCACATCGACGCTGCCGAGGCATTGACTATAATGCAGGACTACCTGAAGCGTCCGACGGCCAGCGGCGCCCGGGGCGATCTGGCCGGCGGGACCCGAGTGAGTTCTTCGGACTCGATGAACGCCCTGGTCATAAGCGGCAAGAAGGAGAATATGGTCCAGTTGGAGGCCGTCGTGAAGGGGCTGGATCAGCCGACGGCTCAGGCCGATCGGGAACCGAAGATTATCCCCCTCAAGGCGGCACGTGCGGGTATTCTGGCCGGGATGCTGTCTCAGATCTTCACGGACCCCGCGACGCAGAAGGCTACGCGGCGGCGGGGTGCTACGGCTGCCGAGATGGTCCCGATCATCATGGCTGACGAGACTTCGAACACGGTGATTGTCCGAGCCCGAAAGACGGACTTCGGCATGATCGAGAAGATGGCAGCTCAACTCGACCGCGAGGACCTGGGCGGGCAGATCCGGGTGATCCCGGTTCCGCCGACGATCGATGTGACCGAGTTGGCCCAGACGATCGAGCAGACCGTCAACCAGGGCGAACGGAACCGTGCCCAGCAGACGGGCAAGCGGGCGGCGCTGGTGTCGATCGGTGTGGATGATCGCACGAACAGCCTGATCATCGCCGGGCCGGCCGAGCAGTTTGCCCAGGTGGAACGGCTGGTCAAAGATTTGCAGGACGTCAAGCCGGCCGGTGAACCGACGATGAAGGTTCTCCGGTTGAAGCGCTTGCAGGCTACGGAGCTCAAGCAGGTGCTCGATCAGATGATGGAGAGGCAGACCACGAAGCGAAGGGGAAGGTCGGCCTACTAGAGAACGGAGACTCTCGGCGTATCGACGCATGAACGCTCTTCGGAGCGATCCAATAGGAACGGGGTGAACGTGATGCTACCCGACATACTTCTATCCGTGTTGCTCTTCGCCGCGGCGGGGGACAAACCTCCGACGTCGAACCGTTTCACCCAGACGGCAGCACCGGCCTTGACCCAGAAGGCCAAGACCAGCGATGCCGACGATGAAGCTCGTCTGATCGACGAACTCGTCAAGCAGGTGGTCAGCGGGACCCGGCCTGCCAAGGCTGGCAAGCCGGCCCCGACGACGCAACCGCTCGCCGTCAAGCCGAAGCCCGCCACCGTAGAGGCTCGGCTGACCGGAACCACCCAACCGACCACACAACGTGTGGTCGATCGTACGCTCCGCCAGGAAACCCTTCGTCCGGAGCGAAACGCATTGCGCAAACGGATGGACAAGGGGACCCTCCCGATCGCCGGTCAGAACCATCTCCGGATCCAGAGCACCCAGCCGGTCGCCCGAACACCGCGGCAAATTGCAGCGGCGAGTCCACTGGCGGCCAGACCGGTGCCGCCGACTACCCAGCCGGCCGCCCATAAATTGATGAAGGACGAGGGAGAATACATTCGCCTCGGTCAGAGAATCCTCCAATCGACCGACTCGAAGGCCGTCATTAAGACCTCCCCCACCACCCAGCAAACGCTTGACATGCTCGACCAACTCCCCGAGTTGAGCCGCTTCCGTGGACGTGTGGAGATCGTGCCGACCGGTCCTGAGACGGTCACGATCCAGGGCGACGCCGAAGCGGTGGCCGCCCTTGAGGGGTTGATCAAGGCGTTGGACGAGTCGGAAGTCCCGGTCAAGCTCGAAGTCTTCCAACTCAAGAATGCCCGGGCCAGTCAACTGGCCCCCGTGCTGAACAACCTGCTGACGCAGGCATTTCGGCAGGCGGGACGTCGCCCGCGTCCGACCGACGACGTGATCGTGCTATCGGATGCCCGAAGCAACGCCCTGCTGATCGGCGCCGTCGAGGAACGGATGGTCGAGATCCGCGAGATCGTCGAGAAGCTCGACTCTCAGCCCCTGATCGGCCCGGTCACCTTCAAGACCTTCGCCCTTCAGAACGTGACCGCCAATGAAGCCGCTGCCATGCTCGAGAAGATGATCCAGCGGCTCCAGGCGCAGCGCGGCATCCCCGGAGAGGCCATTACGGTTATTCCCGACGACCGGACGAACACGCTGATCGTCACAGCCCCCGAAGCCGACCTGAAACAGTTTGACGACATGATCAAGATGTTGGACGTCAAGCCCGAGTTCGCCACGGCGAAGATGCTCCATATCCCTCTGACCAATGCCTCGGCAACCGCCCTTGCCCAGGTGATCAATGAGATGGTCAACCAGAAGTTCTCAAGCAAGCAGGGCCAGGCGCTGTCCGAACAGATACGGCGGCTGAAGATCAAGTCCAAGGGCGACAAGGAGCTGCCCGAGCTTGATCTGGAGAAGCCCATCAAGGTGTCCGCGGAACCGGGCACGAACAGCCTCCTGATCAGCAGTACCGAGGGCAACCTCAAGGCCATGGAGGAGATCGTCAAGTTGCTCGACTCGGTGCCGACGGGCGAGGCGGTTCTGGTGCGTATCTTCCCGCTGAAGGACGGCGACGCCACGGACATCGGCAAGACTCTGGAACAGATCTTCCGTGAGGGCAAACTGCTTCCGACGGGGCCGGGCGGCAAGCCCATAGGAACCGGCACCCCCGTTCCGAACAGCGTGACCGGCAAGGCGATGGTCTACAACGTCGGCATCTCCGCCGACGCACGCACCAACATCCTCGTGGTCTCCGGGCGTGAAGAACAACTCGCCCTGGCCCAGGAGATTGTCAGCTACCTGGATACCCCCGGCGTGTCGTGCAAGTGGCCGGCCAAACTCCACAAGCTGGAGTACGCCGACGCCCAGAGCATGGCCACTCAGCTCCAGCAGATGATGACGCAACGTCTACAGGCGCTGCAGCGATTGGGCACCACCACCGTCGACCGGGAGAGGGTGCTCGTTCTGGCCGACCTCCGCAGCAATTCGCTGATCATCATGGCTAAGGAGGACAACTATCAGGAGATCGTCGACCTGGCCAAGAAGCTCGACACCTCGCGCAGCATCGTGGGCGACATCCGTCTGGTACCCCTGGATAAGACGCAGGCCAACGTCATCGCGCCGAAGATCGAACAGATCTGGAAGCAGCGGATTCAGATGCTCAGCCAAGGCACCACCCATCGCGATATGCCCGTCATCGAGACGGACGAGCGAAGCAACTCGCTGATCATCGCATCGAGCAAAGACGACTTTGAGGCCATCAAGGGCCTGATCAAGACGCTTGAAGATGCGCCACTGGCTCCGATCGCCGACATCCGGATCATCAAGCTGGAGAACAACGAGGCGAGCGTGCTTGCGCCTGTGCTCCAATCATTGTTTAAGGAGCGCATGCAGATGCGCCAGACGCCCGGAGCCCGGGCCATCCCATCGGACCAGGTGGCAATCTATCCCGACCCGGTGATGAACGGCCTGCTGGTCGCCAGCAGCAAGGAGAACTTCGAGACACTCACCGAATTGATCAAGAAGCTCGACATCGAGCCGCTGGTGGACGGCACGGTGCGATTCTTCCCCCTGAAGTTTGCAGACGCCACGCGGGTGTCTGAGATGCTCCAGAAGATGTTCAAGGAGGGCCTGTACAAGCCAGGACTGTCCTCCTCGGGTCAGGGGGGCGCTGCCGCCCGCAGCCGTGACAAGGTCGTTCTCGAAACGGACTTACGTTCCAACTCCCTCATCGTCTCGGCCAGCAAAGAGAATTTCTCGATCATCGAGAAGATCCTTCAGCAGGTCGATGTGAAGGACGCACCGTTCCTTGAAGGCAACGTCGGCATCTTCAAGGTCAAGCATGCCGATGTGGTCAAACTGGCCAGCATGCTTCAGGATGTGCTCAAGGGTGCCCAGCAGTTCCGCCAGCGCGTCGGGCCGGAAATGCCCGTCACGGTCATCTCGGATGACCGATCCAACACGCTGATCGTCTCCGGCTCAAGAGACGTGCTGACCCAGGCCGAATCCCTCGTTGCCAAACTCGACCAGCCCAGCGACGAGCCCACGCGCGAGATCAAGCCCTACGCTCTGATCCATGCGTCGGCCGCCAAGGCCGCGGACATTCTCACCGATCTATTCCAGGAGAAGCGCCGCGGTGGGACCGGCGGAGCCCAGGCCGCTCAGGGTACGGCCCCCTTCGTGCGGGCCGACGAAACCGCCAATGTGCTGATCGTTGCCGCAAGCCAGGAAGACCACAAGGTGGTCAAAAGCCTGATCGAACACATCGACAAGAAGAGTGAGGCCTCTCAGCGAATGAAGATTTTCCCGCTCGAGAAGGCTCAGGCACAAGACATTCAGCAGGTCATCCAGGAGCTCTATCAGCAACAGCGATCGACGGCCGGCGGCACCTCCAGTGGCCGTGGGGCCGGTCCTGGGATTTCGCTGAGCGTGGATCCGAGCACCAATACACTGATCGTCTGGGCCGCACCCAGCGAGATGGAGGACATCTCGGAACTGGTCAAGCAGTTGGACACGGCCAATCCCCGGGAAGAGACTCGGATCCGGATTTTCCGGCTGAAGCAGGCCAATTCCGAGGATCTGGCCAAGGTGTTGAACGATATTCTCAGCGGCAAAGGTGCGACCCGGAGCAGCGGCCGCGGCAGTTCTTCGGATTCTGTGCTGATCTCTTACGCCCAGAAGAACAAGGAGACGGGCGAGGACGCTATCAAGAAGCTCGTCAGACGAAACGTTCAGATCGTATCGGAGAAGGTGACGAATTCGCTCATCGTGCGCGCCTCACCGGACAGTCTGGACATGCTCGAGCAACTGATCACGAGCATCGACGGCATTCCGCCGCGTGAGGTTGACACTCGCGTGTTCCATCTGGTCAACGCCGATGCCGACCAGATGGTCAAGGTACTGGAGAAGCTCTTCAAGGTGGGTGACCAGGCACGTCGTCGCTCGGGAGGCACCGGCGAGGAAGAACAGACCGTCGTCACGATGGCCGGCGCGGGTCTGGCTGCCGGACTGGGGGGCGAGGGGAGTCCCGCCGGACGTCAGCTCCTGTCGTTTACGCCCGACACGCGGACCAACTCGGTGATCGCCGCCGGCACGCAGGAGTACCTCGACATCGCCGAGAAGCTCGTCCGTCAGCTCGACGAGCAGGAGATCGAGGACCGATCGAATACCGTGTACCGCGTCAAGTTCAGCAAAGCCGACGACCTTGAGAAGGCCCTCAAGAACCACTTCAAGAACATCAGCCAGCTCTACAAAGAGCTCGGCAACGAGGAAGCCAAGCTCCGCCAGATCGAGCGGGAAGTCTCCGTGGTGGCCGACACCAAGACCAACAGTCTTCTCGTATCGGCCAGCCCGCGTTACGAGCCGCAGGTCATGAAGATGATTGCCGAGCTGGACACCCCGCCGCCGCAGGTGATGATCCAGGTGTTGATGGCCGAAGTCACGCTCGATGACTCTGTTGAAATGGGGCTGGAATTTGCGGTCCAGGATCTGCTCTACAGCGAGACGGTTGTCGCCGATCCGACCCGCAACGGCATGCCCCAGAGCAGCAAGTATGACTACGTAACCGGCACCGATGTGGGCGCTGCCGGAGCGGCCGGCTCGCTCGGCGGCTTCACGTTCACCATCACCGGAGAGGATTTCAACTTCCTGCTCCGCGCCCTGCAATCCGAAGGCCGTTTGGAGGTATTGAGCCGTCCGTCCATCCTCGCCCAGGATAACGAGAAGGCCAAGATATCCGTGGGCCAGCAGGTTCCATTCGTCCAGAACACGAACGTGTACGCCGGCCAGACTCAGACGGCCGTCGGCTACCAGGACGTGGGGATCATTCTCAATGTGACCCCCCACATCAATCCGGACGGGTTCGTCAACCTGGAGGTCTCGCCTGAGATATCCTCCATTTCCGAATCGAAGGTCCAGATCACCGAAGGTCTGAACGCCCCGGTCTTCAACAAACGACAAGCGGAAACCAGCGTCACCATCAAGGACGGCGAGACGGTTGTTATCGGTGGCCTGATCACGACCAAAGAAGAGCAGCGCGAGAACAAGGTTCCCATCCTGGGAGATATCCCCGGATTGGGCCTGCTCTTCCGTGCCACCAAGCATACGAAGGAGAAGACCGAGTTGCTCGTCGTTCTGACGCCCGTCGTCGTGCGCAATGAGCGGGAAGCCAAGGACCTCTCCGTCAAGGAGCGGGACAAGATCGATCTATTACCCGATGAGATACGACGAAGCCCGCTGATGGAGAAGCTGCAGGAGAAGCCCGAGGAGGAACCCTTGGCGCCACGCTCGAAGGAGAAATCCCAAAGCCGGGCGGAGCATGGAACCGAGGCCAAACCCCTGCGGACGGACTACGGCCCAGCCAAACCGCAGTACGGACCGGCCAAACCCGAACTGATCAGTCAGAGCCGGGAACCCGAACCGCCGATCCAGAAGATGGTGGGACCGGATAGCTATGAGTACTACCTCCAACAGAGGCGATAGGGTCGTTTTCAGGTGACAACGCCCCTCAGCGACAGCCGCCGCCACGCCGATCTGCGTCACGCGAGTGATGGGCTTCAGGGAGTGAGTATGCAGATTCGACCTTCATCCATGATCTCGACGCGCCCCGGCAGGACCTTCGCGGGCTTCTGCGGAAGCGGCTCTCTTGTCCTCGGGATTCTCATTGTGGCAGGCTGCAACACGCCGCCCCACGTCCAGCAGACGATGAGTGCCCCACTCTACGACGATGTCATGGCCATCATGTCCACCTATCGCCCCAATCCCTGGATCAGCTTCGACACCGCCGATCCGAGCCGGGTCAACGGTATGGCGATCAACACGTATCTGATCTCCGCCAGCTCCCAGAAGGGAGTCTTCGGGGCCGGAAACATCCGGGTCGTCCTCTATGCGGATGAGGGGCAGGGTCCCACGTCCCGCCCGGGCGAGGTGGCCCGCCCCAACGTCCTCGGCACCCAGTTGTTCGAGTGGATTCTTCCCCCGGACAAGGCGATGCCGTACCGCGTCATGCGGCGCGCCGAGCGTACCTACGTCATGGGCGACGGATACCAGCTTCGTCTCTCCTGGGGCGAACAGGACTTCAGAGGCCGGAAGGTGGGTGTTGTCGTCGAATACCAGCGGACCGATGGGCGCATCGTCCGACGCCGGCCGTTCTGGCTGCAAGTACCGGCTCCGGGACAGAGGTAACGACTGATCCCAGAGTACAATCATGAGGCTTCTTCACGCGATACATTGCCGGGCAGTTCTCACCTGCATCGCTCTGACCAGCCTGCTGCTCCTCACCGGATGCGGCCGAAAGTCATCGTCCGCCTCTACAGGCGAGTCCGATGCGGACCTCAGTTCGCCCACTCCGATGGATACGGCTCGCATGCTGCGATCGTTCCATCAGAAGCAGAAGTATCGCCTTATGGAATCACTTGTCGCCCCCGAGCAGCGGGTTGTGCTCATCGACACTCTCTTGGCCATGGACCGTCTTTTCGCCGTCAACGATCGCTCGCAACGGCGAATCACGCTTCTTCATGGAGAGCGCGTCGCGGGAGAGTTCGATCTTGGAGGCCTGGCCGATGACATAGGACTCTTCAGCCGCCACGTCGAACTGCGAGGCGAACGGGTCGACGGAGACCGTGCGATCGTGCTCGCCCAGGTTTCGAATCGCCTTCCTCTGGAGGAGTTTCGGTTTGTCCGAATCGAGAACCGCTGGCTCTATGCACCGGAGGCCCCCCTGCCCTCCCTCCCCAACCTCCTGAACGACCTCGCCTCGGGACTGGAGATGCTGACCTTCCAGCTCGAACGTAATGAGTACACGGTCGAACAGATCCGCAGTGATTTCCATCACCGTGTCTTCCGACGCATGAACAAGATCGGCATGAATCTGGCGACCACACAACCGACAACGGCTGCGACAAAGGCCTCGCGATGAAGGCTCTCCGCTTGAACCGCTCACCTGGCGGCCAGCCCCGAAATGGCGTGCCTATTCCTCCGTCCCCTCCGGCACCTCGACCGATCGCCCTGCCTGACTTTCGCGGTGCCTTGGACCGGACACGTAACCCCGTTTGCTCTGCAGGCGAACGAAGTCGAGGATCTGCCGCCCGACATCGGTCGTCACGGTTCCGGCGAGCTGATCTACGGCGGCGCGAAATGCCTTTCCCGACCGATACAAGACGCGATAGGCCTGCTTGGCGTCCAGGATCTCCTCGCGTTTGAAACCGTTGCGTCTCATTCCGATCGCGTTGATGCCGATGCATTCACTTTCGCGAATGGCCGTGAAGAAGGGCGGCACGTCCATGCCGATCCGGCTGAGCCCGCCGATGATGGCGTACGGGCCAATGCGAATGAACTGATGCAGAACCGTGTAGCCGCTGACGATCGCGTTGCGCCCGATCTCGACATGTCCGCTGGCGGCAGCCATGTTGTAGAACTTGACGCCGTCTCCGAATACGCAGTTGTGTCCGACATGAGAGTACCCCATGATGAAGCACCCTTTGCCGATGACGGTCGACGACTCCGGCTGCGTGCCCCGATGGATGCTGACACACTCTCGGACGATCGTTCCGTCGCCGATCACGCAGTAGCTCCGGCAGTCCTGAAAGTGAAAATCCTGAGGCAGATGCCCGATCACCGCACCCGGATGGATCTGACAGTCTTTCCCGATCGTCACCCATCCTGAAATGTAGGCGTTCGGATAGATCCGGGTGTTCGCGCCGATCCGAACCTGCCCTTCAATCACCGCATGAGGCCCAATCTGGACGCTTGGGTCGATTTCCGCCTGAGGGTCGATGATCGCCGAGGGATGAATCGCCATTACGTTCCTCCGCAAGACATCCATAAACACAGGGTATTCTATCGAACCGCCGCCTTTGATGCACCGTCGCAGCCGCGCATACGAAAAAGGGCGGGTCGGAACTTCCGACCCGCCCTGGCAGGTTCCCTTCGCCTGGTCCTGTCTTCTTCAATTCGTCGGCTATTGGATCAGCATCACCGGCCGCTTACCCCCAAGCTTCTCGAAGATGTTCTGGAGTTGGGCCGTGTAGTCCTGAATCGAGCCCGACGCGAAGAAGTGAGAGCCCCGACCGATCGTGGCAATCTGTTCCATGAGAGCCGTATCGGCCCGAGCCCCCACGCTGACGGTATAGATGCGGATACCCTCGGCCGCAGCCTCCTGGGCCTTGGTCACCGCATAGAGCTTGGCAGGATTGTTCGGCTCATATTCATTGTAGATCGTACCCGTCCCGTCGGCGTTGGCGTTTCCGTCGGTCAGCAGTACGATCACTTTGATGGCCGTGTATCTTGCCCGGGTGCTACTCAGTTCGGTGATCGCCTTGTCCATGCCATCGCCGACATTCGTGTACACATCGTAGTGACCGGCCTGCATCTCGTGGATGCGATCGGTGATCGACTGGTAGCTCTGGGTCAGATCCACTTCGTGCCGGCCCCAGCGATCGTAGATCTCCAGGCTGACCTGGTCATCCGTATCCAGCTCGTCGATGATCCCCATCATCCTGCCGATGGCTTCCTTGACCGCCTGCATCGGCTGACTCGGCGTCCCGTTCAACTCAGGGGTCTCATCGTGGCATCGCTTTTCCTCGAGCAGATAGTTCACGAGGGTCTTGCAGCCGAAACGATACCGAAACGCCGACTTGCCCTCGCTGTACATCGCCGAGGAGGTGGATTTCATGTAATCAAAGTAGGTACTCCACGACCCGCTGGCATAGGGGTAACTCCGCGTCCACGTCAGTTCACTGCTCCAGTCGAGCTTGCTGTTGTTGTTTCCGGCGGTGAGATTGTCGGTCTTCCACTTTCCGAGCTTGCCCGTGGAGTCCGCCGGCAGACCGCTTCGCCATACGCACAACCCCAATGCCGTCGCCACTCGCGCCTTCCAGGCGTTCGTGTCGCTATCGTAACTGGACGACATGATCGCGTTGACCTCGTTGGCGTTGTAGTTTTGAGCCACAAGCATGTTGCGAATCGTGGTGTTCGTCCAACCCGAGCCCTTGGGAAGATAGGCCAGGCCCGTATCGTTGGCGGGAACGTATGCCGAATTCAGCGTCATCTCGCCCCAGCCCTGCTGTTGCATGAAGGTGCCCCAAGTCGGACCGGCCTTCTGAACGGTGTAGTTCGGACTGTCGGGGCTGATGCCCCCGGGCAACCCCGCCCAGACATCCCACAGGTTGATCAGTATGTTCGGCTCGTTGATGTGCCGCAGTTCGCTGTCGTCGTTGTGCGACGCCGACAGGTCGGCCACGATCGCGATGTCCCGTGGCACCAGGATGGCCGTCGATTCGGCTACCATGTCGCGATGGTTCCGACCGAACACATTTGCAAAGAACAGAGGTATGGAGCCGTTGGGAGAATCCCCGGTCCGACGCACTCGGACCTTCACCGCATCAACCACAGCGCCATTTGCCTGGAACTCATAGTGGCTCCCCACCAGGACGGCCTGACCGAAGATGACATCGGTGTCCGTATCCAGGAGGGGAGTTCCGTTTAGAACCTTGTTCTTGCCGGCGTATTCCGACGCGGCCTGGCGAGCAAGAGCGAGGGGATCGCCATCCATGGCCGCAAGCTGACCGGCGGCAGCCATCGCGGCCGCATCGGCGCAGACCTGAAGCTGGCTCTGAACCATGTACAGAAAGCCTAGGTCGACGGAGAGGGCGCCAAAGCCCAGTACCGTGACGAGTGAAATGGCCGTCCACACGGCAATGGCACCGCGACGGTGCCAGCGATAGGTCAACCGCTTGGTTCTCACAGCTTCTTCCCCCTGACTCCAACCCAGATGCCTAACGTCCGGGCTCGGTGGCTCCGACCACCATCCATTTGCACATACCGCGAAATCACGCCCAGTAAAACATGCGAATGATTTCGGGAGGAGTCAAGTAAAACTGGGAAATGGGGGAAGATTGGGAAGTCTCAGTCGAACACCAGCTTCCCATAATCAATCTTTAGGGTCCGTGGCATGCTCTCCCACTGGCCCACCTGAGCCTCGGTGAGAGGATCGCATGCCATTCGATTCGGATCATCTCGAGCATTTTCAGTTTCCAACACAGGGCGATTCTTACATCCACAGGCACAGGTCCAGCCGCACCCCGCGACTCGAAACCGCCCCTCCCACCGTCCGGGGAGCTGAGCATCCCCGGCACATACACCCACGGCGTCACCCGACAGGGCCTCAGTCAATAAGCATCACCCGCCGCTCACTCCCCACCGTGTCAAAGATCGTCTGGAGTTGGACGGTGTAGTCGTCCGCCGTCCCATCGGCGTGGTAGTGTACCCCGTTGCCGATCGCGGCGATCTGCTGCATCAGTGCGATGTCGGCAGCAGCCCCGACGGTGACGGTGTAGATCTTGATCCCCATGGCCGCCGCCTGCTGAGCCTTGGCGATGGCATATTGCTTGGCCGGATTGTTGGGTTCCAATTCGTCGTAGATCACACCGTCTTGATCGACATTGGCATTGCCGTCGGTCAGCAAAATCATGACCTTCGAGGTCGAACCACGGGATCGCGAGCCTGAAAGTTCGTCAATCGCCAACTGTTCTCCATCGCCGATATTCGTGTACAGGTCGAAGTGACCCGCCTGGAGAGTCGTGATCGTAGTCGTGATAGAATCGAAATCCTGGGTCAGGTCGACCAGGTGGCGTCCCTCGTAGTCGTAGCCCTCGAGACTTACCTGGTCGTCCGCCTCGGTGGTATCCAGAACCTGCACCATGTGGGCCACACCATCTTTGACCGCCTGCATGGGCTGCTCCGGGGTCTCGTACAGGTCGGGCGTCTCATCGTAGCACCGACGGTATTCCAACAGGTAGTTGACGAAGGTCTTGATGCCAAACCGGTATCGGAAATCGCTACTCCCTTCGGTGTACATTCGCGTATAGGTCGACCGAACGTAGTCCAGATACTCGGACCACGATCCCAGCGGATAGGAGTACAGAACCGTGGTGTTCATCTCGGTTTCCCAATCGAGCTTGCCGTTGCCGTCACCGGGGGCCAAGGCTGCGGCTTCCCACAGAGCCGGCTTCCCGCTGGCATCGGCGGGCATTCCACTGCGCCAGATGCCCAGACCGAGAGCCACCATGACGCGAGACTTCCAGGTATTCAGATCGCCCGTATCATAGTCGGCCGAGAGGATCGCAGTGACCTCGTTCTGGTTGTAACCCGCCGCGAGAAGCTTCGCCTGGAGGGCTGCATTGCTCCAGTTCTCACCCCTGGGCAGACGGGTCAGGCCGGGGTCGGTCAAGATGCTGTACGTGTTGTCCACAACCTTCTTACCGCCTCCCGTGAGCTTGTACGTGCCGAAATCGGTCATGTAGCCCCAAGTCGGTCCTTTGGTGGGATCGGCACCGGGCGTGGGATTACCGCCTTGATTGCCAGGATCGCCCGGCCCCGTACCGGGACCATCATTGACGCTGAGCGGATTCCCGGGCGGAGGCGGATCGATACCGTTGCCGACACCATTGTTGCCCTTGGGCTGAGGCAGCTTGACCCATACGTCGTACAGATTGATGGGCGTGGTGAGGTACTTGCGGAGTTCGCTGTCGTCGTTGTGTGAGGCCGAGAGGTCCACCACGACAGAGATATCTCGCGGTATCAATATCGCCGTCGCCTGGGCAAACATATCCTTCTGGCTTCTGCCGAAGATATTGGCGAACATCAACTGGACCGCCCCGTTGGGGGAGTCAGCGGTCTTGCGGACTCTGACGCGCACCGCATCGATCACGGCCGCGTTCTCTACGAAGGTGTATCGCCCCGTAGAAGGATCGCGAATCGCCTGACCGAAGATGACATCGGTGGCCGGATCGATTTGCATCGCCTGATTGCCGACCTTGTTCTTCGACGCGTAGATCGAAGCCGCCTGGCGGGCGAGGCTCTGGCGATCCCCTGCCACAGAGGCCAGTTGGCTGACCGCCGCCATGGCGGCGGCATCGGCACAAGCCTGTAGCTCGGCACGAATCATATAGAGGAAGCCAAGATCCACAGATAGTGCCGCAAACCCCATCAGAGATACAAGGGAGATTGCCGCCCATACAGCGATGGCTGCACGACGACGCCGCAACGAAATGTGAAACCGCAGACTCATTTCCTTCCCCTCCTACCTGCTTCTCCTTTGACGTGGGTGCCCACGTGTTGGGGAGAGTCGGTAAGACACATCCACTTCTGCTTGAAATGGCCAGGTGGCTGGATGAAACGTACGAATGGATGGCACAACAAAGCAAATCAAGACCTCCCAATTTCACATACTGATTTTCACCTAATAGCCTCTGGACCCAGCTTTGAGGCGTTTTCTGGGACGTTCACGGTTAAAGGACCCGCATCGGGGGTTGTGAAGTGAATATCGCGCCCACTATAATTCCGTCAGCGCTTTGTGCGGCAAACCCACAACGGATCGATCGGTTGTGGGTTTCTTCATGGTATTTTGGAAGGAGTCCTGTCCGATGCCCAAGCTAAGACTCTTGACGCCGGGCCCAACTTCGGTCCCGCCGGAAGTCCTTGTCGAACTCTCGAAGGTGGTGGAACACCACCGGACCCCGGAGTTCCGAGCGATGTTCAAGAAGGTGACGGAAGACCTGAAATACGTGTTTCAGACTTCCGGAACCGTATTGACGATCACCGGGTCTGGAACCGCCGCCATGGAATCCGCAATTGTCGGGCTGTGTCCGCCGGGACGCAGAGTTCTGGTTGCCCGGGGCGGCAAGTTTGGCGAACGGTGGGGCAAGGTCTGCCAGGCCTTCGGCATCGACACGGTCCTCTATGACGTCGAGTGGGGCTACGGTCCGGACCCGGCGAAGATCGAGGAGCATTTGACCAAAGATCCCTCGATCGGCGCGGTGATTGTCACCCATTCGGAAACCAGCACCGCCGCCGCATGCGATCTCGAGAACATCGCACGCGTCGTTCGGAAACATGGCGACGATGTCCTGCTCTTGGTCGACGGCATTACCAGCGTGGGGGCCCTGCCCGTCAAGACCGACGCGTGGGGACTCGACGCCGTGGTCACGGGCAGTCAGAAGGCGCTGATGCTTCCACCGGGCCTCGGTTTCGCCGCGATTAGCGAACGGGCCTGGAAGCGGGCGGATTCTTTTGCCTCCAGATCGTTCTATCTGTCCCCGAAGGCCTATCGCAAGAGTCTGGCCGACGATGACACACCCTACACGCCCAATAACGTCTTCATCCGGGCGATGACGGTCGCCCTCGGCATGATTCGCAAAGAAGGCATCGAGAACGTCTGGGCCAGGACGGCCTTGCTCGCCAAGGCGGTGAGGACCGCCGCCCCCGCCATCGGCATGCCGGTCTATGCCGCCCATCCCACCGATTCGGTCTCGGGACTGGTCGTTCCGGACGGCGTGGACGAATCGGCATTGCGGAAGAAACTCTATCAGAACTACGGTTACTACGTCGCGGGCGGACAGGACAAGCTCAAGGGCAAGGTTATCCGCGTGTCCCATATGGGTTATGTCGACGTGGCCGACACGATCGGCCTCATCGGCGCCCTGGAGCTGGTTCTGGCCGAGTTGGGACACACATTCCCGATCGGTGCGGGACTGACCGCAGCCCAAGCCGTTTTCGCCAAGAAGGCGTAATGACCGCTGCAATCCATGAATGCCCCGTCGGGGCTCGATGTATTCTGCACCGGCATCTGGGCCCTCGCGATAGAGGGTTCAGATGCCGATGTGTTTTTCGGCAAGCGAAGCCTTCCTCGCAATCGACAGAGGGGTGAGAGCGGTCCAAAGGGGCCCCCACCGGAGAACCCGCCCACGTGTTCTGTTGAGGAATCCACCGTCCGAGAGGCTTACTCGAGGTAACCCAGATCGCTGAGCCGTTCGGTCAATGCCTCCATTTCCGCGTCGGAGTAGACCGGCTGATCCGGTTCCGTGCGATCGCGTTTCTTTGGCGGTTCATATTCCACCGGGAAGGAGACATCAAACAGGTCTTTCAGAACACGTCCTTCCATGTCGATGGGGACGGGGAGTCCCAGACCTGCCAGGACGGTCGGTGCGATGTCCACGATGTGCGCGTTGAGCATCGCGTTCTTTCGGATGTGACCACCACAAGCCGCCAGGACCCCTTCGACACGGTGCGTGCCTTCCATACGGCGGTCGCTGGTCCAGCGTACTGCACCAAACCCCCGGATCTTGCGGACAACGGCCAGGCCCTCGGCCGGCACGAGCAGGAGATCGGGCAGCCATTCGCACTCGTCTCGGCTGCACTTGTAGAGTTCTTCGGGCTTGTGGACTTCCGGAAACAGCCGGCAGCGTCCCAGCCGCGGATGCTCGCATTCCAATTCGCTGAAGCGTTTGATGAGGTCCTCACGGATCGTCTCATAGTCCGCCGGATCGACCGCTCCCCCTGCCCATCGGTCCTTTCGCGTGATGTACAGGAAGCCGTACATGCCCGCGTGCATCACACAGGCCCGAGTGTGATCCCAATTGACCGCCAAGTCCCGCTCGATCGGCGTCGAAGGCGTCGCGAACCGGCTCTGCTTGGCCTTGGTCGCTCGGTGCCAGAGATGGGCCAGTCGCGTTCGAGTTCGTTCCACCGGGCTCCGCAGCGAGAGATACCCCCACTGTTTGAGCAGGGCGTTGGGCTGGACCTTACCGTCGAGGCTTCCATGCCCGTGATCCGACATGATCAGCAGCGTCGCCTCGTGCGCCTGGGCCAGGCGCCACAGTCGCCCGATTGCGTCGTCGAGTCGTTCGAAGCACCGCGTGACCATCTCTGTTCGGCCCGCATCCACGACGGTTCCGTGTGGAGGGAGGTATCGCCACGCCTTGTGCTGAAGGTTGTCCACGAGCTTGAACAGAACCATCATCACGTCCCAGCCGTATCGATCGGTACACAGTTCCGCGATCTGACAGCCCTGCTCGAAGCTCTTCTCGATGTGGCTCATGTTCTGGGCAAAGACGCCTTTGCCACCCAGAACTCGCCGTTGCCAGTTCGTACGATAGGTGTAGTCAGGCCAACGCTGCAGGATCTCATCCTTGAGGTCCGGCGGATAGGTGAAGTCGGCCTCTATGTTCGGCGTTTCAAAGCCCGAAATCATGAAGCCGTTGACCACGCGCGGCGGATAGGTCATTGGCAGATTGATGCTGCCCACCCGCATCCCCTTTTCTGAGAGGATCTCCCAGATGGTCTTTTCAAGGATGGATTGCGTGTGGTTGAAGGTCAGCGTATTCGTGCGGACATCGTATTTCTCAAAGTCGATGATCCCATGGCGCCCGGGACCCTTGCCGGTCATAAACGTGGTCCAGGCTGCCGGCGTAATCGGCGGCTTCGTCGACTCGAGAATCCCCGAGGTGCCCTCCTGGACGATCCCGCGGAGGTTCGGCATATGACCCGCCTCCATCAAGGGGGTCAGAATATCGAACGTCGCACCGTCCAGTCCGACGATGAGAATCCTCTTGGCCACGCGCGATGCCGTTGAAGACATGTCGCATGAGGTTGAGACGGCCCCGGTCGACGTCACCTGTTGTCCCTCTGCACCGATCATTGCCTGGCCATCTGCAAGATTGCCTAAGAACGACGCAGCACTCTCCGGCTTGCTGTCGGGGCGTGTTGAGCCCAGTGGAAGTACCACAAACCGTTTGGCATCATAACCCACCCAACGCCCCATGGCAATATCAACCCCAAGCTTGGGCTGTGGATTGAGACATTCGCCTCTTTTGGTCTGGATTGTCATTGGAGCAAGGAGCAGGTGGACCCCACTGGGATGAGACCCGCCGTCCTCGGCATTCGCCCAAGAGCGAAGGAATTCGGAAACTGGAGCTTGCCCATTCCCCTGAGCACGGCCAGATACGCGGCGATGGCATCTCGGTGGTGTATTTCATGATCCAGATTGCCTCGAACGACGACCCATCAGACGACCACATGTCCGCCCCACCGATCGTCGGGAATTATCTCGGCAAGCCGGGTATCCGTCATTTGCTCGAGCATCGTCGAATGGCGCAGCCCCGTGGTCCGATCCTTTCGACGTCAATCGGGCAGAATCCCAGCTTTAGGGCCGGCGACTCCGGTTTGAGGCGGTAGTCATCGTGTTGCGGGTCGACGAACATCGGGTCGGCAACGACGGAGTGCTCTTCGTAACCCATCTTGCGCCATTCGGCAAAGGTAACGGCTTTGCCGCCGGGCAGCATGACGTTCAGCGGGCTACCGGTGGCGTCGAAGAACACGTTGTCATCCGAGCGACCGATCACCTGCGAGACATACTCCAGGCGCTCATCGATGTTGATCAGGGGCTTGGTGCCCTTGCCCGGACGATAGGTGATGTTGAGGCTAAACTGATTCGCGGACATGAAGCCCTTCATCTGTGGCCAGAGGGCGTTGGCAGGGTTCCAGAAGCTGATCCACTCGGCATTGCCAACGACGATGTTGTTCTCGACGAGGTTGTTACGACCGCCGTTAATCCGGATGCCACTGAGGCCGGTCCGCACGATGATGTTGCCGTAGACGAGGCAGTTGCTGCTGTGGTTGTCCAGATAGATGCCGAAGGTGCAGGCGCCGGGCGTATCCGAGATGTAGTTGTAGCGGAACACGTGCCCGGCCCTGACGGCGTCCCGCACGACGTGCTCATCTTCCATCCAGCAGTTGATCGCGGCGTTGTCGCCTGTCTCCTGACACGAGTGCCGGATGCGGTTGTACTCGACGATGTTTCGCCCGTATCCCGAGTTGCCCAGGTTGATGGCGTGGTGCGGCACATGCTCGATGAGATTGTGGCCGATCACGTTTCCGCTGCTGACGCCGCAGAAGACGCCGACCGCCGCCTTGTCGAAGACGCCGCAGTGATCGATGCGGTTGTCCGTCACGTCGTTGCACATGGGCAGATGCAAGCCGCTCGGGTCATCGCGCCGGCCCAACAAAACGATGCCGCAGTGGCCGGCGAAGTCGATTTCGTTACGCTGTATGACGTTCTTGAGGTTGTAGTCCTCGACGGAAACCGCGTTGCCGCCCACGGCAGCGAAGTGATTGCTGGCGATCCGGCAGAATTGGGCGCCCTTGAGATGCATGGCCTCACCGCAGTACTCGTCATGCTCGATTGGGAACATGGCACCCGTGCCCTCGTATCCGAAGCGGTGCATGTTGTTGCCGGCATTCAGAGTCTCGGTGAATGTGAAGCCCTCGAACGTGATGTAGGACGCGTCGTGGAGGCGGATCAGGCAGTCCAGCGTCGGAGCGACGACCGTTCGCCCTTCGAGCGACCCGCCGGGCGGCCAGAAGTAGACCTTACCTACGTCTGTGTCCGCACACCACTCGCCGGGCTGGTCCAGTTCCTCCAGGAGATTCTCGACGAAGAAGCGATACGCCCGGCCGGGCTCGACGTAGTCCAGGCCGTAACCGAAGTGGGTCGCGAACGTGGGACCCCACGGCGGGCGGGCGAAATTCCTGATGCCCTTGGTCAGAGTGATCGCATGCCGGGCCTCGTCCATCTTCTGGATGGGTGAGAGGATCGAATACCCCCAAGCCATGATCATGAAGACCTCCCCCTGCGTGGGCTTGGCCCACTGTCGAGGAAAGGCGTTGGGATCGTACTTGAAGGCGACAAAACTGTCCTTCTCGGCCGGACCTTCGACGGTGAGGCAGCCGTGATGCCACGGCTTGTTGGGATCGGCGTTCGGGAAGCGGGCCCTCGTCTGACGCTGCCCGTCCAGGAGGAGTTGTCGCAGCTTCCATCTGCCGCCTTTGGCCTCGGGCAGGTCACACTGGAGGATCTTGTCCTTGTAGGGTTTCCAGCCAGTGATTCGTCGGCCGCCGCTCAGGATGGTATTCTCGTTGGCGCAGGCTACGTAACGAACCGGGGCATCCTGTGTTCCGCTGTCGTCGGGCCCCAGGAGGAGCGGCTCGTTCAGGTAGTACCTTCCGCCCCTCACCTGAACTGTCACCGGTGATGGCAACCGACCACCCGATTTGCTCTTCAGTTTCCGGATAGCGTCTCTGGCCCGCGCCAGCGTGGCGAAGGGGCCGTCTGTTCCGGCCGCGTTGACCTCGGGAAGCGAGCCGGACCAATTGTCGCGACCGGTCGTGGCGACGAAGAAATTCGCAGGTTCAGTGTGAGGCGTAGCGGTCGTCGACGATTCGGCCGCCCGCCCGTCCGAGGTGAACGTCAGTGCATATCCGAACACAGCCCGAAGGACATATCGAACCACGTGTGATGGCCGCGTTCTGTCTGATGGCATTGCAGCACCTCCCACTGCGGTCAGAGTGTAGCAGACGCGTCGGGACCTGCCACTATCAAGCGGGGCATAGACACAAACAGGCAGGAGGTGAATAGCCGCTGCGAATGTCTGTGTCTCCTGCTACCATGGCTCCTGTCTTCCTGTTGGCGAGAATCCCTCAGGAAGTCGAGCGTCATGGGAGCCCTCAACATGATGAAAGCAGGTTGGGCTTGTTGCGTCATCCGTGTGGTATGCCTGATGGAATCATCGGCACAAGCCCAGCCCGGTTCGACGCCGGCGCTCGAGGTTCCGAATACGCCACAGCTCTTTCTCGACGATCATCTGATCGCCAAGTCGCAGGGCCTCCGGCGTGACATGGAGACTCCTGTCCGGCACCCCCGTAACCCACTAATCATCCAAGATCGCCCTTGGGAGGCTCGGATGCTCTCGGTCTACGGAACGGTCCTCTACGATGAGCGGTCCGGCAAGTTCCGATGCTGGTACCTGGCCAGCGAAGGCGATCGCGGTGTGCCGGATACGCCCGAGGCGCCCGGCACGGCCGAGTACTTTCAGTGCTATGCGGAATCGGACGACGGGATTCAATGGACCAAGCCCGATGTGGGCTCGAAGCCCTGCGGTCGGCATCGCCGGCACAATATCGTGGTGCCCGACGCCCATGGATTCTGTGTCCTCCATACGCCCGGCGATCCGGACCTGCAGCGACAATACAAGGGTCTTGGCGGGAACGTTGTGGGCTTCTCACCGGACGGTATCGTGTGGTCGCTGAAGACCGATGTGGCCAAGAACTGGGCCGCAGCCATCCGGAAGAACGATACGAGTTCGTGCGTCGTCCGCCGGCAAGGGGAGTATCTGGCCTATGTCCGCTACCAGGAGCCCGAGACGTGTGTGAAGGATCCGGCATCGGGCATCGAGTGGCGGGGCGTGATGCGCGGTGTCGGAATCTCCATCAGTAAAGACTTCAACACGTGGACGCCGAAGCGGCCGGTCTTCAAGACGGACGCGACAGACGGCTATCCGTGGACGCAACCCTACGGCCTCTGTGTTACGCCTTACGGCAATGCCCTCATCGGATTGGTTCCGATGCTGCACCTGGCTAGAGAACAGGCCAACAACTCCTACGGTACGATGGACGTGCAGATGTTGGTGAGTCGCGACGGACGGACATGGAGTCGCGTCGCCGATCGCGCCGTCTTCATGAAGCATGGGGGCGATGCCCCTGTCGACAAACGTCCGTGGGACGCGCACGTGTATCCATCCACGACCATGGTCGTCAAGGATGATCAAGTCTACATCTACTACACAGGTTCAAATCTGATCCATGGCGAACGCCGTCGCGTGCAGAATGTTCAGCCGAAATGCGGGATCGGCCTGGCCACGCTGCCCGCCGATCGGTTCGCCGCCCTTCAACCGACATCCGGCGATGTCGAGGGTATCGTGCAGACGCACCCCTTGCGCATTCATGGGCGGCGCCTGCTTGTGAACGCGCAGGTGGGGCCCAATGATCTTCAGGTAGAAGTATGCACGGCCGAGGGATGCGTCATCCCGGGCTTCGAACGGAACCGGTGTCGACTGACCCCCCACGACAAGTTGCGACACGAGGCGAATTGGCAGACGGACGAGAGGCTGAAGGCACTACAGGATTCCATCCCGGGTGCCCGCACCGTCGTCTTGCGATTTTTCATTCGCAAGGGGGCGCTGTACGCCTTTCAGACTGTTGGCTGAAGTCTCTGGCCGTTCTACTGGCGCCCGAAACGCAGGACCCGGCTCGTAGCCGTGCCCACGCCTTTCAGAACCAGGCGGTCGTTGAAAACGTCGACGACGGCGTAACAGTTGCTGCCGGACGGCGACTCGATCATGCCCGGCATCGTCAGGTGGTGGATGCCGTCCTGTTGGGCGTAGCCGCCTTCGTGGTCGTGGCCACAGATGCAGGCGACGACGCAGTTCGACTTCGCCAGTGTCTTCTCCACCTCTTGATAATTCCAGAGCAGGAGGTCGGGCTTGGTGGCCGCCGGACACACGGGGTGGTGGCAGAAGACGATGACCTTCTGTATCTGTTCCTTGGCATCCGCCAATCGCTGCGAGAGCCAAGTCAACTGTTTGGGGCCGATCGCGCCGTTGAAGCTCGGCAGCTTCGGCGAGCGGGTGCGGATTTCGACGGCCTGGTTATACTCGTCGCTGCCCTTGGGTGCGTACAGGCTGACATCCATGCCGAAGAGCACGATGAAACGCCAGCCGTCGCGAGAGAACTCATAGTACGGGTCCCGCAGGCCGAGCGACTTCATGAGCGTAGCCCGGTCGGCCACGAGGCAGTGGTTGCCGATGATGTGGTGCACGGGAGCCTTGAGCGGCTGGAACAGGCCGGCGATAAGGGCCAGGTCCGAGGCGGTCTTGCGGCCGTTGCCGTCGATGATATCACCCAGGTTCATGACGAACGCCAGGTCTTGCCGGTTCAGGTCGGCAACGCAGGCCTTGAGCTTCTCCGGCGATTCGCGATACCGTCGCTTGCCGGCCGTGTCCTTGTCACCGTATTGAACGTCCGTCACGACACCGAAGCGGAACAGAGGTGTCGTCTTGGCCTCATCGGGCCCCTGCCCCTGACCGGCGAAGAGAGGTGTCTGGCCCATGACGACCAGCAACGCCCAGGCGATGTGTCTCCCCAGCGTTCTGCCCATTGTGAGTACCTCCTATTGTCAGGAGAATGGTATCCGTCTTCGCCCCAGGGCGAAACAGTGCGGCATCCGGTTACTCAGATAAGGAGACGATGCATTGGCTCGATTGGGATGGTATGTGATGTGTGCGTCGGGAGCGGTGTGGGCAATGGCCTGCGGAATCACGGCGGCTGAAGATGCAGCGGGTGAGGCTCAAAAGGGACAGAAGGGCATGGACATGCTCGTCTACGTCGGAACCTATACGAGTAGTCAGAGCAAGGGCATTTACCTCTGCCGGCTCGATGCCGCCACCGGGAAGCTGGACCTGGTGGGCCCGGTCGCCGAGGAGAAGAACCCTTCGTTCCTGGCGATCCATCCGAGCAAGCGATACCTCTACTCGGTCAGCGAGGTGGATCGTCATGAGGGTAAGCGAACGGGGAGCGTCAGCGCCTATGCGATCAACCCCCAGACGGGCGGGCTGACCTTCATCAACCGGCCGATCTCGCACGGCATGCTGCCCTGCTATGTCACTGTAGATGCGACGGGCAAGTATGTACTCACCGCAAACTACACGTCGGGGACGGTGGCGATGTTCCCCATCGAGGCCGACGGCCGCCTCGGCGAGGCGTCGGATGTGATTCAGCACAAGGGCAAGGGACCGAACGCGGGCCGGCAGGAAGGGCCGCACGCCCACAGCTTCATGATCGACGCGGCTAACCGATTCGCCTTCTCGCCCGATCTGGGCATAGACAAGGTGATGATCTACCGGCTGGATCTGGAGCGAGGCAAGCTGATCGCGAACGATCCGCCGTCGGCCCCTGTGCCACCAGGCGCCGGGCCGCGTCACATCGCGTTCCATCCCAACGGCACGTTCGCCTACGTGATCAACGAAATGGGCTGCTCGATGACGGCGTTCGCCTATGACGCGGCGAAGGGCTCGCTGAAGGCCATCGAAACGGTGTCGACGCTGCCTGGAGACTGGAAGGGAACGAGCCACTGCGCCGACGTTCACGTGCATCCGTCGGGCAAGTTCGTCTACGGATCGAACCGCGGGCACGACAGCATCGCGATCTTCCGGATCGATCCGGACAACGGCACGTTGAAAGCAATCGGGCATGAATCCACACGGGGCAAGACCCCGCGCAACTTCAACCTGACACCCGACGGCAAGTTCCTTCTGGCCGCCAATCAGGACACGGACAACATTGTCGTTTTCAAGATCGACGCGGAGACCGGCCTGCTGACGCCGACCGCATCGGAGGTCAAGGTGCCCATGCCGGTGTGCCTGGCGTTCCTGACGAACCGGCCCTAGCGTCCGCCGCCCGGCGGGGCGTCCGGCTCAGTCATAGAACCACTTGGCCGGCAGAATCTTCAACTTCAGGGACAGTCCGCCCTTGTAGTTGAAGTAGGTCAGCAGAGCTTCGTCCTTCACCCAGGTGACGGCCGGATAAGCCCAGGCATCGTCCGGGGCGTCCTCGATGTTGCGGAAGTGTGTCCATGTCTGGCCCTCGTCTTTGGAGATAGCCGACGTCAGCGGATTGCGCTTGCCGGCGCCGAGATTGTGGTTCCAGACGGCCAGCAGGTCGCCCGTGGTGGGGATGCGGCTGATCGAAACGGGCGCTGCGGTGCCGACCAGTTGCGTCAGTGCGGGCTCGGTCCAGGTCAGTCCGCCGTCCTTGGAAATGCTCTTGAACTGGCCGCCCATGCCGGTCCGCATGAGCATCAGGACGCGTCCGTCCTTCAGCTCGATGCATGCGGGCTCCCAGCATCCGTCCTTGGGCTTGATCCGTTGGCCTTCCTTCCACGTCTTACCCTCGTCGTCGGACAACAGGCAATAGCTGTATCCGTCGACCCATGTTTCCAGGAGGATTCGCCCGGACTTCAGCCGAATCGCCCGACCGTTGGTCAGGCCGGTATAGACGCCCGCCGGGCTGAGCTGCTTGGCATTGCCCCAGGTCTTGCCCTCATCTGAGGAGACGCGCATCATCACGCGGCAGTCCTTGTCCTCGCTGTTCTTCTGGCAGTGAAACAGGGCGATGGTGCTGTCGCGCAGGCGGACGAAATTCACCTCCATGACGTTGCAGCGGCCGTCATTATTGATGAGCGTGTACTTCTCGCCCCAGGTTCGGCCGGAATCGCGAGAAATGCGCCCCACAATCCTCGCCGGGGCATGATCCTCACCGCTATTGGCGTAGAACTCGGTCCAAGCCAGCAGGAGCGAGCCGTCCTTGAGCGGGATGATCGCGGCCTCGCTATTCCGCGGGTTGTTCGCCACCACGGGCGCGACGAACATCTCGAAGGGCTTGGCCGCCGCCGGCTCCGCCGCCCAACTCGCTGCCGTCATCGTTCCGATCAACAGCAGAATCACCGTAGCATGTCGCATGGGTTTCTCCTCTGAAGCATGTGGTTCGTCGGCCCGATCACTCCGACCGGTAAGCGTCCTCTGACGGCGGGACAGTATAATGGGGTTGTCCGGCGAGCAACACCGCCCGGTGCATCGGCCGGCGGAATGGATATACCAACCCGTCTCGGAGGACAGTGCCCATGATCCCTGGATCACGCGTGGTCGCATCAATGACGCTGGTTCTTCTTGCGGGCCTTGCGGGCTGTGCCGCCACGAGTCAGGGCGTTCCTGTGGGGCAATGGACGGGCCGCGGAACGTACGTGGACTGCGAGGCGTTCCGAAGCAAGGGCTCGGATACGATCCGTCAGACGAGGTCCAAGGACGGGGTGTACGAGACGACGCTGTCGATCCGACCGGACAAGATGTTCGATCGCGAGACGCTGGTTATCGATGTCGTCTCGCAGCGCGGCAGGCTGCTGAACATGGAGGACTCCGAGACTCGTATCCGCATGATCCTGGTCAAGACGGAACGATTGGAGAATGGGGCACAACTCTACGCCCTGGCCGATTGGCGTTACGGCAAGTCGGTGAACGCGTCTCCCTCACGAGATGCCTTTGAGAAGCGATCTCGGATGCCGTCGGCGTCGTGCGTGGTTCGCGGGGGCACCTCCGTACTGCAAGTCTGCTATATCGTCCCCACCAAGGACAATCGGGCGGCCTTCATGGACACCTTTGTGTTCGAAGGCAAGCACGTCCGCAAGAGCGGGAGCATTGTCGGCACTCAGGAACGCGACGCCGGTGGGCCGCCGGGCGAGGAGAAGATACAGGGCGTGTACTGGACAGAGGACCTGTACAAGAAGTAGATGCCGGGTTCGTGACGCCGAGCCCCAGTGGCCGACGGTGCGGCTCGATCGAGCCGCTCGCCCCGGCCGAACTCACCACACGCCAAGACGTGAAACACAAGCGGCCGGTCCATGCCATCGACCGTCGGGGTCTCATGGCACAAACCGGCCGCAGACTGATCGGGGAGGTGTGAGCCCCTGACCTCCCCAGAGGTGATTAGGCCGCCAGCCCTCCATAGATTCGGTTCAAGTATTCGTCCACCTGGCGAGCGTCACAGTAGCACGGATGCACCTGACACCCCAGAAGCACCGGCAGGTCGTCAAGGTCACCATGCTCGGCATCCCGCGGAACGGCTACCACCAGGTTTTGTCCCCACAACCGTAACGGAATCACTCGATAGAACTTGGCCAGCACGGCGCTGACGCGATTGATCGCGTTGGTGTCGACCCCCACCTCGTCCAGATCGATATGCTGATGCTGTTTAGCGAGCTGCTTGGACCATGCCGTCCAGATCTGCTCTGGCGTGGCCAGTCCCCAGGCGAGCGCGATCTGGCCGAATCGCTTTCCGGTTCGCTGCTGCTGATCGAGGATTTCCTCGATGTCGCGATCCGTGAGCACGCCCATCTCGCGCAGAATCTGTCCCATCAGGGGAACTTGTTCCATGGCCGTCACCTTGAGCCTCCGCGAACAACACCGGATGCATGGAATGGTGGGTACAAACCCCCCAAGTGTCTGGTGTCATGTAAGATTTGGGGGCGCGCAAGTCAAACGCCGCCGGAGGAAAAGACGTCATGGTCCGATAAGGGCTGGCCGCTGAGGGATGATGACAGAGGGGATTGAATTTTTCCGTGTGCGGTCGAATCCCTCTGTCCTGAACGAGGTCTGGCCTCTGCTCCATGGCTTGGAGGAACGCCCGTGGGCCGGCGTGGGTCGAATGTCAGGGGACAAATCAACGACCCACGCCGTATCCGCCTGCCACACGCACCAACGGGCCCGATAACCTGTCTGCCGGCCGACGCAAGGATCGGCTGCCGCTCAGCCGGTGAGCGCCCCCATAATGATGTTGCGCAAGGTATCCTTGCTGACATCTACCCCTCGCTGGGCGTAGCAGGATTGCAGGAGGGGTTCCAACAGCTTGATTGTGTTGCTCCACTCGGTGCTGTCACCGCCAAACCCTGCAACCACCCGCCCCAGGATGTTGATGATGCTGTAGCCGGGTGCCACGTCCCGCCACGGCCAGGGGTCGAGATACAGGTCTACGTGGCCGTCGTAGAAGCCGACAGTGCCTCGTTTTCCTTCACGGATTTCGGGCCAGGGTACGGCCTTCTTTGCGCTGGTGTGATAGGAGCCGACGGTGTCGCCCACCAGGCCGTGGATCGTCTCGGCCGCCGTCCAGAAACCATTCAGAGGGAAGGCACCGCTTCGACCGTAGTTGCCGGCACAGTGAAAGTCCCACTGCTCATCGAGCATCATGAACATGGCCGAAGCGGCATAGATGGCGCTGATCTTCATGATCGGACCGGGGTGGAGTTCATCGTTCGGCGCGGGATCGGTGGCCCGCTCCTTGGCGTCGGCATCGTTGAGAGCGGATGACAGCAGCTTACGTCCCAGAACGCTTCGCGTGTAGTTGAAGACGTTTTGTGTCTTGCCGGGCACCCGCTCGAACTCGGGGCAGCGATAGGTATTGGGAAACCTGGCGTAGTTGAACAGTGTCCCGCTTTCGACCCGCTGCTCGTCCTGTGTGCCCTCCAACTCGGACCAGTTGGTGTGACAGACGTTCCGGAACATGTTGCCGGTGTCGGGAAAGAGATTCCGCGTCAGCCATTGCTCGAGCTTGGCCATCCCCCACTCGGTTACACCATTGCCCAGGTTCCAGTATGCCTTGTCGCTCTCGCCACCCGAGGCGTTGATCGTCCGATGCCCGACGCCGAGGAACGGCGGGTTTTCGTCGAAATCGTCGGCGTAGAGGATCATCGACTTGGTGATCATCGCGATCCGCGACGCACACAGACTCGACCTGGCCTGCGAACGAGCCTGCCCCAGCGAAGGCAAGAGAATCGAGATCAGCAGGGCAATAATCGCCACCACCACCAACAGTTCGATCAACGTGAACCCACGACCACCACTCAAACCGCGGATCCATCTGACCCTCATGGCGCGCCCCTTTCTGGATGTGGCTGCCCAGGCGTTCGGAATGGAGGCCGAGTGGAAAGACCGCGAGGGCCGTCTCGCGAAGCCGCACTGTCGAGAGACTCGGCCATGCGCCCATGTCCGTATGATCGGGATCATTGGTCTGACCAATGACATCTATGGGAAATACTACCGAATGAGGAGGCGTCGGGCAAGGGGTGACCGAGAATTATCGGAACCACGCATGATCATTACCATCCAGGCTTCTGTAAACAACTGATATACATCACTATAGGTGCATATTCCTATGTGCGAAACCTTACGCAATGCACGGTGAAAGGTGCTGGATGACGGGGATACGGAGTCCCGCGTCTGAGGGGCGGAATAAGAAAGCTGGATGGCAAGGTCTGACCTCACCATCCAGCTTCAGAACTTCGGAAATACAACGTCTCTGTGGTAGTGTCAAAACCCTAGCCGCGTGCCTATATCGGGATGACCACGTTCGACGTATCGATCCCTCTCTGGCTGAAGATCAATCCTTTCACCAAGTCCAGGACGACACCAATCTCAACCTGAAGACCGCTTATGTCTGCGCCTTCGATATGGCGACCTGGAAGTGGCTCGCGGAAGAGGCTGACGTGACCGTCATAGAAGGCGATGCTGCCTTGCTCGCACATCGGTATCTGCTGCAGCACCGTCTGATTAGTAGTCTGAACACTCCGGCCCTTGGAACCGTGGTATTGGCCGAACTCATCACCCACGATGGTGTGAATCACATCGGCACACATCGGCATGCCGCCCGGGGAAACCAAACCGGCCTGCTTGGCCGGCGGGTTGAACTCGTCCACGGACCCACCCACGTGACTGTTGTATTGCTCGTCAATCATCATCCAGTACGCGGACGGAGCGTAGGCCTGGCTCATCTTGACGATCTTGCCTGCGCGGATGATATCGTTGGCAGCGATGGCCGACCCGTTGTAGTCATCCTTATCACCCAGCAGACCTGAGAGGGCCTTGCGACCGGCCCAACTGCGAGTGTAGTTGAAGAGCCGCTGGGCACCCACACCACTGCGAGGCTTCCGCTCGAAGTCGGGGCAACGATAGAGGCCGTCGAACCGAATGTACGGGAACAGACTCCCTCGCTGAATCAACCCCTTGGCCTCGACCTCATCCTCGGGTGCGCTGATAATGCTGCCCTGATACAATGCCCAGAGCCTGGGCATGTCCGGCATCAGCCAGTCTTCCCACTTCATCCAGTTGTAGACCAAGTCGACTCCGGACTTGTCCTTCTTGGTGCTGGTGGGAAGCATATCGTCCCAGTCGCACTGCCCCATCCCCATGAAGGGCGGCGTCTCGTCGTAGTCGCTGGAGTACATCATCATCGCCTTGGCCACCTGGGCGATGCGCGTGGCACAAAGGGTCGTTCTCGACTGTGCCCTGGCCTGCCCCAGTGACGGCAGCAGGATCGAGATCAACAGCGCGATGATCGCGACCACAACCAACAGCTCAATCAGCGTGAAGGCCCTCAGGTTTCTGCTGAGGCCTGTACGTAGGGGGCGTCTCATGCTTTCTCCTTTCATCTGAGTTGCGAATGACGCATCATAGTGTGTACCCTTACCGCCCCATCCCCATAGCCATACGGATTCTTGACGGACGGCTACCGCGGCCCCTCGGTGACCACGAACAGATGCACCGATCAGGCCGACGGAATCAGGAGGGTCCTCGACACATCAGACGGAGAAGTGTACGGGAATCTCATCACCTTGACAAGGGGCACAATAGTGCACGCACTAACTTCTCTTTAAGTGTTTTTCTTATAGACCTTTATATTTCACGGAGTCTCGGAAGACTCGCGGAGAGTCTTCAAGTTCTTCTGCGGACAGTAATCCAACAGACTGGAGACATCGGGGGAATGGCGTCTGAACCCGCCCGACCGTTGCCCGAACAACAGCCCTTCCGTCTGGCGCCGTGCTCGACCCAACCGGCAACCCTCCCCCAAGGAAGACGGCCGGACGACGAATCTCAATCTCGCCATCCGGCCGGTATGCATCTCAGAAATACTGAATCGCCCGGGCGTCGATCAGACGTCCTCTGGGACTATATCGGAAGCGCTACGTTGCCGGGATCAATCCCCCTCTGAGAGAAGATCATGCCCTTGACCATGTCCACGACGAAGTTGATCTCCGTCATGAAGCCGCCCAGATCCCCCTCGGCTTTGCGACCCGGCAACGGATCACGATAAAGCGATACGTGGCCGTCATAGAAGGCGATGCTGCCCTGTTCGACCATCGGGATCTGAGCCGACGCAGCGGCTGTCTGGATGGCACGTCCCTTAGAACCGTGATACTGACCGAACTCGTCACCGATGATCGTGTGGACCACATCGGCGCACATCGGCATGCCGGCCAACGAACCCACGATGCCACCCGGACCGGGGTTCGGCGGGTCGAAGTCATCCATCGCCCCACCCACATGTCTGTTGTACTCCTCGTCGATCATCATCCAGTACCCGGACGGAGCATACGCCTGACTCATCTTGACGATCTTGCCTGCGCGGATCCAACCGTCGACCGGTTTGCCATTGTAGTCGTCCTTGTCATTGAGCAGTTGGGACAACGCCTTGCGACCGGCCCAACTGCGCGTGTAATTGAACAATCTCTGGGCGTGCGGACCGCCGCGCGGCTTCCGCTCGAAGTCGGGGCAACGATAGAGGCCGTCGAACCGGATGTACGGAAACAGGGTGCCACGCTGAATGAGCCCCTTGGCATCCACCTCTTGCTCGGGCGAACTGATGATGCCACCCTGGTTTGCCGCCCAAAGTGAGGGCATATCCGGCATCAGCCAGTTCTCCCACCGGGCCCAGTTGTAGACCAGGTCCACATCGGAATCGTCCCTTCTGGTGCTGCCGGGCAATGCGTCGTCCCAGTCGGACTGCCCCATATCCAGAAACGGAGGGGTCTCATCATAGTCGCTGGAGTACATAATCATTGCCTTGGCCACCTGGGCGATGCGTGTGGCGCAGAGCGTCGTTCTGGACTGGGCCCTCGCCTGCCCTAATGACGGCAGCAGGATCGAGATCAACAGCGCGATGATCGCCACCACCACCAATAGTTCAATCAGGGTGAAGCCTCTCCGGCTCTTCCCGAAGCTCCGCGGTAAAGAAGGTCTCATACTCTCTCCTTTCAAATCAATCTTCGGCGAAAACCCACGACTTGTTTCAACCCTACTCCCGCAACAGGGGACATCCGCCTTCTCGTCGGCCACCCTCTGTCGCTGAGCTCATATGGGCCGCTCGATTCAGAAGACCGAGACCACCCATACTCAGACCTGTTTCAGAGTAAGTCTACGCATCGAAGGAGAATCAGACAAGAGATAAAGAAGCACAGACTAACAAACCTACAAAATCAAGATAGCAAATGACTTAGGATCATGCCAAAACGTGAATTGTCCGGGTGTCCAGCTAATTCGTTGGCCCGTAGTAGTGAAACATGACGCCGAAGCCACTCACTGAGCCATAGGTAGGTGCCTTGGAGCACTGCTCCCGTCCCGGTTCGCCAGGGCAAGGAAGGTTGATGCGGGTTGGGTGATGGATCATGCAGGGGATCGATCTCAGACAAAACAGTGGCGGCGAGGCGGTCAAGAAATCAGGACTGCCTCGCGTGCAACCCAAAGAAGACGGCTGGATGGCGAGCCCTAACCTCGCGATCCAGCCGGTAGACATCTCTGAGACGTACAACCAATCCCACATGGGATTGGTTCCCTCTTCACGGAGGCTAGAATGGAAGCGTCACGTTCGTGGGGTCGATCCCTCGCTGACAGAAGATCATGCCTTTGACCATGTCCACGATGAAGTTGATCTCGGTAGTGAGGCCGCCCATATCTCCATCAGCCTTTCGACCTGGCAATGGGTCACGATACAAGGACACGTGACCGTCATAGAAGGCGATGCTGCCCTGCTCCACCATGGGAATCTGACTCGTCGCAGTAGCGGTCTGGAGAACACGCCCCTTAGAACCGTGATACTGGCCGAACTCGTCACCGATGATCGTGTGGACCACGTCGGCGCACATCGGCATGCCCGCCATCGAACCCACGATGCCGCCCGGACCGGGGTTCGGCGGGTCAAAGTCCTCCATCGCCCCTCCCACGTGCTTGTCGTACTGCTCGTCGATCATCATCCAATACCCGGACGGAGCATACGCCTGGCTCATCTTGACGATCTTGCCCGCGCGAATGGTATCGCCAACGTCCGTACCGTTATAATCGTCCTTATCCTTGAGGAGACTGGACAGACACCGGCGCCCAGCCCAGCTACGCGTGTAGTTGAACAGTCTCTGGGCGTGGGGGCCACCGCGGGGCTTCCGTTCGAAGTCGGGGCAACGATAGAGACCGTCGAACCGGATGTACGGAAACAGGCTGCCGCGTTGAATGAGGCCCTTGGCATCCACTTCCTGCTCGGGCGAACTGATGATGCTGCCCTGATTCGCCGCCCACAGTGCGGGCATGTCCGGCATCAGCCAGTTCTCCAACCGGGCCCAGTTGGTGACCAAGTCCACACCGGACTTATCCTTCTTGGTGCTGCCGGGCAATGCATCGTCCCAGTCGGACTGCCCCATATCCATGAACGGCGGCGTCTCGTCATAGTCGTTGGAGTACATGATCATCGCCTTGGCTACCTGGGCGATCCGCGTGGCGCAAAGCGTCGTTCTGGACTGGGCCCTCGCCTGCCCCAACGACGGCAACAGGATCGAGATCAACAGTGCGATGATCGCAACCACCACCAACAGTTCAATCAATGTGAAGCCTCTCCGGCTCTTTTCGAGGCCTCCGCGTACAGAACGACTCATACAATCTCCTTTCATCTCGATCCCGAAAGACTGCCTATGGTACGTCTAAACCTACTCCAATACTGGAGGATTCACACCCTTTAAGACCCCCGGCCGCCCCGGCTCGTCCCAGCCCCGAAAACCATGTTAGGGCTGGCTAGCCAGGGCTTCTCACCTTAGTCTACGCAGAGGGACTCCATCAGACAAGCGGAAAAATAGCAGATACTAACAACAGTGTAAGGATCGGTAAGTAAGTGAGTTACATCTGCATCTATTCCCGAGCTTCATCTCCAAACTGAATCCATTCGTCTGTCGGCGATAATGATCCCTTGCACCAACAGGTTTCTCTTGGCCATGTTACCTACTACTCATCTCGGCCGTCACGTACGTCCATCCGTACAACCCTGATCCTAGAACACCACCGGCCCCATTCTCAGGGCTACCCTAAATCCCCTCGATGACCACGGATGGATACATCGACTGCAGTAGCAAAACCCGTCACTTGCCACCCCCAAGTGTGCCACGGAAGTATACACCTCCGTCCCCACTCAGACAAGGGGTCTGATATGATATGTACTAACTTAACTGTAACTATATTACTGGTAAGTTGTTACGCCAGTATCAACCTTCGGTTTGCCCAAACAAATCCCTCACACTTCTCTGCGGGCGGTAGCTCAGGAAGGGGGAAGACACCCTGATGACCGCCAACTGAGGTGACCACCGATTCGTGGCTTTCCCCCTCCAGCGACACCCTGGCCCCATTTGACGGCAAAACTGATCGGACGGATGCCCAGCGTTGTGCCACGATTACTTTCTGCCAGAGGGTCCTGGGCCACTGTGATTCAACAAAATGAACACGCCCTGTCTGTCGAAGAGACAGGGCGTGTGTTCAAGACGTCGGCAACAATGTCCGATCGGACCGCGAACGATCCGTTACCCCCCACCCAGCAGCAGAGATACGATCTGGGCATGCGTGAAGCCAGCCCCCCTCTGGGCATAGAGTGCCTGGAGGAGGATGTCAATCACGTGCAAGGCGTTCTGGTCGGCTGCCAAAGTAGCCCAATCCGAAAGGCCGCCGCTGCCTTCGACGAAATTGCGCCAGGGGAATGGGTCCTGAATCATCTCGACATGCCCATCATAAAAGCTAACATTACCGCTCTTGTTCATCTTAACAAGCTGATGCTGGATCTTCTTGCTGAGTTGGCCGTGGTATGACCCGATCATGTCGCCGATCACACCGTTCATCATATCCATCCGCATCCAATAGCCGCTCAAGAAGTCCGCAACGCCGCGGTTTTCAACGATTGTCGCACAGTGGAAGTCCCACTGCTCATCGAACATCATGAACATCTGCGAGGCCGCGTAGACCGAACTCAGCTTCAGAATCGGCCCGGGCTCGAACGTACTGGTCACACCGGGATCATTCATGAAACTCGAAAGGACCTTCCTGCCGGTGACTGCACGCGTGTAGTTGTACATCTCCTGGTCTTTGCCGGGAACCCGCTCGAACTCCGGACACCGGTAGAGGTTGGCAAACTTGGTGTAGGCAAACAGACTGCCGTTCTCCACCTTGCAGTAGTCTGGCCAGTCCTTCTGCGGAATCATGTAGCAGTTGTTCTGGACCCACCCCTGCGTCCCGCCAGGGAGGCACCACGTCTCCTGGTCGGCCCAGAACGTCCATCGATCTTTACCTTCGTACGTTTTGCCCGTCTGCCCACAGTTCTCGAAACCGATGCCAATGAAAGGCGGTGTTTCATCGTAGTCGTTGCTGTAGAGTATCATCCCCTTGGTTATCTGAGCGATCCGCGTCGCGCACAGCGTATTCCTCGATTGAGCTCGCGCCTGGCCCAGCGACGGCAGCAGGATCGAAATCAGCAGTGCGATGATCGCGACCACCACCAACAGCTCGATGAGGGTGAACCCCCCTCGACCAGCTGCGAACCTTCCACGCACAGAACGTCTCATACAATCTCCTTTCGTCTCGGTTCGTCTGGAAAGACCAGTCATAATCATCCTACCCCAATTAATGAGGCCTGCCGAATCCGTCTATCGTGGACTAACACTCATCCCTTCGCTATCCAAGGAGGTGTAAATCGATTCCAACGACCAGATCTGGCCAGCACCTCAAGATACTCCAATTGAGTCTAGCGGCCAATTCGGAACCTGACAAGGGGTGTCAATAGTAACCACTAACCTAGTTGCAACTAATTTCCGAACAAGGAGTTGCACCAACTGAAAAAACTGTATCCCCCACTCTTATCCAACAGATTCCTCTGGGGACAGTAGTCCAATAGGTTGCGAATACACAAGCCGCGAACACTCCGAGCAGCCACTGGAATTCTACAATATACTGTTGGTCGATCGTACCGCATGTCTCGAGCAAAGGCGGATCAAAGGCCTTTAGCACTGCGCAGGGCGCAGAGGCCCGTGGAGATTCTTACTCTCGTGAAGGGCTCTCCTGAGACGCAGCACGATGCTCCTCATTCAACCGACGAAGCATCTGCCAGACATCAAACCATCCGCCGATGGTGATGACGATCCCCAATCCGAAGTAGCTGATCGCCGCCGTGTACATCAGGTAGACCCAGAAGTCGACGAGTGTCATTCGAGAGGCTCCTGCATGGAAAACGAAAACACACGCACATCATACCTCGGCTCGATGATGCAACGGCTCATCGGCCCACGGCGTCACGAGCCTTTCACCCCACACGGCTCGGCCCCCTTCCGATTCGACCGCAGCCGTTCATAGATGAGCGAGCCGGCCACCATGCCTCCGATCGCCAGGGGATAGCTGATCAGCCCGATCCAGTCTTCGGTCATTCGCCCGCTGAACCTGGCGATCCAGGAGACGGCCTTGTGCCCCTTCTCCATGAGATTCGGTTCCACAATCAGGGCAAGGATGTGACTCATCAGACAGACGAACCCCGGCAAGGCACCGCCGATCAACCCACAGTAGCCCCCGCAACTGTTCGCCCGCTTCCAGTAGAGGCCAAAGGCCAGCAGGGTGGCCGCCCCGGCGAAGTACATCGAACCCGTCATTGCCAGGAAGTTGAAGACGTTGCTCTTGACCTGATACCACAGGCCAAACACCAGCAGGTAGACGCCCAGCATGACGATGAAAACCCGCGTGATCCGTAGACGCGTCTTGTCCTTCAGCTCGACCCCCATCGAACGGGCGACCGGCGCGAGGAGGTCTTCGGTCAGCACACCACTCCATGCCAGCAGATAGCTGCTGTGCGTGGACATCAGGGCGGCCAACATGCCTGCCAGCAGCAGGCCGGATACGCCCGTGGGCAGGACGGCGGCCAGATAGTCCGGCATTGCCTGCATGTTATTGACCTTGGCCAGATCCGCCCCGCGACGCGTGAAGAACGCCAGGGCGCCGACCCCCCACAGCATGGGGATCATCGCCCGGCCGAAATAGTTCACCGCGGTCAGGCACCACATGACCTTGGCGGTTCTCGGGTTTTCCGTGGCGGCGGTACGAAAGGCCTGTGTCTGCCAGCATGAGTTGGCGGTCCAGTGCATCACCTGCCAGATCACGAAGACGCTGCCCATCCCCAGCATGACCCCTTCGGGGCTTGCCACCCGCTGGAACGGGCTGATGCCGTAACCCGGTCGGCTCTTGTGGACTGCCTCGATCATGCCCGCCACGCCGCCGCTGGCATCATTGAACAGGACGTACCAGGTGGCAACGGCCATGCCCGCCGTCAGGACCACGAACTGGATGTAGTCGGTCACCACCACCGATACCATGCCCCCCAGCAACGTGTAGCCCAGCACGAGCAACACGAGGGCGGTCATCACGAGCTGAAGCGATGGCAGAGAGACGCCCGATCCGCCCATAGGCAGCACCATATCGGGGATGCCACTGATGATGCGGACGAACTCCGCCTCCACGCGAAGGAAGACGCCATAGTTGAGGATGCCTGCCATCGCCAGGATGAATCCGCCGATCACCCTCAGACTGCGGCAGTATCGCTTCTCATAGTACTCGGCGAAGGTGGTGACCCCGGACGCGCGGAAGCCGGCAACCATGAATCCGGTGATGCCCACGAACATCGTAGTGATAAAGGCGATCAGGCCGATGACGAAGGACGAGAAGCCCAGAATGAACCCCTGCTGGGCGAAGTACATCACGGTGATCAGGCCCAGTTCCGTCGCGGTCAGGGTTGCTGTGGCCAGGAAGATGGACAGCGTCCGGCCGGCCACCAGGAAGTCGGCCTGACCTCGAACATACTTGCGCAGCAGGAACCCCGGCAGGCTGCCGACAAGGATGTAGGCCACCACGATGACCCAGTCCACACTCGTAAACACTGCCAGCATGGTTTCACGCTCCCTCTCAGGGGCAAAGAAAGATGAGCAGGGATTGTCCGGCAGCGCGGGCTGCTTGTCCAGCTTATTCGCCCGTCGGGGATGTCGACGGGTAACTCGTCTTCCGTATCGCAGCGTTTCGCACCGTCGGCTATAATGGCGATGATGGACGAGGTGATTCATGAGTAGTGTCGCCACAACACCCGTTACCGCCGAAACACTGTCCGCCATGGGGGACATCGGACGCTGCGAACTGATTCGAGGAGAGATCATCCACATGGCACCGGCCGGCGCAGAACATGGGGATGTAGCAGCCAGGCTCCTCCTTCATGTCATGGTCTTTGTTGACGCACACAATCTTGGCAAGGTCTTCGCAACGGATACCGGTTTCATCATCGAGCGGAATCCCGACACGGTCCGCGCCCCGGATGTCGCATTCGTGCGCAAGGATCGCCTGACGCAAGGAAACCTGCCGAGAGGCTTCTTCCCTGGACCACCCGATCTGGCGATCGAAGTGGTTTCCCCATCCGACTCGCTGTCCGATGTCACGGTCAAGGTTGACCAATGGCTGGCGGCCGGTGCGACGTCGGTGTGGGTCGTCGATCCTCCGAACCGTACCATCGCAGTGTATCGTGCCGACAACCGTGTCCTTCGGTATCGAAATGCCGATGAGCTTCGCGACGAACCGACACTGCCGGGCTTCTCTCTCAGGCTCGATGCGGTGTTTGGGACTGCCTGACCGGCACGCTGCCCGGGCGAATCGCCCCTTCTTCTGCGAATCCTCGATCCAAACCCACGTCGAAAGACCGCCCAATAGTCAGGCACTATCCCATCAGAATGACATGAACGACGCCGGGAGCATGCATCCCCGTGACCAGATTCAGCTCGATGTCCGCTGTTTTACTCGGGCCGGCAATCATCGTCTGACTCGCCTGAACAGGACGGCGGCGCGACCAGGCAGCCCAGTCGAGCAAGTCGGCCACGATGCGATCCTTCGGTAGAACTGCAATGTGGATCGGTGGTGCGAGCCCAGTCAGCCGACGCCTGGGACCCCCGCTCTCCAGAACGACGGCACCGGTCTCGGCGATCGCCAGTTCGGCCAGCGTGATGCCCACATCGGCACCGAAGCTCGGCGCGAGGCCCGTCCCCTCACTCAGCACCGTCAGCGAGCAACCCACCGTCGAAAGGCTCGCAGTCAAGGCGGGAATGCTCAGGACCCCTTCGTCGGCCATCACGGCCCGAACCCCGTGCGCCTCGCTCACAATGGCGGCCACGACGGCCACTGCCCGCGCGGCGTCGGCCGCATCGTGAACGCCCACATGAAGCTCCTGCGACTTCTGTGTGAACAACGCCAGGAGGTCTTCGTTCGACGATACCCGTCGCGACTCCTCCGGAGCCGCCGGGAGCCGATCGCGCTGAACAGCACGCAAGGCATGGCGAACCCGCCCCAGGAACGTCTCCGGGGGGCACTCCGCCGATTCCGAGGAGTGACCCGTTTCGGACGCCGACCCGACACCCGTTGAATCGTCGGACACAGGTTCACGATGGGGGCGCCGTTCCTCGACCTCGCTGGACGCTGTGGACCCGCAACCGACCGGCAGTGCTGGAGGCCCCCCGGTGCCTGCCACCGGAGGCGCCCCGCCCCTCAGAGACTGCCGCCATATCTGATGGAACGGACGAGTGGCCGGGAGCTTGAGATCACGGACGTCCGTCCACGGATCGCCCGCCGGGGGAATCCGCTCGACCCATCCGCCATGCGCCTCGATCGCCAACCCGACGCGTGCCATACGTGACGAGAGCCGATACAGGACGGGGTGTCGCATCACCCAGGCCCACAGCCTGAAGCCCAGTCTCTGAGCCAGTGACACCCGACACCGACGGACGCTCTCGTCGCGCATCAGGATGAACATCTCCGGCAGTTCGATGCGTACCGGACAGGCGTCGCGGCATGACTCACACAACGTACACGCCTGCGGGAAGTCCTCCCGGGCGGCCGCCGACTCCAGCAGAGGGGTCAGCAACTGTCCGATCGGACCGACATAGACGCTGCTGTAGGCATGACCGCCGATCTTGCGGTAGACGGGGCAGGCATTCAGGCAGGCCCCGCAGCGAATGCAGCGCAGCAGTTGCCGGTAGCGCCCCGCCAGGATCGACGATCGCCCGTTGTCCACGACGATCAGGTGGAACTCCTCCGGGCCGTCCGCATCACCGGGACGGCGAGGACCGGCCGTCAGATTCGTGTAGACGCTGCTCCTTTGCCCGGTGGCGCACCGGCCGAGCACCTTGAGCAGCACCGCCAGGTCATCCAGCCCGCCGATGACCTTCTCCATGCCCACGACCGTCACGAGCACGCGGGGACGCGACGTGACGAACCGACCGTTGCCCTCATTGGTTACGACAACGATCTGACCGGTCTCGGCCACGGCGAAGTTACACCCCGTGATGCCCATGTCCGCCTGGCGGAACTTGTCTCGCAGAATCCCCCTTGCCGCGCCGGCCAGGGCCTGCGGGTCTTCGGTATACGGCACACCCAGCTTGTCTTTGAACAATTCGGCCACCTGAGCCGCCGTCTTGTGACAGGCCGGGCCCAGGATATGTGACGGCGGTTCATCAGCGAGTTGAATGATGTACTCGCCCAGATCGGTCTCAACCACCTCGATCCCGCGATCGCCGAGATAGGAATTCAGATGGATCTCCTCGGTGATCATGCTCTTGGTCTTGACGATGAGCTTGCACCGATTGCGGGCGGCGATCTGATGAACGATCTGGCAAGCGGCCGACCCGTCCAGGGCGAAATGCACCTGGCCTCCCAGGCGGCGCACGTTCTCGGCCAGCTCCGCCAGCCGCTCATCGGCCCGATCCAACGCAGCATCCCGACACCGGCCCGCCCGTTCCTTCATTGCCCAGGGATCGCCCAACTCGGGCAGGATGGCCTTGCGGGCATCGTCCTGACGGCGCGTCGCACGATCCATGGTGCACCCGAGAAGGGTGTTGCCCAGGGCCCGAAGCGTATCCGTCCTGAACTTCTCACCCACGGGAGCCGTTCTCCATGGCCGCATCGAGGATCTGTGCCACGTGCAGGACCCGAACCGGACTGCGGCGACGGTGCAGCAGGCCGGCAATGTTCAGGGAACACCCGCCATCATTGACCACCAGAATCTCGGCGCCGCTTCGTTCGACACATGCCACCTTGTCCGTCACGAGTGCCCCGCTGATGTGCGGATACTTCACAGAGAACGTTCCGCCAAATCCGCAGCATTGATCCCACTTCTCCAGCGGTTCAAGCCGCAGGCCGTCAATCTTCGACAGCAGTCTGGGCACCTCATCGGTCAGGCCGATCCCTCGAAGGTGGCAACTGTAGTGATAGGTCGCAACGCCGGAGTACTTCAGCCGCCATGGGCTCCAGTCGACCTGCAGGACCTTCTCGATGAACTCGACGAACTCGAACATCCGCGAGCCCAGCGATCGGGCCCGCTCGAGATCCTTCGGTTCGTCGGCCAGCAGCATGGGGTAGTAATGGCGCACCATCGCGCAACACGAGCCCGAAGGCGTCACCACCACCTCGCTCCGGTCGAAGACATCGAGCATGTGCCGGGCAACGGACCGAGCCTCATCGAGCATTCCCGTGTTGAAGGCCGGCTGACCGCAACAGGTCTGATCCGCAGCGACATTGATATCCAGACCCAGTCGTCGAAGGACATTGACGACAGAAACCGCTGCTTCCGGGAAGAAGTTGTCCGTCAGGCAGGTGGTAAAGAGGTCGATTCTCACGCGCCTGCCTCATACACCGGTCAACATGGGAAGGAGATAGACACCGCAGGAAGAAATCATGTCACAATCGGCAGCGCAAAAAGCCTGAAGAACACCAGCAACACGATCGCCAAGCACACGCTGATTCCGCCCACCACCAGCCCCAACCAGGACTCGCGTTGACGCATATTCCGCTTGTGTCCCAGACTGGAGAAGCCCAATCCTAAACCGATCGCACCCAGCAGCACGGCCCCACCGACGAGCCCCATAATCGCCGGCCAACGCATGCTCTGCTGATTGAACCCGATGGTCTTCTCCATGGGATTGAAGTTCTCGAGCACCACGAAGGCCAGTATCAGCATGAGCACCGTGGACGCGATGGAGAAGATCATGCCCAAACGTGCCTGTAACTGGGAATCCCGAAAGTTCAGTTTCGACTTGGCCACAGTCCTGCCCTCTCAGTTCGAGATTATCACCCCGTCGACAACCCCACGATCCGGTGCGAGAGCGGCATCGTGGTTCGGTACAGTTCACGATAAATCGCCAGACGTTCATTGTACAGCGCCGATCGCCGAGCGTCCGGTTCAAACGTCCTGCCCGTGCGAGCGAACCGCTCTGCCGCATCGGTTGCCGAGTCGATCATCCCCGCGGCCTTGGCACCCAGCAACGCAACCCCCATTGCCGCCGCCTCGGTCGTTTCGAGGACCATGACCGGCCGCCCCAGAACGTCGGCCTTCAACTGCATCCACACGTGACTCTTGGCGGCCCCACCGATCGCCTTGTACATCCCGATCGGGATACCCGCCTCGGCCAGAAACGCCTGGTTCAGTGCAATCTCATACTCCAACCCCTCGAGCAGTGCCTTGACCACTTCTGTTCGCCGAGTGGTCAGCCGCAGCCCCAGAATCGCCCCCAACGCCCGAGTATCCAGCCACGGGGTGCCCGTCGTGGTGAAATGGGGCAGCACGAACAGGTCGGTCGGATCGGCCGGCAACTGCGAGAGGATCACGTCATACGGATCGACGCCGCGAGATTTCGCCTCGGCGACTTCCGGCATCCCGAAGTTGTCCCGATACCACTTCAGGAGGCTGCCGCCCGTGAAGTTCCAGGCCAGGGACACGTGCCTGTCGTGGCCGTGCGTCGGATAGAAACACAGGTTGTAGCGACACATCACCTGCGGATCGGGCTGAGCGGTAATCAACACGCCGATGCACACTACCGTTCCCGTGGCGTACATCGATTCACCCGGTCGAATCGCCGCTCCCAGGATGCCCGCGGGTTGATCGTGCAACCCGGCAGCGACCACGCAGCCCTGGGGCAGGCCAAATCGTTCGTGACCGGCCCGACTCACCGTGCCGATTGCCGTACCGGGAGCGACCGGCCTGGCGAAGAGTTCCGGCGACAACCCCGTCAGAACCATCATCCGGTCACACCAGGCGAGCTTGTGCGTGTCCAACAGAAGAGTTCGGGCCGCCGCCGAATAGTCGACCGCCGCCTCCGCACCCAGCGAAACGGCCACCAGTTCCTGGAATCCCAGCCACCGCACCGCCCGCTTGAACATCTCCGGCTCGTGCCGGCGACGATGCATCAGTTTGAATGCCGTGTGAAAACTGTTGATCGGATGCCCCGTCAGCCTGAACACCTCGACGTTGTCGATCTGCCGACGGAACTCCTCGCACTCTTCAGCGCCCCGCGCGTCAAAACCGATGATGGCGTTGGCCAATGGGCGGCCGTCGGCATCCAGCGGCGTGATGGCCTCACCCAGCACACTGCAGGCCACCGATCGAATCGGGTCTCCGGTGGTGGCGGCCGACACCTCCCGGCACACCGCTTCCACCCCACCCAGCACCGCGCGCGGATCGAGTTCGAGATGCCCCGTCTTCGGCGAAAGCATGTTGTATTCACGGTAGGCCGAAGCGATGACCCGGCCATCCAGGTTGAATACAACCCCCTTGGCCCCCGTGGTACCGATGTCCAGACCGAGGATCGACATGTCTCACCCGGACGTATCGCGAGGCGAGTCAGCGCACGCGGTAGGTGATCCGGCCCCTGGCCAGATCGTAGGGACTGAGTTCGACGGTCACCACGTCACCCGGCAGGATACGGATGAAGTTCTTCCGCATTCTTCCCGAAACGACACACGTGGCCTCGTGCTGCTGCCCCCCAATATCCAGCGCCACCTTGAACATCGCATTGGGCAGGGCGACCAAGACGCGCCCCTCTGCGGTAATCCCTTGTGAATCAGACATAAGCCACCACTCTTGCACTCCTCATAGACTTCCAACCCCACATCCTGTTTTCATCACCCCTTGTACCAGACACTGGCACCCGTCGGCAAGTGGCCTTGCAGCCGCACCCCCCATACTGTTCGCAAAACCCCGGCGTTTGAACCCACCGGTCCGTACCAGACCGGCTGCACATCGCGCCCTGTGCCACAACCCCCTGCCCCTCCGCCCCGTACTACCGAAGCGGCAGATCCACGGGTTTGCCCGTTTCGGCGCTGCGGTAGATCGCCAGAATGATCTCCACGCTCTTGCGAGACTCCGGACCACTCAGCAGGGGTTCCCGGCCCTTGTCGATCGCCGAGAGAAAATCCTCAAAGTTCGGTACGTGGAGCTTGCCGGTCACGCCAGCCGCCGGGTCGCTTGCCCCGATCCCCACGCCGGGGAACGAAAGGTATTCCTTGCGGATCCGCTCGTCTTCGGGCGTCTCTTGGGCCAATTGCCAGAAGAAGAACTTATTGTCCGCCATCGCAATGGTGCCCTGGTCGCCAGCCACCTCGACGATACGGAAGTGCCCGGGATACATGCTCGTCGTGCAGGCCATCACGCCAAGGGCCCCACTCTTGAACTGAACCACCGCCGCGCCGGTGTCTTCAACCTCGATCTTGGTGTGCGCCAGAATCGCCGTCTTGGCCGAAACGCTCTGAACCGGCCCCATCAGCCACTGGAGCATATCGATGGTGTGGATGCCCTGGTTCATGTAAGCCCCACCACCATCGAGCTTGATGGTGCCTTTCCAGCCGCCGTCATCATAATACTTCTGGGTCCGCCACCACGGACCATAGGCCATCCCGAACGTGATCCGCCCGAGACGCCCGGCCGCTACGGCCTTCTGGAACAACTGAGCCGTTGGATAGAAGCGACCGTTGAAGATCCCCCCGACCGTCGTTCCGGCCTTGTCGTGCGCCTCGATGATCCTGTCGATTCGGTCGAGCGTGATGTCCAACGGCTTTTCGATGAGGGCGTGCTTGCCCGCCTGCGCCGCCGCCACCGCCGGCTCCATGTGCAACCCCGAGGGCGTGGCGATGCTCACCACATCGATGTCGTCCCGCTTGAGCATCTCATTCACGTTGGTGTAGCAGGCGCACTTGAACTTGTCGGCAAAGGCTTTGGCAGGCGCCTCTCGCGTGTCGCAGCACGCCACGAGTCGCGCGTTACTCATGCTGGCAATCGCGTCGCCATGGACCCCGCCGATGAACCCCGTGCCGACCACACCGAAGCCGTATGTCTTGCCCATGACCTACCGATGCTCCTCTTGGCTTGCCGCCGAAACCAGACGAATCCACTGCCGGCGCCACACATCACGAATGCGATCGCCGAACCGAATCCCCATGCTCTGCGTGCTGTCCGACCAGACCTGCCGGCGCCATTCTCGCCGATCAACCGCCCGGCGGACGCCGAGCACCAATCGAACATTCAGGGCCGCCAGCACGAACCGCTGCCACAACCGACCCCTCACGGGCGGCGGATTCTCTTCCCGAACCAATTTGAGATCAGGCGGTTTCGCCACGATCGTCACCGTTGCACGGCCACATGGGTGGCCCCCAGAACCTCTTCAGCCGGACGCGATGTCTCGTCCAGCGTGCCCCATAGCTGGTGCTGGTCTAGCCGCGTCGCACCCGTCGCGTAGTAGCTGCTGACCTGGCTGATGCCTCCCTCGACATAATCTCCGCCCTGATATCCGATGGCTGTCAGCCAGGCGCTCATCTCGTCACAATACTCCGCCGGATAGATCAAGACGACAACGTCGGGAACGACCGCTCCCTGAAGCGTTGCCAAGTGCAGCTTGGCACGACAGGGCGGCGATATCGACTCTGCCAGACGCTTCAAATCGTCATAGTCGCGGCGGGCCTGGGCCGGATCCTTCCGATAGAAGAAGAAGCCATCCTCCGCCTGTAACCGCGATCCGGGTATACCTTTGAGCTCCAGGCGCCCATCGGGATAGGCACGGTGAATGCGGTAGACCTTCGCCTCGGCATATCGCCCACTCTCCATCAACACCGAGACCTCCGCAGCGGTGTAACCCACAGCCACACTCTCACCGAAATCGACCACGTACAACCCCGTGTATCGAACCGGATTGTCCAGCTTCGGCAATCCTTGCATGAGACTCCTCTTGAAAGAATCCACCCGCCTAAACGAGCTTCACCCTCGCCACACGACGCTTGCCGACGCGAACGATCATTCCGTCTGCGGGCGCAATGGCCTTTCTCGGATCCGACAATTCCTCGTCGTTCACTCTGACCCCCCCCTGCTCGACGAGCCGCGACCCATCGGTAGCCGAGCTGGCCAATCCCAGCAGTTTGAGCAACTTGCCCGGCAAGACACTGTCGCCACCGACCTGATCACGTGGTAGCGCCACCTCGGGAATGTCATCGCGGAGGCCGCCGTCTCGAAAGACGCGGTCGAACATCTCGGCCTCATGCTCCGCCGTGGCCGCGTCGTGGAATCGGGCGACGATGTCCTTGGCCAGGGTGACCTTGGCGATGCGAGGGTGCGTCTTACCGGCATCACACAGCGTCCGCACGTCGCTCATGGCACGGTTGGTCAGCAGCTCGAAGTAGTTCTTCATAAGGGCGTCGGGAATCCGCATTGTCTTGCCGAACATCTCCCGGGGTGAATCAGTGACCCCGATGTAGTTGCCCAGCGACTTGCTCATCTTCTCCACGCCATCAATGCCCACGAGAATGGGCATGATCATGACGACCTGAGCCGGCTGGCCGGCGTCGATCTGGAAGTCACGTCCTACGAGGTTGTTGAACGTCTGGTCGGTGCCGCCGAGCTCCACATCGGATTCGATGGCAACGCTGTCGTGCCCCTGAAGCAGCGGATACATGAACTCATGAATAAAGATCGGTTCGCCGGCCTTGTAGCGTTTTTCGAAGCTGTCGCGCTCGAGCATCCGAGCCACGGTCATTTTGCCCGCCAGCTTCAGGGCATCGGCGAGATTCAGCTTGCCCAGCCACTCACTGTTGGGTCGAATCTCGAGCTTCTCGGGACGCGTGTCGAGCACCTTGCCCGCCTGAGCGAGATAGGTCTTCGCGTTTACCTCGATCTGCTCGCGATTCAACATGGGGCGGGTCTTCGATTTGCCGGACGGATCCCCGACCATGGCCGTATAGTCGCCGATGATCAGGACGGCCTTGTGTCCCAGGTCCTGGAACTGGCGCATCTTGCCCAGCACCACCGTGTGCCCGAGGTGGATGTCCGGGGCCGTGGGGTCGAGCCCCAGCTTGACCCTCAATGGGCGGTTCTTGGCACGCGACTCTTCCAGCTTCTTGCGAAGCTCTGCCTCTGTGTAGATACGTTCGCAGCCTCGTTCGAGAACGGTTATCTGTTCATCAACGCTCGGAAATCCCATCGAAAACCCCTATCAAAGGCTAGTCTTTTGTCATGCTAGCTGGGCTCGCCTGGGCGATCAAGCCGGGTAACAAGGCCCCCGACGTGCCCATCCGGCCACGCCGGCTTCGTGACCCGTTTCCTCCGGTGCCACCTCGCAGGGAGCGCGTTGGCGAGCGATTACATCTGTTCGACCACTTCGATGCCCAACAGGCCCAGCCCAAGCTTCAGGGTCTGTGCCGTCACGCCGCACAGCACCAGCCGCGAATCTCGAGCCGCCGGCTCAGCCTCCAGAATCGGCCAGTTGGCGCGATCCTGATACAGTCCCATGAAGATATTGGCCAGATCGTACAGATAACCCGGCAATTCATGGACGCGCCACGTATCCGTGACCGACTCCATCAGGTCGGGAAACTGAAGCAGCTTGAGGATCAGGGCCCGTTCACCCGGATGGCCGATCTGAACGGCCGGCCTCGCCGCCACCACCGACGGCCATTCCACGCCCACTCGATCGAACACCGACCGAATCCGAGCGTACGCGTACATCATGTACGGCGCCGTGTTGCCGTCAAAGCTCAACATCTTGTCCCAACTGAATACGTAATCGCTGGTCATGTCCTGCGACAGATCTGCGTACTTCACCGCCCCGAGCCCCACCGCCCGGGCGATGGCCTCCTGCTGCTCGGGGGTCTGGTTCTGACGCTTGCTCTCGGCCAACGTCGAATAGGTCTGCTCCCGCTGGCGGATTACACTCAGTGCCCTGCCTTGCGACTCGTTGAGCAGGTCGGCCAGCTTCACCGTTCCCCCGGCACGCGTCTTGAACGGCTTACGATCGGCAGCCAGCATCGAACCGAAATACACATGATCCAGTCGGACGTGCGGCGCAACCCAACCCGCCGCCTTCGCCGCCGCGAAGAGCATCTCGAAGTGCTGGCGCTGCCGCGAATCCGTCACGTATACGACCCGATCGGCCTTCATCGGCCCCAATCGACGTCGCAGGGCCGCCAGGTCGGTCGTGGCATACAGATACCCCCCGTCGGATTTCTGAATGATCATCGGAAGGGGTTCGCCCTCCCGATTCTGAAACCCCTGGAGGAAGATGCACTTGGCGCCGTCGCTCTCGGACACCATGCCCGCACCGGCCAGTGTCTCCACCAGGCCCGGCAGTTCCGTCAAGTACTCGCTCTCACCGACCGTCTCGATGCGAATGCCCAGCCTGTCGTAGATCTCCTGACAATGGCGGAGCGATTCGGCGCGAAATGCCTTCCACAACGACCGGGCCACCTTCTCGCCGTCCTGAAGATCGACGATCGCCTGCCGCGACGCCTCGGCGAAGGCCGGATCCTGTTCCTTCTTCTGAACCGCCTGCCGGTAGAACTCCTCCAGATCGGAGACGCGAAACAGTTCGGGTCGCTCGACGGCCTCCGGCTGAACCTCCCGGATGTACTGAACCAGCAGCCCCACTCCGCCGAAATCGCCCACGTGGTTGATCCGGCTGACACGATGCCCTTCGAACTCGAGCAGGCGCGCGATGCAGTCGCCGATGATCGTGCTCCGCAGATGGCCTACATGCATTTCCTTGGCCAGATTGGGGCCCGAAAAATCCACCACGACATGCTGAGGTGCCGCCGCCGACGCCACACCGACGCGATCGTCAGCCATCACCTCCTGAAGCCCACGCGTCAAGAAAGCGTCTCGCAATCGCAGATTGATGAAGCCCGGTCCGGCCAACTCGGGGGGATCGGTGATTCCCTCGACATCCAATGCCGCCACGATCCGATCGGCGATATCGCGTGGCTTGGCCTTCAACTGCTTGGCCAGGGGCATCGCCCCGTTGAACTGGTAATCCCCGAACTTCCGGTCACCCGTTGGGGCCAGCCAGTTACGGGAATAGGTCGCCTGATCGCCGAAGCAGGAATGAAAGGCCCGCTGAAAGCGCTCACCGAGTTCCGTGAATATCGTTTTCATGATTTCCGCATTCGTCCCGAGTCTTCATGACAGCCTGAAAGTTGGCATTCTACTGCTCTTTGCGCAGGTCTCCAAGGATTCCGAAAATCGGCAGCCCTTCGGGCCGGCCAGATACGCGATCTGGACACCTCCGTTGCCCGTGTCCCTGCGCGACGATAGGATTCGTGCAGACCATGGGCACGGCACGCAGGTCCCGACACACGATGCCGCGCGGTCGTCCTGTATGGAAACGCGTGCCGATGATGGGTTAGAACACTCGGCCAATCACGAGACCTGTACGATGCCGATCCTCTCCTTCTTGCGATCCGCACGCGGAACACGAATCGTCCGCTACCTCCTCGATGAGTGCCTGCCCCCGATCCTTCGAGACCGCCGCTGGTTCTACCGACCCATCCTGAGAATCTACAACCGCAGGATGGACCCGGATTTCCGCATCAAGGCCCCCTTCATGACCCGCCGCGATATCCTGAGGGCCTACGAGGCCCTCGGCCCGATCGAACAGACGGACATCACGCCGGCCACCCTTCGCTTCGTGCTGGATCACCTGGTGGGTCCCGATATCCTCGAGGTCGGCTGCGGAAAGGGGAATGTCTCTGTCGAAGCGGCCCGAAAGGGATTTCGCGTGGTCGCCACCGACCTGGTTGACGCCAACCTCACCCCCCTCAGGGATCGCACCGCCACGGAGGGACTATCGCTGCTTGCGGGGGTAGCCAATGTGGAGCAACTGCCCTTTGCCCAACGCTCCTTCGACACCACGATCTGCCTGCATACGCTCGAACACGTCCCGGACCTCGTTGCCACCGTCGGTGAACTCCGACGTGTCACGCGACGACGGCTGATCGTATTGGTCCCCAGGGAGCGATACCACCGGTATGCCTGCAACTATCATCTGCATTTCTTCGGAGACCCAGAGCAGTTGATCCTGACCTTAAGAATGCGTCCCGTGGCGTGCCGGATCATCGAAGACGTCATCTGTTTCGCAGGCGACGCCGAACTCTAGAACGGCGGTCGTGGCCGCAGACTCCCTCAGGCAGTCTCCTGCTGCGGCTCACCCGGTGCCATGGCTGAAAGGATCCGCTGGTAGTTCTTCCAGAGGTGCTCTCGCCGCAGGCAGCCGTTGATGTGATCCCAGGGCAAGATCTCTCCGAACTCCCGCGGGCGGGCGGCATAGAAGGCCGGATCGATCCCCGCTGAGGCGAAGGCATGATCCCATCGTTGCGCGTCGAACTGATCGTCCCATGCATCGAACCGAGCCCCCGCTCGAAATGCCGATTCAACCACCGCCCCCAACCGGCGATCGCCGCGGGCCAAGGCCGCCTCCAGGATCGACTGCTCGACCTTGTGAAATTTGAATCGAACGGTGTTTCGGCACGTCTTGGTCAACCCGACCAGGGTGCGACGGGCCTGCATGAAGTATTCACGGGTTTGTTGCGGCGCCCACTGGAAACACGTGTGCGCCTTGGGAACCAGCCAGCTCACCGTCGCATTGACGGCGGCCGGCGGCTGCCCCAGTCGACGACGCAACTGACTGACCTGAAGCGCCAATTGCCAGATCCCATCGACGTCCTCCGCCGTCTCGCCGGGAAAGCCGATCATGAAATAGAGTTTCACCGACCGCCAGCCTGCCCGATACGCCGCCTCAACACCGGCCAGCAGGCGTTCATCCGTGATCGGCTTGCCGATCGCCGCCCGCAAACGATCCCGGGCCGCCTCGACGGCAATCGTGATCCCGCCCTTGCGGACACCGCTGATCAATGACGGAATGTCCGATAACATCTGGTCCACACGCAGCGAGGGAACCGAAATATTCACCTTTCGTTCGGTGAATTGGGTCGAAATCCGGGCCGCCAGTTCCCGCAGATGGGGATAGTCCGCCGTCGACAGCGACAACAGGCCCACCTCATCCTGCCCCGTGGCCGCAAACGCCGACTCGGCAATCTGGCAGATCCGATCGACGCTTCGCACCCGCACGGGCCGCTTGGTATGACCCGACTGGCAATACCGGCACAGGTGAGGACACCCTCGCATGATCTCGATGCTGATTCGATCGTGAACGATCTCCGTGTGCGGAATCAGCGGGCGTTCCGGTACGGGGGCATGCTCGAAATCTCGCACCACGCAACGGGACACTCGATGATGCAGCCCCTCGACGGCCGGCTCGATGGACGCGATCGTCCCATCGGGTCCGTGTCGAACCGCATACAGCGACGGCGCATAGAGCCATTCGTGACGACGAGCCAGCTCGGTGATGATGTCCCGACGCGAAGCACCCTCCTGCCGCATCTGCCGATAACCGGTCAGAATCGCCGGCATCGACTCTTCACCGTCACCGATCACGATGAGGTCTAGGAAGTCGGCCAGGGGTTCCGGGCTGTCGGCCATGGGCCCCCCACCCAGCACGATCGGATCGTCTTCGCCCCGATTCTCCGAACGGAGCGGTATCCCCGCCAAGTCCAGAAGATTGAGCACATTGGTCGCACACAGTTCGTACTGAAGCGAAATGGCCAGAAGGTGCGCCTGGCGAACCGGCCGTCGCGTGTCCCACGTGAACAGCGGAATCCGGCGATCCCGCATGACCTGCTCGGCATCGACCCATGGACAATAGACCCGCTCCGCGCACACGCCCTCGGTGTGATTACAGATCCAGTACAGGAGATGGCACCCCAGGTGAGACATTCCGATGGCGTAGGTGTCCGGAAAGGCAACGGCCACCCGCACCGCCGAAGAATCCCAATCGCCCGGACGTACGAGTTGATTGACCTCGCCGCCGATGTATTGCGCGGGCTGTCGAACGCGACCCAGCAGTTCCTCACTGACTCGACGGAACAAAGCTTCCATGACACCCCTTTTCTCAACCGACCCAGGAAACGGTCTGCTCAGTCGACCTATCCTGCTCGTCGACCCCAGAGACGATGCGTCAGGTCCGATAAGCCGCCTATTGTAGCAGGGAGTGCGTGCGTCTTCGTGGTAGCTTCGGCCCGCGAGCCCTCCGGCCTGGTCCGAACGGACGCCTCCGGGCGCAAAGGAAACGGGCGAGTCGATCCCCCCGATCGACCCGCCCGTCTGATAACCTTCGCATAACCCGCCTCGCCTGTCGCGAGGCGTATCCGCTTTAGGTCACACTGTTTAGCCGAGCAGTGCCAGAACGTTCTGAGGCGCCTGGTTGGCCAGCTTCAGTGTTGCGGTCGCTGATTGAATCAAGACTTGCGATCGCGTCAGGTTCATCGTCTCGAAGGCGAAATCGGTATCGCGAATCGCCGATTCGGCAGATGTCGTGTTCTCCAACGCCACGTTCAACGAGTTGATCGTCGACTTCAGCGTGCTCTGCTGGAAGGCACCGATTCGGCCTCGCAGAGAAGAGATCTGCTCTTGAGCAGATCGGATGATCCTCTGAGCCGTGCCGAAGTTCTTGCTGGTCAACTGGTTGGCCTGACCGCTGCCCAGTTCGGTCAGCCGTCCCACCGAGGGATCACCGAGGTCGGCGGACGCCACATTCTGGATACCGATACCTTCGTAGCCGGACAGACCCAGATCCGGTGCCAGACTGAAGGTCGCCCCGCCACTCTTGATGCCAAAGACATACGATCCGGTGTTGGTGTTCTCGGCTTGAGAGATCTGAACGGTTGCGCTCAACACCGCCGTCCTGATGGTTGCCTTCAGGCCGTCGGTGATTGCAGACGTGCCGTTGATCAGGACAGTCGCATCGCGACCATAGTCCTTGGTCGTCGCGTTGCCGTCCGAATCATACACGTTGAACGAGGAAGCACCCGAGAGCTTCGTCACCGACACAAACTCCCTGCTTCCGAAGCCGATGCTGTAGAACCTCAAGCCAGAGGTACCCGAAGCGACCGCCGATACGCCGGTGAGTTCCCTCGACGCGTTGATCGCTGCCACCATGTTGGCCAGGGTGGTCCCGCTGGAGAAGCTGAACTGGTCGGCTCCGTAGGCACCCCCCACCTCGATCGTCAGCAGACCGCTGACGGTCCCCGCTGCACCCGTTGCGGACCAGATGAGGTTACCCGTCTGTGCCGAAAGAACCTTTTCGACCACCACCTGACGTGTCTCGTTCGGAACCAGCTTGGCCCCCTGGACCTGAATGTAGTCCAGAGTGGTACCACCGGTACCTGAAAGCACGTAGTCGAACGAGCCATTGAGAAGCTTGTTGCCTTTGTAGCTGACGGACGAGGATATCCGGTTGATCGAGTTCAAGATCGAGTCGATCTGGAGCTGATTCGCCTGAACTTCCGTCTCGCTCAGGGCGGACTCGTTGGCGCTCCGGTCGACCAAGTCTTCCAGAGAAAGCAGCAGGGAGCTGACTTCTCCCAGACCGGCCTCGGCGACGCCGACCATATTGTCCGCTGCTCGGGCATTATCGATGGCCGCTGTAATCGCCTTCTTCTCTGATCGCATCATTTCCGATGCGATGAGACCCGCGGGGTCGTCCTTACCTGAGTTGATGCGAAGACCGGTGCTCAACCTCTCGAGGGATACGTTCAGAGACGCGTTGTTGTTGTTCAACACGCGTGCGGCAACGAGGGACTGAACATTTGTGTTGATTCTACTCACGATCGGTGCCTCCTAGGGCTCCTGGGATTCATACCTGGCGAAACCAGGGTGGATCACGTTCCACACCTTGGGTATCCGCCGGGTCGCCCCCAAAGTACCTCCCGTCATTTGTCTTCCGGGAGGCCTTGCTTTCTCCATCTGCTCTCGCAGTCAGATGGAATTGCTCTGATCCCCGGACCCACGGCCTGAGAGCTTCCTGCACCGCGAGTCACTGCTACACTCTGCCGCCTGGCTGACGCCTTCCTGGCGGATGCCGCAGCGGTGATCCTCCTGGGATCTTCGGGTGGTACCGACCCACTCCGCCGCACATGTCCCCCAAACGGCACTCTTAGATTCGACAACGGAGGCGATGGGCTTTAGAACTTTCGCATCAAGGAATTGGGTATGACTTTCGGCGTGGAATTGATCAGCGCGGGGAATCTCCGGGAGGTTGAAGAAACCACAAGCGGCAGGATATTACCGGACATAGGGCTCAAAGCGCGGCCAAAAGCACGGGGATCCTCTCTGGGGAAGGGGCTATAACTCGCCAGCGCAGATTCTCAGCGCAGCGACTCCCCTATGAGTAGACGAGGGTCATCCTCGGGATCCAACGGCCCTGAGCCGCTGGCCCTGTTAGCCACCCAACAGGGCCAGAACGTTCTGCGGCGTCTGGTTCGCGATCGACAGCACGCTGTTCGCCACCTGAACCAGGATCTGAGAACGCGTCAGCTTGCTTGTCTCCTCGGCGAAGTCCGCATCACGGATCGCCGACTGAGCCGCCGACAGATTCTCAAAGGTGATCTGAAGCTGGTTCACATTGGTGTCCAGCGTATTGCGCTCGAACGCTCCCAGACGACCGCGGGTCGTGGTGACCTGATTGATCGCCTCGCCGATGATCTTCTGGGCCTGCTGCTCCTCGCCGTTGACCAGTGAGTATTCCCCGCCGGTCACCAGTTGGGAGAGAAAGCCGACCGTTCGATTGCCCAGCCGGTTGGCGGCCATGGATTGAATCCCCAGACTCACCTGGAGATTCGTGTTGACCTCCGGACCGACCTGGAAGAGCATGCCGCCGCCGGTGATCTCGAAGTTGAACGAGCCCGTTCCGAAGGCATCGTCCAGCGTCAGGTCGACCACGAGGGTGCTTGCGTTCAGGATGAGGTTCTGACCTCGTCCGATGCTCTGGGCGCCGTTGATCGTCGCCTTCGCATCCTGACCCAAGTCACGCTCTACGATCGCCCCGTCGCTGTTGTACAGGTCCAGATCACCACCAGGCATCGCGCGAACGCTGACAAACTGGTCCGAGCCGAACCCTACGGAGCTCAGAACGAACCCGCTCGTGGCGTTGCTCGACAGGCTTGCCGTCACACCCGTGGAATCGCTCACCACGTTGATGGCCGCGACCATCGCGCTGGCGGTCGTACCCGAGAGGAACGACAGGGAGACCATTCCCTCGTTGCCTGCCACTTCGATCGTCACACTGTGGTCGATCGAACCGCCACGGAATTCCAGTTCACCGTGCTGTGCCGACGTCGTCACATTCACGTTGACCGGAATGTAGCTCCGCGTCCCGAACTGGGTCGCATAGATGTTCAGCGCACCGACGGCGGACCACGGGACACTGCTGGTCACGTAGTCGAGCTCGCCGTTGATCAGCTTTCGCCCCGCGAACGTTGTGGTGTTCGCGATGCGCGTGATCGAATCGACCGCTGAATCAATCTGGAGCTGGTTCGCCCGGATCTCGTCCTCGCTCATGGCGCCCCGGTTGGACGCCTGAACGACGAGGTCCTGGACGTCGATCAGCAAGGCATTCACCTCGTTGAGGGCACCTTCTGCCGTGCTGACCACCAGGCTGGCTCGCTGGGTGTTGTCGATAGCCTGACCCACGGCGGCAATATCCGCCCTCAGGTTCTCCGACATGATAAGCCCAGCTGGATCATCCGCACCGCGATTGATGCGCAACCCGCTGGCCAGCCTTTCCAGCGTGGTCTGTAGTTCGCGGTGCGCCGTCTTGAGGTGTGCCTGAGCCGTTAAAGCTGGCACATTTGTATTAATGGTAGCCATGTGCAATCCTCCTTGACTGAATGGTGGCTACACCCTTGTCAGGTTTCCGGCGTTCGCATCGGCCGGTGGATGCTATGCGCCGGCTGGCTGAAGAGGCCGGGGTCAACTGGCCCGCCCCAAAGCCCGCTCCTTGCGAGCGCACTCAGCCACAACAATGATATCCTCAGGCCGAACTTCGGCCGCCGCTGCATTCTCCCGCTTTATTGCGTCATACACTTCTTTTCGGTGGACCGGAATCCTCGCGGGAGCAGAAATTCCGAGTCGCACCTTGTCGCCGCGAATGTCGACCACCGTGATCTCGACATCTTCACCGATCATGATGGTTTCATCGCGTCTTCTGGATAGCACCAACATCCTCGGCTCCTTCCTTGGATTGCATGATGCCAACACGATTCCAAGTACCAGCCGCTGTTCCAATCAGGCGCTGCGACTTACTACGGCTTCCCGTCGCTGCAACCTCATCAGCGGATGCCGTGTCGTGTACCGGCTATCCGACAGAACCAGCTGCTTGGCCACCCGTGACTCGTAGTTGATCACCAAGGGCCCCTGCAGATTCCCCGTCAACAGCTCATCCACCCTGTTGACGATCACAAACACCTGTGCATCGGATGGCTCAGACAGACCCAACGACTCCATCTCATCCGCCTTGATGGGTATCCGGTAGTCCGACACGAACAGGCGCGGGTCGCACACCACGAACGCCAGGTCGGGCCGATCCACCGACTGCAGCCAGTAGAAGCTGCTCTGATACCCTGTCTGAATCAGGGCGTACTGGGTCTGCTTCGGAAAACCGAGGATCCCTTTCGGGAAGTGAATCAATCGGTTCTCGTCCACCTCGACCGCTCCAAACCGCGACGTCTCTATCACCATCGCATGACTCCTCTGTGTGACCCGTCCTGTCGGATTGCCCGCATCGGGTACCGGCCGAACACCGGCCGGTCATCCGTTCGGTATGCGCCTCCAACTCCGGCGCCCTCCCGATCGGATCTCATGACCTCGATGCGACCCGCGACTCCATTCCGCGACCCGCTGGCTCCCCATCGGGCAACCGCACCACTCTTGAACGGGTGGGCCACCAACCCCGTTCTCGAGGACCGTTCACTGTTGTTCGCTCCCCTGTTCATCCCAGGAAATCCAACAGCGACATACTCACCAGCTTCGATCCGGTCATCAGGTTGGCCTGCAAGGCCGTCTGCGCCTGCTGAAACCGGGTCACCGCTTGTGTGTAATCCAGGTCTCGCACCTCCGAGACCACCTTCTGAGTTGCTACCACGGCCTCCTCCGTCCGAAGTCTTCGATCCGTCATCGCCTTCGAACGTGCTCCAACCTCTCCCAGAATCTGATTGACATAGGTCATCGCCTTGTCGATCTCGCCCCCCGCCTCGGTGATCGACTGAGAATCACCGGACATCAGCGATTCGTACAGATGCTGCAGAGCCGTGAAGACCCCCGAGGGCTCGATCCGGTGGATGTCCTGTCCGACGACCTCTACCGATGCACCTGCCCCCGTCGCGCGAAGATTCGTCAGGCCCAGATCATCGATCGCATACGAGGCGTTGACACGCTCGACCTGAAGCATCCCGTTCACACCCGTCGTGTCGACCAGACGGATCCCGTTGCCGGTGGAGGCCAGCGATGCCGTCACGGCCACCCCTGCCGCCGTCGCCGCATCATTGATCGCATCGATGACGTCCTGCACCGTCTCGGACCCGTCACCGTTGTGGTCGTAGCTGCCGGAAGCGTCGCGGATGCTCACCTCGAAGCTCGCACCGTTCCGTGCGACGACGCGGAAGTCGGACTGACCCGCCAGGCCTGTAACGCCCTTGCCGCTGTTCAGGTCCGCCAGAGTCGTCCCCCCCTGCATCGATCGAATTCCCAGTTCCGCGGCGGTAGTCCCGCCGTTTTCGCCAATCCCCATCGGCTGACCGCTGACCCGGCTCAGGACGTCGATACCGGTGCCGGCATCGTTGATCCGGGCCAGCACACCCATCTCGCGACGGCTGATCAGGTTCAGAAGGTCCTGAACCGTGTTCGTCCCGTTCAGGACGGATGTATCGACCGTCACCGACTCGCTGCCCATCTGGATCACGAAGCCCGAGGCCAGATTGGCCAGGTTCACGTTGCCGAGGTCTTCCAACCGCGTCAGCTCGGTCAGTCGCGGCTGAATGTCCTCGCCGGCGACCACCGGAACCGCACCATTCGTCAGAATGCCCAGGTCCCGTGCCGTGGTGCCGTTCGTGACCTCTTCCACCACAATCTGAGGGCCACCGCTGATCAGGCGGATCCCGTTGCCGGCCGCGTTGATGCTGGCCGTTACGCTCGATCCTGCGGTACCGGCGGCCTGGTTGATCATATCCACCGCATCACCGATCGTGTCGGCGGTACTCAGGTCCACCGAGAAGCTCGTCAGCCCCACCTCGGTAATGTTCACCGAACCCTTGGAAATACCGTTGCCCGTGACGCCCCCGCAGTCGGCGATTCGCGTGTCGCTGGCGACCATGACGCCCCAGTCCTTGTAGCCCTGGACCTCGCTGCTCACGGCACCCAGCAACCGATCACCGGTGATGCTGTAGGCCTGTTCTTCGTCTCGATCGACGCGGGTGGTCAGGTTATTCGTATCCCCGGCGTAGCGCACCGCACCGTTGTCCATCACAAACGGAGCCGCCATCGTCTGTTGACCGCCGAAGAGATACCGCCCCTGATACGTACGATTCCCCAGGGCGACCAGTTGGTCCATCATGCTCCTGATCACAACCGCCGCCGAGTTTTTCTGCTCCTGATCCGTCAGGCTTCCGGAATGCTCGCTGGCCAAGCTGCTCGCTTCGATGAGCAGCGAGTTGAGATCGCTGATCGACTGGTCGGTCTCACTCAGGAATCCGTCGGCTGCTTTGAGGTTCTTCAGAATCTGATCCTGTTGCTCGAGCAACTGGTTCATCCGCACCACCGTGGCCGCGCCGCCCGGATTCTCGCTGGGAGCCAGCAACTGATACCCGCTGGACATCCGGTTCTGTTCGGTGAACAGTTTCAGCGTGCTCTGCCTCAAGGCTTCCAGCATCCGGAAGGACTTGAGGTTCTCACTGACACGCACCACACTGACACCGTACACTGCCATTGCGTCACCACACCTCTAGGACGAACAACACTTCGATCGGGGCTTCTCTAACCCGTCATGGTCAATACTTGTTGAATCAATTCATCCACAACCGACACGATGCGGGCCGCCCCCTGAAAGGCACGTTGATACCGCATCATCATCAACGTCTCTTCGTCGAGATTGACCCCGCTGACGGATTCCCACTGCGATTCCAGCGAGGTCTGAATCACGTCCGAGGCCTCATAGGCGTTCTTGGCCGCCGCCGTAGTCGTTCCCAACTCGGTCATCTGGGCGTTGTAGAAGTCCAGCACGCTCTGCCCGTTGTTCAGGTAGCTGCTGGGACTGGTGGCCAGTGCCGAAATCCGTCCGGCGTTGCTGCCGTCGCCCGCCAGATTCGAGCTCCCCGCCGCCAGTCGGCTGGGCTGCCCGGCGATGTTCGAATCGAGACCGATCGTCGAGGCGTCTGATCCGCTGAAGAACGTGTTGATGCCCAGGGCACCCAACACACCGCTGGTGTCTTCGCCGAAGGTGAAGGTTCGACCCCCTTCGGCCGTGATCCTCAGCTTGTTGTCCGCCGTCACCTGAGCGGATACCCCGTCCACCGCATCGATCGCGGCCGCCAGGCTGGCCAGCGTCGTGTCGGCCCCCGCCCCGTCGAGGTCGACGTCGATTCTCGTGGTGGTCTGCTCCTGCGTCGTCCCGTTGGTCACTGTGAACAGGAAGCCACCGTTCCCCGGCACATAGGGCAACCCGTTGTCGGTCGTGCCCAGGGCCGCATTGGCGTCCAGGACGTCGGATGCCCCGATCAGATCGGAGTACCCCTCGAGCCCCTGCCCGGAGGAGTGAACGCGGTTCACGTCGCTGATCAGTGCAATCGCCAGTCGATCCAGCGAACTGATCTGGTTGTCCAGGTGCGTATCGCGGCTGGTCATCAACCCGTCCAGCTTGCCACCCCAGGGGACAACCTGCTTGCCGTTGTCCTCCCAGCGGATCACCGTGGTCTGGACACCATTGACCGTTTCCCTCGTCGAGGTCAGCAATCGAACGTCCGCCCTCTGAACCAGCGGCTCGTTTCCGATATAGACGTTGAGGCTGCCGTCCGGCTGCTCTCGGGTCTGAACGGCCACGAGTTTCGACAAGTCCGAAAGGATCGCGTCACGCTGATCCCGCAACATGCTCGCCGGCGCCGTGCCTCCCATCTCCTCCTGGCTGATCCTCAGGTTGACGTCTCCCAACTGGCTGGCCAGCGTGTTGATCTCCTCGACCGTCTGCTCAATCTGCTGATTCAGGCTTTCATGCTGTTGGGCCAATGAGCTCCGCATGTTCCGGAACGATTCCGCCAGGGCGGAACCCTGGGTCAGCACGATTCCGCGAATCCCCTGGTCCTCCGGATTGTTCTGCAAGTCGGACCACGAGTTGAAGAATGCATCCATCTGCGAGGACAGATTTGCGTCGTTCAGAGGGTTGAGCAGGGATTCGATCTGTGAAAGGGAGCTCTGTTCGGCCAGAGCGCTCTCTTTGTCGCCGAATGCTGTCCGGAGACGCGTGTTCAGCGCCTCGTCGACGTTTCGGCGGAGCTGGACCACGACGGACCCGCCAATGGAGCTGCCGCCGGCCATCGATCCGCTCACGGGTGACATCACCGGGCTCTGCCGCACATAGCGATCGCTACCCAGATTCGCGATGTTGTTGCTGACAACCTGCAACCCGCTCTGGTACGCCAGCAAGGCGCTCTTACCGATCTGTAGTGCGGAGGTCACCAGACTCATGACATACGTCCCGTTTCAATCACCCGTTAACCCACGGCCTCGAAGACCGATGGCAACTGTCCCGAATCCAACTGTCCCGCCGGCGAGTACGTCCCGCCGGACCGCCCCACCTTCGCCATCGCGGCACACACTTGACGAAAGTGCTTTAGCATCTCCGCGGTTACCAGGACCGCGACCTTGTTCCGACGATCGATTTCGAGCAGGGTTTCTCTCAGCCCCGCCCTCAGGGCCAACAACTGACCACGCCGCGGCTCGGCCAACTGCAGTGCCAGGTCGCTCAATGACATTGCGCCGGGCTGCGTAGCCCCGCTGCCCATCTCCTTACTGATGATCTGCACCAACTGTTGACGCAGCCCCTCCTGCTGACGAATCCTGTCCACCAGAAACCGTTCCCGGGCCAGGCACGAGCTGATTCCCTCTGTGTCGGCTCGCCGAATGGCATTGAGCTTCTGCTGGATCACGGAAAGGAGGTCGTCGTGCAACCGCTTCAGTTCGCCCATCAGGACAACCAATTCCGCGCTTCGTGACTCGATGACCCTGCGTCCCTTCACCATCACGCGTTCCCTCCGCTCGCCGACCCGGTTGCCTTCCGGGCCATGCTCCGATAGATCGCCTCGTTCAGAGAGAACCGACTCGCCCTGCCGGCCTGCTGGGACAACAACATGTCCAACTGCCCTGCGAATACGTCCTCGCCCCGTCCGCCGTGTCCAAGCGGACACTTCAGCACCGACGACCGCATCGACTGCAGCAGCGTCCCGTAGAAGACCTGGCCCACGACGTCGTCGACTGTCTGGCGTAACGAATCCTTGTCCTTGGCGACGGCCGACGTGCCCTGGGTCGACGAGGCCAGACGCATCCCTACCGCGAGCTTCTGTTGGCTCCCGAGGGCCGATCCGGCTTGCGTCATCTGCGTCATGTACCCGTATCCGTCGGTCATATCCCTTTGCCTCAACGCGATCCTGGAACTAGTCCACCTCGACCCACCGTGCCAGGATCTTTCCCGACTTGTAGAGCTTCTCGATGATGGCGATCCGCTCTTTGGCCGGTACCTTCAACTTGTTCAACGCATCGACCAACTCTGTCAGCCGGGTGCCCCCCCTGCGCTGAGGGTCGATCGGTATCCAGTTCTGTTCCTGAACCACCGGATTCGTGGTCGTCGGTTTCGGCGGCTCCGGCAGGTATGTGCTGATCACCAGCCCATTGTGCGAGATCACCACCGGGGCGATCTCGACGTCGCCTGTCACGACCACTGAGCCGTCCCTTCGCGAGACCAGTACCCTGGCCTCCGTGGCGGGCATCAGCAGGTCCAGGCGCTCGACCCACGCGATGAAACTCGCCGGATTCCGTATCTCCGTCGCCGGAACTCGTACCAGAACGTTCTTGGGGTCCAGGGCGATGGCCAGCTCTTTCGCCGCCGCCTGCTCTTTCTCACTGACGAAGGTGTCCGACTCCTGATTGATGATCTGTGCAATCGTGTTGGACATCGACCACTCGGCGTGAACGTCGTTCAGCACCAGCGTGATGTACATCTCATCCGACCGGATGACCGGGCTGCGATGCTCCAGCTCACTGCCCCGCGCCATGTAGTTGTGAAGGACACTCACCTCGAGGGTTGCCCCCTCCTTCACGATCGCCGTCGTCGGCGTCTCTACCGAGGTCTCCAGTGCTCCCGAAGCCATCGCATACACTGTCGTGTCGTTTTTGTCGGCTCCCTGGAGCATCGGGGTGATCAGAAGCCGCCCGCCGGTCAGGGCCTTGCACGCTCCAATCGCCGACAGGTGCACATCCACCCGATCCCCTTCTCGAACACCATTCTCCGGAAGTACAGCCTCCACCATCACGATGGCGATATTCTTGGTGTTCTTGAGGTCGTCCTTGAAGACCACCGGGTTGGCAAACTGCTCGAGCACCTGAACCAGAGGACGAATCGCCGGGGCGTACTTATCGCCGTCGCCCGTCCCCTTCAGGCCAACGACAAGCCCGTGCCCCACGAGCTTGTTGGTGCGACGACCCTTCAGCTTGGCCAGGTCGCCGATCTTGGCGGCCCAAGCCGGGCCGGTGGCGACCGTCGCCAGAATCAGGGTCAGGATGATTACGCGTGTTGAACGCATCCGCTGTCACTTCCCGCTAGAACGGTTTCAGCCAGTCCAATGCCCGAGGGATCCAGCCCCGAGAGGCTGTGTCGTACACCGCACCCTTGTGCTTCATGATGATCCGCTTCTCGGCAAGCTGTGTGCTCAGCACCGTGTTGTCCGGCATCACGTCGAGATCACGGCAGGTGCCCGTCAGCGTCATGCTGATCTCTTCCTCGTCGCTCTTGATGAACGCGGTTGCTTCGAGGACGAGATTGCCGTTCGGCTTGACGTCCACGATCTCGGCGGTGATCCGCGTCTGCAGCTTGTCTTCACGTTCCGATGACGAATCGCCCTTCAACTTCCCGCCGAACTTCCCTTTGATCTTGGGCGTTCCACCCTGAAATGCCTGCTGCTGCCACTTCTTGTCATGAATCCGGAAGAAGGCATCCAACTGGGCATCGAACGTGGCATCCTTGCGATTGTCGAGAATCGCGTCCGACTCGAACTTCTTCTGCTCGCGGACAACGATCGTCAGCAGATCGTGCACCTTGAACGTCTTGGGCGGTTCGGGCGTCACGGCGATCAGGCTGCTCTGCTGAAGGACCCGCGTCGCCGCCGCCGTCGGACGCCTCACCAACCCGGTATAGCCCTGTGTAATCGGCGGGGTTGACGAAGCCTCAATGGGCCGGGTCGTCGCAATCTCACGGCTCCGCTGCATCAGCGAAGAGCTCTGACCGGCAGCCGGAACCGCCACGAGCACTGAAATCCCAACAACCAGCCATTCGATCAGGCGATGGGCCATCTTCGCTCTGCCGTCGGCCACCCGTCGGGTTTCTTTCGTCGAGATGGACAGAACCGACTTCACCGCGACTCCTTCTCCGTAATACCGGCCACCGTCACCGGCCGGTTGCCCGTCGACATCTTCACCGACTGGGCGCCCATCACCACCGCCTGGAACGTCTGATTCGAAGACTCATTCTTGACCGCAATCGAGTCCCCGTAGGAACCCGCTTCCATGGCCTTGCCCGCCGTTTTGATCTTCAGTCCACCAACCTCCGACCACACGGTGACAACGTCGCCGGTCTTGACCAGCGGACAGTTCCGCACGTCCTTCAGGTACAGGATCTCGCCCGCACGGACGAACCGTCTGGCCTGCTGGCCGACCACCATCCCCGTCTCTGTCAGACCGATCCGATCCAGATGGAAAAAGTCGCTCTCGTGCAATTCCACGTCCGTGCTGCGAATCACGGCCCCGCGGTTGATCGGGCGGGACGCCATGAGCACGGGTACCGACAGCGACACTTCGACAACCATGGGCACGGTCTGCGTGATCTTGCCGCCCTGCAGGATGTCCACCTCGAGGCTGCACGGTCCGAGCCGCTCCTCGCTCCGGAGGTGGATGCGGAAGTCGTACTCGGGCCTCGCCAGAGACAGCATCGACTTGACGTTCGGGCTGAACCGCAGATGAGGCCGGCCGCCGTACTTCCTCAGCCGGGTCGAGATCTGATCCGTGATGACCTGCTCGAGTGTCCCCTTGACTGCGGGCTGCGAGGCAGCAACGGATATCTCATCGGCGTTACCCATACCCTCGTCGGGAGCCCCCGTTCGCGTTGCCGTCCCGGAGGAAGACGACGCGGGCCACCACCACTTCGAGGGGGAGGGATCGGGTTGGACTTGAAGGACCGGACGGAGCCTCAGCGCACGAACGATGCGGCACCGCACGGCGCCGCACATCGTAAACTCCGCCGAATTGGCCCCCGCACGGACCAGGGCACCTCGAAGTTCGTCCAGGGTGACCTCGACCTCCTGCCCGGGCTCGGGAGCCGGACGGATCACCACCGACGAGTAGACCTGCCCCTGGTCGGGCACGACGCTCAGAATCTGAGCCACGTGCTCGACTCGGACCTCGTCGTCGTCGACGACACAGTCCGGCCACATACGAACCGCGGCACCCGAGGCCTCACTGACCCCAGGAACCGTGACCCACAGGGCAAATCCAACGAGGGCACACCCTCTCTTCAGCGTCCCACGTCGGATGAACAGGCTGTCGCAATCCTTGCGCGGCATCTTAGCGTCCTGCGCTTGATCCGCCACTCCTCGTTCAAGGCGGATCCCACCTAACCAGCCCCAGCGACTTCACTCTAGAAGCGTCTCAGGTTCGCGACGGTCTGTAATGCCTCGTCCGCGGACCTGATCGATTGTGCGTTCAGTTCAAAACCCCTCTGTGTCAGAATCAGCGAAACCAGCTCACGTGCAGGGTCCACATTGCTCATCTCCACGTGTCCCGACAGAATCGACCCCGTGCCCTGCTCACCGGGGTTTGCGTCAATCGGGTCACCCGAGGCGTCCGTTCGCATGTAGAGGTTCTTGCCGATCTGCTTCAGCCCTTCAGGGTTCACAAACCTTGCAAGCTGAATCTGGCCGGCTTCCGTCAACTGCGACTGACCCGCCTCTCGATACTGCACCAGACCGTTCGGGCTGACCTGAATCTCCATCGCGGTCTGCGGAATGGTGATCGGCGGGTCCAGCCGGTTGCCCAGGCTGTTGGCCAGCACGATCTCTCCATTGGCATTCAGCACGAAGTTACCCGCACGGGTATACGCCGTGATCTCCTGCCCCCCTTCCGTGTACTGCACACGGAAGAAGCCGTCGCCATCGATCGCCAGGTCCAGCGACCGCCCCGTCGGATCCGGCGACCCCTGCTGGAAATTCAACTGGGTGCCGCTCGTCCGGGCACCCATCCCCAGCAGGATCCCATGGGGCAGCGGGCGATCATCCGCGTTCCGCAGGCCAGGCTGCTGCTTGACCTGGTACAGCAGGTCCTCGAAGTTCGTCCGTGAACCCTTGAACCCGATCGTGTTCACATTGGCCAGGTTGTTCGCCGTCACGCCCAGCTTGTCGTCCAGGGCTTTCATCCCCGAAGCGCCGGCGTATAGTGCGGTAATGGCCATACCTAGAAGCCCCTGTCCGTGAACGCCCGCTCCTCCGTGAGCGGGCCCCGTCTACCCTCTAAGCCACTCGTCCGACTTCCGTCGCCAACCGCCCAAGCATCCCATCCTGGTATGAAATGAGCGTGGCGTTGAATTGATACGCCCGGGAGGCCTCGATCATCTGAACCAACTCGGTCGTCGCCTCCACACCCGAGGCTTCCACGAAACCTTGCCTGATCTGACCGTCGGCTTCCTTCGGTTTGGCATAGCGACCATCAAAGGTGTTTTTGCCCGCCTTGATCAACATCCGACGATCATCGAAGTCCGTCAGACCCAGCGTGCCCACCTGCCGATCGCCAACAAAGACTCCCCCCGTGTTGTCGATCGCGATCTTGCCCGCGTCCACCTCACCGATGTGGATGGCTTGGCCGCTCTCATCAAGGACGGCGTTGCCGCCAGCCACCGTTACTAAGTCCCCATCCTTGTTCAGCGTGAATCGACCGTCCCGCGTGTACCGGACATCCTGTCCCACCTTCACCGAGAAGAACCCGTTCCCATCGATGGCCGTATCCAGCGTCCCTCCGTTCTCCAACGGAGACTGCGTGAAATCCGTCATCGTCGGCAACAGGAAGGTCCCACCACTCAGGGTGTCCAACAGAGGATGGCGGAATCCACCACCTTGCGACGAACCCGTGCGGGACCGGCTCTCCACCGACCGCTCGCGGAACATCGCCAGGTCACGCTTGAACCCAACGGTGCCCAGGTTCGCCAGGTTGTTGGCAATGACGGCCTGCTGGTGCTGAGTCACCTGCATCCCGGCCGCCGATAGCCATAGTCCATAGTTCATGGGTCATCCGCCCTGTATCACGTGCGACGGCTCAGCCGCCGTGCCGCTCGTTGCGGTCCCCTGCGCCCTCCTGGCCAGATGGACCGCTGTCGCCATGCGAGCGGCTTCGAGGATCCGACCGCCGAGCTTGGCCCAATCCGTGACCCTGTCGGCCTTCTGTCGTTCTGTGTGATCCTCGTGACTTGCGTACATCTCAACACCTCTCGCGACTGACAGACTACACGCGATGACGCTCCAATTAGCAGCAGGCGTGCCAGACCAAGTGGAGATGGGGCAAGATCGGGGTGAAGGAAGGGGTTGTCCGACTATAAGTAATTGATAATTAAAAGTTTACATCTATCTCTTTCCCATCTTACCAGACGATATGCCCTCTCGCTTGCCCAATCCCACCCCGCGCAGCCCTTGCGCCCCTCAAGCAAGGATTGCGCAGAGCAGAGGTCTCCGCCGCGATTGGCCCCACTGCCCTCGATGGCAGTGAACCTGCTCGACAGACACAGGGTTGTCCAACATGCTCGTGTTGAGGTGAGAGAACCCGGAGGGCGCAGAAAAGCATGAACCGGGCGGCCAGCCGCCCGGTTCAGCACTCAAACAACTCATCGCTCGGCGAGTGACGGTACACTATGCGTACATGCAGATCATCTCGGTGGGTTGCTCGGCATACTCGAACTCCTCGGACCCGGCCACGGAGTTCTCGAAGTCGATAATCGCATCAAACATCGCCTCTTTGAGGATGCCCAGAACGGACGCCAATCGCTGGGTCGTATCGAAATCGGCGTCGAAATCATCCGGAGCCAAGCGGGCCGCCTGGGCAAAGTCGCAGCGCTCTAGCGCGGCATTCAACATCCGGCACACATGCTGGCAGGATAAGCAGAGATGATCGTACGAGCTCGATGGTTCGGTACATATAAGCGCCTGCATCTCGCCATCGCAGGACACCGACACCATGGCCTTCACGATGCATCCGCACCCGCCGGAGCGACTTCGACAGTATCCGCGTGCCATCATCGTACACCTGCCTAACTGTTCCCGGCTGTATGTTTCTTACCCCAAGACGTGTACAACATCCCTTCTAGGGTTGGAGAACAACACTCTTCAAGTATACACCAGGATTTCGGTGTATGCTTAAAAAGGACCGCGAAAACCGGCACTAACGTATTCGGCGAGTTAAACCTGAGGAACCACACGCCGCCAACGCTCGATGCGAGTCCTTGAAACCCATAGAATTGTGGCCTTTGGATTCGGTGATGAATCGTAGAAACTGCTCTTAGTAGGAATTCCGGTGACCTCTCTGTCCGCCAACCATCTCGCCTCGATTCTTAGTCCTATTTGCCTGGACAATAATGACCTCCTGGCCATGCTGGCAGGATCCACACATCCTGCCCCCCGCGCAGTCAGGCTGAACCCGCTGGGAATGCGGGCATTGCCCTCCAAACTCCCCTTCTCCACCGAACCTATCCCCTGGTGCCCCAAAACGGGGCGATTCGTCATCGCAGATGTGCGGCCTGCCGGCTTCATCCAGTTCTGCACGGGTTCCTATTATGCCCAGGATGCCGGGAGCCTGCTGCCCATCGCGGCCGCAGACCTCCACCCCGGGGACCTCGTCTGCGATCTGTGTGCCTCGCCCGGCGGAAAGTCGACCGCCTTGCTGGACGAGCTGGGTGGGACCGGAGGCTTGGTGGCCAACGAACCCATCGCCTCCAGAGTCGCCCCTTTGCTGCTGAATCTGGCCCGTCATGGCACAACCCGATTCGCGGTGACCGCTATGGATCCCCAGAGGCTTGCAGATCGCCTGGAGGAGCAGTTCGACGCCGTGTTAGTAGACGCTCCGTGCAGCGGACAGTCGCTTCTCGCACGAAGCAAGCAGACGGCCCAAGCCTACAGCCCGCGAACCATCCGCCATTGCGCTTTGCGGCAGAATCGCATTCTCAGCGCGGCAGCCAGACTCGTGAGGCCTGGGGGGCATCTCGTTTACTCCACATGTACCTACTCATGGGACGAAAACGAGCAACAGGTGATCGATCTGATCCACCCTTCGGAGGAATGGACAATCGAGCCGGTACCGGAGCTTTCCCCATGGCAAAGCCCCCCACCCGCGCCCGAGGGATGCTACCGGCTGTGGCCCCATCGGGACAGATGTGCGGGTGCCTTCGCCTGCCGACTTCGACGCCGGGGGCACCACCCCTCCCATAAACCGAGGTCCAGGATCAGCAAGACGACCGAGAAGATCCCGGTGGACGTGGGGACATGGTCCAGGCCAATCATCGTGCATTCAGAGGGCAACCGTTGTGCAGCTTGGGTCGAGGATGTGCCGGAGGTGCTTACCGAGCTGCTGGGTTGGGGACCCGAGGTGGCGCTTCGCAAGGGCAAGACATGGTTCCCGGCCTATGCCTTGGCCATGCGCCGAGATGGGGCCTTTGTGGCCGATCAGTACACCGAACTCAGTACCGCCGAAGCGTCGGCCTACCTCCGCGGCGAACCCTTACGCCGTCCCACGCTCGGCTGGACGGTCGTCACCTATCAGGAGAACCCCTTAGGGTGGGCCTACGGAAGTGGTCAGCAACTCGCCAACCACCTGCCTCTCAGTGCCCGAATTGTCGTTCAGGAGACGCAGGACCCTATTACAGGTCCGCTGGGAGGAACCTAAAGGCCCCTCAGACCTGCCCGGTCTTCCACCACTTCCTGGCAAGCCTCTTGGCGCGAGGCTTGTCCTGAGGCGGACGCTTGTCAAAACAGGCCTCGCAAATCAGCTCCAGGACGGTATTGGGGTCCGAACCGGGGATGTCGGGCACACCGGGAGGGGTGCCGACGGGACTCGACCGCTTCGAAACCCGATGCTGATAGATCAACCCATCAGGCGGGCTGAGTTTGACACCGCACTTGGCACAGATCGCATCCTGCGCAAACCAATGCTGATCCTCCGTCTCGGCCTGATCGGGATTGACCACAACGGTCTCCACGACGGTACTCCGAGGTCTTGCCTTGCCGATCTCCTTGCGTGACGCCCCGCCCGAAGACGAATTCTCACCCGGAGGAGGCGGATCGCGGCGAGGAGGAGTCCAGATCGATGCCCGGGGGCTTTGCGGCGGCAACAGCTTGTAGCACATCAGCAGGAAGAGCAGGCCGAACGGAATCATCCCCACACTGATCGACTGGCTGATCGTCAGTCCACCGGCATCAATCGGGTTGTCGGCGCGAATGAACTCCAGAATAATCCGGGTCATCGGCTTGAGAACCAGCATGAGCCCAAAAACCGCACCATGAACGCGCCGCCGATAGAAGAAGAGGCTCAGGATTCCCGAGAGGATCAGAGCGTTGAACACGCCCATTAGTTGCGCAGCAAAGACCGGGTTGGAACGGAACTGCTTGGCAAGTTCCTGAATCCTCTGCACCTCACGAGATTCGCGCCCATCGCCCAGCAGATCGCGCTGCTCCAGCAACTGCCGCATCCGCTCGTAGAAGGCCTTCTCCTCCGCCTGAAGCTGGGCGACCAGGTCCTGGGCATTCGCCGCGGCCATGCAGGTGGTGTAGAGATCGCGACGGCTCTTGGTGAATGTCTCCCGCAATTGTTCGCTGGGGATCCCCAGCAGACCCGCCTTGTAGACCTCCTGACGCTGCCAATCGTACTGCGGCCAGAGGCTCCGGATCTTCTCAACAATCTCGGGAGGCGTGGCTCGGGCCAGCGCCGCATCAAACACCTGCCGCGCCTCTTTATGCTTCTTTTTGGGCGCATCGATCTCCGCTGCTGTCAGGGCGATGTGCTCTCGCGCAATGGGCCTGCACATGCCGAACGGATCGATGTACATCACCTCCCGCGGAATGCCCAGTCGATTCGTCTGAAAGTGATGCACATGCGCCGGACTGGCATAGGGAAACCGCACGGCCAGAGGCCAGGGCGTATTCGCCGGACAGGTCCCGCCGAAACAGCAACCGTTTAGGAAGCAGCCCATACGACCGAAGGCCAACCCCCACATCACCGAGGGGGACATGATGTCCAGGAAGAGCCGAACCGAGTACTTCTTTACCCACAGGTAGAAGCAGATGGCGGAAACCGCCGCCACAAGCCCGCCATAGAACTCCAACCCGCCGCTGGTCAGGTCGATGGCCGCCCACCAACCCCTGCCGCGAAACTGGCTGTCCCAATAGTGGACGACGTAGAAGAACCTCGCCCCCAGAACGCCACAAATCAGCGCCAGGAAGCCGGCATTCAACACGATATCCGGATCGCTCCTGACTTTCTCCGCCCGACGCATACACATCCAAATCGCCGAGAGGAAGCCCAACATCAGCATCAGACCGTATCCCTTGATAGGGATCGGGTAACCAGGAATTGGAATGGTGAAGACCGTTGGAAGCATGATATCCTCGTCCGGAAGACCTCGCCTCGTCCCTGAGCAAGATCGGGCCTGGATCGAACCGGGGTTAGGCCGTCCTCGTGATCTGGTTTCGCTGATCCACGTACGCCATCCGCGGACGATGCCCCTTGCCTTCCTCGGGGGTAAGATACGCGAATCCCATGATGATCACCAGATCGCCCACTGAAACCAGACGAGCGGCCGCGCCATTCATACAAATCGTCCCGCTGCCTGGCTCGGCGATCTGAACGTACGTCTCGAGTCGGGTGCCGCTGTTCACGTCGGCCACCAGAACCGCTTCGCCCGCCACCAGACCCACCGTCTCGCAGAGTTTCGCATCGATACTGATGCTGCCCTCATAGTTAACGTTGGCGTCCGTGACCGTCGCACGGTGGATTTTGCTCTTGAGTACTTTGATAAACATCACTCTATCTTCCCCACAACAACCGAACCCCTTCATTGTACTATCGGCTTGCGCCGGGGTCCACGAGCAAGTTGTCGATCAGCCGTGCCGGACCGATTCGTACGGCCAGGGCGATCAGGACGGGCCCGGCGACGGTGGTAGCCGCCTCAAGGGTGTCCGGATGAACCACCTCGATGTAGTCGAAACGGCACGGACCGGCCTGTTCGATCGTTCGGCGCATCTGGGCCACCAGTTCGCTGACATGGGTCTGCCCCCGGATGATCGATTGGGCGGCACCTTGAAGGGCCCGATACAGGCACGTCGCCTGGCGACGCTCCTCCGGAGAGAGGTAGGCGTTCCGGCTGCTCATCGCCAGTCCGTCGGGTTCGCGAACGGTCGGACAGACGACCACCTCGACCGGCATGTCCAGATCGAACACCATCTTTCGGATCACAATCGCCTGCTGGGCATCCTTCTGACCGAAGAAGGCCACATCGGGCAACACGATATTGAACAGTTTGGCCACCACGGTGGTAACGCCGTCAAAGTGCCCCGGTCGATGCCGGCCGCACAGGGGTTCCGTCAGGCGGGACACGTGAACCGTCGTCGCCGCTGTCGGCGAATACATCTGATCCACCTCGGGGACAAAGACCAGATCGACCTTCTCCCGGGCACACAGGGCCAGATCGGCCTGCAATGGACGAGGGTAGTTGGCAAGATCCTCGCCAGCGACGAACTGCGTGGGATTGACGAAAACGCTCACGACCACGTACTCAGAGCGAGCACGAGCGGCCCGCACAAGCGATAGGTGACCCTCATGAAGCGCCCCCATGGTCGGTATGAATCCGATGCGATATCCGCGCCGCCGGGCCGAGGCAACATGGGCCCGGATCTCGGTGATGGTTTTCGCGATCACGGGTGTGTTCAGCAGGTTCATGGCAACCTTTCCAGAAGCTCACTCGCCTTCAAACCGAGCGAGGGGTGAACCACGCCTGGAGCGATATCGCACAGGGGCTCCAGAACGAATCGCCGTTCATGCATCCTCGGATGCGGAACGATCAACCGCTCCGTGCGGATCACGGCATCGTCATACAGCAACAGGTCCAGGTCAAGACTCCGAGGCCCCCACCGCTCTGTCCGGACACGCCCGAACATCGTCTCGATCGACTGCAGGACGTCCAGCAGCGGCAAGGCGGCAAGCCCCGTTCGTATCTCCAACACCAAATTGAGGTAATCGCCCTGCCCCGCCGGCCCACCGACCGGAGCCGTCTGGCGAATCCGACTGATCTTCTCAATGCGCACGTCCGCGATCCGCTCCAAAGCGGCCAATGCCTGTTCAATCGTGCCGCGTCTGTCACCGAGATTCGATCCGACCGCGAAGTAGGCGATGTGTCGTTCCTGAGCCTCTGGCATGCCTGGTATCGTCGGCATTTTCCGCTGATCCCGCAATCCGCTATGGCGCAGAATCCCCATATTCACAAGCCTCAGGCACAACCGCCGTCATCCGAGTGATGCCTCCTATCGAGACTCGTTCCCCTTCTCGAAGACGGTGGCGCAACCCGATTCAGTCAGGTCGGCCCGTAGAATCCTCCCCTGCTCCGCCGTCGCACGCCGACCGTCCCGCTTCGTGTAGGTCAGTGGCGCCCCGCCGGGAGCCTGAAGACGGGTGTCCGTATTGGCCTTCAGCACATAGCGCCCCTCGCCCTCCTTCGACAAGGAGACTCGGTGGTGCACCTCCAACGTGTCACCCTTCTGAACGTCGTGATAGACGAACGCATCTCCCGGTTTGAAGCCCTGCGTCGATGCCACATCGAGCGTCAGCCCACCTACCCCCGTGAATTCAATCGTTCGGATCGATGTGGCCGCGTGCCCGGCCTCGGCACGAAGGAGCTTGCCTGCGAAGAACCCGCTGGGTTCCTTGCGAGTCACAGAACGGGCGTATTCGTGCGGGACGTCCGAAACCATCGTATGCTCATCCTGAACCGCCGTCACAGTCCCGCGTCCAAGGATCGTATCGGCCTGTTCAAACTCAACCCGGGCCCCCACGACGCGACGAATCGAATACGCCGTGTTGCGGGAATAGCCCGAACATGTGACGTAGGCCGGATCATGGCAGTAGCGATCGTCCTGAGGCCACCCCGGCTCGATCTCCAGGGAGCCCTCGCCGGGCTTAGGCAGTGTGACCACAGTGGCCGAACGGGCGGGGACATCCAGCTCGATGGACCAGCCGTTTACCGAAAGCCGCTTGGAGTTGAGGATCTCAGCCTGGATGAGTTCGCGTCCCTTCAACCGCACCCTTGCCATCGCCCCTTCGAAACAGATGTCGACATCACGCCCCCTCGCGGCAATCCGCTCTGATGAGCCCGGTGCGAGGCACCAGATGTCTCTCATGCCGTTCGACAGATCGACGCTCAGAACCACCGGCGAGTTCGCGGACGGCGCAGCCGCATCGCCGAACCTCTGGACCGCTCTGACAGGCGCCGCCGAACCCTGGCGATACGACTGCCAGACGGACACGAAGCATGATGATATCCCTTCACCGGTCCGTCGCCGGAGGACGCAGCGCGTCTTGGGAAATGTCGGATACAATCCCGGCGCCACCGCGGTGATGATTTCGGTCTGGCCGGCGTCCAGCGCCATCAGCTCAAAACGCGTCTTGTCACCGTCCGAGAGCTTCCACGTGGCCGACCACGACCCGGACGAAGGCCGCCCCGTTGCAGGACGGACCAGGAAGCCGTAGCCGTTGCCCGGTGGAGGATTCCAGTAGGGCTTGTTCGGATACCCCTTCATGTCGCCGTCGTTGAGCTGCAGTTCGCCCCAGACCCATTGGGCACCGGCCAAGCTGCCTTCGCGCGGTTCGCCGAGTATCACCCCCTCGAAATCCACATCGGTACTCAGTGCGTGCAACGGCAAGTCGTGTTGACGGCCGCCGGCTACCCGGAAAACATCCAGCGCGTACGTATCCGCCAGCGCGAACAGCCGCCGATAGACCCCGACGCCTGCATGAGCATATGCATTGGACGATGCCTCGACCATCCGCAGACTCGGCAGATCCGCATACGCGTGCAGCGAACCGCCAAATTGCCCCCCGCCCTGGCTCTTCTCATCCACGACTACCGTGTTATGGCTCACCGTCTGCTTGGCCCAGCCGACCTGCGTGTGCGTGCTGCCCAGGCTGTAGCCGATGTCATACGTCATCTCGTAACCGCGGGCGAAGTAGTTCACGTTCAGATCGTCGTAGTGCCCATGAACCATCGAAGGGCCGAACCGAATCAGCGCCGCGTGCGTCTCGGCCTCATGGCCCGATCGGAGCACGGCCATCCCCTGCTGCCCGACGAAATAGGAGCCATCGAGGTACTGTCGCATCCGATCGCTGATCTGCCCCCTCGGACTCACACCGTCCGGACGGTGGAAGACCCGCCACTCCACCATATCCTTGGCCTGCCGGTCCCAATCGGGGTCCCGGCTCTTGAGGTGATCGAGCAGGGCCGCATAATCCGCACGGCGATTCGGATCCGAAACGTGCGTCGCCAGATACTCGGTGTAACGGCAGTCCCAAATGCGCTTCGGATTGTACGGGCTGCGTGTCTGCGTATATGTGGGCGCCGCGTCGCCATAGGGAACCTCATGCCCAAGACACACGATCGACATTTGCGGAAGGAGATAGAACGCCTCGAACCTCGGATGGTCGTACAGGTTCAGACCGTTGGGATAGGCCCGACCTCGATAGTTCAACAACGGCCCGGAAAACGTCAGATAGAGGTCGCGAGTGTGCACGCTGTAGTTGGGCGATGTCTCGAAGTACCGACCGTCGCGATCGACGTTGTTGGCCAGCATCGAACGGATCCCATAGCGACCGTCCACCGGCCAAGTCACGTATTCCGGAATACCCAGGCATACGCCCACGGCCAGCACGCCGCGGAGATAGTCGGCCTCTCCGTTGTGCAGCCCCCCCTGTTTGATCGACTGCTCGTAACAGTATCCCGCCCCGTTCAGCAGCAGATTCCGCTCAATGTTCTGCCGTCGCGTCAGCCCCTGGGGAACCGAAGGCTCATCCAACGCCGGATGGCTGTAGACCCGATCATAGATGTCCACGAGATGAACCAGCACACGAGCCACCTGATACCAGGGGCGATTCAGCCTCCCGCTTGGGGGATTCGACGGATAGTCCCACGACCCCTTGTTGCAGGACGGGTAGATCCGCGCGATCTCATCAAGAATGGCCACCGCCATCCGGCCGGCCTTGTCGTCGCCGGTCAGCAGATACACCGTCGCGCGGGGTTCGGCGATCTGGGACACCAGCGTCTCGACCACCCAGGCATTGTACGAGCCGACGAAATAGTGAATTCGTCCGTCCTTCGCCTTGTAGCCGGTTCCGGAATCCGGGTGCTCTGCGTCGGGCAGCACATGGCCGTTTGTGCACGTGACGAAGCCGGGACGTTTGAACGTACATTTCGCACCGCCCCACGTGCCCCACTTGGCCGAGCAGATCGGACACCCCGTGAACCCGTAGGCGAAACAGGCCCCCTCCTTCGGCATCACAGACCGAACCCACTCGGAGTCCTTCTGGTCCCATGCGGCGACGGACTTGCGGATTGAGGCAAGCCAGGCCTTCGCTTCCGAATCTGTCTCAATGCGCCGCCGTGCCCGTTTGACGTCGTCTGGCGTTACATAGACCGTCGGATGCCGTGATGCGCCCTCGAAGGTGAGCGCCGGCTGGGCGGACATGCTCGTGACCAACACTCCCAGCGTAACCACTATCATCCCACATGCCTCCGACTGAAATCAGACCACGCATCACGATCATTGTGGATCGTCCGTTCGCCTGGCAGGGCTCCTCGCGTCGCAAGGGCCGATGTACTGCTCCGCTTACGGCACGATCGTACCGATGCGAAGGTGGTTTGTCGTGTTGGACGTCTCTTTCTCGATATTCTCACCGCCCAGAGCATAGATCGTCCGGCCGATGCACACCGCGCGGATATCATTGACCCCATGAGGCATCGGCGTCGGAAGCATCTCGAACCGATCGCCCTGCGTGTCGTAGACCAGCACCCGGGCCGAGTACTCACCCGGAACGCGGCCGTAAGACTTCTCCTCTTGCGGCGACCACTCCGGAGCCCCACCCAACAGGATCACGTATCGATCAGCGAAGGCCACCGCATCGTGTCCGCTCAGGCCAAACGGCAGATCGGCCCGCCGCTGCCATGAATGAGATTGCAGGTCCATGCGAAGCGTCTCGCGGAGATGAACGGTCTGCCGTTTCCCCTCCACCATACGGAAGTATGCACCCCCGAACAGATACAGGGCGTCCCGAACCACGGCGCACGCCACCCATCCGCGCGATGGGCCCGGAATGTCCGGCAAGCGGCTCCACCCCTCCTGGGCCCGAGCCGTATCGAACATCTGGACCACGCCGATGGTGGTCTTATCCGTGAAGGCATCCTGACCCTTCCTGAACCGATTGCCCCCGGCAACCACGATATGCGTCTTCCATGTGTCCATCGCCATGAAGCCGCAATCGACGGCCAGCGGCGGCATCTCCGTCCATCGGCGTTGTCCTTCGATCCGCGTCAGACGCGTAACCTCACTGAGCGTCTGCCCCTCGCGCCGCCCGCCGACGACATAGAAGGCATCGCCCAGCGACACACCATCCATGTACACCCGCCCCTTCGGCAGGGCCGGCAGATCGATCCACTGGTTCTTCTCCGGATCGTACTGACACGTTCGAGCCGACTCCTGCCAGGGATGCCGCATCCCGCCCGCCGAAATCGGCTTGCCCTCGAAGACGCCCAGAGAGCAACCTTTGCGAAGCTCCGGGAAGGCTGCCCCCAGCCTCCATGTGATGTCTTTGATGCACGTCCCCTCCTGCCCCAAGGGAACGAGACCCGCCAGAATCAGAAGGGATGTGCACGTACCGGTCATGAACCGCTCCTCAACAAGGATAGAGATGAGACACGACGCGGCCTATCATACCGACCGCGCTGCTCAATACGAGGGGACGTGGGGGTCTGGAAGCTCGGTAATCGACAGACATGACACGCGGACACAGACCGGCGTCGCCTCTGTTCGCCTGCCGGTACGAACCGTATTCATCTTTGGAAGCGGGATGCTCTCGCGCAACATGATAGCGAGGCCGATGGGATGATCCTTCGCGGAGAGAAAGGAAATGGCCGGGTCAGATCGACTCGAACTTCAGGCCCACCAGTTGCAGGCCTTCCAGGAAGCGAGGCTCTCTCTGAACGCGCACCACACGGGCGTCCCGAACTTCGGCGGCCGTATCAGAGACTTCGGCCGCCTCGGACACGACCTGCTGGATGGCCCGAGGCTGAAGCTTCATCTGCACGAGCTGGCCGGGACGAAGGGGAACCGACATCGGCAACACGACCAAGGCTCCGCCTCGGCTGAGGTCTTGCCCCCGGCCGTTGAACACTCGCCCCTGTGGATCATTCCACAAGGACACCTTCCAGTCGATGTGATAGCGAGGGTCGATTCGGCGTTCTTGTTCAGGGATGGTCGCCATGGTCATGCCTCACCAAGAAGAGCGGATCGATGTGACACACGATTGGGATGGGCGAGCTGCTTTTCCATTCCAACCCCCAGCTATTATCGTCTGGGCATGGGTCCAAATGAAGCCAGATTCCTAGGAAATAGCGGGTGAAACTGCGTCCGATAAGCCCGGCTGGAACTACTGGGCTCTGGCTGTAGACGGTTCCGACTACCGTTCGTCTTCACCGAAGACATCGGCGGTGAACAGGTAAACTTGTACTCTTTCAGTGTCACGCCACGCGTCGGGGGCCAACGGGGGCCAACACTTCTGCGAACACAGGGCCGAGAGGAACTCTTCGGCGTTCCATCCCTGTTCCGGAGCCACTTGGGGCAGGAAGCATGCCGTCGTTTCCCGGCCCTTCGCCCCCGTCTTCAGGTAGATGCCATGCTTGCCCACTTCAAGGGCCTCAGGGGTCATGGTTCTCTCAATTGGAGACAAGACGCTGATCTCGATATTCAGATCGGCTACCTCGTTCTCCGATACCGGCGGAAAACGCTGGTCGTGAAGGGCCGATATTTGCGCATACTCCGCAACGGCCTCCGGCAGCGTACCCGACGGGTCAAACGTGCCGATACACCCGCGGAGGCGACCCCGCTTGTGCAGGGTCACGAACACGCCTGAGAACTCCTCCGTCGCGCCTGCCACCCCTTCGACGGACGGAGCCGGCTCGCCTCTCGAGGCCGCCAGCACTGAACGACGTGCCAGTTGCAGCAGTTCTCGCTGAGTCTGAGCATCCATGAGCCCGCTCCCGAACCGAAGAGAAGCCGACGATTCCCATCGCCGGTACACATATACATCCGTGCGCCCCCGAGTACAATACGCTGGCATGATCGACTGCTGCCCAGCGTGTCGGACGACGCCCTGCTCGCTCTGGTTCACGAAGGACCGGTGGGACATCCGATCCTGCCGCTCGTGTGGAACCGCCTTCGTGGCCAATCCCCCCCCACCGGAGCAGCTTCGAGGGATCTACCGCGAGGAGTACTTCACCGAACGGCTGGCCCAGCATGGTCGTTCGGGCATCGAGGCCGCTGCGTGGCGATCCGCGGTCGGCAACGCCCGGCGTCGGATGACCCTCCTGCGACGGTTCGCGCCCCGAGGTGGCCGTCTGCTCGATGTGGGCTGTGGCACCGGGGCTTTCCTGTCTGTAGCGAATTCCGAATATGCCTGCTCCGGCGTGGACGTTTCGGCCGAGGCGGTTGCCGTCGTCCGCCACGACCTGGGCATCGAGGCCCAATCCGGCGACCTTCGCAGCCTTCAGATGCCCCGGAACCACTTCGACGTCATCACCCTCTTCGACGTCATCGAACACGTGCCCGAACCCGATCAGCTCCTCGTCGAGGTGCAGCATCTGCTGACCCCCGACGGCGTGTGCGTGATGACCACGGGAGACACCGACAGCCTGATCTGCCGGCTGACGGGCCGCTGGTGGCATCTGATGACGCCGCCCGAACACCTGACCTATTTCAGCCGACAGGGACTGCTGCGCATGGCGCTTCGCACCGGATGGACCCCTCTGTTTGCCGCCCACTTGCCCGTGATGGCGAACGTCGGCTACATGGCCACCAAACTGGCCTCCGTCTGCGGGCGCCCGCTGAGCTGGCTCCCCTGGCTCGTCCGAGCCTGCCGACTCGACGACCTCGACCTGGGCGTGAACCTGCTCGACGTGTGGACCCTTGTCGTCAAGAAGGGCCCGAGACATCGGGCACAGACGCCTGCAATCGGCATCGACGGCGGCCCGTCGTGAGCGAGGTTGCGGGAGAGGGCCCTGTCCGTGCAGAATACCGGGCGCAGGGACCTGGCGGCGCCATACGATGCGAGAGAACCGTCCGCTGCATTCGGGAGCCTCAGGCATGAGCTATCCCATCCAACTCGTTCTTGACGGGCGAAGGTGTGTCGTCATCGGCGGTGGGCGTGTGGCCACGCGCAAGGTCGAGGCCCTGCGCCTGGCCGGTGCCGACGTCCATGTCGTCAGCCCGAAGTTCGAGCCCGAACTGCTTTCGCGAAACGACATCACCCGTCACGAACAACCCTATGAGCCGTCGGTCCTGACCGGCGCCTTTCTCGTCATGGTCTGCACCGACGATCGCACGGTGAACGCGGCAGTCTTCGCCGATGCGCGGGCCGCCGGTGCCATCGTCAACGTGGCCGACGACCCCGAACACTGCGACTTCTACGTGCCGGCCGTCGTTCGCCGAGGCCCGATTCAGATCGCCATCGGCACCGGCGGAAGCAGTCCCGAACTGGCGGCCACGCTCCGCAAGCGCATCGAAGGGGCTATCCCCGAATCCTATGCGGTGCTGGCCGAGGAACTTCATCGCATCCGCCCGATCGTCAAACAGAGCATCCCTCGACAGGCCGATCGCAGCCGTCTGTTTGAGACGCTCTGCGGAGAAGACTCGATTCGGCGATTCCTCAGCGAGGGACCCGATGCGTGGCGGCAGTGGTTCGACGGCCTCTTGAAGCAGGCGACGGCATGAAGCAACCCGAACATCCGCCGACCCAATCCTCGCATCCGCTGATCCTGGCAGGCATCCTGGCCTGTCTGGCCCTGATCGTCATGGGGTTCATGATCCGCGAGTCTCCGCTGGCCACGTGGATCATCGTCGCCGACGGGGCCCTGACCGCCGTCGTCTGGGTGGCGGCCATCGGACTGGGCTGGTGGGTCCTCAGCCTGTTGCGGCTCAGCGATACCCCCCTGCGATGGCAGATCATCGCATCGGCCGGAATCGGAATCGGCGGCCTGTCGCTGCTGATCCTGCTGTTGGGATCGCTGGGCATCCTCCAACGCCTGGCGTGGGCGGCGATCCTCGGCCTGCTGGTCATGGCATGTGCGGCACGGGCCGGCCTCTACGCCTACCACCGGGCGACGCGCCCGCCGACCCCCGCCGAGTTCCGCCTGCGACCCTCTTACCTGCTGTGGCTGCCGACGGTGGTCTTCCTGACGATCGCCCTGCTCGAAGCGACCATCCCGCCGGGGCTGAGCTGGGGCGACGAGGCGCGCGGATACGACGTCCTTGAATACCACTTCGGCGGCCCCAAGGAATACTGGCTCGCCGGTCGCGTCACGCCGTTGCCGCATAACCTCTACACCTTCTTTCCCTCGAACGCCGAGATGCTCTACCTCCTGGCGTTCGTACTGAAGGGCGGCCCGTTCGACGGCATCGGACTGGCCCAACTCCTGAACGCCTCGCTGGCGATCTGGACCGCGGCCGCGATGTGGCTGGCCGGACGCGAACTGGGTCGCGTGCCGGGCATCGTCGCCGGCGTTCTGGCCGCCACCTGCCCCTGGCTGACCTATCTGAGCGGCGTTGCCTATGTCGAGAACGGCCAGCTCTTCGCGACGGCCCTCTCGCTGGCCATCTTCGTCCGCCTCTGGGTGAACCGGCCGGCCCATCCAAGCGGCTGGCTGCTGCTGGCAGGGCTCAGCGCCGGTCTGGCCTGCGGTTTCAAATACACCGCCGTGCCGATGGTGGCTGTGCCGTTGGCCCTGATCGCCCTTTGGATCGGCACACGCGGCGATGGCGGGCCCATGCCCCACCGCCGCTGGATGGCGCCCCTGATGAGCCTCCTGCTCTTTACCGTGGGGACGGCCATCACGTTTTCGCCGTGGCTCGTTCGCAACCTGCGAGCCGCGGGCAACCCCGTCTTTCCGCTGGCCCACCAGACGTTCGGCTATCGCGCGGGCTTGTGGAGCCCCGAACTCGCCCAGCGGTGGGACCGTGCCCATAGCCCGCCCCCGCAGGAGGCCCGTCCGACCGAGCGCCTCCGGCTCACATGGGGCCGGTTCGTTGCCGAACCGAAGTTCGGCCCCGCCCTGTTCCTGCTGGGCTTGCTTGCCCTGCCGGCGGTCCTGGGACCTCGCCGAGGCCTCTTCGGCATGTGCCTCGTCATCGCCGGTGTCCAACTGGCCGTCTGGCTGACGGGCACGCACCTGTATGCCCGGTTCGCCGTGCCGATCATCCCGACGCTGGCACTGCTCGGCGCCTGCGGGTGGGATGCCCTGTCGAATCGGCGGGGGACATCGGCATTCAGAATCGTCTCGATCGCCGCCCTCTTGCTGGGCGTGGGCGTCAATCTTGTATACGCCGGACGCCTCTACTATGATCACACCCGCGACGCGGACGGGCGGCCTCTCGGGTGGTTCGGCGTCGGGCTGGCATTGGCCGAAGCCGAGCCGATCAACCAGTCGACGCCCGAGGCCGGAACGGTCGTCTGGATGGTCGGAGAGGCGCGGGCGTTTTACGTCGCCCGTCCCTGTTACTACCACGTGGTGTTCAGTCGCAACCCCCTGGCCGACTTTGCGGCCACGCATCCCACGGGGCCCCAACTGGCCCGCTGGTTTCGCGAGCGGGGCGTAACCCACGTGTACATCAATTGGAGCGAGATCGCTCGTTTCCGCCGGCCGGGCAACTACGGCTGGCACGCGTCGATCGACGAAAAGCTGTTCCAGACGCTGCGCGACGCCGGAGCCCGGCTGGTGTGCTCCGAGAAGGACGCGCGAAGCGGCAAGGCGTTATACGAACTACTCGAGGTACCGCACGAATGATCCACGACATTCTGAACATCGGCATCTGTACGGTGGACGCCATCGCCCGAACGATCGACGAGCCGCCCCCCCCCGGCGGACTGCGGACCTTCGACAGCCTCACACTGACCACCGGCGGCAATGCCATGAACTGCGGCATCGCCCTGGGCAAGATGGGGGTCGGCTGCGATGTCATCATCAAGGTCGGGCGCGACTCCCTCGGCGACTTCGTGATCAGCGAGGCCCGCAAGTACGGTCTGGGCACCGATGCCGTCGTCTTCGACGACCAGGGAGTCACCACGCCGTTCACGTTCGTCAGCGTCCGGTCCGACGGACAGCGGAGCTTCTTCCATATCTGCGGCACCAACGGCACGCTTCGCGACGACGAGATCGACATGGACTACGTCCTGAAGCACCGCTACTGCTTCGTCACCGGCACAATGGTGATGCCGACCTTCGACGGCGAGCAGAGCGCCAAGGTGCTCCGGCAGGCGCAGGAGGGCGACCTGGTCACCCTGCTGGACACCGTCTACACCGACTCGGCCGGCCAGGACTACTGGCGCAAGGTCATCGTGCCGTGCCTGCCCTATCTGAACTACTTCATCCCGAGCCAGCCGGAGGCCCGAGCGATCACCGGACTGAGCGATCCGTCCGAGATGGCGCGATGGCTCCAGGACAAGGGCTGCGTCCACGTCGTGATCAAGCTCGACGAGAAGGGCGCCTTCTGCCGAGAGGCCGACGGCAGCGAAACCTATGTGCCCGCCTATCGCGTGGACAACGTGGTCGATACCACGGGTGCCGGCGACTGCTGGAGTGCCGGGTTCCTGGCCGGCCTGCTCGACGATCTGCCCGTTCCCGAGGCGGCCGCCCTGGGCAACGCCACCGCGGCCCACTGCATCCAGGCCCCCGGTGCCAGTACCGGCATCGTGCCCCTGGATGACATCCGCCGCTTCCAGGAAAAGACGCCCCTGAGGACCTGATACGGTAGCGCGAGCCGAGACCGGCGCGAATCGTCCCGATCCCAAGCCGAGGCGGTGAGTGTGCGCGCGAGCCGCGACGAAGCGGGGCGGACTCGGAACGATCTATGGTTCCTTGTGTCGGCCGTGGTGTTGGGTCGATTCATGTCCTCCTTTGGTTGAGGCGTTGGTGAGAGTCCCGCATTCATCTCTTCCGTCACGTTGAACAGTGTTTGGAGCCGGACGTCACGCTTCGGGTATCCGGACGGGAAACCGAGCGGTTCGGGGCGGGGGATGTCTCACTTTGTCCCGTATTGTCACATGTTCGGCGGGGGGGGGAGGTAGAAGTTAGGAGTTGGGAGTTAGAAGTCGGGAGTTGGAAGTCAGAATTCGGTCGGTGGGCGGGCGAGGCGAGCGTATTCGGATTGGGCGAGTCGGCGAATGTCTCACTTTGTCCCAGTGTGTCACGGAAATTGGACGGCAAGGGATCG
>CAYUQT010000027.1:0-109094 GCA_964446835.1 uncultured Planctomycetales bacterium | reverse complement strand
CTTATGAAATCATAAACTCTTCACACGGAAAGGATTCATTACGGCAGTGCCATTCCCAACAGCCCCTTGTTACCCTTGTGGCGTGAAAGTCCAATACTCGCCCGGCATGGTCTACGATAGGAACGTTCGCCGCCTCAAGGTCGGCCTTGATCATCTTTGAGAAGTGCGAAACGTCGGGCAGATGGAATGCCGCCGCCGATGGGGTCTTACTCGCCAAGTGAGTGTGTAGGGCCTCTGCCAAGTCTTGCGGCAAGGGCAGGACGGCCGTTTCGCTGTTCTTCGATGAACGGCAACTAATTCTTACGGTGGGCTTATCTCCCCCGAGGTCGAAATCCCCAACCTTCAGGGATCGAATTTCCGAAGCCCGCAAGCCCGTTTGCGTCGCAAGCCAGTAGACAAGTTTCCGGTCTTTTCCTGGAACACCGAATCGGACGGGGCCATTCTCGGCAGCGGTGAAGAGTGCTATGGCTTCCTCTGGAGTCAGCCCCCGCCGCTCCCGGGCTTCCTTGCGAACCTTCGAAGCTTCCAAAGGCTTCAGACCCCCGAGGGACAGACCGTCCACCCGCCCCGTATCCACAAGCCAGTTTCCGAATTCTCGGACGGCCCCCACGTAGTGATTATATGTCTGGGCAGAAATCGAGTCCGCCCCCTTCCGTAGACTCTCCAGGTAGGGCAAGGCTTTGGCCGTTGTCAGATCAGACAGATGAGTCAGGCCAGCCCCTCGGGCAACCCTGATGATTCTCCGAACCACTTGCCGGCAATGCTTCAGAGTCCGCCCTTTGGCCTTCAGTGAGTGCCACCAACACAGGATGTGATAGGCAATCGGCCGCCCCTTAATCAGCCGCTTGGCGTCAACCAACCCTGCCCGTTGAAGCTTCCCCCGCCATGCCGCCGGAATCGCTGCGATCCATTCCATCATTTCGCGGTCTGGCTTTTCCCCGTGCCGCTTGTTCTTTTCGAGACGGTCCACCCGCTGCCGGGTGTCTTCGGCCCCACTCTTGAAATCCCACCCCCGTAAGGCCAGCAACTTGCCGCCCGGGGCGCTGAATTGGACCCGATAGCGGGTGCCTCTGTTCTTTCGTTTTTCTCTCGCAATGCAAGCCATGGCCCTACCCCTTTCGCCTCAAGACCAGTTCGTACCCGATGGCCAAGGCCAGCCGTTCGGCTGTCGCCAAAGTGATTCCCATTCTCCCCCCACACCGTCGGCCGTTTGTCGGCAGGGCGTCATGTTCGAATCGGTAAAGCCCCCCGCCATCCCAGCCCGCTGCCTTGGCGATACGGGCCCGGGGTTCTTTGCTTTGCTGGACAACCCGCCGTAGCTGCTCCGTCAAGTCTCGTTTCTTTGCCATCACGTCACCTATCTTGTTTGATATCAAACTGACCATATTCTACCTTATCCGTTGATATCACACAAGACCCTATCCTATACGTCCAAAGCTTCCCCCAATAGGTCCGGGGCTATCTCCGAATCGTCCCATCCCGGGGGGGCGTCGGTGTCCGCTTCGGGGCCGTCGTCGTCGGGGGCATATTCCCCGGTGGTCTGGCTTGGTTCGGGCTGTACTTGGGGACTGTCTACGCTGTCTACACTTACGGAAATGCCGAATTCCTTGGATTTTTGGCATTTGTGTAGACGGGCCTCGGGGGGGGTGAGCTTAAATACCCGAGTTCCCCGCCCCCGCCCGCCGTTGTGATCGTCAAAGGTCCAGACCCCCAAACCGGTTGACGCAAGTTTCATTAGGGCCGCTTCGGCATCCTCTGCCCGAGGGAATCGCCGACCGCCCGCCTGTTGTAGCTGCCGGACCGTAACCCCGCCGCCGTTCTTCTGGATGATCCGCAGGACGGCCGCCCTGTCGCTGTCCTCGGGGGCACTTTCCAGTAGGGAATAAACTCGTTTCGTCTCGCCGCACCACCATTGGGTTATGCCGATGGCTCGCCGCATGGCGTCGCCGCCGATTACCAAGGGGTCGGATTCCGCTTGCGCCGCCATCACCTCATTGAAGATGAGGGAAAGCCTCGGAGCCGTACATTCCAACTTTGCCCAAGGTCGGGCCAGGTCTTCATCAAGTGTTTGGGCTTCGGCGTTGTGTTCAGAGTAGAAGCCAACGAACATTTCCTTGGCTTCGGGGCCTAGCCGGATTCGCTGGGGTGCCGGTTCGCCTGAAGCATTTACCCCGGGTTTCAATCGGGCCAACCGTTCGATTAGGTTTGCCCAATCGCTTTCCGTTGCAGGGGAAATCGTTTCTTCGGTCCACCGCTTCGGGGCCCTTGGCGGGTAGCTCAACAGCAATCTCGCCATCAGGCCGCTTTCCCTGAATTCCTGCCCCATCGCTCTATCCAACGTCCCGGGCTGAATCGACCCGCAGACCGAAACCGCTGCCGATGGGATGTACAAGAGGGGGGGAACCCCTGTCCGTCGGTCGATGGTAATGGCTTCGCCGCCGTACATTTCGAGCCATGCCGATGAATCACCCTTGCCGTTCTTTGCGTATCGCCCGAAGGACGAAAGCCAGCTATTCAATTCGTCACGCAACAGCAAGACCCCTGTCGGATTCGCCAGCAAGACGGGGCCCAATGCCTCCAACGTGCAATCCGAGACGATGAACCGCCGACACAATGGGGCCTCGGGTTCGGGGGGTGGGTCGCCTTGTGACCGGGGGTTCTTTCGCCACGCCGCCAGGTCGCGTTCATACACCGCTCTGACGATTTCGTATTCGGCCATGGCTTTGGCGTGTTCTTTGAATAACCTTGTTTGTAGAGCCCGCAGGGGCTTTGCAACCTCTCGCATCGCCGGGGTCTTCAGGGTTCCACTCTGCCCGACTAGGCAGACCCAAAGAATGGGGGGTTCGGTCCAAGATCGTTTTATGACCACCCGCCTTGTATTACCGATGAGTGACCCGCAGATAGCCAAGGTGGGGAGTGCAAAATACTCTGGGGGACATCGCATCGCTTCGGCCCCTTCGATTACGAGTCGCCGTAGCGGGTCTGGCAGCAAGTTAACGGGAAACGGGATGTACTCGGGGGCCGCTGCCGCTGGCGTTGGTTCTGCCAGGGCCTCGCCGTGTTCCGTTCGCTTCCTGGCATCGGCAAGCCGCCGGGTTATCTCAGAATCGTTGTAAGCTCGGGGGAATGGGTGCGCCGTTGCGTACGCCCGGATCGTCGCCAGGGCCTCGGGGTCGCTCAAGCCGTAACGGACACACTGCCGGGCCGCAGCAAGCAAACGCCCGGAGCCGTCGGATTCATCGGACCGAACCGGCAGCTTCAGCATCGCCAGAAACGCCGCTTTGACATTGCCGTTGCCGGGGGGGTCGGTCTTGTCATCGGTGTGGGCCTTGTCCTCGGGCCGGGGCTGTTCGGCCAGCAACTCCAGCAGCCAGTCGGGGGGTTCGGCAAGGGGCACATCGGCGGGGTCGCTGGACAGTTCCCAACAGTATGCCCGGCCGCTTCTGTGTGTTGACGGGGGCGCGACGATAAGCCCGCCGTCCCCCCTTGTGTCCAGCCCGGGGCCTAGCTTTCCGGCGCTGTTGCCATAGGTGCCGCCCGGGGGATACTTGAAGTAGATGTGCCGCCCCCCGCTGCCGGTGATAACCTCGGGTGTGGCAGGGAAGGTGCCGTGCTCGTGGATCAAGTCTTCAAGGCTGATGTCCCCGCCGTGCCGGGGGTCGATGTCCAGAACCAACAATCCCGACCGTCGGCCCGTCGCTATGCCGACGTTTGCATCCGGCCACCGTTTCCACCACCCCCGTATTGTGGCGGGGTCTGTCGTAGCCGCCGTTGGCCAGTCTCGGGCCCGAGGATGCTTCCCCGCCGAGTCGCCGCAACCAGCCCGACCGCAGCTACACTTGCCGTCTTTGATTCCATGCAGTGGAATTACCGCCCAGCCCCTGGCCGCATACGAGAGGGCCGCCGTAAGCGTCTTGTCGGGGGTAGTCATGAAATCTTCCCCCCTTGCTTCGAAAGCCACAAGCGGATACTGCCCGGATGCCATCGAACGATACGACCCTTTCGCAAGTCGGGGGGGGGCAGTCGGCCATCGGATGCCCATCGCTTGGCGGTCCTCAAGCCGATTCCCAAGAGGGCGGCAAGACCGCCGTACGACAGCATCGGTTCCAAGGGACTAGCTGACATTGGCCACCCCCCGCCCACGCCGTGCGTCGATGGCGTTCAGCTCGTGGCGAACCAGCGCGATACTCGCTCGGTCGTATAGCCGCAATGTGCCGGCCCTTGCTACGGGTTCAATGTGCGGTCTGGTTCTCAAGACATACAAAACGCTCGGAAGTGAGGCCCCGACCGCCCTTGCGATGATGCCCGGGGTGATCAATTTCGGTTCCAAAAAACACCAACCTTTCAACGGGGGGTAATGTTTCGCCCCGTCGAAAACGTTCGCGTTCGTGCGAACAGCGAAAAAGCCCAATGATTTGACGGTTTTTGGGGGGTGCGAACGTTCGCGAACAGCTAGCTTTTGCGCTTGGCGTGTCGGGGCGGGTCGGGATCGTAGGACGCCACGCGAACTAGTTCTAGTTGCCTCTCTCTTGGCATTGCGAGAATCGCAGCCTGTTCCTCGGGTGTGGAAATCGCCAGTAGATTGGCCAATTGCTCATCGTTCACCACGTTCTCCAGGGGATCCGTTTCGCTCGTCTGGGGGGTCGTGGCAAGCGCGGCAGATGTCAGAGGGCGGGGGGATTTCGGTTTCGATGCCGCATGCGTGTCCTTCAAATGTCTAAGCCCCGGGGTCTTGGCTACCGCCTTACTCACCGTTGATTTCGAACAACCGAGAATCTTCGCTAGGGTGGTAACCCCGGGATACGCGTTGCGTTGGCAATATTTTCCTGCCAACTGCGCCACGTCTTGCCATTTCTTGCCCTTAGCTTGTTTCGCCTCGGATGCGGACTTTGCGGAGCTTCTGATTGCATCCATTGCCATTCGCCGAAGCTTGCAGACGATCCGCCACGCCGTTTCGAATTTCTCTTTTTCGGGCTTGGTCAATCGCCCGAGGGAAGGCAGAAAGTTTACCGTTGCGGGGGCATCCTTGAATCGCCCGTCTGTCTTCGCCCGTTTCGCCGCCTCTGGGAGTTTTGCCGACACGATGTAATGTCCGGCCCGAAAAGCCACGCTCATGGGGATGTCTAACTGTGATTCGATGGAATCCGAAGCATAGCGGAAATCCCGCTCCGCTCTTAACGTTGCAAGCTCGCCGTCAGCGGTCCGAAGCCGGTCTATGACAAGTTCCCAAGTATCAAGGGCGGTTAGGAGTTCCCGAGGGGTCGGCTTGGCCATTGAAGCACCTTTCTTGTTGGGTCGGACGGGCCGAGCGCCGAAAGGTCAAACGCCCGGCCGTCCGCAAGGCCCCCCGTCGGGGACACCCAAGTCTATTGTATCGCCCCCCTAGTGTCCGACAAACGCACACCTAAAAGCTTCTGTAACCCCCTAGACTACCTTGCCGATGTTAAAATGGACAAGAAAGTCAGTTGTGGTGCCGGGTGTTCGTTGTGACCTCCGCAGCCAAAACGCTAGGTAGGACCCGCAGAAAAAAAACAAAAAATCAAGCGTCAGGTACTGACTATAAACGATATCGTACATCAAAAACCCCGTCATACGAGACTTCATGACACCCCCCGCCGCACGATGGTGATGCCCGTGGTGTACAACTCGTGGGCGGTCTTCACGATGGCCTCAGCGTTCTGATTGATGAGCCACCTTGCATGGGCGCAGATCGACCGTATCAGCGTGCGGCGTCGCGAGGGCTTAACTCGTTTCACATACTCCACGAGCCTTTGAAGATCGGTCGGGGTTCCGCTTGCTTCGCGCTCCAGGTCTTCACAAAGGCCCGCGTATCCGCTCCGGGGTGTGATCGGCTTTGCGTGGTTGACACTTGGCGGGGGAATCCGTGTTGCTAGTATTTCAGCTTCAGGGCCAGCCGCTAGGACGATCGCGCTTTCGAAGTCCGAAAGGGGCTCTGAAACGTTCACGAGTGCGACGCCGCCGCCATCGGCAAAAACAACCGCGCCGTTGCGTGGGTCTTCAAGAAGGATGCGGGCCGCGTGGGCGTGCGCCGCTTCATGGCAGCAAATACGCCACCGTCCGTCCGTGATAGGTTCAAACCTCATGCGTGTGTCCCCGGCCGGCGGGGGGCGTGTTGGTGGAGAAGCCAACACGGAGCCCCCGCCCCAAACGTCGGCAACGTCAAGACTCACCGCCCAAACGGTTGCATTTCGTACGGGTCACCATTAGCCCTTGTCGTTTGCAATACGGGTTCGGCAATCTGTTCGCCGAAGGCTTTTCGCCATTCGCGTTGGATGTCGTCAAGCCGCCGCTGCGAATCTCTCGCCGTCTTCAGTCGATGCTTCAGGAATTCGACGCGTCCTGTGGCATCCTGTTCCTCGGCATCAAGCTCGGACCGCCTTTTATTCAGTTTCGTTAGGAGGGCGTCGGCCTTGGCTTGGGCCTCGGCCAGCTCGGCGGTTATCGTTTGTATCGTCTCCGCCTCTGCTTTTGACTTTGCCTCTTCGGCAAGCCTCTGGATATCGCCTCGCACATCGGCCGAACTACGCTTGAGGGTGTCCGCTAGTCTCGCGAGTTCCTCGGTTTCAGTCGTGGTCAATTGGGCCTTCCCGATGAGGGCAAGGTATCGAGTTCTTGCCTTGTCTCTTGCTTGTGATCTGTAGGTTTCGATTCCAGTAACAACATCTGTCGTAACGCTCATGATTTACTATCCTTCCTCGATCTCGTGGGCATCAGCCCTTTAAGGTTTCGTCAGCTACACACTGACGTATTCCGTCTCGTTCGCTGCAACCGCTTCAGTCGCCGGACCGCCCGCCGTGCCGCCGCCGCGTCGGCCACGATCTCCCGCAGGGTCTCGTGGGTGCTGTGCCGTGTTCGTTGGTTTCGTTTCATCGTGCCACATCCATGAAAGGGCCATCCTTGGCCCACAGTTCGATCCGTCCCATCCCAGGGTTACTCCCCCGTCGGAGCCATCGCCTTGATTTTCTTGGCGAGCTCCAGGGTCTCATCCGCACTCAAATTGGCTCGGAACAGTTCTTTGGTCTCACATACGGACAGGTCGGTGTCCCCGAACACCCCAAGCATGATGCTGATGGGATGACGCTCCGGGCCGCTTTCACGCATCGCACCGATCCGATCCAACAAGGCCGTTTGTCTTTCACTCGTCATGCTCAATCCTTTCACTTTCGCCGGTCGCCCGGCTTGCCATAGTTCACGTCGCCACGCCGGCAACGTCTGTAATCGCCTCTGTACGGGTCATTCGCCACAAGCACGCAACACCCCGCCGCCTCGCATTGCCGCCACCGCCCCCGTGGGCACAAGTGCCGGCAACGCCCTGCCGGGTGCCGCCATGGGGTTGTGTGGGGTCGGGGGCGTCGAATTGTTTTCCTCATTGGCGAGCCCTCCGATTGCCCGTTTTCGGGGCGTTGCCCGTTTTGGCGTCAACACAAATGCCGTTTTCCTTGGAAATTCGCGAATTCTGTTTGTGTGTATTTCTGTGATGGGGCGTAGCCGTGGCCGTTTCGACCATCGCCAAGATGCCCGCCCGGACGGCTTGGGGTAGGTCTGGCCATACGGTGATGAGGGCTTGCAGGTCCTCATCCTCGGGGGTTGTTTTTGGGCCGACTACTGCGCTTTTCGGTGCGCTTTTCTTGGTTGGGTTTCGTAAAGTGTTGGGGTCGATATGGGTTGCGTTTTCTTGCGACGGTTTGCTAAACCGTTGGTCGTGGTATTCCGCGGCCCGGGGGTTCGAATCCCCCCCTCTCCGTTTGGTTGTGTCGTACCGCAGTAACGCTTGCTAGGTGCCATATTCGGACCACAGGCATCCTGTCTGGCCTGCTGACATCTTACACCACATCCTAATCTTGTTTCTTGGGCCGGCTGGAGGCCTGCGGGACAAATCGTCGCGGCATCTTTCGCATAGGATCGGACGCAGGGCAACCCTCCGCTGTAGTCGTCGAACTCATCAATTCCAAAGCGCAGATATGCCCCGCGACGACGGGACCGACGACAAGCGGCCCAGGGAAATGCCGGTCTTGCAGCCACACGCATTCTGGCTTATACTGTCCGTACCCAAACCAACTCAATCAGAAGTCCTTGTCGTCGACAGGGGTCTTGGCGGTGCAGCAAAGCTATGGCAACGTGTACCACCCCGATCACGGCCTGAATCGTTCTTCTCAGCCAATGCAGCCGAAACTCCTTGACCGGCTTTGTGAGGCCCCTCGCAGCCGACACGATGGCCAACGGACCGAACAAGCCTGCCTGTGCCAATGTCCCCGACCGAGGACCGGCAGGAGTGCGCAGTCCTGTGGATGCGCTTTAAGTGGCCATGGAGGTTCATATGCTGATCCGTATAAGACGCCATGATAAGGGCAGCCGCATGACGCAACGGGTTGATATCAGAGGAGTCAAGAGTGAACTGCCCCCGCCTTCGCGGGCGTGTTATGCGGCACTCCAACCTGGATTTGGGGTGTCAGGCGGATCAGCCCAAACATAGTTAGCCGGTCGAACAGGAATCCCGATGGCAGATATCTCCACCTTCATAAGTGCGGTCAAGCCCAGGGAGCGTACCGACCAGTACGTCATTCTCTCCGCGTTGTTCGTGCTCGACGCGCACGTGTCGGGGGTTACGGCGAAGCAGGTGCGTGACCTTCTTGGTCTTCACCTCCGGAAGAACGCACCCTCGAACGTGAACGCGAGCCTGCGGGCATACGCAGGCCTTGTCACTCCCATCGACAAGGGCCCTCCCATCCGCTGGAGCCTGACCAACCAGGGCGTTGATCGTCTGCGGTCGCTAAGTGGTCTCTCCCTCTCCACCACGCCAGAACTTCAAAGCTTCAAGTCAGATATCGGTGTAGTCTGCGCGCTCGAGCATCCTGAGCTTTCTGCTGTCCTGGCAGCCGGAGGCGGCAGATGGACAGAGGTCGGCGATAGTCGCCATACACACGTTTACCGAGAAACCCGGATCACGACTTCTGACAACCTCACTCTGCGGGTCGTCGCGACAACCGCAACCTCGATGGGGCTAACGGCAGCGGCTATCGCCACTACCCATCTAATCCTCCTGTTTCAGCCACGAATCGTGGCGATGATTGGGATCGCGGCAGGAACTCGCGGCGGAGCACGGCAGTTCGGAGATGTATTGGTTGCAGACCCCAGCGTGGACTACAACTCGGGCAAGGTTGCGTTCGCGAATGGAATCCGAGAATTTCAACCTGACCCGTATCCCATCGGACTTAATCCAAGACTCAGAAGCGTGCTCCTGAAGTACGTGCGCCCCACGCCGCTGCTCGACCAGATTTGCAGGCGTTGGTCTGGCCATGTTCCTGCGAGTCCCAATAGGCTTCACGTTGGCCCGGTGGGCGCAGCTGATCAGGTCATCGACGACGCCAGCCGTGTCCTCGAAATTCAGAAGAACTGGCGGAAGCTGATCGGCGTCGAGATGGAGACATATGGCGTGTACCGTGCCGCCAACGAAGCACCGGAGCCACGACCACGTGTCGTTTCATTCAAATCTGTCTGCGACTTTGCAGCCGAAAAATCGGATAACTGGCAGGACTATGCCGCCTTCGTCGCCGCAGAGTTCGCGTTCGAGTTCTTCAAACACGAGTGGAGCTCTTTGTGGCCGAAGACTTGACCACAAAGGAACTGGAGGACACATGAAGAGGACGACGGATCCAGTGGACGACCCAGAGATTGCAGCAATCAGCAAGGTCTATGCCGCCTTGAAGGAGCTAGAGCCGGATGCCCAGTCACGGGTCCTGGCGTACGTCGCAGGAAAACTCAAGGTTGCGGCCCCAATCGCGAGCGAACATGGAAGAGTCGAAGATTCCAGCCCCGCCGAGAAGGAACATAGTGTGTCGAATTCCGAAAAAGGCTCGGAGCTGAAGGAGGAGCACAGCGATCTGGATGGCATCAGCGCAATTGCAAGGAAATGGATGACTCGGACTGGCCTGAGCAGCGCTCAGCTTCAGAAGGTCTTCAGCCTAGGATTGGATGAGATCGATCTGATTGCAACGTCGGTGCCGGGAAAGGGAAGGCGGGAGAAGATGCGAAGCGTTTTTCTGCTGAAGGGGATCGCAGCCTACCTCGGAACTGGCGTTGCCCGATTCTCGCACGAGCAGATGAAGAGCACTTGCTTGCACTATGACGCCTTCGACGCCACCAACTTTGCCGCGAACTTGAGAGGGCTGTCGAGTGAGGTGACCGGCGGAAAGTCGGAGGGATACACACTGACAGCTCGTGGACTCGCAGCAGGGACGGATATGGTCAAGGATCTCACCCAGGCCGCCGGCGCCGGCTAACCGCGCGTTGCAGCAGATGGCGCTTGCGCGCCGCTGCTGAACGCGCAACCGTTACCACGACGAACTGGAGTCCGTGAACGAACCGTTCCGCCCCGGCGCCGCAGGTGTATGATATGGGGGATATGGGGGGGGGATAGGGGATATTGGGTCAATTCTTGACTCATGACATTTTGGCCAGTCCTACCGTCACCTCCATTTCTTCGCCCGGATCGTCACCGCCCCCCTTCTCCTCAATGGACGTGGAGAACGAACATAGCCAGGAGTCCGCGCATGATCTCCCTCCAAGCCAAGCCCCCGCCTCAATCCAACACGAGCCGCGCCATTCACGCTGGGCGGTATCCTGTATCCTCGCCCCATCCGTCATCGCCCCAACCCCCTCCCGACACGCGTGACATTCGCGTCGAAAACGAGACATCCGCCTCCTCCGAGCCGGGCGGTCCTCCGCCCCGGACATCCCAAGTCCCGCCTCAACCCCGTTCCTCTGAGACCCATGTCACACCCCGAAGAGCGTGACATTTGTGTCTAAAACGAGACATCCGCAGACGCACCCAATCCGAATACACTCGCCTCCCCCACCCACCTACCGGCTTCTGAATTCCAACTCCTAACTCCTAGCTTCTACCTCCTTCAAGGGGAACGGCCTCCGACCGACCTGTCCAGACCAAGGATTATCCGCGCTCACCGGCACCCCCACATTTTTTCAAATTCCATTGCGGGTGCCCATTTCGGATGACGCCTATATGGGTGTCCTGGGAAGGTTGTCCGGCAAATTCGGAGGCCCGGGACACCTGGCCCGTCCTTGGTTGCGTGGGAGGAGTGGGCCAACGGATCTTGAACACCACGCCGTTTAGGGAGATCAAGAAATGAAGAGTCGCTTGTTCAAGTGGAGCACGGTCATGGTTGGCACGGCGTTCGCAGTTGCGGTGCCGGGTTGCGACAGCAGTTGGCAGCAGATTCTCCAACAGGTCCTCAGCACGTTGAACATCACGCTGCCATCCTGACGACAGTGGCCTCTGCTCTGCGGTAGAGTGGAGGGGTTATGAAAGCGGCCGAGGGGGGGGCTAAGGATGACCACCCCCTCGGCCTACACATGTACACACGACATCGCACGCAGCCCACACACACGCCCGAGCCAACAGCCCAACCCGCCCGGGTAAGACTCATCGCCGACCGACGGACTTCACAACAGCCTTAATGCCCTCGCCGCTTCCTCGAGACATCTTGAGGCACCGACGCTGTCTCGCGAGTTCGCCGGCCAGAACTCGTCTTTCATTTTTTCTTGCGGGTTTCTTCAGCCGTTGTCGCGTTGACGGTGGGTCCCGAGATGCCTTCGAGGCGGCAGGCGCCGCCGGAGGAATCGGTAATTCAGAGAGGGTTGTGACGAGGGTGCCATGTTGGAAGAAGGAAGCATGAAATGGCTGAGCAAGCAGGTACAGATGTTCGAGCACGCCGCGGCCTATGCCGGACGTCCTCGAGAACGGATCATCGCCCTCGGCGAGGCGGAGGAGGCATATTTCCGACTCTATCCGCACTACTACAGGGCCCTGCAGACGCTGCGAGTGGCCTCACAGTTGGGGCGCCTGGTGCCTGGTCAGAGGGACCCCGCCCAGAAGTGCGAAAGCCGGCTGATCGCCATCCTGATGGGCGTGATTCTCGACGGCCTCGATTGCGGAGATTTGAAGCTTCGCGAACGGCAACGCCCGACGGAGCTGGCCTTTACGCTGTGGAGCCTGGCATTCGGCACCCGGGCATTGATGGACACCGTCGTGGCATCGCGCCAACTGGGGATCGATGACGGTTTTCGCGTAACGCGTGACTCGACCAGCATGCTCCTGGATGCGATCGGGTGGCACCCGCTCTCGACCGACTGGGACTACTCCAAGACGCGCGAGCACATCCGCCAGGGACTGTTTGCCAAAGAGTGGAGTGGCGCGCACGAGCCGCATGTGATAAAGACAGCCTGACATTCCGGGGGTAACGAGTGGCTGGAGGATGATCATGAACAATTCCCTTCGACATGTGACAATAGCAGGAACCGGGTCTTTTCTGCCTGGTGAACCGGTTTCCAGCAGCCGGATCGACGAGGTCCTGGGCCCCCTCGATGGAGCCCCCGACCGTGTCCGGTCATTCATGAAGAGCGTGGGGGCCCGACTGCTCAGGGACGGCGGCGTGGAGCACCGGCATTTCGCGGTGAACCCCACGACGCACGAGCTGACCCACACGCTCGCCTCGCTGGGCGAAGAGGCCGCACGGCGCGCCCTGGACTATGCCGGCATGGTGCCGGACGATGTGGACCTGCTGCTGTTCTCAAGTCCGAGCTACGACCAGAGCACTCCGCCGACGAGCACGATCCTCCAGGAGAGACTGGGAATGGAACGATGTGCCGAGATGGAGGTGCACTCCAACTGCGCCGGTGTCGGCAAGTGCGTACAGATCGCCTACGACAGTCTGCGGATGGGGCGGTACAAGACGGCCCTGGTCGTCTACTCTCAGTTGTCGAGCGTCTACCTTCGCGACTGCTACTACAACCAGCCGCAGATCACTAAGACTCAGGCCGCCCTGCGATACATCCTTGCCGACGGCAGCGGAGCGATCGTTCTCAAGGCCGTCGACGGCGATGGAAACGGAACCTCGGTTCGGCACGAGATTGCCGGCACCTATGTGGAATCTGTCGGTGGGAAACGTCCGCCGGGCATGACGGCGGGCGGCGGCGTGGCCGATGTCATGGGCGGAACGAATCCCGCCGCCGAAGTGCTGAACAGGGGCCGGCACCATCTCGACCAGGATTTCGCCGCCGTCAACCGGGACGCGGTGACCCTGCTTCTGGAAGGTTCCCTGCGAATGCTCGAACAGCTTGGATTGGCAACGAACGATATCGACCACTACGTCTACTCCATCCCCACGCGGCAGCTCTACGACGGCAATCGCGAGAGGGTTCTGGAGCGCCTGGGTGTCGGTCTGGAAAGGGTTCAGTTTCGAGCTCGAGACTGCGGCTATTGCGGCGGCGCTTCGGTCCTGGTGCACTTTGACCAGATGGTACGTTCCGGCGAAATCGCACCGGGGCAGACTGTGCTGCTCCACTCCGTGGAATCGAGCAAGTGGATGTCGGCAGGATTTGTGGTTAAGTGGTGAACGAGGGGGGAGTTCACCCGTCCGAGCTTCCCCTTATCGTTCATCACGATTGCCGGTGTTTGGCAAGAGGCCACACCTGTCGAAAAGAAAGCCCCCTCGTGTCAGAACGAGGGGGCTTTTGCCTGCACACAAGAAACCTGCTTGCGAAGTCTACCGCGAACGTCGGACGTAGAAGACCATACCCGTCAAACCGATCAGCAGGAGCGGAAGCACGGCGCCCGCACCGGAGCCGCACTTGAAGATGGCACCGACGGTCGTGTTGTCGTTGAGAACGAAGGTGGTCGAGATGTTCGCATCGATGATCGCATAGTTCGGGTCATCGGGGAAGTTGGGATCGTAGATCTCCCACTGCTCGAACGACCTGTTCTCGACGGGAACGGCCGTCAGCGTAATCACCGTACCGCGGGTGTACAGCATGGTGTTCGCATCGGCCGGCGGGGGATCGATCTGAACGCTTCCGTATGTGGGCTTGGCGTTGGTGATCGTCAACGTAACCGGATTCGGATCGGGGATCGCGGCCGGTACCGTCTTGGACACGGTGAAGCGAGCGTTGTCGATCTGCATGAAGCCGTAGATGTCGTACGTACCGGTGAGCGTGAAGTACGGGTTGTTCCCGCTGGGGGTTTGCTGGATCGTGAAACTGTCGGTCAGGCTGAACGGCAAAGACACCGGCCCGACATTGGCGTCGATGACCACAGCGACGTCATGAGGATAGCTGCCGGACGTCTCGGTCAGCGTCATGATTCCGTTGGCATCCTCGGGCAGCGGAATGGTTCCGGAGGTATTGAATACCGTGCCGACCGGAATCTCGAAGGCATACCAGTTGCTCAGGAATGTGATACCCAGCGACAGGTTGCCGACCGCGGTGGCCGAATACGACGTCGTCAGCATCCCGAAGGGGGCAACACCGTACGTGACGGAAGGGGCACTCCCCGACTTGTACTCACCCGTCGGCGAGCCGGTCATGTCGAAACGGAACTGATTCACCGCGCCTGTCATGTCAATGTAGAACTTGTAGAACCCATTGCTGGGGTCGGTCAGGGTCATGCGGGTGAGTGCAAAATTCCAGGCCGACGAATCCCGAATGTCTACGTTCAAGGCGTTCAGGGTCCCGCTTCCCAGCGGCGGGCTGCTGCGGTCGAACCCCACCTGGGCCGTCCCCGTCGGGTCGGCGGTCCAGTTGGTCGGCTGCGGATTGGCGTTCAGCACGATACCCGTCGTGTTGAAGCTAACGTTGATGGGAACCCACCAGAACAGGATCTTGACGTAGACGGTACCCGTCGCGGTCATCGATCCCCAAGCCGTCGCATCAAGAGATGCGGTGGACGTGTCGCCAGCGCCGCTGAAATCGACGCTGGGTGTAATCACATCGGCAAACGCACCCGCTGCGGTCAGCGAGACGGCCAGCAGGCCAAGAACGACTGTCTTACGCATGGTTCAATCCTCCCTTTCCGAAACCAGGATCCTTTGTTACATCCCGGTGAGAGTCTTTCAGGTTTTCTTCCTCTCCTGAGCGTAGCTCAGGCCGAATCCGGCTCAGGAACGCAAACCTGAGCCGGTGACGTTGTATATGACCCCAGACTACGCCCGGCGACGAATGGCAACCATCAGGCCCATGCATGCCAGGGCGATACCCAATGGCATGGCCATGCCGGTTCCGCACTGTCCCGTCTTCTCAAAGACGGCCGTGACCGATGCGGGCTGGGTGATAAACAGGTCCAGCGGATTGGCAGTCGTTTGCCCGGACGGAACGTCGCCTGTCCAATTCTTGAAGATCCAACCGGAGCTGGCCACCGGGCTGAGCCGGATGCTGGTCAATCCCTCAACCTTGACCTTCGTCTTGCGGGTGTTCGGATCGTAGAAACCCTCACCGGCGAACGCAACAAAACCGCTGCCCTGTTCGCCCACGGTCACCCAGAAGAACTCCTTCACAAACACGGCGCCGACGCTCATGTTCGCGTCCATCGTGAACGAAATGGGGTTGTCCATGCCGCTGAGGTCTCCCGTCCAGTGATCGAGGGAGTACCCCGTATGCGGAATGGCTGTCAGAGTAACCACTGTATGGGGGTGATAGTTGGGACCCGGCGGATCCGCCACGACATCGCCCAGGTTCGGATCCCAGGTCAATGACAGGTGGACGTCGGGCACGAAGACTGCGGTGACGGACTTGTGACCGGTCATCGTAATCGTGGTCGGATTGGTCGTCCCCGTCACATCGCCTTCCCATCTCAGGAAGTTCATGCCATCAATCGGCGTGGCGGTCAGCGTGACAACGGTGCCCGGCCCGTACTTGGTAGCATCGGGGACAGCGTCAATGGTGCCCGTCCCGGCCGGCGAAACAACCCTGTTCAGCAGGTAGCCGCTGATCGTCGTGATCGTCGGGTCGAACCGGATGCCGGCATGGCCGTCGTCCACCTGGAGGTGGAGATGGAAATTGATATTGATGGAGTTTGGACCGATCGGCAGCGCGAGCACCTGATCGAACAACACAATGTTGGGGGTGGTCAGATAGCCCTCGGGTTCCACCGATCCCTGGAACGTCACGGCCCCCACCGGATCACCCGTGTACTGCCCGGCGATCGGATACGCCACCGGAATCCCCGGCATGACGAATCCATTCGGATCGAGGAGAATCGTGTTGGGATCGCCCAGCTTAATGGTCGAACCAACGCTCGCCGCCATCCAAACATTGGTGAACGCCCCGTTGGGGTCCAGAAGGGCAACCACGGGGTCACCTGTCTTGTCGAGCGTCAGTTGCGTCAGGCTGCCGGCCAGTGCAGGCTGAAAATCAAACCCGCCCGTGATCGCGCCTATCACATCCCAGATGATGTTCGGATCGAGGATGTTCGGATCAATGAAATTCAGGTACTGCCCGAGGAACGTCTGAAGAATATCGATGACGGCGGAGGGAATGCCATCGGAATGGAGCGTTGCTCCAATCGTCAGCGCCTGAGACTGGCCGGACAGCAGGTCCAGGTCCATCCCCGAGATCGTTAACTGACTGTTGGCCTCAGAGGCGTCGAAACTCCCGGTCACCGTCCCCGGTGCCGTCGTGTACGCATAGATTCCGCCATACGCATTCGCCTTGGGGTTCAACCAGTCAAGCCAGCCATCTTCCGGGAAGATCACGAGCTTAAGATAGCCCGATACGGAGAAAGAATAGTTGGCATCGAACTCCACGGTCGAACCGGGCAAGACATAGTACGTCTCCGCATAGGCGGGAACGACCATCGTCGCCAAGCCGATCAACAAGCATGCGGCTAGTCTGCTGCGATTCATAGTCCACCACTCCTCCATACGAAAATAGACCGCCTCCTGGGTCACAACCAGAGGCACTTGTAGAACACCGCTCCAATTGCAGATTTGTTTCGGGAAGAAGATGCGGGAAAAGCATGCCGCCTTCCCTCCACCACCTCCTCATCTACTATTAGGTTAATCGCCGCTTACACTTGTGTCAAGATGTATGTCGCCAAATATTATCAGGGAGAGGACCAATGAATCGGATAGCTATGACAGTGCAACCTCCTTCTCGACATGGGGTTAGAATTAGATTTGCCCGGAAGTCCCTCGGCACTTGCTGGAATTCTCCGCGAAGGCGACCCTATCATGTTCGAGCACCAACGGGTTCCGGTGTGTAGGGAGGTTACCTCGTGCGTGCAGTCATTCAGCGGGTTCATTCGGCCTCAGTGCATGTCGAGAGCCTCGATCCTTCGTGCATCGGAGCCGGACTCCTGGTGTACCTTGGCGTCGGTCGTGAGGATGGCGAGGCCGACCTGACCTATCTCGTTGACAAGGTGGCACACCTTCGAATCTTCTCGGACAACGAAGGGAAGATGAACCTCGATGTGACACAGATCGGCGGCGAAGTACTGGTGGTCAGCGCCTTCACGACGCAAGCCGACGCCCGCAAGGGGCGCCGCCCGTCGTTCGACTCTGCCGCGAACGCCGATCTGGCTGTACCGTTGTATGATCGATTCGTCGAGATGCTCCGCGCGATGGGGCTTCCGGTGAAAACCGGTGTCTTTCAGGCCATGATGAACGTCGAGAGCGTCAACGACGGTCCTATTTGCATCCTGCTTGACTCCAAGCGACTGTTCTAGAGCATTTCACGTTTGGGCAATGATCGGCACCGAAAGCGAGAGGGCGAGCCGCCGCCCCACAGCACATGACGGACGCATCAACGCCGCATGTCGCGTCGAGTCGGCAAGGTATCGGTCTTCCATGCGGACGGCGGAATGCCTTCCTCCCGTCCGCACCGGCTGCCGCCGTGCCTACCAGGTGATCGTGGCCTCCAGCGTCGAGGACGCACCGAGCGTCAGAGGCGTCGCAAGCTGGATTTCCAGACTCGTGCCGGTTTGACGAACTGTCAGGGGCAGCGTCCTCTCCGCACTGCGGACGGTTGCCCGGATGCCGCCGGCCTCCGAAGGCACCTGGAAGAGAAGCTGTTTGATCTTCAACGACCCATGTCTCAGTTCGATCCGGTCGATCTGCCGGCCGGCCTGGCGCGTCTGTGTGAACATGCCCCAGCCCTGAGCCCCCACGAAGAACGACGTGTGGTCCTCAGGTCTCCAGGGCGGTCGGAAGCCGATAAGGCCCCGAGGCGCATCGCAGACGAACCCCTGACAGGCGAGCAGAGCCGACCATACGCTCATCGGGCGAGCGTAGAACTTGCCGCACTCGTCGTCGCCGAAGGGGTTCCCGCTGTACCCCCATGAGGCGGTGTCGCCCGGCGTGAGCCCCGTTCGCAATCGACCATCGTAGCGATCTGAGGCGGCCCGCAGGACGGTCAGCCCTTCGCGGAGCAGTCCGGCCTCGATCATCGCCGCAGCAGCCGAGTACTCGAAGCCGGACATCACCTCGTCGGCATACAGCATATGGTTGGTCGGACGACCTCCGCGGGGCCAGGTGATCATCTGCATTCCGAAGTCCTCATCGGCGACGAACTTGCGGGGAAGCTGTCGAATGCCGTCGAAGCCGGTGCGGAAGTTGTGCCGGAACAGCGCCGCAAGGGCGGTGCGAACATGATCGGGCGGGTAGATCGCACCGAGGTCAAGCTGATTCGCCCACCACTGGCCGAGCACCTGGTCGATGTGACAACCCGTCAGGTAATCCTGTTGAGGCTTGGCATCGGGAATCTGAATGTAGTACTCACCGTTGAAGAGGGCCGCATCCTGAGTGCGGCTGCCGCTCTGACGTATCTTGCGATAGCGGGACGCGGCGGCTTCGTCGCCTTCGAGCACGGCCATCTTCTCACTGGCCGCCAGGGCCGCCAGATAAAGGGTGCCGAGCCACGAGGTGCTGCCGCCCAGATTGCCATCAAGCGTGTTCCATTGCGGCCCCTTGAGCACGCCGTCCTCGTCCTTGTCCCACGTGGCGACCGTGTAGTCCATCGCCTTTCGGATGTTCGGCCACCATCGGGCGAGCCACGCGCCGTTGGGGCTCAGGAGGTGCTCGCGGTAGGCGCCCAGAATGTCACCGCATTGGCCGTCGAAGGCAGGATGGCTGACCGGCTGGCGGTGCGGAATGCCCCCGTCGGCTGCCTGAAACCGAAACGCCTGCTCCCGCATGATCCGTCCCAGTTCGGGAAACAGCCGGGCATGAGCTTGGGCATATTGCCAGACATGGTTGCAGTTGCCTTGGCAGCATCCGCCGGAACACCCGCAACCCTCCCATCCGCCGAAGTAGCCGCTGCGGGTCCAGAAGCACGTCGCCGTGCGAAGAACCGCGACCTGAGAGCCGATGCGATCGATCAACCAGATCGGCAAATTCGAGCTGTAAAGCGAATCGTGATAGAGACGCGTCCGGCGCGAAAGATCGTCTATTCGTGCAACCAGATCGTCGGCCACATCGAGGGCATTGGACCACAGGCTGGCGTACATGTTGCCCGCACCGCCCCAGGCCTCGTGGCCGTGACGAGCGATCGGGAAGTACCACGTCAGGGCGAACGTCGTCGTGACGGTCGCGCCCGGCGACACGGCCATGCTCGACGCCAGGGCGCCGTCGATCGTTTGGCCCTGACGGCTGGGTCCGGCATCGCGGGGACCCGACAGGGTTCCATCATCCGTCAGGTCTGAAACGAGCGAATCGAGACTGTCCCAGGATGCCGTCGCCGAAGCGTTGGGGTCGCAGACGATCAGGGCCATATCATCGGATCCCGGCGTTCCGTTCGACGCTCGGCTCGACAGGTGCAGGAGCGTGGCGTCCGGCCGCCGGATCACGCGATTGGTGTTGCCCCCGTAGCTCCCAAAGGCACGGCCTTTGATCTCGCCCTTGCCGGTATAGCCCGCGGCGTTCTGCTGGGCCGCCAGCAATGTCACACGGACGGGCTTGTCCGAGGAATTGGTCACCTGGACTTTCCAGATGCCGCAGGGAATGGCCGACGCCGCCAGGTCTGTCGGTATGAGCGGATTGAAGGCCTCCATGCGGATTCGTACGGGCAATGCACCATCGTCAACCGTATACCATCCGAAAGGATACTCCGCCTGAAGGCCGATCGCCTTGACACCGGGCAGCGATCCGACAGGCGAGGTCTGAAACGCCCGGACGACGGGCGGCCCTTCGGCTGTCCCCACCCGAATGGCGAAGAAGCTGTTCGGAACCACCGCTTGGGTCGAGTTATTGAAGATCTGCCAGGTTGGGCGGCCGGCGGTGCCATCCATCTGAATCGATCCGGTGCCGATGCCTCCGATGGGCAGGCGAATCGCACCGAGGTGTTCGCCACGGTAGATGCGCGGGGCCGAGCGATGCACCAGGTTCTCGTCGGTCATCAGCCTGCCGAGCCGTTCCTGATGTCGTCGCTGTTGCTCCAACCGCCGCTTCTCGACCACGGCCGCTGCCTGCTGACGTGTAATCCGCGGCTTGGCGGCCATCGCATCGGTGTGCCGCTCGATCTCATCGACGGTCAGGATGCGAGAGTAGATCGCCACCTCGTCGACCCAAGCATCGAGATACTCGGCCCCCTCGGGCGTGGACGACCCCACATTCAGCGGCAACCTGCCGGCTTCGTAACTGAAGCCGGCAACAGAGCTGGTGGCCTCGCATTCCAGCCCGTCGACGTACAACTTCAGATCGCCCTGCCGACAGGTCAGCACCACGTGATACCACTGATTCGGCTTGAGCGGGTGCCCCAACGAGGCGAAGGTGACCACCTGCTTGCCGTTCCAGAACGCCATGCAGGAGTAGTCACCCCAAATGTGAAGGCTGAAACGCGTTTCCGCGGAACTCCTGCGCTTGGCGATCAGGCACGGGTTGTAGCCGGGGCTGACGGTGAACGTCGGTTTGAACCAAAGCTCGATCGTATTCTCGGCCAGATCGACGGACTCGGCGACGCCCATGGTCACAAACCGCTTGTCGGCAAGGACGAGGGCCTTGCCGCCGACGGGTCCGGCACCGAAGACGGGTTGACCGCCTTGATGTTGAGCCGGGAGGGATCCCCGGGCATCAAGACCGTTGCCTTCGAACGGCCAGTAGGCCACGAGATTCGGCTCGGCCAACACGGTGGCCGCGTACTTCTCATAGCCCTCTCCCGCACCGACCGCTGGAACCTGCAATGCCGCCAGGCACATCACGACCAACCCCGAGGTCCTGCACATGTCGCATGGCTCCTTCAAACACCGGGAAAAAGAAAACGCCCCCGGAAGCCGCAACTTCCAGGGGCGTTCAGATCACTCAGAAGAAACTGACTATTCGAACGCCGCCTGCATCTGCACGCGGAACATGTTGATCTCGTCGTTCTGGTTGACGTTGATCCAGTTCGAAGTAACCGGCGACTCGTCGATTCGGGTGAAGTCGGCCTGGATCTTGAAGTTGTGCGTCCCGAACGGATAGTAGTTCACGCCGAAAGTGTATTCCCACGTGTTGTCGTCACCGTTGTCCCAGATGCCGCCCAGCCGGGCCGCCACTTCAACCTTCTTGGGGATAATGAAGTAGCCGGCCTGAAGGTAACCGCCCTGAGCGTGCGACGAACCGGTGCGCCCCGTCAGAAGTTCCCACGGAGACCACTCATTCTCCCCGTCAACCATCCGGATGAACCACTCGGCGTTGAGCGAAAAGCCACGATACCGGAAAGCCGCGTCCGTCCCGAACCCGTAGTAGTCAGTTCCCGTGGGGGCCGCATATGCACTGCCACCGATCCCTCGGCCATTGCGAATCTTGTCCGGAATGTTGTACCACAGCCCATTGCCACCCGGACCGGAATTCACACCGTCACCGTTGTCATCGTTGTAGTAGGCATGGGCACCGATGTCGAGCAAGGGGTCCTTGCTGAACGCCAGGTCGGTTTCGTCGGAGATACCCGTACCCAGCAGATGCCCCACCACACGGGCGGCATAGGCAAAGTTCGTGTCCAGATTATTCAGGCTTGGGCTGCCGGTGGGGTTGTAGATACCGTTAAACACACCGGCCATGTAGGTCAACCGCTTGGCAAGCGTGCCATGGGCCATCACACCGATCGACTGCCCCAGACCAAAGGCCTCCTCGGCCAGCGAGCGGTCCACCAACTGGAGGTTGCTGTCCCAGGTCAGGAACTGCCGACCCTGCGGGACGTCCATCAGCCCCGCCTGGACCTGGAACTCTTCCACTACCTCATAGTTGACGAATGCATAGTACGACGTCCATTGATTGGCCTGATCGGTATCGCCAGAAACGGTAATCTGGTAGCTGAGCTTTTCAGTGTGGATGTGCCCCGCGAAGGTCAGGAACAGTTGCTCGACCTCGAAACCGTTGATATCGTCCTGCTTCTGCTTGCCGGTGAGCGTCTTGATGTCCGTCTGCCGGTTGGTCCCAGTCCAGCGAACTTTCAGCAGGCCCTGAATCCGCAGCAGGAAGGCTTCATCACTGCTCTTGATGTAGAAACCATTCTCATAGCCGACCTGAACCACGTCAGGATAGAGGCTCTCGCGAAACTCGGCGTCCGCCATCACCTCGCGAACCACCTTGCGGATCTCTTCCACACGAGCCGCATTCCAGTCGTTGCTGTTGGCAACGTTGAGCTTGGACTCCAACTGCTCGATGGTCTGCTGCTGCTGCTCAACCAACGATTGGAGCCGGTCCAGACGATTCTGCATATCATCTGATTTCGCAACTGCGGGAACCGCTGCCTGTCCGTCCGCAGCCAGCGCCGTAGAGAAGGGAACCGCCGCCAGGCTCATACTTACGAGAATGGCCCACGACACTCTTGACATGGAAACCTCCATGAGTGAGAGGCCGGGTTCGTTCCAACCCCGGCATTGAGAAGTATCCCTTGCCCGCGCCGGCAAGGGTGTATCCGTGATGACCGCGCCACCGCGCAACCGGCGCGCTCTTCACTGGGCTAGGTTATATCTTGGGTGAACATCGCTGTCAAACCGAAAAACGAAATTTTTACCGGATCTCTGGGGACATAAGTATGGACATACCAGAATGTAATGTTTCCTGATCGGCCGCCGGTCCCGATCGACGCATCCCCGCCCGACCCCGACCCGATGACGTCGTGTTGATGACAACTGTCACTTTAGGTCTTGACAGAGTTCGCGCAACACTACTAGTATATGCTAACGAGAGTTGGCTCTTGGACAGACCACGGATCGAGCATTCCTGTCGGCACGGTCTGTTTTGAAGATAAGGGATAGGGCGCGTGTCCCATCCATCTTGGTTATCTGTTCGTACTCTTGTTAAGGAGCGGAGATTCATGTCTTCTCGTTTGCTCGCTGTTAGTCTTCTGGGTTTGATGGTGGTGGCCGCCCCGGCCAGCGCTGAAACCTACTATGTTCTGCCCGACCAATCGAGTGTTAATCTGGACGCCAATATGACTTTCTCGGTGTCGGGTTACCTCAAGCTGGTCATCTTCCCGGAAGATGGCTGGTTGGACTGGCTGAATCCCAAGTCGAATGCCTTCGGTGGAATTCACGCTGCCAAGAATACCCCTTCCAGGACGACGGGCACGTTTGATGCCGCCGTGGCCAACAATCAGTTGACCGTCTCCGAGATGCAGCTCAACTTCCTTGCCGACGGCCCCCAGTCACTGACCGCCGGCGCGGCGATCAACGTCGACGGGCTGCCCGATGCCGTTCAGACGCTCCTGCACACGTTCCTCGGTCAGTATCTGACTTGGATCGACCCCAATTGGTTCGATCCGAACATCATCTGGAGCGTGATCGACACGATGACGGGCGGGTTCAACTTCGACTTTGATTTCACCGGCACGCTCACCGAACTGACCGCCGACAAGGTGGCTGATCCGGTGGTGGCGAATCTCGATACGAACGGCGCCTTCCAGAATCTCTGGATCGCCGCGAACATCGATTCGGCAATCCAGTTCAATGGCGGCAGCCCCCTGAACCTGCCGGCGATTCCGGTGCCCTTCACGATGAATGGTCAGTACACCGGCACACCGACCGATGCCGTCACCTATACGGGAGCAGATGTCGATGGTGGTGTGACAACCCCGAATATCGTGCTGATCGACCAGTTGATCGAACTGCCGATCGGCCCGGATGGCGTGAACGTGAAGTTCCGGGCGCACTTCCAGGTTGATGATGGGCATGCCCACTTCAAGTTCATCCCGAACATCGCCACGACCAGCGGCTACCTGCTGACAGCCAATGCCTCGCCGGCCGACAAGGGCACGATTACCCTCAATCCGACCGGTCCGAAGTTCGCTCCGGGCGCGACGGTGACTGTCACAGCCGCCCCGATCGCCGGCTGGAACTTCTCGCAATGGCAAGGCGATCTGTCGGGCAACGCCAATCCCGCTACGATCACCATGAACACCCATCACACGATCACGGCGGTCTTCGTTCCCGATGTTACCCTGACGCTGAACTTCGATCCCAACGTCGGCACCATCACCGCCAACCCGGCGGGCCCGAGCTATCCTCCGGGGACCGTGGTCACGCTGACCGCAACCGGTGCGCCGAGCTACTACTTCTCTGCGTGGACCGGAGCCCTCTCGGGAAGCACCAACCCGACGACCATCACCATGAACGCCGATAAGACCGTCGGCGCCACCTTCCTGAAGAACCAGGTCACCCTGACGGTTACCACGGAAGGCAGCGGGTCGGTCGATGTCACCCCGGCCGGACCGGTGTACACTGTCGGCACGTCGGTCACGCTGGTCCCGAAGCCGTCTATCGGCCAGAAGTTCGTCACATGGGAAGGCGACATCAACGCCGGCCAGGAAACGGCCAACCCGCTGACACTGGTCATGAACCAGAATCGGACTGTCAACGCGGTGTTCAAGTCGGGCCTGTGCGGCACCGGCAGCGGAGCAGCGCTGGGCATGGGCATGCTCGCCCTGACCGCGATGTTCATCCGCCGTCGCATGCGGTAGTCTCGACGGTTCTTTACCTGTAGCTGTTGTCGAAGGCCCGATCGGAGATGCTCTCCGGTCGGGCTTCTCTTATGCGCACCCTCTGCCTGACCCGGCAGCTCGCGCAGCGCGTGACAACCACAGCGAGCTTGGGTTACACTCACGCGTTCTGCAACTCGGGCGTGTATGCCCGAACCAGGGGGTACAGGTACCCTCGCGGGTGGGACCATTTGTTTGAAAGGGAGACGCAATGACTGGACGTGGCCGTTGGATGGTGCTGGGTTGTGCCGGTGCATGGGTGGCGATCGGACTTCTGGCCGTCTCGCCGGTATCGGCGGATGTAAGACTTCCTCGTGTGATCGGCAGTCATATGGTGCTTCAGTGCGACAAGCCGCTCCCCATCTGGGGGTGGGCCGACGCCGATGAAGAGGTGACGGTAAAACTGGGCGACAACACCGCCACAACCAAGGCCGACGCGAAGGGCAAGTGGATGGTCAAGCTGCCCGCCATGAAGGCCGGTGGGCCCGTAGCGATGACCGTCAAGGGTAAGAACACGATCGAGCTGACCGACATCCTGGTCGGCGAGGTCTGGGTCTGCTCCGGACAGTCGAACATGGAAATGGGCATGGGGGCCATCAAGAACAGCAAGGATGAGATCGCCGCCGCCAATTATCCGAACATCCGGCTGTTCAATCTGCCGCATCTGACGTCGGGGCTGCCCGAGGCCGACGTCAACGCCGACATCGCATGGGAGGCCTGCACGCCCCAGGCCGTCGCCAAGGGCGAGTATGCCGGCTTCTCCGCAACGGCGTACTTCTTCGGCCGCGAGGTCCACAAGGCACTCAATGTGCCCGTCGGCCTCATCGACACCTCCTGGGGAGGTACGCTGATCGAACCCTGGACGACCCCAGCGGGCTTCGAATCGGTCCCGGCATTGGGCGATTTCGTCAAGGCGATCCAACAGGCCAACGAAAGCTACGACAAGGCCGTCCGCGCCACGATCGATCAGACCGAAAAGTGGCTGCCGGCAGCCAAGAAGGCCCTGGAGGCCGGCGACCGCGTTCCACCCTCACCGGCCTGGCCCGGCCATGCCCTGAACACGCCGGGACACCCGGTTCAGGCCACCCAGCTCTACAACGCCATGATCCACCCGCTGGTTCCATTCGCGATCCGTGGGGCCCTGTGGTACCAGGGCGAAAGCAACCGCGGACAGGGGATGCTTTACTGCGAGAAGATGAAGGCGCTGATCAACGGCTGGCGCAAGATTTGGGACTGCGGCGAGTTCCCCTTCCTCTTCGTGCAACTCGCCCCGTTCCGTTATCAGGGTGATGTGCTGGCCCTCCCGCTGATCTGGGAAGCCCAGACCGCTGCCCTGTCGATTCCGAACACGGGCATGGCCGTCACGACGGACGGCGTGGACAACATCGCCGACATCCATCCGGTCAACAAGCAGGACGTCGGCAAGCGGCTCGCGTTGTGGGCGCTGGCCAAGACCTACGGCAAGGACATCGTCTACTCGGGTCCTCTGTACAAGGCGATGGAAGTCCAGGGCGACAAGATCCGCCTCACCTTCGACCATGTCGGCGGTGGCCTGGCCTCGCGCGACGGCAAGCCGCTGACCCACTTCCAGATCGCCGGCGAAGACAAGAAGTTCGTCGATGCGAAAGCCGCGATCGACGGCGATGCCATCGTCGTCTCCGCCGAAGGGATCTCCAAGCCCGTCGCCGTCCGATTCGGATGGCACCAGGAAGCGATGCCGAACCTGATGAACAAAGAGACGTTGCCGGCCAGCCCGTTCCGAACGGACCGCTGGTAAGACGCCTCCGACCTGTCGCCCCACACGGGGCGACATGCGGCACCTGTCGGTGCGGGATTCCGATCCCGCACCGACGGCGCTGCCTACGCTTCTCTCCTCTCATCAGACCGTGCCCGGCCGCCCTCTTCCCCCTTCGTTCCAGAACGAGGACGCCCCGGCTCGGCTTGATCAGCGCGAGGACACATCCGCCCGAACACGCCCGCCCAGGGAAGAGCGGGACGGACGAGTGTGCCATCCCCGCCTTCCCGGAGAGACCCTCATGACGACGTTGTGCTCTGTCCTGGCCACCTGTGTGATCAGTGCCGGCTCTGCGGATCAGACCGCGGCGCCCGCCCCGTTCTTCCAGCAGATCACCATCGCCTCCCACAAGGACGGTGGGGAAAACTGCTGGCCCTGCATGGCCAGGCTCTCCGACGGGCGGCTCCTGGTACTCTGGGCACAGGCCAAGAAGGGCAGCCAAGATTACCGAGTCTTGGGGGCCTTCTCCTCCGACGCCGGAGCAACGTGGTCCAAACCCGTCAAGCTGATCGACCACGAGGGGCAACTCGATGCCGACCCGAGCATCCTGGTCTCCGGCCGGCGGGTCTTCGTAACCTGCACGTCATTGCCCAAAGGCGCCGGCGGTATCAGCACCTCCACAACGTGGTGTGTGCGGAGCGAAGACGACGGGGTCACATGGTCCGCCCCCTACGCGATCCCAATGGGGCGTCGCTACACATGCGGCAAGACGCACCACGGTCTGCGACTGACCTCCGGCACGCTCCTGATGGGATACTCCTGGGACGCGATTTGCGAACAGGGCAAGACGCTCAAAGAAGAGGGCGAGATGGACCTCCGCGCGGGCGTCATGCGATCGACGGACAACGGAAACACCTGGACGCCCGGCGGCGACACGAACGCCCAATATGAGAAGGTCGGCGGCGGATCGGTCCGGGGCACCGACGAGCCGGCGATCGTCGAACTGCCCGACGGCTCCGTCTACATGCTGATGCGAACCGGATCGACGCACCTCTACGAGGCGCACAGCACCGACGAGGGACGGACCTTCAAGGACATCAAACCCAGTCCGCTCAGGGGCAGCAACGCCCCCGCCGCCCTGTGTGCCTTCAATCAGGACGGGCGCAAGGGCGTGCTGGTGGTCTGGGACAACGCGATTGCGAGATTCCCTCTGTGTGCCGCGGCTTCGTTCGACGGCGCCCGAACCTGGAGCCGACCGCGAGACATCGGCTTCCCCTACACCGGCGGGCAGGCCTCCTATCCGGCATGCGACACGGCAAAGGATGGAACCCTGGTAGCCGTCTGGCAACACGATGTCCCGGGCGGACGCGATATCCGCTGCGCCCGGTTCAATGTGGCATGGCTCCTCCAGGACCCGTCGGCCGAGCTTCAAAAGACGTTGAGCCGTGAAGTCCTGCCCTCGCCCGCAACCCCCTGGCAGGGATATACCCTCGGCAAATACCCCCGCGAGTCGTCACCGAGCTGGCGGGTTCACGTCGACCGGGGACAGTTGACCAATGAGGCCCTTCGACTTGGCTCCGGCGCCGGCGCCTATATCGACAACGAGCCCGGTGCCTGGAACGGCAACACGGACAAGCTGATCGAAATCCGCATGAGGGTCGTCAGCCGCGAGTCCTCGGCCCCGGACAACCACAGTGCCGCGGAAGTCTGGATCGGCGGATCGGCCGCCAGATCCGGCTGCCTGCTGTTCTTCCGCCAGAACGCCGTGTCGTTCAACGAGTCCTACGACCCGGCCGCAGAAATCGACGCCACCCGCTTCCATACCTATCGCGTGGTGACGAAGAATCGACAAGGCAAAGCGTTTCTCTACATCGACGACGGCAAGGCACCCGTGCTGGCAGCCCCGCTGGGCGAGAACTACGGCTACACCATCAACCGCATCCTCTTCGGCGATTCAGGAGGTGCCAAGACCGTCGCGGGGGTCAGCGACTGGACGATGGTACGATGGTGCGACGTCGAGAGCGATGAGAAGCCCCGGGTGATTGTGAATTTCGGCGATTCGACGACCGCACCTCGCGGGTCACTGCGAACGTTCGGCGTTCGTCTTCAACGCACCCTCGACTTGCGAAGCATCCCGGCCGTGGTCATCAACGCCGGCGTGGGCGGGCACAACACCGACCAGGCCCGAAGCCGCCTCGACCACGATGTGCTGAGCCACAAGCCGTCGGTGGTAACGATCTGGTTTGGACTCAACGATTGCGCGATCGACCTGTGGAAAGGTGACACCGCCCCCCGTGTGCCGATCGCGAAATACGAGGAGAACCTGCGGTACTTCATCCGGACGCTGAAATCCAGAGACGCCTTGCCAATCCTGATGACCCCGAATCCCGTCGCATGGACCGACGAACTCCTCAAGCTCTACGGCAAGCCGCCGCTGAACCCCCACACACCCGACGGCTACAACTTCCTCGTTCGACAGTATGCCGAGGCCGTCCGCAAAGTGGCTGAAGCCGAAAAGGTCCCTCTTATCGACGTCTACCGAATGTTCGACGATTATGCCGGCACCGACAAACGCCGCCTGCACGATCTGCTGCTGGACGGCATGCACCCCAACGACCGCGGGCATCGCATGATCGCCGACGAGGTGGGAGCCCTGATCCAGTAGTCCGAACGGCCCGCAGACCTCCGGCTTGGCGATGATCCCCATTCTCTGCCGTCGGCGGACCAGAAGTGTCTTCGCTCTGTTCCCGATTATGGGACGTCCGCCGCGCAGGGTGGGCTCTTGAATTGTATGAACCGTCACGGCAGTTATCGGCCGTTGACGATGCGATTCCCGGCCCCGGTAGGTACCGTTCCCCAACTTGCCGGGCTTGCCGCGATCCCACTTCCGCCTGCTTTCTTTGCTTCCGTCGGTGCCGGATCGTATGTTTGTATGGACTCCGAGCACTCGAGCCGATGGTGTGGCTGAGGCGGTGCCCGAGTCCGATCAGGGCGGCATTACGACCATAACTACAACGCACCCCCGAAAGTGCCGATACGATCAGTAACCGGAACCGCGCCGGGTCAACCCTGCGCCACGGGTACCCGTCGGGGTTACGGATCAGAGGCGATCTCCGTGTCGACCGAGAATGCATCCATGGCGACAGCGCAATCGCCGCTTCCTCCGACGGCGCCCCGACCCCGCGTGACCACGGGACACGGAACCCCTGCCGAGAAGAGCTGGAACCTGCGACGACCCGTCACCCTGATCGGCAGCCGTCGATCGGCTCAAATCCTCCTGCGACATCCCGAAGTCAGCAAAGCCCATTGTGCGGTGATCAACACCGGCCGGCATGTGCTCGCCCGCGACTTGAACAGTCGCACCGGCACAAGACTCAAGGGCGAAGCGATCCATCTGGCGGTGGTGCACGATGGCGACATGATGAACGTGGGCCCCGTCAATGTCGAATTCGCCATTCAGGCCGGATCACCTGGCGATGCGGGCGACCCACTTCAAGTGCCCTTCGTCGCCTCGATTCGTCGAACCGACTCCTCCGAGCAGTGGGAAATCCGGTCGGCCGCCACGCTCATCGGACGCAAGGCCGGCGGTGACATTGTTCTGGATCATGCCGACATCTCGTTGGCCCATGCCCTGCTCTGCCACGTCGACGGATCGCTGGCCATCTTCGACCTCGGCAGCCGAACGGGGACATGGTTGAACGGTCAGCAGGTCCAATACGCCCAGCTCCGGTCGGAAGATTCGCTGCGAATCGGACCCTTCGAGCTGGCCGTCGTTCTGGCCGAAACGCCCGTTGTGGAAGGTCAGCAGGGCGATCCGAGACACATAGAGTCCGTGACCAATCCGCCCGTTCCGGTCGACTATCAGGGCGGAATCGATATCGGTGAACCCACCGACATATCCGAACCCATCGAAGACGATGCGGTCCCGTTTGAGGACCTCCCCAGGGGACACGAGAGCGCCATGAGTACACCGGAAATTGTGATCAACCAGCCCGCCCGATCACCGGAGGGCTCCGACACCGCCGGCCCCGACGCCTGGACAGAGGCCGCGGGCGGTCCGGAGACACTCCTCAGTGACCTCGAGCGCAACCTGGCCGTTCTTCAGAAGAACCTCTCTCAATCCGCCCAGCGCGTGTCCAGATGGCAGGCTCAACTGGATGCCCGCTCTTCGGAGTTGGACCGGCGCGAAGCGGAACTGAACGCTCGCGAAGCCCCCTTGCGGGATCTCGAGCAGCAGTTGTCGCAGAAGCAGACTGAACTGGACCAGGTCCTCTCCACCGTTCAGCAACGACAGACTCAGATCGAGGCCGCCGAGAAGACCATCGCCGAACAGGGCCAACAGCTTCAGGCGGCCCAACAGGAGTTCGAACAACGCCGCAACACTACCCTGGGCGAGATCCAGCAGCAGCAGCAGCAACTGGCTCAACTGCAGTCGGAGGTAACGGCCAAAGCCCAGGAACTTGGTGCCCAGGCCGATCGAATCGAAAACCAGCGGCACGAAGTCGAGAGCCGCCAACAGCAGGTCGAATCCGCTCTGGCCGCCATCGAGGCCCAGAAACAATCCGTTCAATCAGCCGCTGAGGAACTCCGCAAGGGTCAGGAAAGCCTCTCGGCCAACGCATCGCGCCTGGAACAGGAACGATCCGAATTCGCCGGCCAGAAGACCGCAGCAGAAGAACAGCTCCGGCAGAAGGCATCGGAATTCGATGCGAAAGATACCGAACTCAAGCAGCGAAGCGACGCCCTGATGGCGGCGATCGCTCAGCATGAGGAAGACAAGAAAGCCCAGGCTGCTCAGCGCCAGGAGATGGAAGAGGCCGCGGTCGAAATGGAGCAGTATGCCGAGCAGCTCGAACAGCGAACCGCCGCGATCGAGCAGCGAACCGCCGAACTGGACAGCCGCACCACCCAACTCGACCAGCGAGAGGAGGAGATCGGCCGCCAGGAGCAACTCCTCCAGCAGCAGGCCTCCAAGGTCAAGAAGGATCTCGCCGCCATCCACAAACAGGCGGCGCTTATCCAGCAGATCCACTCGGCCCTGGCCCAGGCCAATGCCGTCTTCTCGTCGGACGAAAGCGGAGACCTGACCGCCGGGCTCAACGATGCAATGGCCTCGGCCGGCCTGCCGCACCTGTCGACCCCATTGACTTCGACGGAACCCGAAGCCCCCGAATCGCACGAACGCGGATCGGCTGAAGAACCACCGGCGCCGCAACGCCCCCACCGCGAAGAGACACCCCGGACAGCCGCCCGATCGTCGCAGAGCGCCTCGCGAGTGGCTGCCGACCACGCCGCAGCCAAGACGCCGAAGGCCGCTCCAATGGTCGAGCGCCCCGCGGCTCCGGCTCCGCGTCCGGCCAACGAAAACGCCTCGCCGAAACCGGCGTCGCCCTCACCCGTCAAGAGTCCGGCCCAGGCCCTCGATGCCGAAACCGTCGAGAACATCCGCATGCTCCGACGCCTGGGTGCCAAGGGCACCGACGAGGAACTGCTCGCCCACCTTCACGCCAAGCAGAAGGACAAACCGCCTCCGGCTGAAGAGAACCAGCCTTCCGCCAAGAAACGATGGTGGTCGAGGTAGGGCGACGGTGGTGCCGGTTCAGCCGACCGCAATGGCACTGGCCGCCGCATAGTTCGGCGTGTGGGTGATCGACAGCAGGATCTCCGCGATACCCCGACGCGAGGCCACCTCGGCACATTCGCCGCTCAGCGCCACGCGGGGGCTGCCCGCCGCATCGTTCGTGATCTCAATGTCCGTCCACGCGATCTTGCCGCGCCAGCCCGTGCCCAGAACCTTAAGGATGGCCTCTTTGGCCGCAAACCGACCGGCCACGTGCGGCACGGGGTTCTTCTTCCCCCCAACGTACACCCGCTCTGCCTCCGTCAGGATTCGACCGAGAAACCCCTCCGGATATCGCTCCATCATCCGGGCGATCCGATCGCATTCGATCAGGTCAATGCCGTGAGAGACGATCCGCATCGCGATCCCTTTACTGAACGAGCTTGCGTCCGAACTCCTCGGCCTTGCGACGAAGCTCGACGTCGGCCCGAACACCGTCGGCACTCCGGATGTTGGCCGCCACCAGCGCACCGACCCAGACCGTCCGGCTGAACCGCGCCATCCGCCGGCATGTCTCGAGCACCAGATCGGCACCGTCGTCGTCGCTCCCGCCGGCCGTGATCACCGCAGCCGTCTTCCGCCCCTCGATCAGACAGGCGTAATCCTCGCCCCCCTTGAACTTGAACATGCAGTAGAAGCGATCCTGCGCCATCTTGGTCAGCCATGACGGGGCCCAGCAGAACACCGGCGTAGCCCATACGATGACGTCGGCTGCCACCGCCTTGGCCAAGACCGGCTGAAGATCGTCCTCGATCACGCAGCCTGGTTCATTCAGCACCTTCTGGCAACCATAACACTCGATGCAGCCCGTCAGGCTCTTCAGCGCCGACAGGTGAACCACCTCCGCCTGAGCGCCGGCTTTCATCGCGGTATCCAGAACAATGTCCAGTACCGCCTGCGTATTGCCGTCGGGGCGAGGGCTGCCTTGAAGGACGAGGATCTTCATGGTCGAAACTCCCTGCAACATCGAATGACCGGAACGCATGGATACCATCACAACTCGACCGCCAGGCCAACGTGGCCTTCGCGCGATTGTACTCTGAGGCGACTACTCCACGTAACCCAGATCCCTCAGACGCCGCTCCACCTCGGCCGTCTCCTGATCGGTCATGCCCGTATCGGCCGCGGCCTCTGGTGACGGCGGAGTCCCCGGCCTGAATGTTACCAGAAGCAGCGCACACGCAATCAGGGCCCCGACGGCCGGCGTCAGAAAGACCTTCACGAAACCTACCTGGTGCGTCATCGGGTCCACGAACAGGCGACTGTTCCACAACAGGCTGCCGGTGAAGAAACCCAACCCGAGCGTCACCAGATTGAACAAGGCCTGCGCGCTGGCGCGAATGTCCTTGGGGGCATACTCCTCGACGTAGATCATCCCCGCCGCAAAGAAGAAGGCATAGGTGGCCCCGTGGACGATGTTCCCGGCCACCACCAAACCGATCAACGAAGGCCGCCCCACACTGATCACATACAGACCATATCGAACCACGTTGGCCAGAATGCCCACCGCCAGCAGCCGACGCCAACCCAGCCGCTTGAGACACGCCCCCAGTGCGAACAGCGCCACAATCTCAGAAATCTGGCCCAGGCTCATGATCGGCATCACATACCGCTCGTGAACGCCCAGCGAGGGCAGAAACGAACCCATCCAGATGAAGTGGCAGTTCATGAAGACGGCGCTGAAGTACGCCAGAATCAGCAGCACCAGGAACGATCGGTCCGCCAGCAGCGTCATCGCACGGAGCGGGGCGAAGAGATCGCGGGCCTGCCGCTGTGGCGGCGTGTGCGGCAACGTCAGACAGAACACCGACAGCCCGATCGACACTACCGCCGGCACGTAGAAGATCCACCGCAACCCGCCGACCAGGGCGTCGCCCTGCAATCCGCTGAAGATGAAGAAGAACGGCCAGGCCGCCGCCGCCCACCCCAGCGTCGCCCACAGCCGGATGCTGCCATAGTCCCGACGGGCATCCGGAATGTGTGCGAAACTCACCGCATTGGCCAGCGTCACCGTCGGCAGAAACATCATCATGTACACCAGAAACGCCGGAAAGAACCCCGCGAACGTGTGCTGCCCCGCCGCCACGATCAGGGCTATCCCCCCGATCAGATGGCTCACCGCCATGAAACGCTCCGCCGCAAACCACCGGTCGGCGATCTGCGCGGTCAGGAACATCGTCGTCAGGGAAGCGATGGCCTGGCAGGCAAACACCCAGCCTCGCTGCGATCCGCTGAACCCCAGCAGCCCCAGGTAACGATTCAGCAGCGGAAGCCAGGCCCCCCAGATCACATAGGTCAGAAACATCATCGCGCTCAGACGAACGCGCACACCAACCGGCATACCAAGCCTCCAACGAATGATCGATCGGAAACCCGGGCGATTCTAACGGGCGATTCACTCCAAAACAAAGGCAGGCACCCTCGGACCAGCGAGCTTGTGCTCTCAGACGTCGGGCCTCGAACTCAACGTGTGCCATTCCGCCCATGTCGCCGGCCTCAAGGGGAGGCAAGGCCCTGAACCAGAGGCTACAATGGGCACCCCATGGCACCCGAGCCCATACAAATCGATCTGCCCGACGGCTACCGTGCGTTTGCGCGATTGTGGCTGCCGCCCCGTCCCATCGGGGCAGTCCTGTACCTTCACGGTATCCAGTCGCACGGACAATGGTTTGACGTGTCGGCAGGGCAACTGGCCGACGAAGGCTTCGCCGTCCTCCTGCCCGATCGTCGCGGCAGCGGTCGGAATGAGCAGGATCGCGGCCACGCCGCTGGCCCCACCCAACTCGTGAGCGATCTGAAAGCGGCCCTGGACGTCCTGACCGTCCGGGCCGAGACTTCGCAGGCGACGGTAGTGGCCGTCAGTTGGGGCGGCAAGCTCGCCCTGGCATTGGCCCGCTGCGTTTCGCGCCGGCTGAACCGACTCGTGCTGGTGGCACCCGGCCTGTTTCCCCAGGTGGACATTCCCCTGCTGGACAAACTCCGCGTGGCCACGTTCGCCGCTGTGGGCCCCCGCCACCCCTTCGATGTTCCGTTGAGCGACCCCGAGCTCTTCACCGCCACGCCGAGGTGGGTCGATTTCATTCGAGCAGACCCCCTCTCCGTGCGAAAGGTAACGGCCCGGTTCCTCCTGACCTCTCGGCAACTGGATTGGGAAGTCCGCCGCTACGGCCGGCGTCCGCCCGACATCCCCGTCCGCCTGCTCCTGGCCGGGCACGATCGCATCATCGACAACGAACGCACCGGACAGTTCGTCCGCAACCTGAACGTCTCCGACCGTGCGATCGTCGAGCACCCCGACGCCCATCACACGCTCGAATTCGAACCAGACCCCCAGCCGTACATCAATAGCCTCCTTAAGGCCGTCTCTGACCGTCAATAGCGTCCCTCTGGCAGAGCGTCGGGGGTTCTATGACTCCTCTGCCGATGAACGGCCAGGCGCGAAGAATACCCCAATTACCTGGCCCCCGCCTCGGACAGAACCGATTCACAGGTCCAGTTTATCCAAGACCTCTTCGCCCCCTTGTACACTACCTATCTTATAGGTAAAATCCCGGGTAGGCTGTGGTACGAGTATCTGAACAATCAACTCTTACCTCAGCAAAGTCCGCCGGAACCGACGGTGCCGGGCTCACCGGTTCCTGGGCGCTTCTCATTCAAATCACTTCTGCCGAATCGGCGACACATGAGGAGAGGTGCGATGAAAGCGCAATCAAGCGAAAGAAGTATCGACGCGGCATGGCGAAGCGACGCACTCGTGCAGGGAGCACTTACACTCTTTCCCACGCTGGCCGTGATGGTCTGGCTGGGATGTGCTCCTGCACCTGAACCCCAGAGGCCAACACCTACCGGCCCCACTGTGGGGCCCGCAGGCGGAACGATCGCGACCTCCAACGGGGCAGCCAAGCTCGTGTTCTCTCCGAATGCCGTCGCTGCCGATACGGAGATCGCGATCCAGGAGGCCTCGGTCGATGCGAACGGTTGGAGCATCCTCCCCGGGACAACCTACACCTTCGAGCCGAACGGCCTGAAGTTCGAGGCGCCCGTCGAGATGACGATTCAGTACGATCCGGCCAGACTGCCCGCCGGCACCGCCGAGAACTCCCTCATGCTCGTCAAGATCGTCGGCACCGCCCTGGAAGAGGCCGGCAATGTCACTGTCGACACCGCCGCCAAGACCGTCAAGGGAACCATCGGTGGCTTCAGTACCTACGGCCTCCGTTCGGCCCCCACCGAGGGAACCGCCGATCCGAACAATCCCATCCAGCTCATTGCGAACCCCGAGGACTACGTGCCCGGAAAGCCTGTAGAACTGACGGCCTCGTTCACCAAGTGGCCGGGCGATTCCTACGAATATGAATGGCTGCTGTTTCCCGACGACCATACTGGCGAACTCGTCTGTGGTCTCCCGGATGGCAGTGGATGCGTTTCTGTGTACTCCCATGACTATGGGGCGCCCGTCTTCTGGGTTCGCGACCAACCCGTGAGCAAGTACTACGCATGCGTGGACAAGAAGGACGGCGATCGCACAACCGTCACGGTCAAAGTGTGGAGAAGAGGACTTCAGGGTATCCCGTTCTATCTGGGCAAGGCCCAGGCCACTTTCACGGTCAAACTGAACAAGATCGAGGTCTCACCCAACCCGGCCAAGTGCAGCCCCGGCGGCATCGTTGAGCTACTCGCCACGTTCCCCCATGACATGGCGGAAACCTATCTGTACGAATGGCAGGCGAATGGATGTGGGCAGTTCCTTCTCGGCGACGGCAGCGAATCTTCCTATGTGCGCGACAACAAGTCGAGCCTCGTCTACCACGCCTACGAGGCAAAGGATGGCTTCACCGATTCGGTAGAAGTGGTCGTGTATAAGTGCCAGCTGTCAGTGCCGACTTATCCCTACTTCAATGATGAGTGGTTCCCCTATGGCAAGGGCCAGACGAGCGTGATTATCGGTGAACAGAAGGTCGAGCAAACGCTCTCCTCCCGGTTCGATCCCGATCCCCCCATGGTTGATGTCAATCGTGCCACCGGATGGGATTGCGTTACCCTCTCGATCATTACGTCGAAATTCAAACTTGACGGCACCGAGATCATGGCATGGGAAACCACAGGCAACTACGGCGGCCTCTCCGGGCCTGGAATGGTCCTCGTCAAGACCCTGGAGCTGACCGGCAAGAGCGGCCGTAGCGTCACCTATCAGGGCACCGTCGCGCAGGACCGAGCGAAGGACAATGTCAGCGTCAAGATCTACCGCCCCAGCGGCACCGAAAGACAACTGATCGGCCAAGCCTCGGCCATGGTCGAGATCTACGCGCCACAGACATGGTACTGCATCTGCGGAACCGATCGCTTCAAAGCCCCGGACTACGGCATGAACAACGTCTTCGACTTCTATCATTGGGGCCACGGCGCTATTGGAGGAGAGTGCAATTTCCGCGCCCGTGTAGGCGATACGGTCCGGATCAATGCGCAACTTTACGGCGACCCTCATGGCGAGATCTGGCTGAGAAAGGGCCGCCTGGGCGACGATCAGTACACGATCCTCCAGCGGCTCCTGAGCGAGAACGAGCTACCGTCCCCCGGGGAGTACACCAGGGAGTTCAGCGTCGCGATCGATTAGCGCAGCCACCGCCCATGCTCCGGCACTACTGTGCCGGGGCTCCGTCGTTGCTCTGCCCGAACCCCGGCATTCATGCCGTGGCCACCGGACTGGACAGCACGCGACAACAGGCCGTGATGTCATCTATCAAGAGTTGAGCCCATCGCCATCCAGAAATGGGGGACCAGGCACTCATCATCTCTACAAATCGGCGGCAAGGTTCCGGCCTACTGTCGTGCTGGTCATTTCCAGACCGAAGAGGTTCGCCGCCGTGACGGCCAAGTCGCCGATCCGTGCCTCGCGTTGAACCGTCTTGCCGGATCCGCCGGGCGTGGCGATCGCCATAACTATATCTTGCGTGTCGGTAGACCCGTGTCCGGCCCTGAAGGCATAAAGCGGGCCCACGAAGAGGTCACCGAAGGTGTCGACGCCGGTGAGCGCCGAGGCCATGCGGGAGGCATAGACCGGCAGTTCCCAGCCGCTTCTGGCCAGCAGGAACAGATCCGGCCACACCATCGTCTGCTCGTGGTCGGTCTCGACGAACCATTGATGGTACAACTCGCCCGGAAGAGAGACTCCCTCCTTGCCGTTCTTCATTTCGGCGCGGTCCAGCACGAACCAGGGACATTCGAGGACGCCGGTCTGGGGATTCAGCGCCCTGTGTGCATCGAGCACCTGTTTCGCCTGCGGCACCAACCCCTTGTCCGTTCGGTAGTAGACGGCCCCAAAACCCGATGCGCTCCAGGGGGTGAAGGTATTCTGGTCTCCCAGTCCCGCGTCCAGAAGAATGCGGTTGTAGTCGGTTGCGGCCGTCATTTCCTCGAATTCCCGAAAGGCATTGGGGCTTCGAAGGTGGGTCCGAACGCCATGATCGCTGAGCAGCATGACCGTCGCATTGGACAGTATCCCCTTTGCCTCCAGCCCATCGATCAGCCTGCCGAACTGAACATCGCAGCTTCGCATCGCGTCGAGGATCGGCGTCACGTACAAAAGAGGATTCTCGCCGGTCGCGAGTTGGTACAGAGGGTCGTCGGGACAGAAGACCTTGCTGCGCGAGAGAGATGCGGCAGGAACCCGATCGGCCGGGTCCCATGCGGCCCCCAGAGAGTGGCTCGTGTCGTCCACTTCGGCCAACAGAATGTAAGCAAGATCCGGCGACTCGTAATCGAAGATCGACAGGGCGGCATCTACCGTCCACTCATCCGTCGGAAACGCCTGTGGAACCAGCCGCGAAAACACGGTGGCCATATTCAGACGCTGGAGCAGAGACTCATGATCGCACCGGGCATCCGGGTCACCCGGCGGATCCGCATAGTCAATGGGAGCAGGCGTGGGCAGGTAGCAGGGGTGGTCTCTGCCGGTCACGATACTGTCCATGACACCCTCGTTGCGAAACATCTCGGCAACCCATGCCTTGGCGGAGATATAGGCGGTCTTCGAGCCCGGCCAGGCCCGCTTCCAGGCGTGGAACACGGTATCGACGCGCCGGCCGAGACCGTCACGGGCAAAGGACAACGACGTCGGGGACACAACGAGGCCGGACTCGTTCCACCCCAGGAGTTGGGCGCCCACGCTGAGGATGCCGGTCTGCCCGCCATAGGTGCCTGCGATCGCATTGAGCTGATTGGGGTCGGTGACCGACGGCAGGTAGTCCTTCGTATTCGTGAACCACGCTGCCCGGGTCAGAAATCGCCGCACGTTCGGCATGAGCCAATCGCCATCCGCACCCGGACCATCACCCACGGCATTCAATCCCAGGTACCCCGGGTGAAGCCCATCCATACAGATGTAGATCAGCTTTCGATTGCCGGAGGGCGTCGCGCGGGTGGGCGGTGCACACACCTGAGACTGCCCCGGCAGACACCCCGACGAGCCTCCCCACAAGGCCATCCCGGCCGCACCCAACCCTGCCGTCTTGACGAACTCCCGACGCGATACACCACGGGTGCCAGATACAGTCAAATTGCTCCTGTCTCTACGGTTCCGCCTTCGAGTGTGATTATCCAAGGTCAAATCCTCCACCGGAGCCCGGGAAAACAGGCATAGGGTCCGCCGCGCCGGTCAGTAACGGACATTCTCAGGAGATCACTTCGATGTTGCCTTCCAAACCTCAAGTCCGTCATAGGGGTTGGCTGTCCCGACATAGAAGTCTTTGCCCAGGGACATCATCGTTCTGAATCCGTAGTTGCCCGGGTTGCTGAAGCCATCCTGCGTCACAGGGTACCAGGTGATACCGTCCTGTGTCTTGTAGAGGTCTGCCCCGGCATGTCCGATGAAATCGATGGGGTTGGCCATTTTGCTGGTGGGCATCATCTGCTTGATGAATCCGATGGGATCCTCCACGATCGACGAGACAGCGGTGAGCACGTCATATGTGCCGGCGTAGAGCCAACCGTCGTGAACGGCCATGCACCAGACGTAGATGTTCATCCGGCGGTTGAAGCCAGAGCCGTAGCCGGTGATCGAACCGGGTCCCACAATGGCTTCCCAGCTATCGTCCGGATTGATGCGTATGATATCTCCCCCCCCAGGGAACAGATGGAAGAAGGTGCTCATCATTTCGATCAGAGCGCCGTAGTAAAGCTTGCCCTGGAATACGCAGGGTGAGCAAGCCCATTCGTTCAAGCTGTTCGTGCCGCCGTTTGCCACGATCTGGATCGGCCCCTTGTTTCCATCGGGGCCCTCCAGCTTCCAGATCTCATAACCGTCGATCGGGTTGCTGGTACCTGCGTACAGCCAGCCGTTGTAGGAGATGAGCGATTGTATCCCCCCGTTGTTCACGTTGCCGAAGCCGTTCTCCATCACAGGCCAGAACGTAGCGCCGTCCGTTGCATAGATCTTGCCGACATGTTCGCCTACCGGCGAGTCGTTGGTCAGGGCCAGGTAGAGAATTCCGTTGTGCACTTCCATCCACCGTATGGAGCCCTGGGCTGCATACGTCCACACATTGCTCCACGAATTCGGTTCGCCGGTGCTGGATCGCCACAACTGGGCTTCATGACCCATGGTGGCCGCATATAGATAGTTCACGCCGTCCGATGCGGCCTTGTAGGCCTTCATGTATCGGAACCCAATCGTGGAGTATTTGCCCTCCGGTTCCACCTCGCGGATGTCAAACACCCGTTCCCAGGTGAGCGGATCAAGATCGGGTCGATAGCGGCGGATCTCCGGCGGGGAAACGGTCCCCCCTGCGAAGTCACTTCCGGTGGTGAGGGTGCTGAGACCTTCTCGCATGGTGCCCGACATGTCGTTGCCGGTACCGACGTAGAGGTAGCCTGGTTTGTTGGCGTCCGGTTGAAAGTACTCCATCGACCAGGCGTAATCGTTCTTGTCAGCCGCGTTATCAACAGGGTCGAAGCCGTTCAGGCAGATCTTCTGGAAATCCTCGACCTTGAACCCCCCAGGAGCCTCGGGCGCAGCAACCCAGCACCCTGCGGCGAAGAACAGCGGAACCAGGACGACCATTGCCATCAGAATTCGTGACTGCATGTTGGAGTACCTCCCTTGGTGTCCGCGGTATCTGTTTCCATGGACGAAACGAAGGCCCTTTACCGACAAAATCCGAAATGCTTAGCTTATACACTAAGCGAAGTCGGGGAGGTCCACAAGCCCGGAAATGCACGATTGCGTGGTTCGGCGCCCTAAATCGCGTGCCCGCCAGACCGGAGGCCGCTAGAGACAGGCAACCATGTCCGTGCGTCGAGAGTTGACCTGATTGTCATTCCGCATGACGGGCCAAAGGGCGCTGGACTTGTGTCGTTTTCGCGACGAAGATGGCCTTCGCGATTCACGGTGGTTCTCAGCGGCCACCGACGGCATCCCTGTTCTGGAGGACTCTCATGATCGAACCCAATCCCTCACGTCGCACGTTCATTCTGGGTACGGCCGCCGGGGCGGTCGGACTGGCGGCCGGGGCGAGACGAACCGCCTTCGGACGAACGCTCGGCGCCAACGACCGCATCAACGTTGGCGTCATCGGCTGCGGAGGCCGCGCCCGCGGCGCCCTCATGCCCGACCTCATCAAGAATGCCAAGTCGCAGAACGCTCAGATCGTAGCCGTCTGCGATGTTTGGCGACCTGCCCGAGAGTCCGCGGCCGAGGCGGTTGCCAAGGCCTTCGGGGCCAAGCCGATCGTGACCTCGCCGAACTACGAGGACGTCTTGGCACATGCGGACATCGATGCCGTGATCATCGCCACGCCCGATCACGCCCACGCCCCCATCCTGGCCGCCGCGTGCAAGGCGAACAAAGACGCCTACTGTGAGAAACCGATGACCGTCCGCCTCGAAGACGCCCGAGACGCCCTTAAGGCGGCCCGCGAGAACAAGCGGGTCGTGCAGATCGGCACCCAGCGGCGCAGCGAGGGGCCAAGCCGGGGATGGGCGGAATTCATCCAATCCGGCAAGCTCGGCAAGGTGACCAAAGTCGAGATCGGCTATCACGACAAGTCGTCTCGCTGGCGACGGCCCTTCGAAGACGTCAAGGAACAGGACGTCGACTGGAAGCGATACCAGATGTATCTGCCCGAACGGGCCTTCGATCCCAAGCGGTTTCGTCGATGGCACCTGTACAAAGACTACACGCTGGGACCGGTGTCCCTGCTCGGCAGCCACTGTATCGATCAGGTGATCTGGTTCCTGGGGCTGAAGTTCCCCACCAGTGCCGTCCAACTGGGCGGGGCCTACATCTGGGGCGACGACGGCCGCGAACACCCCGACACCTGCGACAGCCTCTGGGAATACCCTCCGGGACTTCTGTGCATCTACAAGAACCACTTCGGCAACAGCTACAACGACGGCGAGATGACAATCCTCGGCACGCAGGGCTCCTTCCTGAACGGCAAAGTGATCCCCGACGGCGCCCCCGAGGGCAAGGCCCATTTCCCCAAGCCGATCACCATCGAACCCAAACCGGGTGAGAACCACATGAAGAACTGGCTCGAGTGCCTCCGCACTCGAAAAGACCCCAACGCCCCGGTCGAGGCCGGCTATTACCATGCCGTCGCCACCGTCATGGCTGCCGAGAGCCTCTATCGCGGGCGCCGCATGGTCTACGATGAGCAGGCAATGGTCGTCAAAGAAGGCTGAGCCGGGTCGAGCGCCGAGGTCAAACATTCAGGTGTCCGTCTCCCGCGTGGAGGGGCTTCAGATGAGTCTTGTTCCGCTGATGGTTCTGGCCGCGTCATCCTTGGGTGGGGTTGACGAGGTGATCGCCCCCCTTCTCAAGCTCGGCGTGAGCGAGCGTGGTGTCACCCGCCTGGCCGACCCCTGCACCGGCGAGGGGTTCGACGCGCCGTCACCACGGGCCCTGATCGGCATGTGGCGAGGTCGTGACGTCGGCATATGGGCCGACGCCGCGTCGGTTCAGACCCGACGCGAGCCGGCCGGCTTGCATCTGACCTGTGCCTGGAACGAGCCACAGGGCCGCTCGCAACTCGACACGCATTTCGCGGTTCAGTCCGACGGAGATGTGTTGGTCACGCAGGAAGGGCGCTCGGGGACTCCGGGCCTGTCGGGCATTCAGTGGGGCTGGGCCGTACCGGACACGTGGGATGTCTTGGCGCCCGGCACGAGCGGGCAGCGGATCGCGAAGGGATCGCCCTACGATTCCCGAGTCTTCGAGTATCCCATCGAGTGGGAGGCCCAGTTCGTCCTGATCCAGGGCCGGCGCGGCGGCATTCTGATCTTCGCCGAAGACCGCGCCGAGCGATACAAGGCGTTGCGCATCGAGCACCGACCCGGACAGACGCTCATCGGGCTCGAGACACGGTGCACGGCCCCGTTCACTACGCAGAAGGACACCGCCTCTGTCCGATGGCGCATTCATCCCTATCAGGGCGATTGGCTGGTCGGGGCCGCCGTGTATCGCCAATGGGCGGAGAAGGCCTTCGAGCTGATCCGGATCGATCAGAAGACGCCCGACTGGGCCAAGGACATTCAGTTCGTGGCGACGATGGGGCTCGAACAGATCGATGTCCTCAAGGCGCTCGCCCGGCACATCAAGCCCAGTCAGACGCTGCTCTATGTGCCCAACTGGCGAAAGTCCGGCTACGATCGCAACTATCCCGACTACACGCCCATCGAAGGCTTCGAGGCACTGATGAAGCGGGCCCAGGGCCTCGGCTATCGCGTGATGCTGCACGTGAACTACTTCGGCTGTACACAGGAAAACCCCGAATACGCCCGGCTCGAGCCGTTCCACTGCCTCGATCCCTTCAGCGGGGCCAAACTCAACTGGGACTGGACCCGGGCCACCCCGCCCATCAAGTTCGCCTACATCAATCCGGCGTCGCGCGTGTGGCGCGAGGTCTTCATCGCCCGGATGCGCGAGGTCGTCAACCGCCTTCATGCCGACGCGCTGCATCTGGACCAGACACTGTGCATCTTCAACGACGGGCGAGGCCTTATCGACGGGATGAACATGATGCAGGGCAACCTCGCCCTGCACCGCGAACTGCGCGAGGCCCTGCCCGACGTGGCGCTGTCGGGCGAGGGACTCAACGAGATCACCTGCCGCTTCGAAGCCTTCGCCCAGCGGCATGTGTGGGGCATCGACCATGCCGACGGCCAGTGGAACCCGTCGCTGATCGCGATGGCCCACCCGATCAGTTCGGCCATCGTGGCCAACTACACGACGATCTACGGCTACCTGGGCATGCCCAACCCCGAGCCGACGGACTATTACCTTGCCTGGCGGTCGGCCTACGAGCAATACGGCGTGATCCCGACCCTCTGCTGGCCTCGAACGACCCAACTGGCCGATCCGCCGGCGGTGGTCCGGTCGTTGCTGTCCGAGGCACAGTTCTTTCAGCGGGAACAACCGCGGCCGGACTTCTCGCCGGGCAGTTCGCCAGACACCATTGTGGCGTATCGGACGGCCCGGGGCGGGCGGGCCGAGTATCGTCGGGAGCCCGCCGGCGTGAGTCTGAGGGCCTGGACCGGCGCGACCGCCGATAGCGAGGGACAGGTCATTGCGCGGCGCATCACGGGGGCAACGACCGCCCGACTTCCCGGACGGATCGACGGATGGTGGGCGTACGACGAATCCGATCTGATCGGCCTGGACCCCCGCGCCTCGTATGCCTATGTCGATGAGCCTCGCGACCCGAACGTTTTTCACGTGGTCCGGCTGCCCGCCGAGACAGTTCTGCGGCGGGTGGGGCTTCGCCCGGCATTCGCGGTGATCGAACTGGAAGACCTGCGTGCAGAGGTGGCGAATCTGTCGGCGTTCAGCGGTACGGTGCGGTCGGGCGAAACGCTGCGAGACGGAACCGTTCATCAGGAATCCTGTCCGGCCTTTCGGGCGCCGACCGGATCGATGGTCGCGCCGACCGGCGAAAGCCTGCTGGTTCACCCCCCCTTCATCGGGCAGTACATCAACATGCAGGGGCCGGCTCAGACCCATGGACTGGGCCACGTGTGGACGGAATTCGAGGTCCGGCTGCCTGCGGATCGACCGGCTTTCTTTAAGGCGGGGATCGGGCTTCGTGTGGCCGAGGCCGTCGATAAGAGCGATGGATTGACCTATCGCGTGTCTGCAGAGGATACGAGCCCGTCTCCACAATCCGTCGGGTCGCGGCCGGGGCCCCTTCGCGCCGAGCGACACGCGCGGTCGGCGGAACCCGAACCATTGATGCTGGACCTCTCTGCCCTGAAGGGGCGGACCGTCCGGCTGCGGCTGGAGGCCACGCCGGGTGCCGCCGGGTCGGTCAACTACGACTGGGGCATCTGGGTTCGTCCTCGTGTGATTCTGAAGGACTCGCGCCATGGGGAGGTTGACGTGCTCAGCCCTCGATCCATCGTCGGCGCGGCCTCCGGCGTCGAGCCGGTCGAGGTAACGTCCAGGGGCGATCGACGATATACCCTGAAGATGCCCCTGCCCGGCGCGGCCTATCTGCTGTTTGAGAAGCCCCAGCCGATCACCTTGCCGGCCGATGTCCCGGCGATGACGTTCAGTAATGCGCTGGTCCTTCGGGGCGGACGGGAAGAGCGGCCCGAAGGCTTCTGCGACGCGACCCGCGGCGCCTCCACCGTCGGCGGGGTTGCCAGGTCGGGGCTGTTCGCTCACCCCCCCAACCAGGGCCAACAGCACGTCGACTTCGTGATGGCGCTGCCTGGCAGTCCGGCCCGCCTGACGGGCTTCGCCGGTATTCGCGACGGCGCCGACGGCAAGGGCAGAGGTGTCGGCTTTCGCATTGCCGTTAACGGAAGGGAACTCTGGCGGTCGGATGTCCTTCCGGGCAAACCATGGCTGGGGTTTGATGTGCCCCTGGCCGCCTACGCCGGTCGCACCGTGGTCCTGACACTCATCACAGACGCCCTGGGCGACTATGGCTGGGACTGGGCCCACTGGGCCGACGTTCGATTGATCGCCGCGGCCCCCGGAACGCGGTGATCTTCGGACTCGAACCATCGGCACCGGGCACTACGGCCTCCGGCCCAGCCGAACCGGACCGAGGAGTCCTCCGCCGCGGCTGTCGACCTCGAAACGAATCGCCCGTTCGTGGTAGGGGCTGGGCCAGCCGGGACCCTTCTTCTTCGACCACTCCTGACGGACACGCTCGCTGGTCAGCTCGTTGGCCAGGGTGTTCGAGACGATGATCCGAAGCTCATGCGCGCCGGCCGAAACCGAGGGCAGCTCGATTCGCCAGGGGCGCCCGAACAGACTGCCGACCCTCTGCTTGTCGAGGTACACCTCGCAGGCGTACTCCACCCGTCCCAGGTCGAGGGTCAGTGGGCGGTTCGCCTCGTCGGGGGCGATCGTGACGGTCTTGCGATATTCCGCATGTCCGCTGAAGTCTGCGGTGAGCTGCGGGGCCCACGATCCCAGGCGCTCGAGCGAAATCGCTGCCGCGCTGCTCGGGCGGATCTCGAAATCGTGCTCACCGACGCAGAACCGGCGAAGCGGCTTCAAGCCCCAGCCGTCGGCGATGTCGCGCCAGGCGTCAATTGGCACAGGTGGCGGAGTGGACGTCGGCTCGCCACCGGTTGCGAGGATCAAGGCGCTCTCCGTCCCTTCCAGGGACAGCTCTGTGGTCCTCCTGCCATCGGGCGCCGCCGACGTGGCCAGGGGCTCGCTGCGGCCGGTGTACGGATAGAACCGCTCGATACGGCCCCGTTCGGGAACGGTCAGGCGCCCCTTGTAGGGTGTCAGACCTTCGTTGAATACGAAGTAGACGGCCGAACCGCCGGGCAGGTCGCGCGCCGTCACGCGGAGATCGACGTTCGGCGGGTCACAGACCAGCAAGGGGCACATGGCCGAGACGATCTCGTCGATCGACCCGATCAGGACGAAACCCTTGCCCCCCTGAACCGCGTGACGCCCTGGCCGGTTGGGGCAGCCCAAACGCTGAGCGAGGGCCTCGCCGCCATCGCCGTCGACACCCGGCAAGTGATCGACGGCCAACAGAAGGCCCGGTCCCTTGAGCCACTGAACGAGCTTCTCGGCGGCGGGCCGGCCGAGCCATCGCGTCCGGCCGAAGGCGAGCGTTCGATAACGGACGGCCGATCCGACCAGGTATCCGTCGGCGGCCGGCCATGTTTCGAGAATATCGTCGTCGAGGATATCAAACTCGCGTTGTTGTTCGGACATCCGGCGCGCAAGGCGGTCGTGGTCGCCGGCGGCGGTGACGTCCTTCATTCCGAAGGCCCACAGGTCGCGCGCGGGATAGTACAACGCGGCGTCGACCCGCGGTTCACCGCAACTCAGGGCATAGCTGGTTCGGGCGATGCCGGCGTGGAAGTCCGGCAGGATCGACCATAGGGGGTTGGTCGGGCCGTAGTGGGGGCGTTCTCCGGTCATGTGATGGTCGTGCGTGCTCAACGGGAACCCGCACAGCACAACGAGCTGAATGCCGCGGACGAACTGATAGTCCAGCACCCAGCGCACCTGCTCGGGCGTCACGCCGCTGCCGTAGACCGCCACAGACTCAGTGAAGGTCAGCCGCCGACCGATCTGGTGCGCGGCGCTGCTGGCAAAGCGGGGGAAGTGATGTCGTGGCTCCTGCCCGGGGAACAACTGGCGCCAGATTACATCGACACCCGGAACATCCATGGCGCGGAGGGTTCGAAGGATATGGCCGAAACCATGGCGCAGGGCGCCCAGGGTCTCGTCCTCGCCGCCGAGGTGTCCGCCGGAGAGCATGCCCATCTCCTGGGCCGCCGAGCGCAACGGTTCGAAGAAGGCCTCGCAGAACCGCCGCGTCCAGAAGTCGAAGTAGTCCACCCTCGCCCGGCAGGGCCAACCGCTCGCCCCCGCTGCCGGCTCAGAAAACAGTTCGTCCAGATGTTCGCGGAGGTCGTAGCCGAAGCGGGATTTGAACGCCTCGCCCGCCCCGTCGGTCCAGGGGATCTGACTGCCCGGTGCCATGGCGGGGACGGCCGGCTCGTCGGTGAAGGTGAAGTACACGGGCGGACGTTCCGGAAGCGTGGCCAGCTTGGCGGCGTATCGCCGGTGGGTCAGCTCGATGAACCGCTGCGTCGTCTTAGGGCTCAACAGATCGACGCCGCCGCGTCGCTGCGCGCGATACAGCCACGCCCGATCCGGAGCCTTATCCTTCAGCCAGGTGGCGCCCGGTTCGATGAGGATCCTCCGGTCGCCCTCATGGACCACGAGGGCAATAGCCCCGGTCGGGACGACGTAAGGTTGCTGTGCCCGAAGCGTGATCGGCTCGCGAACCACAACCTGAGACGCCAGCTCGGGGTGGCCTGCGATGACCTGGCCGCACGCCTGCCCGGAAGGCCAGCCGCCTTCGTCATAGAGCCACCAGTGCATCTTCAGACGCCGCGACTCCGCGACCGCCAATGCCACGCGATCGAAGAATCCGTCGGTCAGGTAGCCGGGATCCATCGAGTTGTTCGTGTTGCTCGGTCGGAATTCTTTCGGCATCGGAAGCATGCAGACGCTTCGGGCACCGCACGAGGCCATTTGGCCGAGCTGCTCTTTCAGGAGGTTCGGTTCGAGCGCGGCATTCCAGAGCCAGAAATAGGCCGGCCAGTAAAGTGCCGGCGGCTCGTGAAAGAAACTCCGATCGAAGGCCTGCGAACCGTCGAGCTGCCGGCTGAGCGGGAGCCGCCACAAAGGCTCCTCGCCTTGAGCTGGGAATGCAGTGGCGAACCACGTTGCCAGCAAGGCCGCAGACGTCGCAGACGCAAAGGTACCGAAGGCGAGTCTGAACATGGGATAAGGCGCTCCAGGGGCCAGGGGTAATGGAACCACAACGACGATCGGCCGGACGATCGCGTCGGGGGGGCAAGTGTATCAGATGCAGTCTGAGTGTTCACGTCGGCGGCATCGAACCGACGGGCACGCTGAGGGAATCGTCTGCCGGGCGCGGTCAGGCGTGTGTGTGGGTCAGCTCGCAAATGGCCTGCCACGAGGCGGCCGCACGGTCCAGCAGACCCATGTTCTGAAGCGCCAATGCCAGGTTAGCATGAAAGTCGACGTTGCTCGGGCTCTGCTTGGCGGTCTGCTCGAAATGCTCCACCGCCAGCTCAAAGCGATTGCGCTCGGCAAAGAGCAGCCCGAGGTGATAGTGCAGATCCACGTAATCGTTGTGGAGTTGGATGGCTCGTTCGAGAATCTCGACCGCCTCATCGAGCTGACCGGCCTCCTTGAGCGACAGCCCCAGCTTGATCAGGGCCTTGACGTAAACGGGGTTGATTTCGATGGCGGCCCGGTACGCCTGCATCGCCTCGTCATTTCGCCCACGGTTGCGCAAGAGCAGTCCGAGACGATAGTGCATGTCGGCATGATTCGGGCGCTCTTCCAGTGCCTTGCGATGCCGTTCGATCTGCCGATCGATCAGGTCGGTCACGCCCTCGACCGTCGCGCCGGTGGGCGATGGCATGTCGTGTTCCGGCAGCAAACCGCGCTTGGCCGATTCGAACGTGGCAACCTTGAGCTGCAACCTGGCCATCTCACTGAACAGCAGCGTGCTGTTCGGCTCGATGCTGGTGGCCATATCGAAGGAATTCATCGCCTCATCCATTCGTCCGGCCGCCTTCTGAGCCACGCCGAGCCCCACATAGGCAATGAGCAGACGATCGTTGATCTCGACGGCCCGGTTGAACCACTGAGCCGCCTCGATGTGTCGCCCGTTGCGCAAGTGCTGCGTGCCCATCTTGACCACGCCTTCGAGGTACTCGGGGTGGATCTCAAGGGCGAGTGAGTACTGGTGCAGGGCCGCTCGATCGTCGCCAACCTTGGAGTACAGATCGCCGAGTCGAAGGTGTGTGTCGGCGAAGCCCGGACGCTCCTCGGCCGTCCGATGCAGGTGCTCGATGGCCTCGTGGTAGAGCCCTGCCTGTTCATAAGCACTTCCCAGATCGTTGTGGGCCACCCAATTGTCCGGCTCGATCACCAGTGCCTTCTCGTACTGCTCGATCGCCTGACGAGACTGTCGTGTCTCCAGGAGCAGATTGGCCAGCAGAAGCCGGGCATCCACATTCCCCGGATCCCAACGACAGAGCAGTTCATAGTGTTCGATCGCTTCAGCGGGCTTGCCGTTGTGAACCGCGATGGCCGCCAGTCGCTCGTGGGCGTTGCGAAGCTGCGGACAGAACGACAGGGCATCCTGATAGTACTGAACCGCCAGGTCGAGAGAACCGCGTCGTTCGTGACACAAACCCAAGGCAAACAGGATCGCCGGTTCCGTCGGCGTCCGCTTCTGGGCGGTCTGGAGATGTTGCACGGCCTCGTCCTGACGCCCCAGCTCATCCAGAGCGCAGACCAGTCCGAGCCTGGCCACCGCGGCATTCCGATTGATCTGCAGAGCCCTGTCGAAACTGGCACGCGCTGCGGTGAAGCGCCCCTCCCTGAGATACCGCCGTCCAAGCTGAACATAGCCTTCACTGTCACGAGGATGTCGCTGGGTCGCCTCGACCAGTTCGTGCGTGGATTGTTGAGACGTATCCCCCAACTGGGCCTCAAAGGCACTGCTCAGACTGCCGAGCAACCCGCGACCCAGGCTCTCCAGCAAATAACTCATGGTGTTTCCCCAGACCTTTCCCCAACAGATGCAGAAATCACGAAGAGACGAGCTTTCCTTGTTTTACGGCCGTCCCGCTCTTTTAGAGCCCTTCTGTCCTTACGGGCCCTCTCTCGCCGGTCCGTGACTTGGGGTCTTCACCCACCCCCCAGTGCCCTGGGCCCATGGCCCCTGGCTTTAGGCGTATCGACCAGCGGTGCGGACGCGATTACATGACGAACCGCAAATTGCCAGGAACCCTTCCGGACGGCATCGCCAACCGGGCCCCTAAGACATTCTGCGATGAGCAGGGTCCTCTTCTGTACGCGTCAGGCGATGTTTGTGCGTCCTTCGGAAAACCCTTAGACGGTCGGACCGCCCGCCGGACCGAGGCAGAATACCACGGTCAATTGCCAAGATTGGTGGCAATCGCAACCAATTGCCCTGCAACATTCTAAGGCGTAGGATCCTTGGTTCTGCCGATTCAGGGTAGTAGTGTTGCTGGAAGGGCAGAGGTCCGAGTAGTACAATGCACGTTCACTATTGGCCGCACAATGAAACGCGAGGTGTACTATGGCCGGAATAATTCAAGAACATGTTGATGAACTGGCCGCGCCCAAACGCCTCAATGCCGCGGATCGGCGCAGGCAGTTGTTGGATGTAGCCAAGAGGCTCTTCGCACAGAATGGGTACAAACTGGCGACGACGGCCAACATTGCCAAAGCGGCCAACGTCACCGAACCGATCCTCTACCGCCACTTTGCCAGCAAGAAGAACCTCTTTCTGGAAGTCATCAACGAGATTCGTCGGGAAACACTGGACCGATGGCGCGAAATGGCCGCCACCACGGACGACCCCCAGGAGGCACTCCGCCTGATCGCCAGCTCGTTCCAGCACGCCATGCAGAAGCACGTTCTGGAGTATCGGGTTGCCCACCGCGCCTTGGCCGAGGTGAACGATCCGGATGTCATGGAAGTGTTGCGAGCCTTCTACAGCGATGAGGCCGAATTCTTTACCGACCTGATCCGCAAGGGACAAGCCACCGGTCGCTTTCGCACCGACGTGGACGCTCGATTGGCCGCTTGGGCCCTGATTCACCAGGCGCTCGCTTTCTCGCTGACCGAACCGTTGGGTTTGGCCCTCTTCCAGGAGCCCAACCACTACGAACGTACAGTCGAGGTGGCCCTAAGGATCATTACCTAGGTCGTCCTGTTCCACGGTGACACGCAGCCTCACGGTCGTGCTTGGCGTTTTGCGCCAGGTTGACGTACGCCCATGTGGGTCATTCTCTTGAAGGCGCAGACCCCTCCGATCGCTCGTTGACGGAGAGACGGGATCCGCCCGATCGAAGTCGCTCCAGAAAAATGATCTTTCATTTGTTTCAAATCCTATGAAAACATTTGGAGCCTGACTCCCGCTTGGTCTTACAATTCAATCCTGGGAGTCATTCGAAACAGCCGAGGGTGCTTGGACGATTCGTCCGGACGATGCACCACGGCATCTCGATGCGGCGTAGAACCCAGTGGGTCTATTTTGCGGTGAGTTCATGGAGTTGTACGAGCCCATCCAGAGCGACCTGGCCGGCGTGCGCGAGCTTCTGAACGCCGAACTGACCGGCGAGGAGCCGTTTGTGCGCGACCTGATGGGGCGGCTCTCGCGACAGTCGGGTAAACTGCTTCGTCCCGCGCTGGTTCTGCTCTCGGGCAGGGCGTTTGCCCCATGTACGCCTCGGCACCACACGCTGGCGGCGATCGTGGAGATGGTCCATCTGGCCTCCCTCGTCCACGACGATGTTCTCGATGAGGCACTCGCCCGACGAAGTGTTCCCTCGATCAACCGGCTCGTCGGCAATGAGGGAGCCGTCCTGCTGGGCGACTACATCATGGCGAAGGCTTTCCGTCTGTGCAGTTCCCTGAGGTCGCACGAGGTCAACGAAGAACTCACGGAGACCTGCCGCATGATCTGCCTGGGCGAACTCGTCCAGGTCTCGCAGCGCCACAATCTCCGACTGACCGAAGGCGAATACCTTCATATCATCACCCGCAAGACGGCATGGCTGCTCCGGTCGTGTTGCCTGCTGGGCGCTCGACTGTCAGGTGTCGAGGACTCCGCCATGGCGCGGATGGGTGAGTACGGGCTTAATCTCGGCATCGCCTTTCAGATCGCTGACGACCTCCTCGACCTCCAGGGCACCGAGGAGGAAATGGGAAAATCGCTCGGTCGAGACATTGCCAAGGGAGACCTGACTCTGCCGCTGATCCGATTTCTGAATACCGCTTCAGGTGAGCCCCACCGAAGCATGGTCGCTGCCTTGTCTGAGCCTACCCCCGACAGCCCCGACATCGTCCGTCGGCTCCTGATCAACAGCGACTGCCTCGAGACCTGCCTGCAACTGGCCCGCGAATACGGCGGGTTAGCCAGGATCTGCCTGGAGGAGCTGCCCGCCTCGCCGGCCCGTGACGCCCTGTTCGCCCTGACGGATTTCGTGGCGTCGCGCCGATCCTGACGGTAGACTCTCTGCCACCGACGGACTGTTCCCACAACGTCATGGACTGATGCGATGTCCGACCCAAACACCTTGCCCTCGCATGCCACCGCACCATCGCAACGGCATCATCTGCTCATACAGATTTCCATGTCCTTCGTGGTGGGAATCGCCGTCCTCGCAACGTTTCTGCCGGTGCTTTCGGCGCGAGGGCTCAGCTTCGACGATGGCCAGTACCTCATCGATAACCCCCTGGTTCGCAACCCGAGTTGGGAGTCGACTCACCGCTTCCTGAGCGAGGTTACCCGACCATCTACCGTTCAGGGCTACTACCAACCCCTGGCGATGATATCGCTCATGCTGGATTGTGCGATGGGCGGCTCGGCCGAGGACTTTCGCCCGTTCCACCGCACGAGTCTGGCGCTGCACGCGGCAAACACGCTGCTCGTCATGTGGCTGGTCCAGTCTCTGTTCGGACATATCTGGGCCTCCGTCGTCGCGGGACTTCTGTTCGGGCTGCACCCGATGATGGTCGAAGCCGTCGCGACCATCGGCGAACGCAAGACGGTGCTCTCGCCGTTCTTCGCCCTGATCTGTTTGGGGCTCTATGTGCGATACGCCCGACAGGGCGGTTGGGGGCTCTATGCGGCCTCGCTGATCGCCTACATATTGGCACTGTTATCCAAGCCCACGAGCACGCCGGTGGCACTGCTGCTGCTCCTGCTGGACTACTGGCCATTGGGGCGTCTGAACCGCAATGCCCTGATCGAGAAGGTTCCTTTCGTCATCATCGGCGTGGCGTTCTCGGTGATTACTGTGATCAGCCAGGGGCAATATGCGCCGGTACCCATGCCCGGAGACTATCCGTGGTCCCGCGTGCCACTGATCCTGTGTCACAACAACGGCTTCTATCTGTGGAAGCTCGTGTGGCCTGCGAACCTTTCCGTCCACTATCCCTATCCCGAGCCTCTCGGACTGGCGAATCCGGCCGTGCTCGGCGGTGTGGTATTCACGTCGATCCTGCTCGTGGTTCTTTTTGTCTCGCTGAAATGGACTCGATCCCTGGTGGCCGGGTGGACCTTCTTCTTCCTGGCGATCCTGCCCACGATGGGGCTGGTCGGATTCACGGTGGTGCTGACCACGGACAAGTATGTCTACCTGCCGATGGTGGGGCTGCTGCTGATCGTGGCCGCGGGCATCGTGGCCGTGTGGAGGCATTGGCCCGACGGCAGCACTTCCGCCGGACGCCTTGTGCGCGCGGGGGTTGTACTGATCGTGCTGGGCCTTGCCTGTGGGCTGGGTCTCGCGACGCGTCGCGCGCTCGCACCGTGGAAGGACACGGTGAGCCTCTATCGGCACATGGCCGATCTGGCCCCGCGGGCCCTGATCGTCCGGAACAATCTGGCGCTGGCCTTGCTGGATTCCGGACGTACGGAGGAAGCGATCGGGGAATTCCAGGCGGCCCTCCGGGTCCGACCCGACTATGTTCTGGCCCGTCAGAACCTTGCCGATGCCCTGATCAAGACCGGCCGGGTCGACGAAGCGATTCAACACTGGCGTGAGGCCCTGCGAATCGACCCCAACCTGGCGATGGTTCACTATCGTCTGGGCAGCCTGCTGCTGGGGCGAAATGCGGTGGACGAGGCGATGCCCCATCTGGCCGCGGCGGTGCAGCTCCGCCCGAGTATGGCCGAGGCCCACAACAACCTCGGTGTGGCCCTGCTCAAATCAGGGCGCCGAGAAGATGCCGCCGGCCATTTTCGGGAGGCCGTTCGTCTAAAGCCCGATTTCGCCGCCGCCCAAAGGAATCTCTCGGCCGCAACGGGACAGACACCGCAACCGTAGCATCGTTCTTCGCCGGTTCTGGCGCATCGGCATCATCCGGACACACGGCCTGTTGCTGCCGTGCGGCGAAGGCGATAGCTACCCGGTCGTGCGGGGAAATCGGCTGCCTTGGCCGACAGGAGGTCCCATCGACCCTCCTCCCGTCGTTCGACAATGGCGTCCTTCCAGTCGGCCATCCGGATGCGAAACGGATGCGTGCGCTCGTGCAGACGTGTGAGCGGCGCGTCGATCTTGCCTTCCCATCCCTCGCGGAGTCGTTCGACATCGGGATAGATGCGGAGCGTGGCCACCTGTCCCTCAATCGTGAGGCTGACCATCCCCGTGCCTTCGTATTGAAAGTACTCGCAGGTACCGACCGAAACGATGCGTTTCGGTGCGGCGGGCGAAGGCAGCGGATGCCAATCGGTCGGCCCCGCCTGCATGTAGCTGTCGGCGGCGCAGAGCAGTGCAACATTCCGCTGATAGCTCACGGCGGCCGGCAAGAAGACCTGATCGTCCGGCGGTGTGGGGAAGGCGGCGCCGCGCGGCAGGCGTCGGAAGACCTCACCGCCGATCATGAAGCTGACGGCCTTGCCGGGAGTGTGCCAGAGGTTCAGATAGTGCTGCGGCCAGTCGCAGTTCAGATGCGCCACCGCCCGGGCATCGTACTGAAACTGGCAGGCGACCTGAACGCCGCGATTTCGCCAGTGTCGTGCCATCGCTGGGTACAGGTGAACCTTTCGGATCGTGCCGGGGGCGTCGAACTCGTAGACCAGCCGGACCTTGCGGGCCAGGCGGGCGTCGCTGTCGACGTTGTCCATCTCCGACAGCAGGTTTCGATCATCATTGATCGTTGCCAGCCCCCCGGGATAGGCGCTCAGGGTGATCACCTCGCAGCCGCTGTCGGCGATGGCCTGAAGAACGTCCGGATCCTGCATCCAGAAGGCGCTGTAGGCGACGGGCTGGCGGGCACCGGTGCTTCGGATAGCGGCGATCATCGTATCGATATAGCGGCGGACCGTCTCATAGCGGTACCACGCATAGGTCGTCGGGGTCTGCCAGCCCGCATCGGGCACCGTGTCCCGCCACGTTTGCCGGACGCCCTCGATCGCCGCCTTGGACAAGTCGGCATTGACCCACGTATCCCCCGGGTTGCCCGTAAGCACATCACCGCATGTCCAGTAGGTCGGCTCGTTGATCACCTCGAACAGGACCAGGCAGGGTTCATCGACGAGCCGATGGCCCGTGTGCGGATTGCGATGATCGAGGAACTCCCGCAGATAGTTCACCTGAGCGGGCCACTTGACCGGCCAGAGCGACATCGCCTCCTTCGGCGTCGTTCGCGAAAGGCTGTCCTGGCGGGCGTTGGGGCTGCCCCACCAGGCAATCGGCGTGAGCATCAGGTAGATGCCGCGACGATTGCACTGCGCCACCAGGTAGTCCAGGACGTTCAAGTGATCGTTCTGGAGAAGGTGGCCTTGTCCGTCGGTGATCTCGCTGTCGAAGACGTGGATGCGGATGATGTCGATGCCCATCGCCTCGAAGTCGTCGAAATCCTCATCGATGGACCGGCGAGGGTCGACGCCGAGCTTCTTGAGGCTGTTGTACTGGGTCCAGCTCTGAGGATAGGTGTTGATGCCCCAGAGGGCGACCTCCTTTCCGTCTTCGTAGTACAACACCCCGTCGCGAACCGACATCCGACGGAGCGGCAATCGCGGCGCCGTCTGTCCGACGGGGCCACGGGCACACTCCGGCTGTCGGACGGGCTCGTCAAAGGCTAGCGTGCCGGCCGCAACCTCGCCGATGGTGACTTGCAGGGGAGAACGATAGATGCCGCCGCCTGCAAACGAGTTCTCGACGGCGATGCAGAGTTCGTTGTCATGCCCCCAGCGAACAGCCTCGGCGGGCAGGCGATACGAGCGGGGGACGTCCCAACCATTGGTTTGGCCGATGGGTGTTCCGTTGAGGAACGTGATGTCCGCATCATCGACGGCTCCCAGCCTGACCTGAAGCGTCTGCCCCCGCCATGTGTTCGGCACGAAGAACCGCGTTCGCACCCAGGTGACACCCAGTTCGTTCCAGGCGCGCGGCAGGCGAGTGGGTGCGAAGACCGTGCCCGCGGGAGGAGAGGCTTTCACGCTCGCCAGCGTGCTGCCCTTGCCTTGCCACGCCATTTCCCACGACAGCAGCGAAAGGTCGACACCACAGGCCAGACGACATCGCACTGTCACGTCGGGCCTCTCGTTGAGCGTCAGGGATATCGTTGTACCGGCTGCCGGTGCCGTCGCCTCAACGCGAAGGAAGAACACTTCGGAGGTGCCGGGCAGCACGTTCTGCGCAGACGGGTGGATGTTGACGATCCTGCCCCCCTCGACATGAGATCTCGGCGTTGCACGGAAGGGTGCCGCACTCTCGTTGCGAACCATGGCGAGGATCCGCCACTGCATCGGCTCGACAGCGGCCTCGGGAAGACTTGGCAGGAGGCGCAGCGTGATCGAGGTCGACCTTGACGTGGGTGGTGGGGCCGTGGTTTCGGCTCGTCCGACAACACCGAGGACCGTCAGGCTGCTTGCAAACACAACGACGGATACCTTCTGACGCATGAAACGGGACTCCTGCTTCTTCGTGCGGCAGGATCGTACCGCGTCGGGGCCCAGGCATCCATTGAAAGAAAAAGACAGCGCCGAGATCGATCGGCACGCAGGACATCGTACTCTGCTCGTTGACGTCCTGACTGGCGTACAGACACGTCCCGTTGCTCAGATCAGGATCGGCTCCCGGATACGACGTGTTGATCAACCCTGCCCCCGCTCGACGATGAACCGGTGCGCCTTCACCACTTCAGACGCAGGGTTTCGGTGCCATAGGCCTTGATCGAGACGCCGACTTTGCCTTCCGGAATCGGAAGCGGCGAGAGGTCTCGTTCGACCAGATCGCACCGCCGGGCGCTCTGAGGGGTGGGCAAGACTTGCGTGGCCACTTCGAACGATGTCGGCTGACCGGCCACTTCCATGAAGCGCAGGACGTAGCCGTCGTCATCCTCGGCACGCTTGAACGCCGTGAGGATCACATTGGGAGCGCTGATCCGCCAGAACGAGCCCGATTCGGGAAGCGTTGCGCCGGACGGCGCCTCCGCCATGAACGCGACCAGGGGGGTGCTGACCTCTCTGCCGTGACGCGTGGCGGCCGTCGTAGTGAGATGCCGATCCGACAGCAGGGAGTAATGGAAGACGTGCTTGCCGTCCTGCCCCGGCTTGTAGTTCGTCGGCCAGTAGTTGTTCATCACATAGGCGAAGATCGACCCGCGGTTCAGTTCGAGTCTTTCCAACCACTGGCCCGTGTGGATGTCGCCCAGGCTGAACAGAGGGGTATCGCGGGGCGACCAGCTCACACCCAGGCGCTCCGATGAAACGATCACGCTGCCCTGCGCGCAGAACCAGTCCAGGCACGCGCCGGGTAGCATGTCCCTATCGGGTCGAACCCATCCCCCACCCACCTCGATGCGGAACTCCGGGGGCTTTGCGAAAAACGGAAAGGCGACGTAGACGCCCTCGAGTTCGTAGGTCAGGGTCTTCTCAAGATGAACCGCCAAGTCCAACCGTTTGATGCCGTGGTAGAGGGTCACCGCGAGGCCGACCTTGGGGAACATCGTCAGATGAGTCTCGGATTGTGCGGAGGTCAATACCTGACCCTGCGAGGTGATTCGCCAAGTTGCGCCGGCAGGACGGTGATAGGTGAAGCGAGCCGGCTCGCGAAGGACCCAATCGACCGCCTGGGTTCCCTTGCCCCCCGAAGCGTAGAGGACCTCGCCCAGACGATACGGGCTGTCGACGTCGACCAACTCGGCTCCGAGTTCCTTGTCGACGATCGAGGCGATGCCTCCCGACCGTGCGTCCAATGTGACGCGGTAGAAGCGATTCTCCAGTTGCGTCGGGTCACTTGTGGCAGGCCCGCTGGCGGCCTGCATGTTCGAGCTTCGGGTGATGGCATACCGCCGATAGCCTGTGGCCGGAACGTTCCGGGCGAGCATGCAGACCTTTCGGTTTGAGCCTTCGTCGGAAAGCGTCTGTATCGGCAGGTCGGTACCGTCGGGATCGACGACCTTCTCATCCGTGGCGAGAGCGAAGCACACCACGTCGTCACGATTCCAGCTCAGCGGGTTGAAGACCAGGAGGCCTCTGGCTTTGCCGCCCACCGTTCGGGCCAGCGCGGCCACGCCTTCGGCGAGCAACGCCACGGAGTCCCTTTCGGCGTCGGTGGCGAATCGGGCCTTCGTGGCCCACTGGGTCACGACGTTTCGGTGCTCGGGAGGAAGGGTCCACCGACGAGCGCCCCACGTGTGCTCGTCATACATCAGAATGTTGTCCCAAGCCTGATCGATCCGGGCCCGCGGATAAGTGATTGCCGGCGACACGAGGTGGGCCGCGGACCACAGTGTCTCGGCGGCAACGATGCGATGGTGACTGTCGCGGTTGATCGCCGTCTCGCGGGCCGAGCTGCCCGCGCCATCCTCCCACCAGCCGCCGCCGCAACCGCGAACGGTGGGAATACGGTCCTGGAACTTCTCTCCGATGTGACGAAAGAACTCGTCACAGGCCGTCATGACAATCCGCGGATAGGCGTACTTTGCATTCCAGGCGGCGATCGTCTTGGGAAGCGTGCGGTCGATCGCCTGATTGTCCCCGTAGGCACCATGGATCAGAACAGCATCGTAGGGATAGTCATCGCGCTGTTCCCACCGCTGGAGCCACGCGGGCAGCTTCTTCTCGACGGCCGAGACGCTCTCGTTCAGGCCGGTCCGATGCGTGTCGACGTATCCCCCCGCATACCAGGTCAGCACCTTGCTTCCATCCGGGCCCTCCCACCAGAAAGGCGACTTCCGATCCAGCCCCCCTCTCAGCACCGGCCCGCGCGTGCCATTGTTGTTGACGCCCACCGTCAGATACCGGATACCCGCCTGTCGAAGGATGCTCGGAAACGACCACACATAGGTAGGCGTATCATTCTGCGTGGCCGTCTCGAAGGGGACACCGAACCGCCTCGCCAGTTCGGCCGACGGGTAAAGCAGACGCGCCAGTTCCTCGGCGGTACAGAGTCCCGTCAGCATGTTCACATAGTTGGCCTCGACGCCGATGCGGCGCTGCCTTGCCAGATCGATAAGCTGGCTGAACTGCTCGGGAGGGCGCTGCTTCTGATACACGCGAGCGGCCCAAGAGCACTCGAGCCTGAAGCGATAGTCGGGAAACTCGCGGCAGAGCTCGATGGCCCTGTCGGTATTGGTGTTGTGAATGGCCGGGATCTCGCTCTGATGATGCGTGTAGCCGATGTCGGTGTGAACGGTCGGAGCGACATAGAGCGTCCATCGTCTGGCTGGGAGGATCTGCACATCTTTGCGGATCGTACCGTTGGGTGAAACCAGCTCAAACCGGGCCGCGAAGCATCCGTCTTGGGACGGCAGATGGGCATCGAATTCACGATCGCCCGAGGCGACGGACGGAACGTCTTTCTCGATGGTCTTTCCGGTTGCGGTGATCTTCAGTCGTCCCCCCTGACCGGCAATGGGACCGGTGAGGCGCACCCTGACGACTCGCGCCATTCCCTCAGCGGTCTTGATGAAGAGGCCGGTGAGGCTGACTGAGAGGCCTTCGGGCGTCGAGGTTTCTGCTGGAAGCCCCTCGGCGAAGCACAGGGATAGGAACAACATGGCTGAGATCCAGGCTGAACCGAGATGACGTCTTGTTGCCATCGACAGATTCCTCCGGGTCTTCTGGAGTGGGGCTGCCCAATCATATCAGAGGGCCCCCCTGGGGACACCTCCGTCAGAATCCTGTTCCGAACGCCCATCGGCTGAATGCGTGTAGCGCGCCGTCTCAGGTTGAAATGGACGCATGCTGAAGCATGCCGTCTCGGCAGAAGGCCGGCGAAGGGGCGCCATGCGGGTGTAAGAGGTCGATGAGCGGATACACCAACACGGTTTCCTTGAAAGCCCTCGTCCCGCGCAGATGGGGGCGCCCGACATGCAAGATGCCCATTTCTTCTGGCATGATTTCGGGTGTCCTCATGAGGTTGGATCACACCGGGAGAACACAACGAACCCACAACTTTGTGTCAGGATATGTCGTTCGGTCCGTATAACCTATGGCTGTGTGTCAAAACAGTTTAGTACACAACATTATTAATACTAGAGCGAGGGCATAGTGTTGATGATAAAGTCCGGATAACAGAAATAATGGGATCTAAACAACTCCATGGTTGACAGGAAGCCAGTTTCCGGATAGAAAAGAATGTTATCTTCAGGTGGAGATGGGGCCTGGGGCGGACTGACCTGCCAGGGTAGTGATACGAAACGCATACCGTCCGCCAGATTTGCCAAGGTGGGCATGGAATCGGAGGGCGATAGTGGGGCAAGGGTGCGATTTGATCGATGCGACTTGGTCGCGCCTGTCCTCGATTGGGGGGCAGGCGGGGGTCGAGGGTCCACCCATTGAAAAACCAGAGGATTTGCGGGAGGAAGAAGACGACTCTAATGTTGCGCGCTGGTGGGTGCTACACACGCGGGCTCGTTGCGAAAGGGTAGTAGCCTCGGCTCTGAACGAGAAGTCGATCGGGTACTACTTGCCACTGGTGCTGGCGAAGTGGAACTGTGGTCGGAGAGTACTATCCGGAACAAAGCCCCTGTTTCCGGGCTACTTGTTCATGTTTGGAGGATTGCCTGATTACTACGCGGCGTGGAAGACCAACCGCGTGGCGAACATCATTCGAGTATTGGACCAGAGGCAGTTGGAGCTGGAATTGAGTCAGATACGGCGCGTCGTGGAGAGCGGCGAACCGGTGAATGTTCTGAAGACGTTGAGGAAGGGCAGGCGTTGTCGGATCACAGCGGGGAGTCTCAAAGGTGTGGAAGGAACCGTACTGAGTCGTAGAGGTAGGATGCGAATGTACATCGCTGCAACGGTTCTTGGGCAGTCCGCTGTGATCGATGTAGACAGCGCGCTCTTGGAAGCGGTTGACGTGTGATCAACCGTTATAAGTAGCTGTGGACAAGTTTGTTATGTGAATCAACCCCGCGCAGTTGACGGGGACGGAGTCTGCCCAGAATGGGCTGGTCCCGCCATCGTCAACTTGACCGAAGATCGAATATCCCGGTTGGGTTGGGAGCGAGGAGCAGGGGCATGTCAGTCAAAAGCGATCTTTCTGTTCGAGGGGTCGTATTGGCAGGTGTCCATCAGTGGGAAGCCACGACGTTTGAGACGGCTCTTCCACGACCCCTGATGCCGGTGGCGAACTGGCCACTGATCTGTTATTCGCTCAACTGGTTGAAGTCCGGCGGAATCCGCGAGGCGACCATATGCGCCAACAGTACATCTCGTCAGATCCGCGAGTGTCTCGGTAACGGTCGGGATCTGGGCATGTCACTTGAGTATTTCGAGGATGGGATGCCCAGGGGCCCGGCAGGCTGCGTTCGAGACGCCGTGGAGGAAGACGATTCGGACATCGTTGTAGCGGTTGACGGCACACTCCTCCCGTCGGTGAATCTTAGCCTGCTGATTGATGCACACATCGAGTCCGGTGCTCCTGTAACGGTAGCAGTAGCTCCCGAGCGAAGGGAAGGGCAGATACTCGAGGATCACCTCACGCCCGTCGGTATCTACGTGTTTCAGAAGGCCATCCTTCAACATGTGGAAGAGGTGGGCTACCGCGATATCAAAGAGGGCCTGATTCCCAAATTGTACTCACACGGCAAGGAGGTTTTGCCGGCCTTGACGGAAGGCGGGTGCTATCGGGTCTCCTCACCGTCGACGTACATGATGGCCAATGCGATGGCCGTCAGGCATCTGCACGCGTCGAACCCCTCACCTTCAGGCTATCTGCGGATCCAGGATGCCCTTGTGCACGCCACGTCCAGAGTGCCGGAAAGCGCCCGTCTCGTGGGTCCGGTGCTGGTGGGACCCGGCTCCGTGATCGGCGAGAAGTCAACCATTGTCGGGCCGACAGTTATCGGTCAGGGGTGTTGCATCGGCTTTGAGGCGGTTGTGAGCGGATCGGTATTGTGGAACCACTGCGAGCTCGGCGACCGCTCAGTGACTCATAAGTGTGTGTTGACAGACGACGTGCATATCGACAAAGGGGCTCACGTAGCCTTCGCCGTTCGCGTTTCCCCTCGGCAGACCGAGGGCTCCATGCTCCGTGGGCTCCGTTCGAGACTCAAGAACCAGTGGAATCGCGCCTCCGAAGGAGAGGGACTACGGCCGACCATGCGTATCGGGATCAACACCCGGTAGATTTTTTGGCCGAAAGCAGCTGATAGCGTGCATATAATGGGGGGGTCACCCGCGTCTTCGAAAGGGGATGGATGGCCCGAATCTCAGTGAGGTTTGAGGGCAATCGGGCAGTCAGTTATGAACTGACCAAGAGCCCCATGACCGTTGGTCGTTCCAGACAGGCCGACGTGTGTCTTGAAGGGGCGGCAATATCGCGACTCCATGCCCGCTTCGAGCGAAGTTCCGACGGCAACTGGACCCTTCGCGACTTGGGATCGACCAACGGGGTGCGCCTTGGCGAGCAGGCGATCCGGTGGAGCGTTCTCCGAGATGGTGATGTTGTTCATCTGGGGAACGTACGGATCGTTTTCTCCGAATCAGAATTGTCCGACGCAAATCAAACCGTATGCTTTGATGCATCGGGTTTAGAGGTGTCGGAAGGGGGGAAAGTGTTGGGTAGGCGTAGAACCGAGGATGTTCCGTTGCGTGACACCCGATATGCGGTGACTCCCGTGGAGGACGTCGAAGCCGATGTTCGTACCGGCCGGCGTCCGTCGATTGCTGGGGACGTCCATGCATGGGGTCCGTCGGTCACCCCGGTGGCTTACGGAGAGAGTACTGAGGACGAACCTGACGGTGTCGGTCTCTCGCAGACGATATCTCAGATCTGGAGATACAAGGGCTCCGTTCTGTTGACGTTCCTGGTGGTTGCGGCGGTCGCCGTACCGCTGGTTCGAATGTTCGTCGTCCCCAAGTATCGAGCCGTATCGGAAGTCCTGGTTCGACCGATCATTCCCCGCATTGTATTCAAAACGGACGACAACGGCGTCATCCCCCTCTATCAGTCCTATCTGAACACGCAAGTGGCTCAGATCAAGAGTCCAACAGTGCTTCAGCGAGTCCTGGACCAACCCGAGGTCAAAGGGACGACCTTCTACACGAAGATCGTCAATGCCCCGGGCGGAAGTCTGGGAACATTGTTGGAGGTTCTCAGGGACACGCTGGAGGTCGAATCGCCCAAGAACACGCATGTCATCCAAATCGCCATGCCGCTGGACGACCCCAAGAATGCCGCGGTGATCGCCAACGCGGTTCTCGATCAGTACATCAAGTTTGCAAATGACAGCTCGCTGGCGACCGACGACAAGGTCTACGCGAAGCTCATCGACGAAGAGAAGACGCTCCGGCAGGATATCGAAGGACGGCAGAAGGTGGTCGACCGCCTTCGTAAGGAACTGGGAACGGGGGCACCGGAAGAACTGGTGGCCCAGAAGCGCCTGCGATGTGACGAGATGGAGGCGAAACTGCGAGGCCTCCAGAAGGATATCCGGTTCGCCGAATGGCAGAAGAAGGATGTGGAGTCGGCACTGAAGCAGGACGCCAAGAGCTCAACACAACCGGCCGAGACCGTAATACCATTCTTCGAATCGGATGCCGAGTGGGTCAGGCGATCGGAGGAACTCAAAGGACTTCAGGGCCGGATGGCGGAAGAGCAGCGGCGCCTGGGCGACGGACATCCTGAGATGCAGAACCTCAAGGATCGCATCGACCGTGCCGAGAAGGACCTCCGACATCGTGAGGAACAACTGATGCAGCGTGGCCGGTCTCCGATATCCCTGCTCCCTTCCCAAAGAACCGGGGACATGCGGAATCATCCGGCCATGGATCAGTTCCAGATCCGCCAGAATCTGGAGCGGCTGAAGTACGAAGAACAACTGTTGACGGATGAACTCAAGAAGGAGCGGGAGTCTTACGAGCGTATCTTCGAGGCCGCCACCATGCTCTCCAAAGAGGCCGAGGCCATCGCCCGCCTCAAGGAACTGTACAAGGCCGTGCGTGAGCGTCTCGACCAGAAGATGATCGAACGCAACGTTCCAGGTTCGATCGAGCCTTTCTCTCGAGCGATCGTGCCTCAGAAGCCCGACAAAGACAAACGCATGCAGTTGACGATCGCCGCGATCCTGGGAGCGATGGCGGCGGGGGTGGGTCTGGGATTGCTGCGGGCCAAGATGACGCCGGCGTTCCACGAAGCGGACGATGTCTCCAGAATCGTGCATGCCCCCTTCCTGGGGCAACTGCCTTACGTTCGCGAGGTCGAAGGGCTGCCGCTGCTGGAGACTGCGAACCAGATCGAGTCGGTGCGGATGCTGCGAACCATCCTCCTTCAACGACTGCCGCGGCGCGGTGATGGGCATGTCGTCCTGGTAACCGGTGCGACACCCGGATGCGGCAAGACGACTCTGAGTATCCTGCTCGCCAGGACTCTGGCCGAATCTGGGAAGAACGTCCTGCTTGTTGACACGGACCTGCGAAAGTCCTCGCTGTCGAGCCGGTTCGGTCTGGAGAAGCATCCGGGTCTGATCAACTCCTTGAAGGGACGTCTGCCGGACGAACAGACAATCGTTCACCTGCAGAACCCCCAATTCGGCCTCCTGCCGGTCGGTACCCATGAAACGGGTGCAGGACCGGAGCTTCTGGCCAACGGACTGTTCGAGTCCAGTCTGAAGCGATGGCGCCGTCAATTCGATATCGTCCTCCTGGACACGGCTCCGCTGGGTCCGGTGGCAGACGGATCCATCGTCTCTCGCCATGCCGATGGCGCAATCATGGTGGTCCGCGAACAACACTGCCGCCGAGAGAACGTCACGGGCGCGTTCCACGACCTGGTGGCTTCGGGCGGACGCCTGCTGGGAACCGTCTTCATTGGAAGTGGGCAGAGACGGAGGCAGGACGGTCGCTATCCCCAGTACTATGGCTACGGGTACGGTGCGGTTCCACCGCCCCGCGACGCTTAGGTCCATCGAGTCCCTGCTTCTCAGAGGAACCCGTGTGGACCGTTGTCGTCTCGGAGTGTTCGTCCCGAAGGCCTTTCAGGATCACCCAATATGTCGGTATATCCGTTCATCATAGACTCGCAGCCTTCCTACTTGCCGGTAGGTCCGACTCCTGCGTCGCTCCTGACCGCACCTCTCGGCATCGGGACTCTGATGAACTATGTGTTGTGCATGATTCGCCCAATCATCGACAATCCCATCACCGTGCTGACGACTTTCCAGCCGTCTCGGGAGTACCGGAACAGCCTCTCCCGAAAAGATGGAATGGTCCGGGATGTCATTCACGCCGCCGAGTTTGAAGACCGGGTGCTGGGGCTGGAATCCTCGGACCAACTATTCGTTATCGATCCGAGCCGACTTCCGGAGAATCCGCACGCCTTGAGCGCCTTGCTTCCGGAAATCAAGTGTCATCGCGAGGCGGCACATGTGCTCTCGCTGGGAGCGGATGCCAAAAAGAGCCGTGAACTTGTCCATCTGGACCGCAAGAACCGCATCCGGCGGATTGAACGCTATTATCCCGGTGTGACTTGGCTCCGTGGAGCAGGCGTTTTGTGCTCGATGCTACCGGTCGCCCTGGTCCGTTTCATGCAAAACCTCTCCGTCGAGTCGCTCTTCGAGATGAGACGAGAACTGATCTCTGAAGGCTTCCCCAGCCGAGACTCTCTCCTGGAAGGAGGGGTTCTGGACCTCACGAAGCAAAGTGGGCTCCTGAGTCTCAGTGAGCGGTTGGTTTTTGAAATCGTGTCCGCCCCTCCGCCTCCGGGCTTCAACAGGATTGTGGAGGGGGTTTACGTTGGCAGCAACTGCTCGATAGACGCCAGTGCTCGCATCTACGGACCGGTGATCATCCAGGACGGCGTAACCGTGGATGCGGAGGTGAGCATCATTGGCCCCACCGTTCTGGGAGCAGGTTGCCATATCGGCCGTAACTCCTTTCTGGCCGAGAGCACCGTTCTGAGCGGGACGCGAGTCGTTCCGGAAACGACTGTTCACCGACGTTTGCTGGGTACCCGAAGTGATCGAGGTGACACGATAGCTACAGAGGACGACGCGGCAGAGGGAACGTTCCACGAAACAGACGCAATTGATTCGATGCTGGACGACACCTCATTCACTGCCGCGGCTGAAAAGGTGCGACATCGGGGATACTACCAACGTATCAAACGAGTCTCCGAAGCGATTCTGGCAGTGATGGGACTTCTCGTCCTATCACCACTGCTCATGGCCGTTGCCGCACTGATCAAGATACGCTCCAAGGGCCCCGTGTTCTTCGCACACCAGCGTGAGGGGCTGAACGGCAAGTCATTCCGGTGCTGGAAGTTCCGAACCATGGTTCAGGGAGCGGATACGCTTCAGCGGGAGCTCTACGCCAACAACACTGTGGACGGACCTCAGTTCAAACTGCCCGAAGACCCAAGGGTCACGCGTATCGGCCGACTCCTTCGGCAAACGAACATCGATGAACTCCCCCAGTTGTTCAACGTCGTGCTCGGCCAGATGAGCCTGATCGGTCCCAGACCGTCACCATTCCGCGAGAACCAGATCTGCGTCCCCTGGCGACGGGCTCGTCTATCAGTCCGACCGGGTATTACAGGGCTGTGGCAGGTGTGCCGACACGATCGCTCGGCGGGCGATTTCCATCAATGGATCTATTACGACATGATGTATGTCCGGCATGCATCTTCCTGGATCGACATCAAGATCCTGATTGCGACAGTAGTGACACTTGGGGGAAAATGGAGTGTCCCGCTGCACTTCATTGTTCCGCGCCGTGTGCGCGAACATGAGAACACGGTCGAACGGTCGCTGCTACCGGCCGAATCCCTGACGTCGTGAGTCTTGCGGCGTCGGCATGAACCGCGTTGGTGTGTGGCGGTGCACGCATGCCATCGAAACCTTCCTGGCCTACGGGGGAACTGTGACCCATCGCAGGCCTCCATTCAAAGCGTACTATTCCCTCCCCCGGCGGCACAATCGATCCAGGCGATCCGATCGTCCTGAATCGTCTTGGGGAGTCTGTGGCGTTCGATGGGGCGCTCGAGGAAGCAAGCGACGCATGTTCTCGCCTTCGCTGGGGGCGGATAAATCGATGCAGCTTTCAGATGTTCCGCGTCCTCGGACGGGACACTGGGTGGCGGTCGTGGTGAGTCTGGGTGTTCTGCTGGGCTCCGGATTGGCCTATCGGTGGATTGATGGACGATTGACGGCGGACGGCCCGGCTTCCACCCGGATCCATAACAGACTCTCGGCGCTGCCGCTGGAACTGGGGGCTTGGCAGGGAACCGATGTTCCGCTGAGTGACCGGGTCCTCGACGTGGCTGCCGTAGATGACTACGTTCATCGTCGCTACGTGAACCGCAATTCGGGTCAGGTCGTCGACCTCTATCTCTCATATACCATTCAGCCTCCAAACATGCTTGGACATCGCCCGGAGCGCTGTTTTCCGGCCCACGGGTGGAGACACGTTGGTGTTAAGGACAGTGTCTTCACACCCTCCAACAGTCCTGTGATCAAGTGCAAGATTAACGAGTTCTCGCGGAGCCAACCCGTGTATCAGGGCATGGTGGTCCTGAACTACTACGTCCTCTCCGGTCGATACACCGCTGAGTGGACCGATTTCTGGGGACCCCGGTGGCGCATCCCTAATCTCTCCAGGAACAAGGGTGTCTACGTCGCTCAGATGCAGTTGGGCGGCTCCTTCATGGACCCCTCAGCCGTCGATGGGGTGGCCGGGGTCCTCAAGCAGTTTGCGTCTGAGATGAGTCCCCATGTCGATACCGTGCTGGCAGCAATGCGAGACCGCAGCGGCCAGTGAGGTCGGAGCTTGTGATGAGCGTTGAACACCGGATTCGAGAGTTCCTCAAAGAGAACTTCCTTCTGGGGATGGACAGCGAGTTGGGTTCTTCAGAATCACTTCTGGGATCCGGCATCCTGGATTCCACGGGCGTCATGGAACTCGTCGCCTTCCTCGAAAAAACTTTTGAGATCAGAGTGGAAGATCGCGATCTCATCCCCGAGAACCTCGACACTCTCGCGGCCGTCGTGAATTTCGTCGAGAGCAAGACCACCGGTCATCGCACCAGAAGTATCGGAGTGCTCTAGGTGATTCTGGTACACGACTTCCTCGTAAGCAGTGCTCGCAGATGGCCCGAGAAGGCGTTCCTCTTCGAAGAGGCCGAATCGTGTACTTACGCACAAACCGACCGACGGAGCGATCGGCTGGCCGCCCAACTTCAGCGTGGGGGACTCAAGCGAGGCGATCGCGTCGCCCTGTTCATGGACAACTCCATCGACTTGGTGGTGTCGGTCTTTGGCGTCCTCAAGGCCGGCGGCGTGTTCGTCATTCTCAATCCCACGACGAAAGCGAAGAAGCTCGCCTACATCCTCAACGATTGTCAGGTGAAGACGCTTCTGGCACATCCATCACTTGCTCGCGTCGTCCAACCGGCTCTGGAAAGTGCATCTTGCGTCCAGAGCATTGTCTGGACTCGCCACAGTCCCGGCAATGACCGCGGGCGGACACTCGCCGACATTGCGGACGACGAGACGCTCTCGCCGACCGATCCGGGCCTGATTGATGCGGACCTCTGCACCATCATCTATACGTCCGGCTCCACGGGCGACCCCAAGGGCGTCATGCTGACCCATGCCAATATGGCTAACACGGCATGGTCGATCTCCACATACCTGGGCAATGTCCCCGACGATGTCGTTCTGTGTGTTCTGCCCCTCTCGTTCGACTACGGCCTGTACCAGGTCGTTACAGGCGCACGAATAGGGTTCTCCGTCGTCATCGAGAAATCCTTCGCGTATCCCTATCGTGTCCTTCAACGCGTCGCCGAACGCAAGGTGACCGGGTTCCCTGGTGTGCCCACGATCTTCGCGACGTTTCTCCAAATGGCACCCTTTGAAGGACTCGACCTCTCCTCGTTGCGATACCTGACCAACACGGCGGCGGCGTTCCCGCCGGCGCACATCCGGCGGCTCGGTGAATTGCTCCCCCAGGTCCGCATCTTCTCGATGTACGGACTGACCGAATGCACACGCGTGAGCTACCTCGACCCAGCGAGACTCCAGGACAAGATCGGCTCCGTCGGCAAGGCGATGCCCAACTCCGAAGCCTATATCGTCGACGAATCCGGCAGCCGCCTTCCTCCGGGAATGGTCGGTGAACTGGTCATTCGTGGAGCCAACGTCATGCGGGGGTATTGGGGCAAGCCGAAGGAGACCGCCGAACGGCTCCGCGAAGGCTTCATCCAGGGCGAGAAGGTTCTTTACACCGGGGACCTGTTCCGCATCGATGACGAGGGGTTTCTCTACTTCGTCGGCCGCAAGGATGACGTGTTCAAGTGCAAGGGTGAGAAGATCAGCCCGAGAGAGATCGAGAACGTTCTGTACGAACTCGAAGCGGTAGCAGAAGCCGCTGTCATTGGTGTCGAGGATCCCATCGACGGCCACGCGATCAAGGCCGTCGTCGTTCCGCGGCCGGGCATGGAGCTGACCGAACAACGGGTTCGACAACACTGTCGCACGCACCTTGAGAACTACATGGTTCCGAAGTTCGTCGATATCGGACAGGCTCTGCCAAAAACAGACACAGGCAAGATCAGGAAAAGCTCCCTGCGCTCGCCAAGCACACCCGGTTCAAGCGAAACCTCAACCTCCTGAGCATAACACTCCCATGTGCGGCATCGCGGGCATCCTGAACGGACCTGACGTCGAGACGATGTCGATCGAAACTCTCCGACGAATGGTCGGCATGATCCGCCATCGCGGTCCCGACGGCTATGGGCTCTACCGGGACGAGTTCGCGGCACTGGGACACGCCCGCCTGAGCATCATCGACATCGAGGGCGGAGCACAGCCGATCCACAATGAAGATGAGTCCCTCTGGATCGTGTTCAACGGCGAGGTGTTCAACTACATCGAACTACGGGCCGAACTCCAGCAGCGAGGCCACCGCTTCACTACCCGAAGTGATACCGAGGTGATCGTCCACGGCTTTGAGGAGTACCAGGACCAGATTTGGACCCGGCTCAACGGACAGTTTGCTCTGGCCTTGTGGGACACTCGCAGACGCCGGCTCCGTCTCGTTCGCGACCACCTGGGCATCCTGCCCCTTTACTACACTGTAAATCCCCATCGAGTGACCTTCGCCTCCGAAACCAAAGCCCTGTTCGCTGCCGGAGACCTGACGCCGGAGTTGAACCCGTGCGGCATCATGCAGGTCTTCACCCGATGGGGTGCGGCGGCCCCGAACACCGTCTTTCGTGGTGTTCGCTCGGTCGAACCGGGCACCGTCCTTCAATTCGATGAGAACCTCCAGGAAACCCGTCACACCTACTGGAGTCCGGACTTCTCGGAATCGCAGGAATATCGGTCGCTGAGCGCCGACGAAGCCGCCGAGGCCCTCGAGAAGCGACTGACGCGGGCGATCGAGTTGAGATTGCGCGCGGATGTCCCCGTGGGAGCGTATCTGAGCGGAGGTTTGGACTCGTCGGTCATCGGCTCGATGATTCATCGTGCCGAGAGCAGTCCGCTCCAGACCTTTGCCATTTGCTTCGAAAACCAGACTTTCGACGAGACCCCGCAGCAGCGACGGATGGCCGCCTTGCTGGCGACCGATCATCACGAGACCCGTTGTGGCTCCCGAGCGATCGCCGAGACACTACCGGACGTCGTGTGGCACACGGAGACGCCGCTCATGCGGACCGCGCCGGTACCGCTCTTTCTGCTTTCGGAACTGGTTCGCCGCAACGGGATGAAAGTGGTCCTGACCGGTGAGGGGGCCGATGAGTTCTTGGCCGGCTACCACATCTTCAAGGAAGATAAAATCCGCAGATTCTGGGCCAGACAGCCGGACTCAACGGCTCGGCCGGCCCTGTTGGCTCGGGTCTATCCCTACGTCATAGGAACGGACCACCGCCGCTCCCGAATGTGGCAGGAGTTCTTCCGACGATCCCTGACAGATATCGACGATCCCTTCTACTCACACCGAATCCGCTGGACGAACTCCGCCTGGTCGACCACCTTCCTCTCCGCCGAACTGCTGAGCGAGGCTGAGAAGAATCAGCCCTGCGGCGACTTGCACGAAATACTGCCCCGGGGGTGGCTGAACTGGCGTCCCCTGGCGCGGGCGCAGATGATCGAAATCGCCACCTTCTTCTCGCCGTATCTGCTGACGTGTCAAGGCGATCGTGTGGCGATGGCACACGGGGTGGAGGTCCGCTATCCGTTCCTGGACCCCGGTGTCATCGACTTCTGCAGCCGCCTGCCGAGCCGACTGAAACTCCGGGGGCTCTGGGAGAAGGCGGTGCTGCGTCGGATGGCTTCCCGCCGTCTGCCCGAGGACATCTGGCGACGTCCCAAACAGCCCTACCGGGCGCCGATGACGGAGGCGTTGTTCACCAGCGATTCGCCGGCCTATGTGGACGAGATGCTCTCGGACCGCTCGATCAAGCGATGGGGATGGGTCGACGCAGAGGCCGCCCGGAGGCTTGTGGACAAGGCGCGTCAACGAGCGGGACACATGTCGGGCGAGCGAGAGGAGATGGCGCTGGTCGGCATCCTGACGCTCCAGTTGCTGGGATACTGGTTTCTCGATCGACTGGCGGAAACGGTTCAACACTCTCGCCGTCAGCTCGACACCCATCGGCTCGATGTGCTGGAAGATCGGGTGAGGCCTTCCGACAGTATCCACCGGCAGGCAGGAGCAACAGGATGACACTGAATGTGGAAAATCCGCCGATCGATGGGTTTGGGCGCCACGTGCTCGATATCGATTGTGCAACTGTGGCCGATCAGATCGCTCGGTTCCTGCGCGAAACGGTGGCATTCGCACTGCGGCGCCGCGGCGTTGTGGTGGCAGTGAGCGGAGGCGTGGATTCCGCGGTGTGTGCCGCTCTGGCGGTTCGGGCGTTGGGAGCCGGCAGGGTCTTCGGGCTTCTGTTGCCTGAAAGGGATTCTTCACCGGACAGCACCGCACGAGGCAGATCGCTATGCGAATCGCTCGGTATCACCTACGCCATCGAGAACATCGAGCCGATGCTGGAGGCTGCTGGCTGTTATCGCCGGCGAGATGAGGCGATACGCCGACTCTTTCCGGAATACGATTTGGGGTGCCGATCGAAGATCGCCGTTGCGGACGATCTGGTGACACAGGACCGCGTAAACTACTTCAATCTGATCGTCGAGTACGCGGACGGACGACGAGACAAGCAACGGATGCCATTGGAAGTCTATCTGCAGGTCGTCGCTGCCACGAACATGAAACAACGAACGCGAAAGCTCATGGAATACTATCATGCCGAACGCCTGAACTACGCGGTGATCGGGACGCCCAACCGGCTCGAATACGACCTGGGCTTCTTCGTGCGGGGCGGAGACGGTCTGGCCGATGTGAAGCCCATTGCCTGCCTGTACAAGCAGCAGGTGTACGCCCTGGCACGTTTTCTGGGGATCAGCGAAGACATCTGCCGTCAGCCGCCGAGCACAGATACGTACAGTCTGGAACAAACGCAAGAGGAGTTCTATTTCGCCCTGCCGTACGACATGATGGACTTGCTGTTGTGCGCCCACCAGCGGGGCGTGTCGGCGGAGCAGGCCTCGGAGGTCGTGGGGTTCAAGCCGGAGCAGGTCGCGCGCGTATACCGGGACATCGAGGCCAAGCAGCGCGTGGCAAAGCGTCTTCACGCCCCCGCGATCGTTGCGGGTGAAACGTCTTCGGACGAATCCCCCTCATGACGGTGGAAAGCGTTCGTCTGTTCTCAGGACTTGAAAACATCGGAAATTGACATCATGATGTCAATAAGGTAGATGAGGGAGCGAATCATGCTGATCAAGAAGATGGCGGTTCTGACACTGGCGATGGGGCTCTGTCTGTCGCCGGCGTGCCAACAGTTCAGCATCCCGGCCAATATCTACCTGGGCATCGAAGAGGTTATGAGGAACGCCCCGCCCATCACAACCTATGATGGCGAATGGCTGTGTGAGGAGTTCTCCTACGTTATTCGGATTGTGAATAGGACGGGAACGCTTACCATGGAAAATGGTGGCGTAGCGAAGGTAGGCGATGTGGTCATGCTCCTGCCCTATGTCGATGGCTACTCGTTTAACGGCCGTCAGATGTTCCGAGACGGCAGAGTCCACGACGTGATCGGCGCCTTGAGCGATCCCACCACCATGGTCGTGGTGGGAGGCGGGCTGACGTGGGGGCTGACCAAGATCAGGGACAACCCCCCGACCGACGCCAACGAACCCAACGCCTGATCTGGGCGACAGCCTCGGCACAGGCAATGCCGAGCAGTCCCGAGAGGATGTCCGCGACGTCTCCCCAATCCGGCCATCGCGGGTGCAGCAGGTTCTGCACGGCCACAACGTCGAACAGCTCCTTGCACACGAGCACGACGATACAAACCAGGGCACAACGTCTGCGTCCGAGCCTCTCGCGAAATGCCAGGTAGGCATATCCCAGGACGAAGAAACGCAGAATCAGGTCGGATGGGATACCGAGCAGACGGTGGTCGCTGAAGAAGGCAAAGACCGCCTTCAGCGATCTGACCATCATCGTCCAACTCTCCGGCCAGTTCGAGTCCATGGAAAGAGATACCATCTAAACGCCGTCCGTCCCCTTTCGCAAGTCGACGCGACTGTTTTGAAGAGTCATTACGAACGGCCCGGTAACCTTCTCGCATGATGATTCAGACGCAGAAGAAAAGCGGCGTAGATGCCTGTACGATCGACGATATCGCGCAGGTGGCCGATCTGCACGTCAAGGTATTCTACCGCCAGACGAAGACGGCGTCCGAACGGCTGCGCTCGTACTACCAGGATGTCTTCTTTGGCAATGTCTGGCGTGACGATGAGTTGCCGTCTCTGGTCTATCGTTCCCAACAAGGCCGGGTGGTAGGCTTCATGGGGCGAATCCCCCGACGGATGGTGTTCGACGGGCATTCGATTCGTGTCGCAACCGCTCACCGGCTTATGGTCGATCCGGAGGCCCGATCACCCCTGGCGGCGACGGCACTGGTTCGAGCATTCCTGTCAGGGCCTCAAGAGCTGTCTCTGAGCGATGGCGCGAACGACAGCGGACGCAGGTTCTGGGAAGGGGCCGGAGGAAGCACGTCTTTGCTCCACAGCATGAATTGGGTCTGGCCTCTCCGCCCTTGTGCTTATGTGCTGAACACGGTGTTCGGCGAGAATTCGTTGTCGACGAGGATTGGGCAACCCCTGTGCAGGACACTCGATCTCCTGGCGCGCCGTTGGTGGCGGAAAGGGATTCCCGACGGCCATCTGACCGCCGTGGACTTGCCGTTGGATAGGGATATCATCGGCAGGCACCTTCAAGAAGCTGCCCAAGAACGCCGTGTGATTCCTGAGTACGACCCCGATTCACTGAGGTGGCTTCTGGAGAAACTCGCCGACAACGAGCATCGTGGTCAGTTGGGTTGCATCGGTGTTCAAGATGACTCCGGGACTGTCCGCGGCGTCTGCCTCTTCTATCTCAAGGGCGTGACGGGTATGGAAGTGGTTCTCATTGCCGCCCCAAGGCGCCTCTTGGGCGAAATCTACGGCGCCCTGGCTCGTAGCGCTCACGCCTCTGGAGCGGCGGCCCTGTGGGGTCGGCTCGATCCATCGCACCTGAGCGTCCTATTTGACAATCGCTGCATTCTCAAGCGGGGATGCTGGGCGTTGGTCCATGCTCGAAACGCTGAGCTGGTGAACGCCGTCTGTCGCGGAGACGTGTTTCTTTCGGCACTGGAAGGTGAACTTTGGCTACGGGGTCCGACCAACAGTCTGTAGAGGTGGCACCGGGTCCTCCGGATGTCTCGGTGATCATCGTCAACTGGAATACGCGTGATCTGCTGCGCGACTGTCTGGAGTCCGTCCGGGATCATGCGGGTCAAGTCACGGTCGAAGTGGTGGTGGTGGACAACGGATCGACGGACGAAACGGCCGCCATGGTCGCCGGCGAATTTCCCCAGGTGCGACTGATCTGCAACGCAGACAATCGCGGTTTCGCGGCAGCGAACAACCAGGGCATTGCGGTGGCTCGCGCACGGCACATTCTCCTTCTGAACTCCGACACACGAATCGTCGGCGGGGCCATAGCCCGGGCAGTGTCATTCCTTGACGAGCATCCGGATGTGGCGGTGGTTGGATGCAACACACTCTATCCGGACGGGCGGCCCCATCCGCTGCCGAACTGCTACATGTTTCCGAGTCTGCTGAACTTGGCTCTGTCGCTGAGTCGCCTGTCGCAGATCTTTCCGAGAAGCCGGTTCTTTGGCCGGGGGCGAATGACGTGGTGGCGGGGTGATGGGCCAATCGCGGTAGACGTCGTGGCTGGTTGCTTCATGCTGGTTCGCCGCATTGCGATCGACCAGGTGGGCCCGTTGTCTGAGAAGTACTTCATGTACTCCGAGGACACGGACTGGTGTTGGCGCTTCGCTCAGCAAGGGTGGAAGGTGATGTATCTGCCGGATATCGCGATCGTCCACCTGTTGGGGGCCAGTTCTTCGCAGTGTGCCGCGGACATGCACGTCATGCAGCGAAAGAGCCTGCTGATGTTCATGGAAATGCGGTCCGGCCGCCTTGCACGATGGCTGGCCAACGGGATGTTCCTGATCAGTTCGCTGTTTCGGCTACCCATGTTGGTCTTGTTGAGGTTGAGGGGTGGCGCGGGAGCGCAATCCGCAACTCGGCAGTGGAATCTGACGATGGCGGCGGTGAAGTACCACCTGTTGGGCCGTGTGCCCGTGACGCCATGACACTTGAAGCCACCGGACCAGACGTCCGGAGTACTGAACGAACACTTGAGCTTTGGTCAGTCTCAGTATCTTGGGGGATAACCTTCCAGGGAGGTAGGACAAGGCCATGAAGGACGAGGACAAGAACCAACAGTCGTGGGGCTGCCAAGTGATGGTCAATGACGGCGGCTACAACGAGCCGTTGGCCTGGTATGTCCAGCGCCGAAGTCGAGCCGCCGCCCGACGCGCCCTGAAGACGCTTGGGCATAGAGGTCATCACGGGCAGGCGGAAGACAAGACTGCGGATCCCGCCGTCGAGCGAACTGCTAAGGAGCTCTATATGGACATCAAAGCCGGTGACCGTGTACGCGTGAAGCTTCGAGAGGAAATCGAGAGCACCTTGGATCACGATGGGAAGCTCAAGGGATGCGGTTTCCTGAAACCAATGGGCGAATTCTGCGGCAGGGAGTTGACGGTGGCCAAGCGGCTCGAGCGATTCTTCGACGAGCGCCAATGGAAGATGCTCAAGTGCAAGAACATCGTATTACTGGAGGAGGCTCGATGTGACGGATCGGGCCACCCGGACACCCAAGGGTGCGATCGTATGTGTCTGTTCTTCTGGCGAACGGAGTGGCTGGAGAGGATTTCCTGAATCGGCGTCCTCGCTCTGGAGGCGAGGTAATCCCATGCAAGACCGTATCAACTGGCAGACCAGAACCCGATGGTTCCTGATCGCGATTGCCCTCGTGGCCGGTGGCCTGTTCTACGCCGGGTTCTGGTTCCCGGATGCGTACACCCTCTCTCGCGGCTCACTGCCGCGCGTTGTGCTCTTGGCGCTGCGATGTGGCCTGCCCTTGATGGTGCTGTTCATCATCGCTCTGGTTTATGGTATCCGATCAGGGAAGATCCGGGCCGGAGCGGCAGGAGTCCTCGGCATCACGACCTGCCTGTGTATTCTGGCAGCGTATCCGCTGTGCAATGCCCTGTACGAAAACCCATATCGTCGGAATCTCCAGGACTACCACCCCTATTTGCAGCTCAAGCCGAGAGACTACACGGCCCGCCCGCCAGCGGCCGGAAGCAAACCCTATGTCATCATGTGCCTTGGCGGCTCGACGACGGACTTCGTCGACAGCCTCGGCAGGGACTGGCCCTCGCGTCTGGAAGAGCGTCTCCGCACCGCCGCAGGGTCTCGAGGTGTCGAGGTACACAACCTCGGCAGGATGTGGTACACCACGCTGCACACCCTGATCAACTACGAGGTGAACCTGCGACCCGTCAAGCCCGACCTGATCATCATTATGCAGTCGATCAATGATCTGCTTCACAATGCCGACTTTTCTTTATTCAGCCATGGGGCTTTCCGAGACGACTATGGACACTTTTACGGGCCTGTTAACCGGCTGATCCAACAGCAGGGCCTCGCTCAGCGACTCCTGGAGATACTGCCGGGGCTGTGGTACGCGCGCCCCAGGATCCAGGTAGACACCGATCAGTTTCCAGGAATATCGGTCTATGAGCGCAATCTCAGGACGATCCTGGATCTGGCCCGTTTGGACGGAACTCGCGTGGCACTGATGACAGAGCCCTATTTGTTCAAGGACTCCATGACGCCGCAAGAAATGAGCGTGCTGCGTCTTATCAACGTGGAGGCGCTGAATCGGCAGAAGGCATGGAGCCTTGCCACGGCCAAGCGAGGGATGGACCGCTACAACGATGTCATGCGACGAATGGCCACAGAGTGCGGCCTCGTACTGATTGACCTGGAAAAGGCGATCCCAAAAACGCTCGACTACTTCTGGGATGACGTTCACTACTGCGACAGGACGTTCGACCTGATTGCCGATCACGTTGCCGGTCGTCTGCGCGAGTCCGGTATATTCACGGCCGCGGCAACCTCTCTTCAATCGACATCTGCTCCGGTCCTTCCCGCCCACGGAAGGAAACCCCGGTAATTGCCTTGTCCGAGGAGGTCCTGAATCTGTTGACCACTGATTCCTCCAGAACCGACACGACACTGCAGATTGAAGCAACGCTCGACGTCTCTGTGATCATCGTGAGTTGGAACACACGGGACATACTTCGTGACTGTCTGAAGTCTGTGTACGATCAGACCCACGCCTCCTCGTTCGAAATAATCGTTGTCGACAACGCCAGCCGAGATGGAACCACCGAGATGGTTCGCGCCAGCTTTCCGCATGTCACATTGATCTCGAATGAAGACAACCGTGGTTTTGCAGCAGCGAACAACCAGGGTCTGAGAATTGCCCTGGGACGGTACGTACTGCTATTGAATCCGGACACAATCATTCTCGACAGAGCTATCGAGAAGACCCTGGCTTTCGCCGACCAGAACCCCGACATCGGTGTGGTGGGGTGTCAGGTTCTGGAAAACGAAACGACCATTCAAAGAACATGCTTCTCCTTTCCCACCGTCCTGAATCTGATGCTCATCAACAGCGGATTGAGTCGGCTCCTCCCCCGCTCTCACGTCTTCGGAAGACCGGAGATCGGTTGGTGGAATCGCGACACCCAGCGAGACGTCGACGTGGTATCGGGAATGTTCATGCTCGTTCGACGCAAGGCGATGATGCAGGTCGGCCTGATGGACGAAGACTACTTCATCTACGCCGAGGAAGCGGACTGGTGCTATCGCTTCTGGAGGGCCGGCTGGCGATGCGTCTTTGCCCCGGTGGCCCAGATCATCCACCTGGATGGCGGAAGCAAGAGCACGCGGCAGGTCAGTGCGAAGATGTATGTTCAGTGTCAGAAGAGTATTCTTGTGCTCCATCGCAAACGGTTTGGTCGACTGTCCTGGGCCGCCGCACGCGGTGTCTATGCCACAGCAATGCTTGTGCGATCTCTGGCATGGCACGTTGCATCGTTCGCGGGCGTCGGTCGCCAGGCAAAGGAGAAGGCATCTCAGTCGACAGCCGCCTTCTGGTTTCACTTTTTGGGGGTAGAACCTGAATCATGACGGTCTTGCAGGAGACTCCCGGAGCAATGAGCCCCCAGGCGCCTGATTGCGTGTCGGCACTGAGTTGCACCATCGCGACTTCCTTCGAACAACTCGAATCCGTTCGACAGGAGTGGAACCGGTTTGTTCAGAAGGTCGGGGGAGATATCTACTTTTCCTTCGAATGGTGTCGCGTCTGGTGGCGCTACTATGCCTATCATCGCCAATTGCATATCCTTCTCCTCCGGGATCAAGGGCAATTGGTTGGCATCCTCCCCATGATGATCGATCGTCTTGGAATAGGGCCGGTGTCCATCCGTCTGGCCAAACTGATAGGATCGGATTCTACAACCCTCGTCCTGAATCCGGCCGTCGACCCTTCCCACGCAAGAGAGGTCTATGCACGATTGCTCCACACAATGCTCCATGACTTGCACTGTGACGCCGTTTGGTTTGGTCCTCTGTCCGGGGAGCATCCACACCGGCAACGGATCCGGGACGCGATGTCATCGGACGGACTGAAGACGATACTGATTCAGGACAAGGACACCTCCGTTCACACGGTGTTTCATCTCGCGCCCACGTTTGACGAGTACCTCCGCACGCTCTCGAAGAAGCACCGTCATGAGTATCGACGCGTCCGCCGTGAACTCGTCGAATCACACGGTTTGATCTCCGAGGACGTTTGTGCACCAGAAGCAGTCGCTTCATGCTTTGATGATTTCGCTCGCATGCATCAGACCCAATGGACCCGTCAGGGCAAACTGGGGCACTTCCAGGACTGGCCGACGGGACTTGAGTTCAACCAGGAACTTATTCACACGTTAAGCCCCTCCAACGGGGTCTGCTTTCAAAGGCTCTGGGCCAGGGGCGAAGTGGTTGCCTATGAGTTCTGTCTGCGATTCGGAGACACCGAGTACTGGCGACTCTCGGCCAGGAAGACGGAGGGTGAGTGGGAGCGTCTGGGTGTCGGAAGGGTCGCCCTGGTGGACAGAATCGGAGCGGCGATCTGCAATGGCGCCTTGCGTTTTGAGGGCGGTCCGGGGCGATATGAGTACAAGGTCCGATTCGGCGCTGTGGAATATCCTGTGGGGTCCATGCTGATAGCGAACAACTGCGGTACATCGAGGATTCGGGCCCGACTGCTGAGCAAGTACTCCGACCTGTTTCATCTGCTGTACTATCGTATGTGGTTCGGCCGGATCGCGCCGCGGTTGCCCCTGCCAAGAAGACCTCTTTGGAAAAGCTGGATTCGGTCGCGTCTGTAATGGACAGATTCCTCTATTGTGGTGGTACGTCCAGAGGTCCGATCGGACTGGCGGCCGATTGGCTGCGGGGAGGCCGTGATGCCCCCGCCTGGCTTCAGTGGGAAGGATTCAAGACAATGCTCACGCACCAGGGCCGGATCGGCCTGGGCCTCGCATGCGATTTCTGGGGCATCGGCCAAGGTGACGAGATCCTGATGCCGGCCTATAACTGCGGCACGGAGGTCGATCCGTTCCTGAAGCACGGGGCCAAGGTCGTACTCTATCGCGTGGGCGATCGTGCCACGATTGACTACGAGGACATGCGCCGTCGAGTGACGAATCGAACCCGTGTTCTCTATGTCACCCACTACTTCGGCTGGCCCCACGCCGTGAGAGAGACAGCAGAGTGGTGCCGTGAACGAGGCATTCTCCTGTTTGAAGACTGCGCGCTGTCTCTCTTCAGCAGCGGACTTGAGGGGCCCGTCGGGCGAACAGGGGACGCGTCGCTCTACTGTTTTCCAAAGACGCTATCCGTTCCGGACGGCGGCGCGCTGGTGATCAGAGAGGCGACTGTCCATCGAGACGTGGACCTCAGGGCACCCGGTTGGAGCCCGGTAGCGCGGCAGACCCTGCCCATGATCAAGGCCTCTCTTGTGAGAGCAACGGAACCCGCAGGTTTATCCCGCGTGTTTCATAGGCTGCTCGGCAGAAATCAGTTCCGAGAGAATGGTTGCTCGGTACCGGGAGGATTCCCGGACATGCCGGACAGTTACTATTTCAACGTGGACAGAGCTTGGTGGGCGTCCAGCAGAATGACAAGGGGTTTCTTGAGTGAAGTTGTGCCGGATCGGGTTGTGCGTCAGCGAAGGGACAACTACTGCCAGATGCAGGAGTCAGTTCGCCGAGTGGATGGCATCAGGCCACTCTTCGAGGACCTTCCGCAGGGGGTGTGTCCACTGTCCTTTCCCATCGTGGTCACAGATCGCGCACGATGGGTCGGCGAGCTGAGCCGAAGGGGCGTCGTGGGAACGGCATGGTGGGCCGGCTTTCACAAGGGACTGGATTGGAGTCAGTTTCCTGAAGCGCAATACCTGAAGAGTCATCTCCTGACCTTGCCGATTCACCAGGACATGGACGCTCGGCACATCAGCTATCTGGCCGGGGCCGTCCGACAGGTGGCGGCGGTGGCTCGATAGTCCGAAGGCTTGCCTCTCGCAACCGAAGAGCAATCGATCTGGGAGCACACGACGGGTTACCGAATCGAACTGATTAAGCGAATCCTTGCAAAGGGAAGACCTTTGCAGGCAGCTGCAATCATCGGCCGAATGGCCCGATCTAGGTTCTTCGGTCTATATGGGCCGGTCTACAGTCTCGAAAAGAGCGAGGTCCATAAACGGCAGACAGCGCCCGCGCCCGACTGCCGGGTGAGCAGCTATGACAGATGGTGTGACATTGACGCGCCCATTCGCGAGGCGCTGTCTCACCATGGCGACCAGATCTGGTGGGATACGGAGCAACTGCTATCAAATGGGGGCCAGATGTGGATCGGATCCGTGTCTGGCGAGCCGGCATCTCTGGGATGGAGTTGGCCGGGTGACAAGGTTAGGGCGTACTTCTTCCCACTGACTTCTTCATGTGTTCTGCTGTCCCACTTCGTAACGTTTCCGGCGTTCCGAGGTAGGGGACTTTATGTAGCATTGCTCGTCCACATCGTGCAGGCATTGACCGCACGGGGGGCGGAGCGATTCTTCATCCACTGTGCCGACTGGAACACCGCTTCCCTCCACGGAATCGAGAGGGTCGGGTTCCGGCGAATAGGCTTTGGTATCGCCCGGCGAAATAAGCATTTGGTGTGGTACCCACGGTCTCGGGCCTGAACAGGTCCGAGGAGACAAGGTGATCCTGACGCTTCCGGCAGAAGGCAGGGCGAGTGTGACGCCTTCAGCAAAGAGTCGGCATGAGGTCTACGGCAAGAGGGGTCGACTTGTTCGGCTGGCCTACCTGACTTGCGCATTGATCTGGTGGGTTTTTACTGCTATCGGGCGCCTCGGTCGCCACAGAGCGATTGTGCTCTGCTATCACAGTGTAACAGCGGCGCAACAACATCGCCTGGAATGGCAGATGCGACGGATAGCAGGCAGAGCCGTATCGACATGCGATCTGACCAAAACATGCGGCGGCATTGGGGGGCCTCCTCGCGTCTGTGTGACTTTTGACGACGGTTTCGCCTGCCTTCTTCGGACGGCGCTGCCCGTCATGAAGGAGCGGGGTATTCCAGCCATCGTCTTTCCAGTTCTTGAGAACCTCGGGAGCACGCCCAAGTGGAGCATGCCAGAGGGACACCCCGAAGCCGAGGAACTCGTCATGACGGCCGAAGAGATCGCGATGGCTCAGCGCGAGGGCCTCTGTCGATTCGGCTCGCACACACTGACCCACCCGGCGCTGGCGGACCTGCCACCTGTGGGGCTTCAGCAGGAGCTTGTGGAGTCCAAGAAAGCCCTCGAGCAGTTGCTGGGAGAGGCAGTGGAAGACTTGGCATTGCCCTACGGCTCATACAATGACAATGTCGTTGCGGCCGCCAAGGCCGCCGGGTATACCCGCATCTTCACGCTGAATCCGACACTCTGTGTCACTCCGGACCGGGACGGCCTCATCGGACGCTTCTCGATGTCTCCAGACGTCTGGCGGATCGAATTCCTGCTGACGTGTGCCGGAGCGTATTCGTGGCTCTACTACTGGCGGAGATTTCTTCGCCGAATGCGGACCGTCTTTGGCGCCCGCACCCAACGAGCGCCTCAACACCCATGACAACATCCATCGAACATCTCGACCGCACTCGCTGGCGAGAGCTGACTCACCGATTCCTCGATCATAACTACCGTCAGATCTGGGATTTCGGGGTCGCCTGCGCCGAAAGAGTCAGGGCGACCAGTGAACATGTCGCGATCAGCGACGGAACGGCTGTGGTCGGTCTGGCGGATGTCCGGATCAAGCGTATTCCAATTGTCAGGACCGGCATTGCCTATATCAATGGGGGACCGCTCGTCCGCGAGGGGAATAATCAAGACGTCCAACGCCTTCGGGCGTGCCTGGATGCCCTGAGCCAGGAGTATGTCCGTCGTCGCGGGCTCCTCCTGCGCATTGCCCCGCCGTTGGGTCCAGAGTCGTGGAGTGCCGCACAGACGGAAATCTTCACCGCCGCCGGATTCGCGCCCACGGATCGAGTATCCCGCTATCGCACCCTCGTGTTGGACCTCTCTCGCTCGCTGGACGATATACGCAAGGGGTTTGCGCAGAAGTGGCGGAACGGCCTGAACCGATCCGAGAAGAATGGACTTGCGGTTCGGAGTGGAACCGGTTCGGACTTCTTCGACTCGTTTTGTGGCCTGTACGATCAGTTGTTGAATCGGAAGCAGTTTGGAGTTGATCTCGATGCGGGCTTCTACGCAAAGGTGCAAGGTCGGCTGGACGACGGCGACCGGTTTCTCGTCAGCCTGGTCGAACAGGAAGGCCGGCTTGTAGCCGGACACGTGGCCAGCCTGCTGGGCGACACCTGTGTCTACCTGTTGGGTGCGTCGAACGAGGAGGGGATGCAGAGCAAAGCGTCGTATCTGCTACAATGGAACGTAATCCAGACAGCCCGAGAGTCGGGTTGTGTGTGGTACGATCTGGGCGGCATCAATCCGGAGGCCAACCCGGGAGTGTACCACTTCAAGCAGGGCGTAAGCGACAACGATGTCACAGCGCCGGGGCCGTTTGAGCTGGGGCCCGGAGGAATAAAGCGCTATTTCGTATTGGGAGGCGAGCATGCGTTTCGTGCAATTCGTCAACGCGCGCAACCTCGCGAGTGATCATTCCGCTATGGCATTCTTGTCGCAGCCGACCCCGTCACTCAGCCGCCCGGCCAGCCGACCTGGAGCCGCCGACTGCGTACCCGGGAATCGCGGGGCGTTCTCTGATGGCCCGAGGACCGATTCGACTCTGGCCGTACGTACCGTCAGCGGCTTCGTCCAGCATGCGGCTTCGTCCTGGGGAGCATGGTCTGGCATCATGCTGCTTTGTCGTGGAAGCATACCGGAAGGGCATTCCACGGCATCAGCAGAATTGCCTGGAGAACGCCATCAGTAGCGATACTTCCGAGATCCTCCAGGCACCGAGTGTCGGTCCAAGCCTGCGCTCTGTAATCCTAAGAGGCAGCTTCTGGTCCCTGTTGGGATTTACTCTTCTTCAGGGGCTGCGACTTGCCTCGAACCTAGTACTCACCAGGCTTTTGAGCCCGGATGTTTTTGGCCTCACGGCGCTCATCTCTCTGTTCATTACGGGACTTGAGATGCTATCCGACATGGGAATCGGGCCCTGCATCATCCAGAACTCGCGAGGAGATGAACGGCCGTTTCTGGATACAGCGTTCTCCATTCAGGTTCTGCGTGGACTGAGCCTGTGGTTTGTCGGTTGCCTGCTTGCCTATCCTTTCTCACTCGCATATTCGGAACCCCGATTGGCCTATCTGATACCTGTTGCGGGACTCTCAGCGGTCATTGGTGGGCTGTCCAGCACATCTGTGTGGAGTCTGACTCGGCATGTTCAGATTGGCGGAGTGACCGCCTTGCGTCTTGGTGCGGGATTCGCTGGCGTTCTGGTTACGATTGTCTGGGCACTCCTGAGTCCGACGATATGGGCCATCGTTGGCGGAAACCTGATGACAGCTATGTGCACCTCACTGGGAAGCCACTTCCTTGAGCCCGCGGGCAACCGACTGAAATGGGACATGGATTCGGCCAGAGTCATCAAGGATTTCGGTAAGGTCATACTGTTTTCAAGCGCCACTTGGTTCCTTGCGGGGCAGGCGGAACGACTGATCTTGGGCACATTCATCAGCCTGACCCAACTTGGCATCTTCTCAATCGCCCTCCTCTTGTCCAGCTTCGCATCGAGCGCCCTGCAGGAAATCGCCAATCGTGTTCTATTCCCCACGGTGGCCAGTTCCTTGAGACACGGCAGAGAATTCGCCCTGACTTATCACAAGCAGGTTCGGTTGGTAGCAATGGCCTTGGCTCTCATGATGGGCTTCGTTCTGATCGGAGGTGGCAAGATCATCGTCTCTCTCATTCTGGACAAGCGATACTCGGAAGCGGGATGGATGGTTCAGGTCCTTGCGATCCGAGCCGTTGTGGATGTCGTCTGTCTGCCCAATACAAACCTGCTCATGGCCGACGCACGACTACGGTATTTTCCATACGGCAATATTGCGCGATTCGTTATGATCACCGTTGGCACCCTTGTGTCATTTCAATATGGATCGCTGTACGCGGCCGTGTGCGTGTTGAGTCTTGCATCCATTCCGTCCTACGTGGCCGTACTCTGGGGTATTCGAAATCACTTTTCTGAGCTGTTCTTCCGAGAACTTGCCATCGCGATCACAGTGGTATCCCTCATAGGAACAAGCCTGTGTCTGATTCACACCTGAGGTGTTGGAAACATGCGGATGCCCCGACCGCACGAGGCGGAACGAATCTCCTTTCCCTTGAGAGGAAACCTGGAGACGCAAGTCCGTTGTGATCGAAGGATCAATCTTGTCAAGATCGAGGAATAGGCCACGGGTGGCCTGATAGTACTCTGGAAAGGATCAGCAGATCACCCAGACGCCAACATGCAAGATACTTGCATGTGAATTTGAGAGCATACGGCATATGGGTATCGCACGGGAGGCATCCTGCGATCGATGCGTACAGGGTGTACATCCAACTGGGACTTGAGTGACGACGAAGGTTCTTGGCGTTGATCGGGGTGTGGACATTCATACTGGTGTCGAATTCGATGGTCGCCATGGTTGCTTTCGGACCGGACAGTATAATCTCATCCGACAAAGGGCACCTCGCCGGGTCGTGAGCCTGGTTCTCGTGAAGCGACTCCGGACTCTGGCGGAGGAACATGGCGTGTCCTTCCCAGAAGGCAGGGGGGAACTTGTTTCCAGGAACGCTTCGTGCGCCCGGTAGGATGCGACGTCGTGCTGCGATCCACAAAATGGACCTATGCCGACTACCACCGTGAGGGACGCGTTGAAACGATGAGTGTTGCAGCCCAATCAGCCGCATCGGGTCTGGTCGGACCCCTCTGGTGAATGCGTGATCGTCTCGCTTGTCATACGTGTTCGAAACGCTGCACACGATCTCCAAAGGTGTCTCTCTGCTGTTCGTAAGCAGATTCTGCCGGCTGGCGTCCTCCTCGAAACTGTGATCGTAGACAACGACTCAACCGACGGCTCCACCTTCGTCGCCACAGCCTCTGGAGCCTCCGTGGTAAGTATCTCCAAAGAGGCCTTCACCTGGGGGCGATCGCTGAACGTCGGCATAGAACACTCGAGGGGAGAGTTTGTCATTATCCTCTCTGCGGATGCTTTCCCCGCCGATCATCACTGGGTCAGAGAGATGTTGCGCCCTTTCTCAGACCCGTTGGTTGCGGCTGTGTACGGTCGCCAAGTCCCGCGTCCGGATGCTCCTGTCGACGAGGTGGTACGCTTGGCAGAGTACTTCGGGCCAGTCTCTCAGAAGTATGTCGGTACGTCCCTGGATACGTCTCCAACCGGTCACGGATTGGTTGTCTCGAATGCATGCGCCGCGGTTCGCAGGAGCGTGTGGGAGGACCTGCACTACGACGAATCCATTCGCGGGGGTGAGGAGGGGGTATGGACTCATGAGGTACTTCGTCGAGGGTATTCCTGTGAGTACACGCCAGCCGCAACCGTGTTCCACTCTCACCGAGATACTCCCCTTAGGTGGGCCATGAGAGCCTGGGAGCTTTCGGAGAAGAACCGGATTCTCAAGGGCCGTCGAAGTAGTCCGGCCGATATGCTTCGTGATGTGGGCGCGATCTGCAAGAGAAGGTTGATGAACTGTCGCAGCACGCTGCCGCCATTGCGGGCTCGGATTGATGGCTTGGCGAGGCTTCCCTGGGAGATCGCTGCCTTCCTCGCTATTGCGGCGTGTGACAGGCTTGTCTCAAATCGCCAGAGACTCCGCGACCTGGTTTGGGGATGACTCTGCCACTGTCTTCCAAAACGTAAAGAGGTGCCAAGGTGACCGGCGCAGGAAGCACTCACTCTGAGGCCAACCGGAACGAATCGTCCATGAAGGCGCAACCATCACTCGAGCGGCTGCGCGCTCCGGGCAAGAATATCGTCTCACGGGCATATCGAAGAATTGGCAGAGAAATGAGATGGCACTATTGGCACAGAAAGCTCGCCCATCTTGGACCAGGATCCGACATCGAGCGACCAGACAACATCGCTGGAGTCCGCTCTATCTGGATTGGTGCCTCCGTGAGGATCTGGTGGCGAGCCCGGATCGAGGCCATGTGTGACCCGACCAACACTCGATGCGTTGTTATCGGAGACAATACCGTCATTCACCCCTACATTCACATTGGAGCGGTGCAATCCGTAGAAATCGGTCGCGGCGTTCTCATCGCAGCAAGGACGTATATTACCGATCACGATCATGACTTCCTTGATCCCATGGACCCTCCGATTTCCAACGGACGCCTTCTTGTCTCACCCGTTCATATCGGGGATTACGTCTGGCTCGGCGAAGGAGTCATGATCCTTAAGGGGGTACACATTGGAGCGAGGAGCATCATCGGTGCGGGCAGCATTGTTACACGAAGCATACCACCCCACAGCATCGCAGTCGGTGCTCCCGCGCGGGTGATCAAACGTTACGACGCGTCAGCAGGAAGATGGGTGAAGGATAAGGGGTCGCATCTGGACCTCTGTTCCCAGCCGACGGGAGAGGCGCCCCTTGAGGCGAAATAGACGTTCGGATGGAAGAAAGCACCGATCTCGGAAATTGGCAGGTTGAATGGGCAGACCATACGACCCTACACCCACTGGGCGCGTGCGCCATCGTGATCCTTGGCGCGTTCCTGTTGATCCTCCCTCGGCGCCATGCAACGCTGCCTCTGATCATCATGGCGTGCTTTGTTGCGCCAGCCCAACGGATCGTGATCGCCAGTCTGGATTTCAACCTCTTGAGGATCATGGTCTTGTTCGGGATAGTGCGGGTGCTGGTTAGAGCGGAGATCCGTGACTTCGTTTGGACCTCCACTGATTGGATCCTCGTTCTTTGGTCCATTAGCACAATCGTCATGTACACCCTTCATGATTGGACAACAGCCGCCCTGATAAACCGCCTGGGGTACGCTTTTGATGCAGTGGGAATGTACTTCCTCTTTCGTATTCTTGTTAGAAGCTGGGATGATCTGCGCCAGACCGTATACGCCTTTGTACTTACAAGTATACCAGTTGCAGGAGCTTTCTTCATAGAGAGTGCAACAGGTCGAAACCTCTTCTCGATCTTTGGCGGAGTTCCGGAGATCACAATGGTTCGTGACGGACGTCTCCGCTGCCAAGGCGCGTTCTCTCATCCCATCTTGGCGGGGTGCTTCTGGGCAACGGTCATCCCTGTTATGGCTGTTGATGCATGGACAAGGTCGTCCGGTCGCATGATGAGGCTGCTTGGATTGACGGCCTCAGGACTCATCATCATGCTCTGTGCATCCAGCACTCCACTAATGTCTATCGTCTTTGGGATCATAGCGGCCTCGCTCTTTCCCCTCCGACGAGAAATGAGAGTAGTCAGGTGGTGCATCGCATTGAGCCTGCTGACGCTGCACCTCGTGATGAAAGCACCCGTGTGGCATCTACTGGCTAGAGTCAACGTGGTGGGGGGATCGACGGGCTGGCATCGATATCAGGTCATTGACGCGGCGATTGAGCATTTCAGTGAATGGTGGCTCCTCGGCGTAAGGACCATCTCGCACTGGAATGTCTTCGCCAATGACATTACGAACCAGTTCGTCGCCGAAGGGATCAACGGTGGACTGATCACACTTCTTCTGTTCATTTCTCTAATTGTGTCATCCTTCGGCTCGGTCGGGCGCATATGGCGGCAGGCAAGTAGCTCTGGTGAGGTCTTACTGGCATGGTCTCTGGGTGTTGCCCTGTTCATGCATTGCATGAATTTTCTCGGCGTAACGTATTTCGGGCAGATAACGATGGCGTGGTATTGGCTCTTGGCCACCATCGCAAGTCTTTCCGTTCGAGTTCGTCCTCATCGAGGAGGTGGACGGCGAAGCAGTCATAGCACCACCCCACGAGTCGTCGAGGAGATCGCTCCGGGACCGCAGTGTGTACCGTTGACATAGGAGCATGGTCGAGGTGGGAGATATCAGGGTACTATATAGCTTTCCAACTCGCCTTGGCACGTCTGGCATTGGGAGCACAGCATGGTATCAAGCGTGCGGACTTGCCAAGAGGGGAATTGTACTCAGCGTCTTCTGTGGCAGTTGTGAGAGAAACGTACCAGGTGTTAATGCCCTGCGCGAGGTCTTCACCTTGCGGGGATACCGCTTGCCGATGAGGCCTTTCGGATACGGCTACTACCACCTGTTCGATCACATCGTGGCTCGCAGCCTCAGACGGCTTCGCGGTGAATTCGATATCGTCCATTGCTGGCCCTCAGGCGCTTTTCGGACACTGCAAGTTGCCCGGGATCTTGGGATTCACTGCGTTCTGGAGAGGCCGAGCGCCCATACCCGCTATGTATTGGAGGTAATGGCTCGAGAGAGTGAGCGCCTGGGTGTAAAGATTCCTAAGTCCCATTACGCCGGATCCAATCCGAAGAAACTTCTGAGGGAAGAGCAGGAGTTCGCATTGGCAGAGACACTGCTGTGTCCCTCGGATTTTGTCGTCAAGACGTTCGAGGATCAAGGATATCCGCGAAGCAAGATGGTGCGCCATCGGTACGGATACGATCCACTCTTGTTCTATCAAGCCTGCAAGACAGGACCTCGAGATGCGAATCGACAGGATATGCTCAGACTGGCATATATCGGCGAATGCTCACCCTTGAAGGGCCTGCACTTGGCCCTGCGTGCGTGGATCGAGTCCGGTGCGGCGGAGCACGGGCGGTTTCTCATCTGTGGCCGTATTCTGCCCGGGTACCGTAAGGTTGTGGAGAAGTACCTGAGCCATCCGAATGTGTCGTACTTGGGATTCACCGCCAGCGTTCCAGATGTACTCAGGTCATGCGATGCCTTGGTCCTGCCATCCCTGGCAGAAGGGAGCGCGCTGGTTACATACGAGGCAAGAGCCTGTGGGAGCGCTCTCCTCGTGTCCGATGCCGCAGGCGCCGTGTGCGAGCACATGGGCGACGGATTGGTCCACAAGGCAGGTGATTGGAAGGATCTGTCTAGGCACATCGCCCTCTTGGCGGGGGATCACGGGCTTCTGGAACGTTTACGCAGCAACAGCGTTGCCGGTGCCGCCGAACTGACCTGGGACAAAGCGTCTGAAAGACTGGTAGGTATCTACTCCAGTCTGCTGCAGCAGGGGAGGCTGTGAACGTCGGGAGCATCCTGAAGATGCGCACGTGTTTCACCCAAAGCGACGTGCAAGGCGACCTCAGATGATCAATGGTGTTCACGGGCAGATTCGATTCCCTCTGTCGGTACCGGAGTTGAGCAGCTTCTTTTCAGCTGGACCGGGGTATTGCTTCCCCGCGATCACGAAGTGTATTGAACGGGTAGTTGTGCCCTCAACGGCCACGGCACATCGTTCTACCGTTCAGGGCGGTCCTCCTCGGGACTTGCGCGGAACACGTCGAGATAGAGTGCCGTTGAAGGACCCTATCCAGTGTCTTGTGATCCGGTGATTCTAACAGTGGAGGGATCTGAGTGAGACTCATGACAATGACCACGAGGGTCCTGGCTGTTTCATCTGGGGGTGGGCATTGGGTGCAGCTTCTGAGGCTCCGCCCCGCACTTGCTGACTGCAGAGTCACGTATGTCACAGTGAACCGGGCGTACAGAGGCGACGTTGAGGCGGATCGCTTCTATCTGATAAACGATGCAACCCGCTGGAACAAGATAGGCCTTCTGATCATGGCGATCCGCCTGCTCGCAACCATTCTTCGCGAGCGCCCCCATGTCATCATTTCGACAGGTGCCGCACCGGGCTATTTTGCCATTCGTATTGGCCGACTAATGGGGGCCAGAACTCTCTGGTTGGACAGCCTTGCCAATGTGGAGCGCCTCTCTATGTCTGGCGAGCATATTGGACCGCATGCGGATGCGTGGCTCACACAGTGGCCACATCTGGCCCGGCCCAACGGGCCCTTCTATTGGGGGAGCGTCCTGTGATCTTCGTTACCGTAGGGGCACAGATGCCGTTCACCCGATTGGTTAAAGCAGTCGACGAGTGGGCAGCGGTCAATGGGAGTACGGACATATTCGCCCAGATCGGCCCAACGGATTGGAGGCCATTACATCTCTCCTGGAAACGGTTTCTGAATCCTCAGGAGTATCGTCGGTTGTTTCGAGAGGCTAGCGCTGTAGTGGCGCACGCCGGTATGGGGTCAATACTCACAGCAATGGAGCTCGGCAAGCCCTTGATCGTAATGCCTCGCCGAGGAGACCTCGAAGAAACGCGCAACGATCATCAAGTGGCGACCGCAAGGAGACTCTCAGCGAGCGGTCAGGTCGTCGCCGTGTTCAATGAGCTCGAACTCAAGACTCGACTCGACCAGATGATGTCCCTGCCTTGTGTCCTTTCTCCTGCAGAGACAGCCATGGTCGCTCGGTGCAGGACCTGTACGTGGGGTGCGTGCTGTAGCGCTACGACTCGCATCAAAGCTCATGCCTCCGAAGAACTGCTATTGGCTATCCATCGGTTCCTCTTGGATACCCCCATGAAACGTCCCCGCCTCTTCGCTAGACTGAAAGATATGCTGAAGAGGGTGCTGGAACTCTACTAGGGGACTATCTGTGAATCATGCTCATCCAGAACCCGAGGCTTCATGCGATGACAGGTTTTGCAGAGAGCTTGTGTCCACAAGCGGCGTTCTCTGCTTCGGAGGTGAGGACTGGTGGTACCACAATCGAGGACACGCCGACATGCAGTACATGCGCCAACTGGCGCGCTACGGCCCTGTTCTCTATGTAAACTCCATCGTCATGCGAAAGCCCAACCTCTCGGAGGGGCATATGTTTCTCAGACGATTGCTGCGCAAGGCAAGAAGCATGTGTCGCGGAATAATCCGCGTACCCGAAGGGTTCTGGGTGTACTCTCCGGTGACAGCCCCCGTCCATCATCTGAAGTTGGCTCGGGGAATAAACGAACGTATGCTGAGGTTGCAGGTTCGTTTGGGCATGCGCACTGCCGGTCTGCACCGTCCGGTCATATGGGTCAATTGCCCGGCTGCCTGTGATGCGGCCCTCGGCCTGGATCGCCGCGCCTTGGTCTACCAGAGAACGGACCGGTACGAAGAGTTCCCTGGAGTGGACACCAGACAGATCACTTACTACGACAGACGTCTCAAACAGCATGCCGACCTTACATTCTTCTCGAATGAGGCACTATTTGAAGAGGAAAAGGATCAATGCCGTAAAGCAGCATTCGTTGATCACGGTGTCGACCACGAGAGCTTTGCGCACGCGGATCAGGATCCATGGATACCACCTGAGATGTGCGAACTTCATCCTCCGATCGTTGGCTTCTTCGGTGGAATAGACGATCACACATTCGACATGAAACTAATGGCAGACGTCGTAGAACGTCTGCCTGACATCACGTTTGTTTTTATTGGCAGGTCATCGATAGATTGCTCGTTGCTCACAGAGCATTCGAACGTCGTCATGATAGGGCAGCGACCCTATGAGCAGATCCCTCACTATGGAAAGTGTCTGGATGTCTGCATCATGCCTTGGAGACAGAATCGATGGATTGAATCGTGCAATCCTATCAAACTTAAGGAGTATCTGTCGTTGGGAAAGCCAATTGTCTCAACCCCATTTCCCCAATCTGCCACCTGTACAGATCTTATTGCCATCGCGACAATAGCCGATGAATTCGCCTCGCAGGTGAGATCCTCTTGTGATGAAATCGACCCGGCGCAGAAGGAAAAGAGGCGAGGATTCGCAGAGCAGTACTCTTGGCACACCCAGTGCATGCGAGTGATACGTCTTCTCCAGGAAGACGGTGCGGCGAGCGAATCCCCATAGAGCAGGCAAGTCAGCTTGCTGGCTGCGAGCATTCGCTTCGCCGCATGAAGTCTGGTGCTGCAGACCCCCATCAAGTCGGCGAATCAATAGCTGGGCCGATACGTCAGATACATATCCTTGGCAAACTGGGACGTGCAGGTCTGCCCCCTTGGATTCCAGTTCACGAAACTGGGCCAATACTGTTGAATCGTCGCGAAGTTGTTCGTATCGTCTTCGTACATCCAACGATCAACATAATCGAAGAAGGCGTCATGATTCCAGTGGACGCGCAGTCCGAGGATTCGGGCTGCAATAGCCTCGCCAGGATACGCTTGAGCAACGAGGCGTCGGTAAGGTTCCTGCTTGTCGTAAGCGTATGCCTGAGCGACGCCGTCGAAGGGGTAACCTCCCCATTTTGAGGGGTGGTAGTTTTCAAAGTTGTAGGGCAGCCCTCTAGAGTCAACGCCCTTAGCCGGCAGGTACTGAACATCCTTCGCATAGGCATGCCCGGAGTTCTGCCAGCCCGTCCAAAGAACACGGGTGGTGTCGCCGTAGTAGGTCGACAGATCTTCTTGATTGTCGTAGTCGTTGAGAGTCAGCATGCCGGACTGACCCAACATGATCCCCGCAAACTGGATGGGGAATTTCCTGCCCATCATGTGTCCGCCATCGGTGGCCCACATTCCCTTGTGTAGAAGAGCGGTATGGTAGTTGTCTATACCGACCTGAGTCATCCCAATCAGCAAGGACTCCTTCTTGGCGTTGCTGTAGTTGAGACAGAGCAGAAGAGCTGCGTCTCCTACAACGGTTACGAGCTCACGACCATATCCGGGCATGTTGTCGCCCGGGTGCAGGGATCTTCCGGCCCACCCTGCCTTATGATCCAACCAGGGGCGCTGGAAGTATCGCTCATAGGTTGAAAGGCTTGGCGCACTTGCTGGAGTTGGAAGTTTGGGGAGCAGCTGCCATTGGATGCCAGATTTGAGGTAGATTTGCTTGGCAGTCCCCATATAGGGGGGTCTGAATGCATCAGATGGAGGCGTCGTGGCCAGAGACGTCAGAATACTGGCTCCCTTCAAGATGATTGCAGAAGATGCGACCCCCATGAGATCAGTGTACGGGCTCGTCGTCACGCTGATGGACGATACGAGCGATTGGCCCGTGCTGAGGGTGAACGGGGGGTTCTTGAGAAGAGTTGCCTTGTAGTCATACAGCCGATCGTCATAGGCCTGGTCAGTACCCGGCGCTGGGTTTATCATCGAGCCGTTCCGTCCGCTGCCCGGCGCCGGCGAAATCGCCGTAACCGTTACCGGTCCCACCACCCACCAATCTCCCGTGACAAAATGCCCCACGACGTAGTTGGCATCGAGGTTCCAGGTAATGCCGTACTGCGAGAGCACATTCGACTTCACCGTGAGGCTCTTCGAAGCCGTATCGCTGTCGGCTAGGCCCGACTTGAAGGCCTTCGCCTTCACCGTGGTCGTCCCGTCCAAGACAAAACCATTCGGATCGGTGTAATGGGTTGACTCTGCCGTCGGTTCCAGCCCATCAGTCGTATAGCGGATCGTCGAGTTGGGATCCCCCGTGATGGTAATCCGTACACTCTTCATGTAGGCGCCCGCAGTGGCATCGTAGGTCGCCTGATTCGGCTCAATCACCGGCGTCATCGCGCGATCACCCGGGGCAGCCTGCACCGTGATCTGCAACAGGCAACAACTCGTCTCGAGAGAACCCACTGCCACCGACAGAACCACCGTGAACGTGCCCGCTTGCACGAACGTGTAGCTCACCTTTGCTTTCTGGCTGGCTGGACCGGTAACCACGGCATTCGTCCCTCCATCGCCGAAGTTCCACTTCAGGGAACACCCGGCCGGAAGATGGTTCGGATCGAGACTGCCGCTGCTCTCCTTAGCAGTGAATTCCACCGTTAGCGGAGCTTGTCCGCCCGTCGTCGCCGCCTGGACGGACATCACCGGCAAGATGTGAATCATCGCGGAATCGCTGGCCGTTGACTGACCGTCATTGCCCGTCAGTCTCAACTCATAACTGCCGGCAACGGTGAAGGTGGCCGTCGTATCAACGGCCGACGCATCGCCGAAAGCCACCGTGCCTGCGCCCGAAACCTTTGACCACGTCGTGGTAACCTTGCCCGGAGGATTGGGCAAACCATCATCGGTGACGGTTGCGTCAAGCGTCACGGTGATGCCACCGGTCGAGAGGTTAACAAGCCGATCCGTACCGGCGTTGACGACCGGCGCCTGGTTCGTCGGAACCGCGCCAGCCACGTTGCAATTGCCCACCTGGTGCGTCACGATGCGCGCGCCGCCGTCCAACACAGCACCAATCAGCCCCCACGTGGTTAGCGAGGTCACCGCGGCCTGTTCAGTGCGGAAGGCGAAACTCTGGGCCAATACCACCGGGCTGCCGCCTTCCGGCGTCACGGTGACGTCATAGGTATGATTCGTCACGTTCACCACCACCTTGAAGTGGTAGATGGCACCGGCCACATAGGCCACAGAGGCACTGGCCGTATAGGCGCTGCCGTTCCGCACATCAATGGTGCCGGTCGTGTTGAATCGCACCAGAACCGCGAAATCGCTGTACTTGCTCGGTGCGGCCACACCCGACAGCCCCGTCACGCCGTCCATGTTCGCCTGATTCGGAATCGAATCAAACTCAAAGGTGAACGTGCCGCTCTGTGCGGCCGGGAGGGCGAAATACTGCCACGTCGTCGTACTCGTCTTGGGGTCAATGAGCTTCGTACGCTGGATAACGAAATCCTGATCCGTCTGATCGCCGGACAGCGGCGTGAAGTCGCGCTTGGCCGGAACGAACGTGCAGTTAGGGTCGCCATTGCCCGGCGTGATCGTCCCACTCCATCCCTCGCTCAGGGACAGCGCGTACGCCCCGCCCGGTCCCGACGCAGCCGTCTCGCCCGTACTGGCCGTCAGAACAATCCCCACCAGGCCCGTGCCCAGTGCGTCCTTGCACACACCCGAAATCGTCCTCGAACCCACCGGCGCCGGCGCCATCGCCTTGTAGTTCTGCTGCGTCAGGTTGGTCGATAGGGACGTGTATTCGATGAAGGCCGGCTCAAAACCATACTCGCCCAGCGCAGGCGTGATCTTGCCCGACCAGTTGATCGTCATCGTCATTTCATAGAAGCCGTTGGCATCCGTCGTGGCTCGGGCTTCCGAACTCGTGGCCGTCAGCGTCACGCCCTGAACCGGACGGTTCTCGGCGTCCTTGACATATCCCGAAACCTTCGGGAAGACGAGCAGAACCGGCGTGGCGGCAAAATCCTCACTGCTGAGGTTCGCCGTCGCGTCGGCATACGGGCGACTCGATGGAACAAACGTGTAGCTTTCATTGCTCGGCGTGATCGTTCCGTTCCAGTGATACGCCACGGTCAGCTCATAGCGTCCATTAGCGTCGGTCGTACCCGACGGACCGCCATTGCTCGCCACCACGGGCACGCCCGAAATCCCGGCCCCGTTGGGGTCCTTCACGCATCCGGCGATCTTCACCGTCGCCGGAACCGTGCTGTTGCCCGCAAAATCCTGGCTCTGGGCGTCGGCAGTCAGATTCGAATAGCTCCGATCGCTCGGCGTGAAGGCGAAGTCCTTCAAGGTCGGCGTGATCTTGCCCGACCAACCGCCGGTCAACTCAAACTGATACGAGCCGTCGGCTCCCGTCGTGGCCGACCCACCGCTGTTGTCGGCGGCCAAGGCCACACCTGCCAACGGATTGCCCGAACTGTCATGGATGCTACCCGCAATCTTCACCTTCGCGGCAGCCGCCACTGAGAAGTCCTGGCCGGTAAGGTCTTGCTTGGCATTCGAATACGAACGAGTGGATTGCTGGAAAATCAGCGTGCTGTTCTGTGGGCCGATCTGGCCGGACCAGTTGTAAGGCACCTCGATCTCGTACGCCCCGTCGGTAGCTGAGACCGCCGTTCCGGCCCCGGCATTCCCGGCCACAACAACGCCGGAAATCCCTTGGCCTGACGCATCCAGCACGTGGCCCGAAATCCGAGGCGCCACCACCACCACGCACTGAGTCGTGCGGGTCTGTTTGCTCGTGCAACTGATGGGAGCACTGACTCCCAACAGACTTACGGCCAGCGCGATGGTGTGCGCACCGCCCGTCTGAAATACATGGCTGCGCTGCGCATACTCCGCCATCGGGCCGCTCTCCTCCACCCCATCAAACTTCCACGCGTACGTTCCGCTCGCCAATGGATCCCCGGTAATCGTAGAGACCGCACAAGTGACCGTCAATGGCCTGGAACCCGAAATGGGGTCTGCATTGAACTCATACTGCTGAGTGGAGTATGCAGCGGGTTGATTCGGTTCGTTCGGATCCGTCGTCACGTTCACGTATCCGTTGACGATCAATCCGTTAGTGACTGGGTCCAAGGGAGATGGATCACCACCGGGGTTTGGAGAACCCGTACAGCCTGAAACGGTCAAAAGGGCTACAGCAGAAATGAGACCTAGGCTAGCAACGCCCCTTCCAACAATCCTGCACAGCATCTTCGTTCTCCCCCATGCCAACCCATGCGTGTTTTTCGGACCTACCGCATGGAAAACGGCGAATTGCGCCGGAGGTAGAATACGATTCCTTGTAAGCATGGGCAAATTGGGAATACTAGAAAAACTTAGAACACAACCAGGATGGAAACCTGGAGAACAACGTCCATGTCATGCTATTTCGACACAACACACACCTTGCTTTGAGCGCTTTTTTGCCAATAATGGGTTCCTGACAGGACGCCATGCCTCCATCGTGCAGAGCTTCAGTTTGTGCTTGGAGAGCCCACACCTTGCCGCAGAGAGTCGTGGCGAGTGCGAACGAATAAGGCAGGACTTCAAGGCAGCATCCGACGGAACGCTGCCGATGCGGTCTATTCTCATGATGCTCTATTTTCTTCACCCTCACGTGGCTCGGCTCAGTGCTCACGTTCTGTGGAAGCTCGGTGAGCAGTAGAACCAGTTGTCGTGTCGTCGACGTCTCGAGGTGGTGTTCGCATGGCTCTCGTCCAAGGCTCCAAAGACTCCCGGCAGGGCATCTCGTCCGAGCAGACGGTGGAAGCCCGGCGGACACACGACGACGCGTTTCGCGAACGGACGAGCCGAGGGGGCAGCCGGTTATGGCTTCTCGCCGCTGGTGTGCTGTCTGTGGGCCTGGTGTGGTCCTATTGGCCGACTCTGGTGGGTCTGTATGACCAGTGGCAGCACAACCAGGACTACTCCGCGGGACAATTAGTTCCGCTGCTTGCTCTTTACTTCGTCTGGTTGGAGCGGAAGAACCTTCCTCTGACCCAGGCCAGTCCCTGCCTGTGGGGGCTGCTGATCATCGTGCTGGCAATGATGATGCGTCTTGCGGGGCGGCTGCTTTCGTTCGGGTCGGCAGAATACTACTCCCTGCCGTTGACCCTTGTTGGCATCGTCTTGGCCGTACTGGGTCCCACACTGACCCGGCGACTCGGTTGGGTTCTGCTGTTCCTCTTCCTCATGGTACCCCTGCCCCGATCGATTCATGCCTTGATCAGTTCAGGGTTGCAGGAACTGGCAACAAGTGGAGCGGTTCTTGTCTTGAAGACAATTGGGGTAGTCGTCTCGCGACAGGGGAATGTCATGGTGTTGGGGGACGGCATGGCCGTCGGAGTGGCCGAGGCGTGCAGCGGCCTGCGCATGTTGACGGCGTTCGTGATCGTGGCTTCAACGGTGGCATACTATGTGCATCGTCCCCGTTGGCAGAAGGCGATTCTATTGGTATCTAGTGGAATCTTGGCGATCGTCTGTAACCTGGCCCGTCTTTGTATCACCGCGTTCTTGTACATGTATACCAGCAGCCAGATCGCAGAACGATTCCTCCACGATTTTGCAGGATTGGCGATGATGCCCTTGGCCGTACTTCTGCTCGTGGTTGAGCTGGTCTTTCTGGACAGGCTCTTCGGTCCGTCAGAAAAGACGGGCAAGAAGACCGCATGACAAGGTCCCGAAGCCGCTGCACGATCAGTATACCCCCCCGGGAACAGCGGCTTTCGCGAAGTCATCATCGGCAGATACATGCTGACGTAAAGGCGTCCGGAGAGGCTTCAGCCCTGCTTGGCTTCGGGTGCCGTGCCGAGCGTCTTGGCGATGTCCGCCCGTTCTTCCGGAGTCAGCGCTCCCACTTTCCGGTCCATCTCGATGGCGGCCTGGAAGCTCTTTCTCGCCTGAACCTCATCTTTCAACTGCCTGCAGACGCCGCCCAGTCGGTACAGTGCCTTGACCCGAGCCCGACTGTTCGGTGCGCTGTATTCGACGCTACGGGCGTATTCCTCTCTCGCCTCCGAAAGGCGACCAGGCAACTGACAGAGAATCTTGGCACGTGTGTCCCGAAGATTGGCATCCGCAGGGGCCATCCGTACGCCTTTGTCCACCAGTTCCAGCGCCGTCCGATAGTCCCGTTTCCCGTCCGCCAGAACCCAGGCCAGGTCGTTCATCGCGCGGACATTGCCCGGCGAAAGCTCCAAGGCCTTCCGGTACATCTTCTCAGCCAGATCCAGATCGCCTCTGTGATAGATCACCGCACCCAAACCCAGTTGGGCATCGACCTGAGTCGGATCGGCGGCCACCACCGCCTCGAACAACTCCTGAGCTTTGAGAAGATGGTCCTTCGAACCCGATGAGGCCAATGCCGTTGCCCCGACGACAACCGTCCGCAAATCGGTCGGGTTCCTCCGACGGTAGTCTTCGATAGCCCTCTCAAGCTTGTCAAATTGCCTGCTCGAGGCAAGCCAGATGGTCCGTGCAGTCGCAACGGCCGGCGAATTGGGGGCCAAAGCCTCGGCTCGATCGATCTGGCGGGCCCATGCGGCCGAATCCGACTTGGTACGGTAGAGCTCGGCCAAGGTGAGGAACGTGTCAACACTTCGTTTACCCTGATCCGTCTGTCCATAGGCCTCCAGTCTGCGGATAGCCTCGTCGGTTCGTCCCTGGGCGTTGATCAGCATCGCGTTGGCTATCTGAATGCGATCATCGCTCGAAATATCGGCGACGTCTTTCATCGTCGTCAGAGCCCCATCGATGGTCCGGGAGTCGCCCGACCCGATAGCCGCCTGGGCAAACAACTCACGTGCCTCGATACTGTTCGGATCGTCAGCCAAAACGGCATTGGCCATCTCACGAGTCATCTGCCAATTCTTCAGGGCCCTTTCAGCCTTCCCCCTGGCCAACATGAGCCGGGCGTCGTTCGAATTGGCGCTAAGTGACCGAATGGCCTGATCGCGGGCGGCAGTGTAGTCGCCCTGCTCCATGAGAATTCGGATCAGTGCAAGTTGGGCCTCGATCGATCTCGGTTCCAGCTGAACCACTCGCTCCAGAAAGGCCCGCGCCTTTCGAGTAGCCTCTCCGGAGCCTTCCTTGAGCAGGGTCGCCGCGCGGATCCACAGCAGTTCCGGGTCTTCCTTGAACCGTTTCTCCAACGCCGCCAGCATCACGAGGCCCCGTTGGCGATCGGCGGGTTGATCTCTCGTCAGAAGGGCTCTGGTGAGCCCTCTTTGAATGGATGTGTCGTCCGGACTGGCGGTCAGCCCCTTCTCCCAGGCAACAATGGCGTCGTTCAGTCGATTCGTATCCAGATAGAACCTGGCCAACAGTTCATATCCCTGTCCATTCTTGCCGAGCGGTGCCAACTCGAGATAGGCCTTCTCCGCGGCGGAATTGTCTCCCATGGCCGCCAGATAGGCCGCACGCAGGAGGTGGGCTTCGAACGCGTTGCTGCGCTTGACCTCCGCATCGAGACGCTGTCGAGCCTCTGCGTTTCGTCCTTCCGCTTTGAGGATGGACACCCGAGCGGCCAGGACGTCGATCGATTTCGGGGTGATCGCTTCGGCCTCATCCAGGTATTTCATGGCCAGGGCAAGGTCCTTCTTGTGTCGATAGACCAGGCGAGCTAACAGAATCCGTGAACTGACATCTTTGGCCTGTCGGGCAATCTGGTCCTTCAATTCGTCAATCGCGCGGTCCAGATCCCCCGCACCGATTGCGGTTCGCACTCGGCGGGTGTTCAGTATCGCGGGGTTGATCCGGAGCTGATCCAATACTTGATTGGATTCTGTGAACCGTCGCTGCTTGTCCAGCAAAATCGTCAGGCGATCGGCGATCTCGACGGCGGATGAATTGGCCGACAAGGTTCGGCGATAGATCGCCTCAGCTTGACTGAGGTTGTCGAGACGTTCATAGGTTTGACCGAGCAACAGGGCGGGCGAGGACCACTGTGGATCACCCTCGATACACCGCTCCAACAAGGTGATAACATCCTTCTGCCGAGATCGCCATTCGTCGCCCGCCAGCCATAGGGCCGCCTGGTGAAGACGCCACAACAAGCCGGTCTCACCCTGAACCAGGCGAATCTCATCGACCAGTCTCTGGGCGGTAGGTGTGTCGCGAAGGACCTCCGAAACGCTCAGCAGCATCGAGTGGGCGCGAATGTCCTGCTTGTCCTTTGACGCCAGATCTCTCAGCAGGGCAATGGCGTCTGCACGATTGCCAGCCTGCATGGCCAATGTGGCCCGAGCGATCGACAGGTCTCGCTTGGCCCAGGCATCTTCGACCGAAGCGATTCCGCTCTTCAGTGTGGCCTGGGCTTCGGCATATCGCTGATCCTCCTGCAGCAACTCAGCCAGGAATGACCAGGAGGTCGGCATCTTGGAATTCCGTTTGCAGGCTGTTCGGGCCACCTCGATAGCATCTGCTCGGCGGTTCATTCTGATGTAAAGCTGAGCCAGTTGAAGTTCGGCGCTGAACGTGTCCTTGCATTCCTGAATCGCAAGCTTGAGTTCCCGCTCGGCCTGTTCGGCTTGGCCCTGTTCCATCGCGAAGGCGGCAAGAATCACACGAATCTCGGTGCGATCGGGATGGGCCTTGCGAAGCGCGGCGAGCTCCGACAACACAGACTGCAGTCCGGGTCGACTCGTTGCGGCAGTGGTCGTGCTTCCTCGTTCACCGACGGCCGACAGCGTTGCTCCCAGCCGCAGTAACCTCACCGCCACGTCCGTGGGATCCAATGCCTCGGCCAGCCGCGCCGCTTCAAACGCCTTGGCATAGTCACCCTGCCGGAGATACTGTCGGGACAGCCGCATCGTCATCTGAAGATCCGACGGCTTCAGGCGAAGGTATTCCTTCATGGCTGCGACAGCTCTTCGGCTTTGTCCCGTCTGGCTGTAGGCCTCTATCAGCAGTCTCCAGAAGAGAGGATGCGGCCTCCTCTGCGCGGCAGGCTCGACCACATTGATGACTTCATAGGGGTTGCCCCGGGCCTGGGCAACGATCCCCCGAAGATAGGGCACCAGATCATTCGTGGGAGCGCCCGAAGCACCCATGGCGATAGTCGACAGGTACTCATCAAGGCATCGTTCCGCAACGGCGACCTTGTTGGCCCCGACGTAGAGCTCGATAGCCGGCGGCAGAACGTGAACCCGCTGCTCCTTCGATTTCAGCAGGGCCAGAATCTCGTCGGCCAGCGCAATGCCCTCCGGATAGGTCCCCCGGCGAATCACCCACCGGGCCGAGACGAGAAACTTGGCAATAACCCAATCATCCAGGCTGGGAAAGAAAGGCTCGATCTTGTCCAACGGCCAGCTCGACAGAATCCGAAGTTGCGCGCCCGCTCGGTCGAGCTGGTTGTGCTCGATCCACTCCTCGGTAATCAGCAGACGAACCCGGGGATCGGCAGGAGCCGCCTGTTCGGCTCGATCGAGGTCCTTTCGTGCGGCAGCCATCGCCGCCTGAAGCCCGGCCTCATCGCTCGGAGCAATCATTCGAATGAAGCGCGCTCGATTCACCATCGCTTCGGCGGATGCAGGATCATGGTCAATGGCCCGATTAAGCCACCCGATCGCCTCGCTTCGCGTCTTGGCGGTCTCGCTCTGACGATCGATGTTTCCCAACAGCCAGCATGCTTCGACGTATTCCGGAAGCTTGTCGGGCCTGGTGTCGAGCCGGGACAAAAGCCTCAACAGCGTACTGCGACCCTCCCCCAGTTTCTGATGGGATATCTGTCCCTTGGCAAGCCAGACCAGTGCCTTAGGATCATCCGGAAGTTGCTTCAAGCGAGCCTCGGCAATGTAGATGACCTCTGTGAAATTGCCCAGGTCTGAGTACAGTCTGACCAGTGGGTCGAAAACCTCCACATCCTTGGGATCGGTCCGCAACACCTGGCGATAGGCTGTCAGAGCCGATCCAACGTTCTCCAGCCCAAGAGGACGGACCAGCAACTGCGCTCGAGCGTAATCTTTCAACACCCGAACATCATTGGGATAGCGAGCCAGATACAGGCCCAGCGACTTGCAGGCGGTCGACCAGTCTTTTCGCTGAATCGCTGCTCGTCCGTCCGCCAAGCCTTGCTTGGCCAGCGATTCCCTGCGGAATTGTCGATACCCCCACCCCCCTGCCACCAGAAGGACAAAGACCGCGGCGCCGATGATCAGCGAGCGTAGTGAGACTTTTCCGGATCTGGTTGGACGAGTCACCATACTCGTTGTCCCCTCATGGGTCCGTGCGCCTGATCACCACACCCACGCGCTCACAAGGCGAAAAGACCCTTCACGTTTCGCCCACGTGTGCCGCCGACGTCCGCCAAAATCCCGGGATCCGCCAAGGTGAGCGATGAGACCCTCTCCTCTCTTCCGAGCCATCTCTATACTGCACGATACAATACCGAAACACCCTCTCTATACAAAGAAACGTCCTCCAGCACCAAGCCGGAGGACGTTTCCAAGGGTGCATTAAGAACTGAGCGATCGACAGCTGATTAGCGCTTGCCACGACGCAGCGTGGAAACGAGTCCCAGCCCGATCACTCCCAACAAGGCCGCACCGGGAGCCGGTACAACACTGGGGCCGCCCTGACCACCGGGCCTTACAACCAAATCGTCGATGCCGACGAAATGGAAGCCTGCATCCGAGAACCGCAGGTGATCCACCGGCTTCGAGAACGTCCGCCAACCGCTGTCGAAAACCTCGATGCAGTTGTCGCGGCTGAAGGTGTCCACCAGTTCCCCGTTGCTGTAGGCCTTGAACGTGAAGTCGGCATCGCAAGACGGGAAGAACACAAAACCTTCAAACTTCGCGGCCTCGATCGGCGTATCCGCGAAGTAGATGTCGAAAGCCTTGTCGGCACTGAACAGATTCGTTCCGATGAAGTTCGTGCTGAAGGGGCATCCTTCAATGTTCAACCCCGTCAGAGCATCATCGGTCGTCACGGTCGACCCATACACCGAGGTCATGTAACTGCCAATCGTCATGTCCCCTTTGTAGGGGGCGATCGCGTTGAAATCAAAGGTGATGTCGGCATAGGCACCTGATACCAGAACACCGGCAACCACCGCTATGCGTAATACGTTTCGCATCATAATCTCCCTTCCACAGGATGTTTCTTTAACTCGACTCGACGCTGTGCTTCCAGATCACAAGGTAACAGATCAACGTCAAGTCCGTACCAAACCGTTCGAAACGATCACTGAAGGGGAGGAGCACGGGCTGGCAACGACCTCACCGACCACTGAGATTTGAGAAATACGGAAACCTGCTCGTGGGTCAATCCACGACAGATCTTCTGAAGCCCTTCACTTGGCCGCTCAAAGACACAAAGCGGCAGATCGACACAATCGCAAGAAAGGTCGACCGCCAAAGCGTTCCCGATCTGCCATGGTCCGCCCGTGTGAACCCATTCGGACACGTCTCCAAGGTGCACCTGCTTGGCCAGACGACCGGCCCGAAGCAGACCAAGCGTGCCAAGCCCCAGCAGTAGCAGCGAGGCACCTCCAGAGTCAGGAGGAAGTTCCCGCACGATTTCATGCGTTGAACTCTCAGCCTTGGGCAACGCCAGAGAACGACCTCTCAGCGCGAATGAACCATTCAAGCAGTCGCCAGCTTGAAGTCCTGCCAGAGACGTCCAGTCCTTGGCTCCAAGGTCGTTGTGCACTTGCTGGGCGGTGGAAGTCTCCTGGAGGGATAGCTGCGCAGTCTCAAACCCTACACAGGCAGCGCCAAGGTCAGCATGGGCTGCCGCAGTCAGAGAAGACAAGACGAGAATCGTCCCGTACACAAAGCGCATCTACAAAGACCTCACACTTCAGGACGAGGGAGCTTGAACTCCAGCTTGCCCCAGCCTGTACTCCAAATTGTCGCTGACTACAAGTCCTCTGTCAAGATAATTCTTGATAGACTTTACTAAATCAAATTGTCCTCGTGTAAAAACACGATCCAAATAATTGTAGCTATGTAGCATGATCTGTGTCGCCATAATGCTCCCGCCTCACGAGCCGATTATCCCCGGCAACGATTTGAAGTAGGGCAATCACAGAAGTCTGCTCAAATCCTTTGATGCCTGAAGGGGAGCCCGTGTGACGTTCCATCACATGATTTTCGAGACCGAACCCCGCAACCCCAAGAGGTAGCTGCGTCGGACGTAGTAATGAGTTAAGACTTGAATTGCCGATTAGAAATCTGAAGACCTGAGCGAGGTCCTTAGCGGTTGTTGGCGCATGAGACTGAGGTTGGGCACCTTGCCAAGCCGGCGTGTCCTCACCGAAGCGCGGTCGGGAGAGCGATCCCCGTCGGTAGAGGGGCTTCGCTGACCTTTGCGAGGCTCGGCAAAAGGTGGTATACCGTGTCGTGGCGGACTTCCCTCAGAATCAAGCGTCATGAACCGCCAGCTACGTCCCGAGAAGTCCGACGCGCCGTAGATCGTCCGTCGCTCGGGCGATGAATCCAGCCCGAAGCGCTTGGCATCAGAAGCAGGTTTGTTTTTGGGGAGACCCATCCCATGCAATCGCCGTCCATTGTAGGGCTCTGTGCTGCATTGTGGGTAATCGTACCCCTCCTGGGATGTGCGGATCACCGCATCAGTCTGGACGAATTCCTTGCCATGCAGCAGCAAATGCGGCAGGCGTCGCCCACCAGTCAGCCCGCCTCCACGCAACCTTCAACGACTCAGCCGGTGACCAGCCAACCGGAAACAACTCAACCCGATACGTTGGCCGACCGGTTCCTCGAACCCTATCATGTGGGGCCCTCCGACGTCCTCATTGTAACCTTGACCACCGTCGCCCAACCGGTAGCCACGCCCTCCGTGCAAGCTCGTGTCAATCGCGATGGCGACGTCGAGCTTCCCATGGTCGGAAAGGTCAAGGTCGCTGGCCTGGCGCTGGAAGACGTCGAACGGACCATCCAGCAGGCCTATGCACCCAAGATCTTTCGAGAAGCGTTGATCCACGTCGAGGTCATGGCCCCCGACAACACCGAGGTCCTCGTTGTAGGAGCCGTCACCGCCCCGGGCCTCATCCGACTCCGCCGAACCGAACGAAATCTTCTCTATGCAATCGTGGGAGCAGGTGGCGTCTCGAACATCGCCTCCGGGAAAGTGACGCTCAAACGTGTCCGCAGGCCCGGCGAAGAGGTCACTCTGACCTTGACCGAACCGGACCAACTCCGGGCTTCGCTGACCCTGCCTCCACTCGAGCGGGGGGATATCGTCACCGTCCATGCCGCCACGCCCAATGCAATCTTCGTCGGAGGTCTCGTCGCAGCGCCGCGACCTCAGGTCTACCCCCAAGGGGTGACCATGACGGTTCTTCAGGCGCTCGCCGCCTCCGGGGGACTGCGCGTCGATGTCACCCCGAGAGAGGCAACCCTCATCCGCCGAATGCCAGACGGACGCGACGTTCATGTCAGGCTGAATCTGGACCGTCTGACCACCGGCAGGGACCCCAACATCGAACTGGCTGCTGGCGACATCCTCTGGGTGCCCGACACGCTTGAGACACGGTGTCAGGACTGGTTCAATAGGAATATCTTCTTCAGAGCCGGTGTGGGGCTAACTGCCAACGTGAACTACAACGTCGAGGGACTGGACTATCTCAACAACAATGCCCGTCAGGCGCAAAACGGTGGGACGGGCGGGGGCAGCACGCAGGACACCTTCGATCCGTTCGGCTACCTCACACGGAACAACGCATTGCAGAATATCACGCAAATGCAGCAGTCTACTCCGTAGTCCGAACCTGACCAGGGTGGGATGACCGAACCAGGAAGGACATGCATCGCGAAAGGACCGGGTCCCCCCTGACCACAAGAGGGACGCCTCTCGGAATCGACCTCTCAAGCGGCAGATTAGCCGCAGGCACTCCCTTGACCCCTCAAGCGACCCGCACGCAGGGAGCCACCAGCCACACCTCTACAGAACCGTGTCGCCACCCAACTGGTCCGGACTATCCCCAACGGGGTCATAGTCCAGCGGAACCAGCAGCCTAACCGCCACCCTCTTGCGACCGGTGGTGTGTGTGTCCACCCTCAGAACCTCGGCCTCCCGGCGCACGTTCTGAATGGTGAACATGCCGTTCGAGATCATCGGATGCGTGATCCGTACGGCCACTTTCTTCCCAGGCCAAACGTCCGATTCAAACGGAACCAGGAAGGCCGCTCCGCGAGTGGAAATATCCAGCATTCTTCCTTCTTCGACTCTCGTATCACCGTAATGCTGGAAGTACATTTGCCACGAGAAGCGCAAACGGGGTTCCGAACGCCGATCAGCAGGCCCGCTACTCTTGACCAAGGGTGAGAGGATCATTCGTCGCCAAGCTCCTCTTCGGATCGGTACCATTTCGCGTCGTGACCCATCACGCCGCCACCACCAGTTTCGACTAAGCATTAGGCGGACTTTATGTTGAAGTCTCCGTAGAAAAAGAGGTGGTACACGACGAACCCCTTCTCAGTACTGAAAACGCCCTTACAGCGAGAAACCGAGCACGCGATTCCTTAACAAAATTCTGGCAAGTCTTCTGAAGCGATGTCTCAACGAAGAGGCGCAGCGATCAGGCAACACAACTCTAAGATGTTTGTTACTCTGAATAGGTGTGTCAGTCATGCAGAAGCTGGCCACCCCCGGTGATCCCGCCACGAGTCTCTCACACCTCAAATGGACAAGGACCCGCACACACGTCTCGGGCGCACCCGACCTTCTTCCCCCACGTGGCACC
>CAYUQT010000026.1:0-110448 GCA_964446835.1 uncultured Planctomycetales bacterium | reverse complement strand
CTCCCCTCCGAGCCGGGCAGTCCTCTGCCCGGATACCCGACGCGAGACAAACACCACCGAGAAACGACCCGACAAGATCGAATCTCCATGTATCAGCAGTCCTCATCCTCTATCACCTACCCCCGATTCCCTGCCGCCCGAGATCTGTGACAATACGGGACAAAGTGAGACATCCGCCGACAAACCAGATCGCACCCAGAACGAATCCCCCATGCCTCGCCAAGCCCCCTCCCTGAAAACGCGTGAAGAACGTGTCGAAAGTGAGACATCCGCCGGCTCGCCCGCCCACCGACCGGCTTCTAACTCCCAACTCCCAGCTTCTAACTCCCCGCCCCCCCCAACATGTGACAATACGGGACAATGTGAGACATTCACCGACTCGCCCAATCCGAATACGCCCGCCCAGCGACCGGCTTCTAACTCCCAACTCCTAGCTTCTACCTCCCCGCCCCGCCGCTCCATCCGAATGCATGGCACCGAAGTCGTCTGGAACCGCACCGACGGCCCACCCCTGGCCGCGGATGAGCCGACTCCGTGACCGCGTCTTCCGTGGGACAGATCCGGCCTGTTCCACCGCACGACCGATCTCCTGGGCAATCCTGGGCAGTCGGGACCAGCCGACAGCCTTCGGTCGAGGCTCGCCCGTCCAACGACAGTCAGTTTTGTGAGACTTCTTGGGGTCGGGTTGTCCCGGGTATAATCCCGGCTCCATTGTTGGGAGTCAGAGCCATGCCGGGAAAAATCGATGAGGCGCAGGTTCGGCACATCGCCATGCTGGGACGTCTGGAACTGACGCCCCAGGAAGTGACCGAGTTCAGCGGCCAGCTTTCGTCCATCCTCGAATACGTCGAGCAGCTCAACGCGCTCAACACCGAGGGGGTCGAGCCGACGGCGCATCCGTTGCCGCTGCGAAACGTGTTTCGGGATGACGAGGCGGCCGAACCCCTGGCGGTGGATGCGGCACTGGCCAACGCGCCCGAAAGGGTGGGTTCGTTCTACAGGACACCCAAGGTGATCGACCAGGACAGCGCCTGAGGCCGACGGCGGGGGGCGTTGGGGCCTGAAAGGAATGCTCGATGTTGGACAAGACGGTCCTTCAACTTCGTGATGCGATCCGGCGGAAAGAGGTTTCGTGCCGAGAGGCGGTGGAGGGCTGCCTACAGCGGGTGGAACGGCTGGATCCTCAGATCGGTGCGTTCATTTACGTCGATCGCCAGAGGGCCCTGGAGGATGCGGAACGGATCGACCAGCGGCTGAAGGCGGGCGAGACGCTCGGGGCGCTGGGCGGGGTGCCGGTGGCCGTCAAGGACAACCTGTGCACTCGGTTCGGGCATACGACGTGCGGGTCGAAGATACTGGCGAACTTCGCGGCGCCGTACAACGCGCACGCGATCGAGCGGCTGATCGCGGCGGACGCGGTGATCATCGGCAAGACGAACATGGACGAGTTCGCGATGGGGTCGTCCACCGAGAACAGCGGGGTGAAGATCACTCGGAATCCATGGGATCTGGATCGGGTTCCGGGTGGGTCGAGCGGCGGTTCGGCCGCGGCGGCGGCGGCTCGGATGGTTCCGGCGGCGCTGGGATCCGACACGGGGGGATCGATTCGCCAACCGGCGGGCTTCTGCGGAGTGACGGGGCTGAAGCCGACGTACGGGCGGGTGTCACGCTATGGGCTGGTGGCCTATGGATCGAGCCTCGATCAGATCGGGCCGATCACTCGCGACGCCCGGGATGCGGCCTTGTTGCTGGGCGTGATTGCCGGACACGATTCCCGCGATTCGACGAGTGCCCCCGAGCCGGTGCCTGATTATCTGTCGTGCCTGACGGGCGCGATCGAGGGATTGCGGGTTGGCATCGCCAAGGAGTTCTTCGCCGAGGGGTTGGATGCAGAGGTGCAGCAGGCGGTGGAGGCGGCCCTGGAACGGCTGAGGGGGTTGGGGGCGACCGTTGTACCGATTTCGCTGCCGACGACGCCTTACTGGCTGGCGGCCTATACAATCGTGGCCTTCGCGGAGGCATCGAGCAACCTGAGCCGATACGACGGCGTTCACTATGGGCATCGCACCGGTCGCGAGGGCGACATCATCGAGCTGTACTGCCGCAGCCGGGCCGAGGGGTTCGGTGCCGAGGTGAAGCGCCGCATCATGCTGGGCACGTACACACTGTCCAGCGGCTACTACGACGCGTACTACCTGAAGGCGTTGAAGGTTCGCACGCTGATCATGCGAGATTTCCAGGCGGCGTTCGAGGTCTGCGATGTAGTGGCCGGCCCGGTGTCGCCGACGCCCGCCTTTCGGATCGGCGAGAAGACGTCGGATCCGCTGACGATGTATCTGTCGGACATCTACACGATCGGTACGAATCTGGCGGGCATTCCGGCGATCAGCATCCCATGCGGGTTCGCCAAGGGCGGGCTGCCGATCGGGCTTCAGTTGATGGGCCGCCACTTTGGCGAGTCCACGCTGCTTCAGGTGGCCGATGCGTATCAGACGGCCACCGACTGGCATCTGCAAAAGCCGCCGCTGAGTTGACGCGCGGTGCCACGAGCGATGATCGTGATCGAACCGAAGAATCATCGTCCGCAGCGATCCCCTATTGTTGTCCGGCGCTACGGCCAAAGCGGGGCGTGGGTGGTGCTCGTACATGGGGGGCCGGGGGTACCGGGGTATCTGGCACCGGTGGCTCGCGAACTGTCATCGGAATTCAGGGTGATCGAGCCGTTTCAGCGGGGCGGCGGTGAGGGGCCTGTGACGGTTGGGGTGCATATCGCGGATCTGCGAGAAGTCATCGGGGATACGTGCGGAGGGGGGCGGGTGCTGGTGGTGGGGCACTCGTGGGGGGCGATGCTGGCGCTGGCCTATGCGGCGGTTCATGGTGATACGGTGGCCGGGCTGGTTCTCGTGGGATGCGGGACGTTCGATGTGCAGGCCAGGGAGCGGATGAACGCCACGCTAAGGCAGCGAGGGGGCGCGGACCTTGTGGATCGACTCCGCCGCCTGTCCGAAGAGTCTCCTGATGCCAATGAGGGCCTTCGAGCGGCGGGGCGGCTGCTGGAGCCGGTGTTTTCCTACGATCTCCTGCCGCATGAAGACGAGGGCGAACCCTGCGATGCCCGGGCACACCACGAGAGCTGGTCGGACATGCTGCGGCTTCAGGGCGAGGGGGTCTATCCGGCTTCGTTTGCGGGGATTCGCGTGCCGGCGATCATGTTTCACGGGACGGTCGATCCGCATCCGGGCGAGATGATCTATGAGGGGCTGAGGCGGTTCATGCCGCAGTTGGAATATCGATCGTGGGAGCGGTGCGGGCACTATCCGTGGCTGGAACGGGAGGCTCGGGACGAATTCTACCTCGCCTTGCGCGAGTGGCTGCGGCGTCATCCCGCGTGAAGCGGGATTGGATCAGAGGGGGCGATTCCTATCTGGCGTCGATCGACAGGGTTTTCAGGACCTGTTTGTTGGGTGCGGTTACGGTGATGGTCAGGCGCGGGCCGGCGACATCACCGCGGATGACCGTGTCGGTCGATCCGATGATGATGGGGTAGTTGTTGGCGGATTCCCTCGGGGGGATGTGCGCGAACGCGTGGGTATGTCCGCAGATGACCAGGTCGACGCCGGATTGGTTGAAGATCGGCGACCAGAGTGTGCGAAGGTGTGTCTCTCCATGCCAGTTGTTGCCGCCGTAGGGGGGCATGTGAAAGAAGGCGATGCGGAATTTCGCCTGTTTGAAGGACGGGGATTGGGCATCGGCGGCGAGCCATTGGGCCTGCTCGATACGGTAGGCGTCGAAGGCGGCCAGACCGTAGTACTCTTTGTTGGAGTCGGGTTTGTCTTCACCGGAGTCCAGGACGATGAAGTGGACTCCGCCATGGTCGAACGAGCGATAGAACCTGTTGTCGGAGTTCGGAAAGACCTCCATGAGCTGCCTGGCGGCGGGCCCGCGAGTTTCGTGATTGCCGCGGACCAGGATCGGGGGGATCCGAGTGGCGAAGGTGTTGACGCAGACGTCGAGGAAGCCACTGAATAGCTGACTGATCGCGTCGATGTGTCCGACCATATCGCCGTTCAGGAAGACGAGGTCGACGTCTTTCCATGCGACGGTCTGGAACATCGATGAGAGCCGGCGGTCCTGGTTGTGGATGTCGTTGACGGCCAGAAAGGAGAAGGAGGGTTTGCCGGCGTTCAACGTGGTGAAGGCATGGATGTCGCTTGAGACGCTCCGTCCGTAGGTGACCTTATAGGCCTCCATCTTGACGATTTCGGTGGACGAGACGCGGTAGCGATAGGTGGTGCCCGGGACGAGGCCTGTGAGACGTACGGCGTGGGTGGTCGAGAAGGCGTCGATCAGTCCGTAGCGGGCGCCGACGGCCACGCGGTCGGGCTTGTCGCCCGTGCCGTATTCCAGCTTGGATACGCAGGGCCGGTTGGTGAACCAGACGACGGTCATCGATGTCTGATCGGGCTGCTGAAGGTAGGGGCCGTGTGTGATGGATAGCGGCTCCTCGGCGCCGATGATGCCTCCGGACAGGGATGCAAGGGTCAGGGGAAGCAGCGCGGCGATGCAGTGTGCGTGTCTCATGGGGGTGAATGGTAGGAGAGAATGATCTGGGGGGCAATGCCGCACCCGGTGCGATCATACCCAAACGTGCGATGCTCTATGGGGTGGGGCGGTGTCGGCGGCGGAGGCCGTAGCCGCTCAGGAGCAAGAGGGTGAGAGTTGCGGGCTCCGGGATCGAGGCGGGTCCGGGAACCAGGACCTTCTGCATCTCGATGCCATAGGCGTCGACGGGGCGGCCGTTGTAGTCGAAGGGGTTGGCGACGGGCCAGCCGAGATCGTCGGTGAAGGCATAGGATTTGTTTCCGCCCTTGGCGTAGAAATCGCCCCACATCGGCTGGCAGTCTGAGTCGAACTCGATGTGCCTGGCGTTGCCGGTCAGGTCGAACTTGATTCCGTGAATCCATTCACCTTCGGGGAAGCCGGGGTTGCTCGGCGATCGTCCGAAGTCTCCGATTTCGATGTGGTCCACATCGCCTTTGATGTTGTAGATGTCCTTGACAGTGAAGTCTTTGGTCAGTTCGAGGATGAGGTGGCTTGCGTCGGGCAAGAGGTAATCTCCCCACCAGTCGGAGAGGGTGTAGGAGTAGTGCCAGGAGTCATCGTCGTTATGGGAAATGGTCCAGTCGATCCGGAACCCGCCGTCATGCCAACGCCCACCCGCGTGATCGAGTGAGAGGTAGTCGATGAGCGATGCGTCAATCGGTTGGGGGAGAAGGCTGGCGAGGATCAAAGCCGCCAGGCCGAGGGGCCAGTGAGTCGTGAGGTGTCGCATCGTGTGCCTTTCCGTTGGAGATAGGGCGATGTGAAGGCGATCTACTACGTCTCCGGCGTTATCGGGTTGGCACAAAGGGAGGGTTTTCGGTGTGCTGGTTCCGGTGCAGGCCGGCTCGCTATGTGCGAGCCGCCTGCCCTGCACCACCCTCCAGAGAGCACCGCTGAAACATAAGATATCTTGCGACGGGGAGTCCAATTTTCATGCCTGGAAAGATGGAGGAGTCTTTTCGGACGTAGGGGCCGAGGATCTGCGGTTGGGGCGTGCGGAATGGATTGTTGGAAGGTGCCATCGGGACACATTGAGGCTGCTTGAGCGGCCATTGGTTCGAATTCGTTCATCGACTTGTCATGATGCAGGGGTTGCCATATCCTTAGCCCCCGGGGAAATCTTCTAACCGTGGGACGTCGCCTGAGACGGGGGAATCGAGGGCCGGCGGGAGAGTTCATGACCACCAGCGGCAGACAACCGGTCGAAATCGAAACGATTGAACGTCTGGGCAAGGCCAAGCTTCGACTGCTCGAGGAGATCCATCGGGTCATCATCGGACAGGAGGAGGTGATCGAGCAGTTGCTGATCGCCCTGTTTTCACAGGGGCACTGTTTGATTGTGGGGGTGCCGGGGCTGGCCAAGACGCTGCTGATTCGGACGGTCAGCCAGGTTCTCCGGCTGTCGTTCAACCGGATTCAGTTTACGCCGGACCTGATGCCGTCGGACGTGACGGGGACGCAGATCATCGAGGAGGACCTGACGACGGGGCGGCGGGCGTTTCGATTCGTGAAGGGCCCGGTATTCGCCAACATCATTCTGGCGGACGAAATCAACCGTACGCCGCCCAAGACACAGGCGTCACTGCTCCAGGCGATGCAGGAGTATCAGGTGACCGTGTCGGGCGAGACGTACAATCTGGATCGGCCGTTCTTCGTGCTGGCCACTCAGAACCCCATCGAGCAGGAGGGGACGTACCCGCTGCCCGAGGCGCAGCTCGACCGCTTCATGTTCATGGTGACGATCGGTTATCCGCAGCGTGACGAAGAACGGCAGATCGTCAAGCATACGACACGCGACGCCATCGCCGAGCCTAAGACGGTGTTGACCTCGGAGGAGATCATCAAGCTTCAGCAGATCGTTCGGAAGATCCCTGTGAGCGACCATGTGGTGGACTACGCGGTGAACCTGGTTCGCGCGACTCGGCCGGGCGAGGTGGGGTCGCCGGCGTTCGTGAAGGATTGGCTGACATGGGGTGCCGGTCCGCGGGCTGCGCAGTATCTCGTGCTGGGAGCCAAGGCATACGCGGTACTTCAGGGGCGCTTTAATGTGAGCTGCAACGATGTTCGCGGCGTGGCACTGCCGGTGCTGAGGCACCGCATCTTCACAAATTTCAATGCCGACGCCGAAGGGATCAAGCCGGAGGATGTGGTCCGGCGGCTGATGGAGACGATTCCCGAGCCTTCCGCTGCGAGTTATGCCAAGGCGTAACCCATTGACCTATACCGTTTGGGGGGTGCCGTTAGCGACCGGGTCTGGCTCGGTCTGCTCATTGTGAGGGGCGGGAGCGAAGGAGGCCACACGATGATCGTACATTGGGTGATGGGGGTGCTCGCAGGCGCCGTGGGAGGGGATTCCGGGGTTGCCACGACACAGGCGGCATGGGACCCTCGCCAGGAGTGTCTGACGGAACTGGCGAAATCGGTCAAGGGCATTCTGAAGAACCAGGATGCCAAGACGGGGCGGTTTGGCAAGGCGCCGTGGGTCTGCGGCGATCAGAACGAGGTGTTCCCACTGGCCGCTGCCTGGAGTGCGAAGGATCCGTCCAACCCCTGGTATCACGACCCCAATCTTCTAAAGGCGATCATGGCGGGTGGGGACATCCTGGTGGATGAGCAGGACCCGAAGGGGATGTGGACGTTTCGGAAGAAGGACAACAGCACATGGGGTCAAATCTATATGCCCTGGACGTGCAGCCGATGGGTTCGAGCCTATCTTCTGATCAAGGATGCCATGCCGGCGGAGCGTCGGGCCAAGTGGGAGCGGGGACTGCTGAAGAGCTACGAGGGTATCAGCAAGACCTGTCTGGGCCAGGTTCACAACATCCCCTGTCACCATGCGATGGGGCTGTATGCCGCGGGGGTGGCGTTCAATCGGGACGACTGGAAGAAGCAGGCGACGGAATTCATGGGCAAGGTGGTTGAGAAGCAGTCGCCGGATGGGTGGTGGAGCGAACATGTGGGGCCGGTGGTGTCTTACAATTTCGTCTACAGCGAGGCGCTGGGTGTCTACTTCGCCCTGTCGGAAGACGCCAAGGTGCTCGAAGCTCTGCGACGGGCGGCAGTCTTCCATGCGAACTTGACGTATCCGGACGGGTCGGGTGTTGAGACCGTGGACGAGCGGAATCCGTATCACGGGGGGGTGCGGACGGGGAATGTCGGCTTCAGTATGACGCCGGAGGGGCGGGGATTTCTCGTTCAACAGGCGAGTCTGGCTCGGGCCGCACACCGGGGGATGTCGGCGGACGAGGCGGCCTCGTTTTTCCTGTACGGACGGACGGGGGATGCCATTCAGACCGCCGCCTCGCGCGATCAGTACACGTGGACGAGCCGGGACGGGAACATCGTTGTGTTTCGAAGGCGGCCGTGGTTTGTCGTGGCATCGGGGTACACGGCGAAGGTGCCGGAGAACCGGTGGATTCAGGACCGGCAGAACTTCTTCAGCGTCTTTCATGATACGCAGGGGCTCATCGTGGGCGGCGGCAATACGAAGCTGCAACCCTATTGGAGCAATTTCACGATCGGCGATCCTGCTCTGTTGAAGCACAAGGAGGGGGACATACACCCGAAGTTCACGCCGCCGTCGGGGCTCGTTCACACGCCGGCTTCGGTGGAAGTTCGGCAGGGGCCCGCCGGTGTTGATCTTCACATGAACTATGGGACCGTGGGTTGTCAGATACAGGTGACGTGCCTCGACCCGCGATCGGTGAGGATCGAGTACCGATCGGGCGGCGGATGGGATCAGCCGGTGGAGGGGCATCTGACGCTGATGCCACACGTGGAGCAGAAGCTGACCACGGCAGCGAGTGGAGCCTTTGAGCTGAAGGCGGGTCCGTTGAATCTGCCTGCGGAGAAGGTGGGGGCATGGCTTCGTCATAGCGGGTGGCAGTTGTCGGGCCCCGTTGGAGGAAGCGTGATTTGGCCTGCCAAGCCGCACGATCCGTACAAGAAGGATGGCCGGAGCCTGTCGGAGGCGGGGCGTCTGGTGGTGAGCTGTCCGCTTACGAAGGATCGCGCTGGGTGGGAGGCGGTTCTCAGCATACCGGGCCCCTGATCGGTGGGTGTGGTTTCTGAGGCTTTTCCGCAGAGGCCGGCGAGAGTCATTTGCGTCGCCGATTCCGTGTACTGATCGCAAGGAGACCCTTGATGCGTCGGATGATGGGATACGTATTGGCGATGTTAGGGTTCGGGGGCTTCATCGCGGGTTGCAGTGGGCCCAAGCCGCAGGTTGCCGTCTCGGCGGGAGGTCAGGAACACCTGCATCCGGCTCTGAAGATGGAGGCGGTGCCCGCGGGGCTGGGTGTGAACATACACTTTTACAAGGGCAGCGAGGTCGATTGGCGGATGATGCAGGAGGCCGGTGTGGGGATCGTCCGGATGGACATCGGCTGGGGAGGGGTGGAGAAGAAGCCGGGGGAATACGACTTCACGCATCACGACGAACTGGTCAAGGAGCTCGAACGGCGGGGCATGAGGCTGTTGTTCATCATCGATTATGGCAACCCGCTCTATGACAAGGGGCTGTCGCCGCACAGCGACGAGTGCCGGGCTGCGTACGCGCGCTTCTGTGCGGCCATCGCGCGACGATATGCCGGCAAGAAGATCATCTGGGAGTTGTGGAACGAGCCCAATATCAGCTTCTGGACGCCGAAGCCGAATGTGAAGGACTATGTTGCCTGGTGCAAGGCGGTTGTTCCGGCGATTCGACAGGCAGACCCGAATGCATGCATCATCGGTCCGGCCACTTCGGGGATTCAGATGGCCTTCCTGGAGGGGTGCTTCAAGGACGGATTCCTGGATCTGGTTGACGGCGTGAGCGTGCATCCGTATCGAGGAGACAAGGCCGGGCCGGAGACGGCCATCCGTGAGTACGGGAAGCTTCGGCAGTCGATCGATCGCTACAAGCCGGCGGGGAAGGCGATTCCGATTCTCAGTGGTGAGTGGGGGTATTCGACGGCCAGCATGCCGCCGGAGACGCAGGGCAAGTATCTCGCCCGTCAGTGGCTGACGAACATGAGCTACGATCTTCCGATTAGCATCTGGTATGACTGGCACGATGACGGCCCGGACCCGAAGGAACGAGAACACAACTTCGGGACCGTTCGCACGGACTATCGGCCCAAGCCGGCGTACATCGCCGTGAAGACACTGACGCAAGAGCTTCGGGGGTTTTATGCCATGGGGCGAGTGAGCCTGGGCGACTCGGACGACTATCTGATGGTCTTCCGAAAGGGCGAGGACGTGACGCTGGCCGTGTGGACGACCGGCAAGCCCCATGAGGTGAATCTGGGCAACGGGATCCCGGTTGCCGCCGCAGTCGACTGTGTGGGCAAGCCCATTTCCTTGCAGGCGGTGTCGCGCTGGACTGTGAGCGATGCACCGCAATATCTGAGGCTCGGCAGGCCGGTTCCGAAGGCGCTGCTGGTGAAGTCGAGGGGACTGGCAGCGGCCCGACCTGTGTCCGCTGGGGTGCCGAACGATCTGGTCATTCGGCTGCCTCTGTCGAATCCGACGGAGGCGCCGATTCGGGTTTGCGTGGCGGATCTCAAGGCGGAGGGGTTGGAGGGTGACTGGCAGGGGGGCAACGGCGTTGCCCTGGCCGCCGGGCAATCCGTTGAAGCCTTATGGCGCGGTAGGGTGGTCCGGCGAGATCGGGAGACCCTCCGCACGGACGTGTCCTACAGGGTGGAGGGAGATGGGGAAGGCTCGTTCCAACTGAGTCAGCCTGTTGAGGTGAGCGTTCAAGATCGTTTGTCGCTTCAGGTAGCGGCTCGACATGACGGTGTGTGGGTTATCGCATCGTCGCCTTGTTCGACTTCGCTGCGAGGGATGATGATTCCGAGGGTAGACGGCGTCGATCGGCGTCCGGTGCCCGTTGTCATGGACCCACCGGCCAAGACAACGGAACTGCCTCTGCATGATGTCACGTTGACCGGTGTTCCGCGACACATCTCGATCCGGCTGGTCGACGATGGAGGGCGGCTGCTGGCCGAGTCTGAACCCATGACGTACTACCTGGTTGATCCGGTGACCGCACCCGTGGCGACCGATGCGGGGCAGTACTACAACCTGTGGCACGAAGGGGACGAGAAGCGAACGGCGACGCTGATAGGGAGGATTGTGGATTCTCCAGGCGAGAATCCCCCATTTTCGAGGGCCGTTCGGCTCGACTATGAGATGGGAGCGGGCTGGTGCTTCTGGCAGTGCGGCCCGAAGGCTGCGCGTGAAATGTGTGCGGCCGAACCTCGCCGCGTGTCGGCGTGGGTGTACGGAGATGGCTCAGGGGATCTCGTACGATGTCGAACGGTGGACAGCGGCGGACAGGCCTTTCAACCCGCTGGTGAGGCGATAGTGTGGACGGGCTGGCGGTTCGTGGAACTATCGTTTGATAGCGGCTTCGGGCATTGGGGTGGGGCGGGGGATGGGATCATGCGCCCGCCGTTTCGATGGACGTCGTATTACCTGCACGATTCGGCCTCCAGGACGGCTCACAAGGGCACGGTATATCTGAGTGGTGTGATGGCGGCATGGTAAGCAAGGTCGTTTCCAGAGGGGGTGTCGGGCTGGCCGGAAGAGGAGGATAGGGGAATACGAGCGGCCGACTCCGAACCGATTGGGGCTCTGGTAGAATGTGAGTTGCGAGTCAGGGAGGTCGGGTCATGGAACGTCGCTGCTGTGCGTGGTCGCGTCGGCAGTTCCTTCGGCAGACGGGTCGGGGATTGGCCGCCGCGGGCGCTTTCAGTGGGATTTCATTGTCATCGCTGGTGTTCGGGGCACCGCCTGCGCCGACGACAACGAAGAGACCGGTTCAAGCCGGTTTGACGCACGGTGATTCCCGCGCCGACAACATCTTCAAGGCCCTGAAGCTGGTGGAGGGGGACATTCGGCTTGGGCTGGCCCGAAAGAAGCGTGTGGTGATCAAGCCGAACATGGTGGTCGTCAACAACCCACTCGCTTCGACCCATGTCGGATGCATTGAGGGGATCTGCGAGTTCTTCGGGCCGCTGGTTCAAGAGGAGATCATCATCGCCGAGTCGCCGGCGAACGGGCCGGCGGCGGTGGGGTACAGCAACTATCGCTATGAGGACCTGAAGAAGCGATACCGAGTGCGGTTTGTGGATCTCGACGAACAGCCTCTCGCGACTCAGTATGTTGTGGACGAGCGATTCCATCCGAAGGCCATCCGCTTCTCACAATTCCTGATGGATCCGGATGCCTATGTGGTGTCGGCGGCGGTGTTCAAGACGCATGACCGTGCGATTACCACGCTGAGCCTGAAGAACCTTGTCGTCGGGGCGATGCTGAAGGATCGAGGCTACCATTGGGGGGCGGGCAGCAAGGGCACAAACGACAAATGGTGGGTTCATGGCGGGCCAAAGAACCAGGGGATTCACTATAACCTGTTCACGCTGGCGAAGCTTCGGCCACCGGACCTGTCGGTGCTGGACGGGTTCCAGGGGATGGAGGGCAATGGGCCGTGTTCCGGCACGGCGGTGGATCACAAGGTGGCTGTGGCGAGCACCGACTGGGTTGCGGCGGACAGTCTGACCGCCCACCTGATGGGGTTCGACCCGCGCAAGATCGGGTATCTCGTGTTCGGGGGGCGTGCCGGCTTGGGCGAGCCGGATCTGGGCAAGGTGGAGGTGCTGGGCCAGCGGGCCTCGGATCACGTCCGCGCTTACAAGCCACATGATTCAATACAAGATCAGTACAGGTGGATCAGAGTGTAGCTGTAATCTAGTCAACCGCAGAATCGAATACCGCCTCACGATAGTATTGGTCCAGGCTTAAGCTGAATCACTCTCACATCTCAGTATTATGTCCATACTGACCCATTGTCTTCCCCATGAGTTGGGCAGTTATTGAAAAGAGTCGTACCCTTATTGACACATTGCTCCGAATGTAGTAGACAGATGTCCAATCAGCATCGGTGACATACTGATATATTCGCTTGGCGGGTATCGTATACCCAATATGAGCAAGCGGAGTATTGTGCCATATTGGGAAGATCATGACATTTATATTAATGATACGCCATGATGTATACCATAGATATAAGGGGATAGATATTGTGTTTTGACGTGGTCTGCGGTGATGACTACGGTCCAGGCTCATCGTGGGTTTGGCCGTTGGTCCAGGTCTGATGCGAATTGGGAGGAACAGCAGAGATGAACCGAATCAGTCCTTTGTTGAAGGTGGTTTCTGTGTTGTTCATCGGGTCTCTATGGTGTGGTTGCGACGCAACCAACCAAATCTTGAGGGGTATGGGACTTCCGGGCCCATTGGGGGGCATCGGGACTCCAAAGGAGGGCTTACCAGTCGCCGGAACGGAGCTGTCGGTGAACATCGTGAACCTCTACGTGGACGATGCAAATGGAAGTGACACAAATTCCGGGGGACAAGCCGATCCACTCAAGACGATCGGGAAGGCGCTCCAGAAGTTGGACGACTCCGGGGCGTTGGATGCGGGTGCATCTATCTATGTGAGTCCAGGGACGTACGATCCTTTTGTCGTTTCAAACGTGCCGCTTCGCAACGATTCGACCCTTACGATCAGACGATGGGATGACGGGACGTCGGACGGTGTGTGGATCGATGGGGGTGACCCGAATCTGGAGCTGACCGGCATCACAATCTCAGAGGCTGGCCGGGTTGCGATTGAGAACATCAACGTTATGAACGGATCCGTGGGCATCGGGATACTGAAATCCCACGTAGTTCTGGATACAGCAAGAATCGAGGGTTCGGCAGAAAGGGCAGTTGATGCGATCGATTCAGCCGTTGTGGTGAAGGGTGACTTGTCGGTAGGTCAGACCAGCCCATGTGGAGATGGGCTGGCATTCATGGGCTGCCAAGTGCAGGGGGAGCTTGAGGCTCCTGCGGTCTGGGAAATCAGTGTAGAAGGGGATGGCGCAAGCGCCCTGACGTTGTACGAGAGCGTCGCTGTTGTCGGCGGCATGGATGGGGCCTGGTCATCCTTATCGGCCGCAACGGCCGGGGATGATGCCGGTGATGCGATCAGTGTTGAGATGAATTCGTCGCTAGTGCTTGTGGGGAGCATTGACATCAGGACGGGTGGGACGGCCGATGGGATTGACGTGGTACATTCATCAAGTTTGCAGATTGTGTCTCCAAGGATGAGCTTGAGAGGTAGTGGTGCGGGATCAACATGTGGGATTCGTGTGGAGAATACCTCGACCGCCTATCTCTTCCCCTGGAGTAACACGTTCGATCCGAACAGTCCGAATGATCCCAACACATGGGCTGACTGGCAGATCAGCAACTATGCCCGTGCGGGGATACAGTCGGGTGCTACGTCGGTCGTGAACATGCAGTACATAACGAGCGGCAGTGTCACCCTATCGGGGTCCATGTTTGGAACGGGGATCCCGGAGTTTTCGTCTATCGCAGGAATATGGGTTCCTGCGGGTTCGGTGTTCGAGGAGTGGCCGGCGGCCCCGGGCATTGACGGACGCACCATCATCAGGGACTACCAGTTCGGAATGCTTGCGGAGAGCTACTCGTTGTGCATGGTGAAGCGTGTGGCGATGGGCCTGCCAGGTCTGAATGACCCAAACATATGGCCGGGCTCGAGGGACGCAAACGAGATTTCCAACAATACATGTGGAATTTGTGCCTGGAATTCGTTCGTTGACATCGACCATCTTGAGGCGGTTGATGCGAACACTCGCATCTGTGAAGGCTTCAGCCGACTGGGCATAGCGAGTGGAAAGGCGACGGTGAGCATGATCGTGCCGATGGATGCCAATTTCCTGGTTCCATCGGGACATGGGGAGAGTCCGTCGAACAGTTACATAATGGCCACGAATGAGGGCAGGGTTGAGATTCGGTCGGAAGGGATAATGTTCTTTGACAGCAACGACTCCGGTGTGACCTTTGTCACCGGCCAGAACGAAGGACAGGTGGATATATTCGGTGCACTGGTGACGAAGGATTTCCAGAGCGTCTTCTCTCTGGACGACGGATCATCGTGCAAGGCGACACTCGGGATCAGTGTTCGAGATTCGAGCGTTCCGAACCAAGATGAGAGCCGGTTTGCCGTTCTTGACCACGGTTCACGTCTCGAACTCCACGCAATCAGCGCCGGAATCCTGGGATACGACAAAGCCTTTCTTGTGGATCACGGATCACAGTGTAGCGCGATTCTCGGTGACGTGAGACCGGGACCGAACGACGCCAACGCGACTGGGAGCTGCCTGATGACTCTGAGCCACGATTCTCAAGCGGACCTGCATCTTCGGCAGGGCCTGGGAAGCTCGGAGATCGGGTGGGACGTTCTGTGCAAGGCCCTTTCCGGGTCGGAGGCGGATTTGGAGCTGAGCGGAGCGTGCTACAAGACCGAGAGCAGCGATGCGATGATTGTGGCAAGATACGGCGGTGAGGTGCGGATTACAGGTCGATCCAACGGTGATCCGAACGATCCCAACACGCTGGAAGACCCGAACACTTGGGCGGACCTCATCCTGCCAGAGCCGAACACACAGTACTACTTCGAGGCTTCCGAGGGGGCTTCGGTTCTCTCGGCAGATTCGGTCGAGCGGGGTCGTGTGTGGAATCATGTGAAGTTCAACGGGGTGTGGAATGCGGTTCCGAGGGTGATCAACGGGTCTGGATTCCAACCCGGGTTCAACGAGGATAAGGACTGCTACATCAGTCGGTGACGGATTTTGGGGGCGAGGGGGCTGTTGAGCTTCCTCGTACCTCGAAACAGCGGTCTCGGATCCTCCGGTGAGCGGGGCGGCGATCGATGTGGCCTGACCGCAGGAGGATCCGAGGGGATGAGGGGGAGTGATTGGGGGGAGAAGGGGCCGTCAGGGCCTCGGAGTCCTGGGTCTGGTCCGAAGGAGCCAGAGCATGACGACGAGTGTCAAGGCGCTGATTGCCAAGCCGGGAAGAAGGAGTCTGGGAAAGTAGGTCATCTTGACGAGGTTGTGTCCCGGGGCAATTCGGACACCACGGAAGGCGGCGTTGACCTTGTGGATGGGGACCGGGCGAGCATTCCGTGTTGCACTCCAGCCCGGGAAGAAGGCATCGCTGACTACGAGCAAGCCATTCTGTTGAGACTCCAGTTCTATCTCCACGGCGTTGGGCAGATACTTGATTCGCGTGATCACGTGAGGAACGGGACCCGGCTTGAGGTCGAGTAAGGTGCTGTTCTCGGGAGCGTCGAGGTCAACGAGGGCGGCTTCAGTCGGTCTGAACGGGTTGAAAATGAGATGGTTCATGACGTCCTTTCCGTCGACACCAATGACGCCGCCGACGACATAGGCGCGAGGAAGAGGTCTATCGATATGGGCCAGTTGTGCTGACTTGAGGGTTCCAAGGAAAAGGGCTTCATTGAGATTGGGAATTGTCAGGATGCGGTCACAGTTCAGGAAAGCGAGGAGGCGTTTGCGAGCATCGAGGGGTAGTTCCGGGGTTGTGACACCTCCGACAACGGCTCGGACATCACGAGAGGCGAAGTTGTTCCAGGAGCAGGCGTTGAAGACCTTCTCTACCATTGGCCAGGAACTGTAGAGCAACTCCCGCAGGGGACGGACGAGCGACCAGAGAACGCTGTGAGGATGTTCGGCGACCTTCCGGAAGGCGAGCGTTTCGGTACGATGGCCGCTCGTCAGCTCGTTGATACTTCTGAAGAGGCGTTCGGGCATCACATGTTCGAATGCGAGTATGCGAGTGGCTCCGTTGGGGGGGAGCTTGTCGAGGAAGGGCGAAGGCTTGTCGAGGATCTCTGCGGGACCGGTGTCCAGGAGATAGACGTTGCTCAAGTGGACATCCACGAATGCGACGAGCATGAGCAATCCGCCGGCGAGGGGCCGGTAGCGGGCTCTTCGGGCACAAGCGGCGACGAGACAGGCAGTGAGGAGCCCGACAATTATGAGTTTGATGCCGTCTTGAGACAGCACGTCCCACGGAATGTCATTGGGGCGAATCCTCATCATCAGCTGCAGGTTGAACGTATCCATGAGCACTGCTTTTCCCATGGCTCCCCGGTCTGCGAGACACAGACCGATGAACAGCGAGATCAGGAGGTATACGAGAATCGGTCCGTAGCGCATGGTGGCGGATCGCAGACGTGATCGGGTTGCACGGACCCTAATCTCATCATTCCAGAGCGAGTCCAAGCCTACTCCACCCAGGCAGCTCAAGGGCAGGGTTACGCAGAGAAGAGACTCGGCCGGCCAGCGAAAATGCTGGAGAAGCGGGATCAGGCGCCGCCACATCATGTAGAAAGGGGTATAGCCGCCCATGGCAAACAGGAAGAAGAAGACGAAGAGTGTGACCAGGAAGGGAGTCCTCAATCGCAGAAGCGGCTCTGCATTTGCATCGTCTCTGTGTTTGAAGGGACCGCCAAGGCTTCGCTGGATGATCCATGTGGTCATGATCACGATGGGGACGATGCCCACATAGAAGGCGCCGAGACTTTGGGACATGCAGGAAGGTGCCCAATAGACCTTTCCGCCTCCTCCCGTTCCATAGAGCGAGGGGACGAGCAATGTAAGCAGCATGAGCGGATGGATGGAGGACATTCCCAATCGTGGGTCCAGGACACTCGTCCGGTAGGACATCTCGAAGGCTTCGCTGGTGGTCATCAGTTGGACGGCCGACAGAAGAAGACCCATCGCAACAGCGCCGAGGAGTCCGATGAGGGGCTCTATGAGAGCCGTCCACCGTCTGCGGGCACGCCATTCATAGCCGCATGCGAACAGGGCGCATATTCCCACGGCCCAGATACCATAGGTGAAGACAACGGGGTGTCCGGCGAGGAATTGCATTGCAACCGCGATAGCGACGAGGAGGAAGGATCGGCGATCACGACGGCGCAGCCAGAAGACGTATGCCGCCAGCACCCAGGGGAACCACGCGGTGCCTGCAAGTTGAGGTGGGAACTCCACCTTCGTCATCGTATAGCTGTTGAAGGCATAAGCGATTCCGGCCAGAAGGGATCCGGAGAGGGAAACCTTCCAGACGCGGCAGAGGACGTAGGCGCCCAGTCCGGCCCAATAGACGTGCAAGGCGAAGAATGCGACTGCGGCTATGCTGGTGGGTAACATGATGAAGAGAAGTGTCGGCGGATAGAATACCGCTCGTTGGATGTCGCAGAGATAGGGCTCTCCGCAGCCCGTGTAGTGATTCCAGAGGGGTAAGGATCCGCTGAGGACTGTGTCTCGCAGGAAGGCGTAGCCTGGGTAGAAGAGATAAGCCATGTCCATCACAAGAGGCATTTGTCGCGTAACCACCATGGGGCCGAAGACGGTTAGTACCATGGCGAGGAGGACCAGCGGAGGTATGAGGCGTGCACGTGGAAGAGTTGGATCGATCACCATACGTTGGTCTCAAGGCGGTGAACGGGGTGCTGCGAAGATGCCGTACTGAGCTTTACAGCGACAAGAATGCGACTTTAGCAGGGGCGGATCATGACTGCAAGGTGGTATGTAGGGGGCCCCATCAGAACACAAAGAGGTCAGAATTGGCGAGGGCCGTGCTCTCGGTCTTGGCGTGACGCTTCCTGAGCACTGGAATCGAGTCTGCTACAACCAGAGGATTCGAGAGGACGCTGGAGAGTTGGTTGTGTGGCCCGGCAGGACCCGGGTGATGCATGGCTCTCGGTTCTGGATGGTTTGCGGGAGGGTCCGATAGCGGTGGAGTTGAGATTGGAGTGGTACGAAGGACTGCGGTGGTCTGAAAGGGACGGGCTTGACACTTTCTCTCGTCTATCGAAAGGGCTGCTATGCGTTTTGTCCTGTTTTAACATTGGGAAGGCAGTTTGCGGGGCGATGGGTGTAATCGGAGACGGGATCGGGTGGTGTGGTTGGGAATGCCTTAAGGATGAAGAAATCGCTCAAGGAACGCGATCCAACCGCCGAAATCAAACGTATTGAACGGGTGTGAGCCACGGCAGTGGTCAGTGGCCGGTGGGTGACCCCGTCAGGTTCCATGTGTTGAACATGTCTCTTTGAGGAGAAGTGTCTTGCGCGAACTCTCGATCAGTCCGACCGGCGAACAGTTTCCGATACCGACGAAAGAGGAGTACGCTGCGGAGCTTAAGCGAATCGAAGCCCTTGTGCAGAAGGCTCGTGCCGAGGGCAAAGAGATCGTGGTGGTGATGGGTGTGGGCTTTGTGGGGGCGGTGATGGCCGCCATCGTTGCCGACACCGTGGACAAGATGACCGGCAAGTCCAGCAAGTTTGTTATCGGATGTCAGCGTCCCAGTGCTCGCAGCTACTGGAAGATTCCCATGCTGAATCGTGGGGAGTCGCCGGTGAAGGCCGAGGACCCCGAGGTGGATCCGATGATCGCCCGTTGCGTCAAGGACAAGAAGACGCTGGTGGCGACGTACAACAGCGAGTGCCTGAAGCTGGCGGACTGTGTTGTCGTCGACGTTCAGTGTGACTACACGAAGCATTCGTTGGGAGACATGAAGACCGGCGAAGCCGAGATGAGTGCCCTGGAAGCAACGATGAAGACGATCGGTCAGAAGATTCCAGCGAACTGTCTGGTTCTGATCGAGACGACGGTGGCTCCAGGGACGACGGAGTTCGTGGCCTATCCGATTCTGAAGAAGGCGTTCCAGGCCCGAGGCATCGATTCTCCGCCGTTGCTGTCGCACAGCTTCGAGCGTGTGATGCCGGGGCGGGAGTATGTGTCGTCGATCCGTGATTTCTGGCGGGTATGTTCGGGGTGCAACGAGCAGGCGCGGGAGCGCGTGGTGAAGTTCCTCAAAGAGGTGCTGAATACGGAGAAGTTCCCGCTGACGGTGATGGACCGGCCTATCGAATCGGAGACGACGAAGATCGTCGAGAACAGCTATCGTGCGACGATTCTGGCGTTCCTGAACGAGTGGAGCCTGTTTGCCGAGCGCAACGGGGTCGACCTGATCAAGGTGATCAAGGCGATCAAGATGCGTCCGACGCACAGCAACATGATCTTCCCGGGTCCGGGGATCGGCGGGTACTGCCTGCCGAAGGACGGTGGCCTGGGCGCTTGGGCGTACAAGCACATCCTGGGTTTCGAGGACGACATCTTCAAGATCACGACGGTGGCGATCGACGTGAACGACACCCGGGGGTTGCACGCTGCCGAGCTGACGCGAGATGCCCTCCGCAATATGGGTCGGTACATCGCCGGGGCGAAGGTTCTGTTGTGCGGGGCGAGCTACCGTGAGGACGTGGGTGACACGCGATACAGCGGGTCGGAACTCGTCGTCCGCAAGCTGACGGAAATGGGCGCAGAGATGTCCGTTCACGACCCGTACGTGGATCACTGGTATGAGCTGGAGACACAGGATACGTATCCGGCACCGGGCCACTCGTGGGCGAGGTTCTTCCGCAACCAGGAAGACATGGTGAACATCCGGGTACAGAAGGATCTTGCGGCGGCTCTGAAGGGCACGGAGGCCGTCATTTTGGCGGTTCGCCATCAGCCCTATCTGAAGCTGAGTCCGGACGACGTGGTGAAGTGGGCCGGCGCTCCGGTGGCCGTGATCGATTGCTTCGGCGTTCTGGAAGACGACAAGATCCGTCGCTACTTCGAGTTGGGCTGCGAGGTGAAGGCGATGGGACGGGGTCACATCCAGCGGATCAAGGAAGAGGTTCGGTCGAAGAAGAAGTAAGGTTCATTTCCGAAGATGTGGATATGATCAGCGGCCCGCGGGAGAATTCCTGGCGGGCCGCTTTCTTTCGTGGGGAGTCATCGGGACATCACTCCGGCCACGTCCAGACATGCGTGCGCCGGTATCTCATCGGTAGTGGCCGAAGTCGCGGATGGCGTCGAACATGGCCAGTACGTTCTGGACGGGTGTTTCGTCCAGGATGGTATCGTGACTGGCTCCGGCGACGTAGCCTCCGCCGGGCATCATGATTTTGAGGACTTCGTGAGTCTTTTGACGAACGAAGGCTGGACGGCCTTCGATGAGGACGTGATGCGAATCAATGGCACCGTTGAAGAGCATTCTATCGCCGAAGTCGGCCTTGAGGCGTTGGAGGTCCATTCCGCGGCAGCATGGTTGCACGGCATGGAGTCCGTCGAGGGAGATTGCGATCAGATCGGGGATGAGTTCGGCGATACCGCCACAGCAATGCAGCATCACCTTCTTTCCGAACTGGTGTCCGAGGTCCACGAGCCTGGCCAGGTGGGGCAACAGGAACCGGCGAAACAGGTTCACACCGATCAGGGGGCCGGTCTGGCTGCCGAAATCGTTTCCCATGAAGAAGATGTCGATCGTCGAACCGGCCGCCTCGAACACTCGCTGGCTGCTGGCGGCATAGTAGTCGACGAGGTGTCCGAACAAGGCGTCGACCACCTCGGGGCGGTCATACATGGCCAGGAGCAGGTTTTCCATGCCCATCAGGTCGATGGCGTCATGCCAGAAGGGTGACCAGTCGCCGCCGAGGATGGCGTACTGTTCGCGGTAGGGTTCTGCATCGGCCTTAAGGTGCGAGACGTCCATCCACTGGGGATCGGGCCAGGGATAGCTGTGGATCTGTCGGAGGTCTGCGTCGGCGAGGGGGTGGCTGAGGGGCTGCCCGTATCCCATGCCGTGGCGCTCGACACCGAACGGGGTGCGACAGGTTGCGCCGGGCGAGAGCGGGAATTCCGGGCCCGCATAGCGGGCGTGGACACGTCGGAAGTCGTCGCCGAGTCGGACGCGGAGGGCTTCATCGTCGAGGGTGAGTTCTCGCTTGGCTCGATCCCAGAATTCGGCGGATGCGCCACACCAGCAGGGGACGCGATCCGGTTCGACGTGGTGGAAGGCTGCCAGCACCCGGTCTTTCGAGGTCATCATGAGGATTCCCCTGTTGTCCCGATACGTTCTGCCCCGTATTGTTAAGGCCTGACGATTCCTTCGCAATGGGTCGTTGGGAGGACTTCATGACACCGAGACGAGGCATGATGTTTGCTTGTGGGATGGTTGTGGCCTTCGGCTTGTGCCGTTCGAGCGTTCTTGGGGCGGAGAGTGGCGAGGGGCTAGAGCCTGGGCCCACGGGGCTTATGATCGATCTTCTGACCATGCCGGATCGGGTGGAAATTGCGAATTCACGACCTCCGTTCGGATGGATCATGGGGTCGAATCGGCCTCAGGAACTCCAGACGGCGTATCGCATCCTGGTGAGTTCCGGGCCGGACACGGCGAACAAGGACGTCGGCGACGTATGGGACTCGGGGCGTGTGGAGTCGGGGCAATCGGTTGCGGTGCCGTTTGGCGGGAAGGGGCTTTCGGCGAATGCGGCGTATTGCTGGAAGGTGAGGACCTGGAATTCGACGGGGCGGATGAGCGAATGGTCGAAGGTGCAGACCTTCCGCACGGGGGCGTTGTCGGATCGCCATGTGACCACACGCCTGCCGCTGGTGAAGCACACGGTGGCACCGGTTCGAGTGGTTCAGGTTTCAGAGCAGAAGACATTTGTGGATTTTGGCCGGGCGGCATATGGCACCATCGAGTTGACTCTGGACAGTCCGGAGGCCGGCCGGTCGGTGGAGATCCATCTGGGCGAGGTGGCCGCCGACGAGACGAGCGTTCACCGCCGGCCCGGCGGCAGTCGCCGATACCGCATGATGACGCTTCCAGTGAATCAGGGGAAGCACACGTACGTCGTTGAGATCCCGCGCGACCGACGGAACAGCACGGGCGCGGCCATCGTGATGCCGAAGGAGATCGGGGAGGTTCTGCCCTTCAGGTATTGCGAGATCTATGGTGCACCGAGTGCCATCCAACCATCGACGATCAGGCAGGTGGTGGTGACCTACCCCTTCAACGACGAGGCATCCGATTTCGAGTCGTCGGACCGTGTGCTGAACGAGGTGTGGAAGCTCTGCAAGTATTCGATGAAGGCGACGAGTTTCTGCGGCGTCTTTGTGGACGGGGATCGCGAACGGATTCCGTATGAGGCGGACGCCTATGTGAATCAGCTCGGCTACACCTGTGTCGACCGTGAGTATGCGATCTCTCGATATACGCACGAGTACCTGATTACACATCCAACGTGGCCGACGGAGTGGATCATTCTGTCGGTGTTTCTGGCATGGACCGACTATGAGTACACGGGTGACGATCGGTCGCTGCGGGCGTTTTACCAGGACTTGGGGAACAAGACGTTGATTGGGCTGGCGCGGGACGATGGTCTGATCAGCACGACGACGGGGCTGCTGACGGATCGCGTGCTGGAATCGGTTCATTTCAGGGGGACGATGAAGGACATCGTCGACTGGCCGCACGGAGACCAAGGGGGAGTGAGGGGCCAGTACGGCGAAACGGACGGGTTCGAGTTTCTGCCGATCAACACCGTGGTGAATGCCTATCACATCCGATCGGTGATACTGATGGCTCGAATCGCCAAGGTGCTGGGCAAGGATGACGATGCCCAGAAGCATGCGGACCACTCTCAGCGAGCCCTGAAGGCGTTCAACGAGAAGCTTTTCGATAAGGGGAAGGGCATCTACGTGGACGGCGAGGGGAGCCGCCACAGCTCACTCCATGCGAACATGTTTCCGCTGGCGTTTGGGTTGGTTCCGGAGGGGCGGGTCCGGACGGTTGCCGATTTCGTGGCGGGGCGGGGGATGGTGTGCAGCGTGTACGGGGCGCAGTTTCTGCTGGAGGCGCTGTATCGAACGGGGCGTTCGGAAGCGGCGCTAAAGCTGATGAATGCGGAGCACGATCGTGGATGGTACAACATGATCCGCGAGGGTTCGACGATTTCGATGGAGGCGTGGGACGACAAGTACAAGCCGAACCAGGACTGGAATCACGCGTGGGGAGCGGCGCCAGCGAACATCATCCCGCGTCTGTTGATGGGCGTCGAGCCGCTGGAGCCGGGATGCTCGCGGATTCGGATCCGGCCTCAACCGGCGAGTCTGGCCTGGGCACGTGTGAAGGTGCCCACGATTCGGGGGAGCGTGCAAGTGCACGTCAGGCGGCAGGAGGGGGCGGTGCGGATGACGTTGGATATCCCGGCCAATGTGGTGGCGGAGGTTTACGTGCCATGGTCGGGGAGCCCGGTGGTCAGGACGACCCTGGACGGGGGCTCGCGCGAGGCTCGTCTGGAGGATGGCTTCGTTCGGGTGGGCGCGGTGGGATCGGGCACGCATGTTGTCGAGGTGAAGGCTTCGAAGTGATCGGAGGTCGAGCGGATGAGGTGGACAGCCGTCAGGCTACGCGAGCTGAAGGCTGCCACGGATGAGATCTCATGGCCGTGAGTTCGGACGACAAATCGGTTCGGCATGACAGACACCGCCGTGCTTTCCGGGTGGCTGCTGTTGTGGGGGCTGTGCTGCTGATTCTGGTTGTGGCCGAAGGGGTTCTGCGCCTGACGGCACAAGAAGAGGCTCCAGTGAAGGTCCAGCCGGTGGATGCGGACAGCCTGATGAATCCGCTGGGACTTCGCGATCGCTGTGACGCCGTGCCGCAGCATTCCGACGTCCTGCGGATTGCTTTTCTGGGCGACTCATTCACGTACGGTTTGGGCGTCGAGCGGGAACAGACATTTGTTCGGCGCACGGGGATGATCCTGCGCGATGGGTGGCCTCGGCCCTGTGTGGCGGTCAACCTGGGGCGTCCCGGCGTGGATCTGATCAGTGCATGGGCGGTTCTGAATCAGGTGTGGGACAGCGTTCGTCCTCAGGTGGTGGTCCATGTCCTGTCTCAGGATGACCTGGATGTGGATGTGTATGAAGAGGGGCGTGCGGTCGAGACCTATCTGACCAGCCGAACATGGGCTGCGCGTCACAGCAGCCTTGTGAACCTTGCGGAGACTTCGTTCCGCTGGTGGCGGGCCTATCCGCGGATGGTAGACCACATGCGCGGGGGGCTGACTCCGGCGTTGCGGGAGCGTGCATGGAAGATCGCGGAGTTCCAGATCCAGGCGACCCAACGGCTGGTTGCGGAGGGTGGCGGCCTGTACGTACTGGTTCGGTTTCCATGTCTGCGCTGGGCTCGTCAGCAGGACTATCCTCTGGCGGAGGTGCACCGGAAGACGGCAGACCTTGCGGCTCGATTGAAGGCGCCCTATCTGGATTTGTGGGAAAGCTTCCGAGGAAAGGATCCGGCTGCTCTGTGCCTGACTCGGATTGACGATCATCCCACGCCGGCGGGGCATCAGATAGCGGCAGAGGCGATCGGGGCGTTCCTGATTCGCGAGATCCTTCCGAAGATTCGTCCGGGGGTGACGAGCGCACCGGCGAGTGCACGTTCTCCGCAGTCGGTTGCGGAGGCCGAGGTCCGGCAGTATCAGAGGATTCTGGAGCTGGATCCGACCTGTAAGAGCGCAAGATTCTGGTTGGACAGGGCGCTCAATCCACGACGAGGCAATTGAGCCGTCGGGTGCCTGTTCGGATTCTCCCGTGGGTCATGATGTCGCGGTTTGCGGTGTCAACCTTGCGGAGGCACTGAACAGGAGACCCCACCGATCCAGACACCGATGGGGGCGGGGAGGTCCTTCAGAATCGCGGCCAGGGTCTCGTGACAGGATGCGGAGGTTGCGGGAAAGGCGACGAGATCCGCGAGTTTGCCGGGCGTGAGCGAACCCATCTGAGCGTCCAGGCCCAGTGCACGGGCCGATCGCAGTGTGATCATCGAGAAGAGCGTTTCAGGGGGGACATCGGGCCGATGCTCATGGATCAGGTGCAGGTCTTCGAGAGGGGAGAGGGTTGCCTTCGGAGGCAGTGACGCGGCCGAGTCGGTTCCGACGCAGACATTGATTCCTTCGGCGAGGAGCTCGAGCCATCGGTGGTTCCGGTGACCGAAGAAGCGATGCGAACGCGGACAGAAGACGACGCTTGCGGTCGATCGGGCCAGGCACCGGATCTCGGCATCGGTGATGTAGTTGACGTGGGCCAGGAGGGCTCCGGCGGCGAGGAGTCCCAGGCGGTCGGCATACTCGATGGGGGTGCATTTTGGCGGCGCGATGGGGTCGGAGCGGGTGAAACCACGGACGATCGCTCCGAGAATGCCTTTGCCGTCTCGAAGCCAACGGCATTCCTGTTGAGTTTCGGCCCAGTGCGTGGTTAACGGCAGCCCTCGCCGTCGTGCGAGGTCGAGGGTTTCGGTGAAGTCTCGAACTCGGACGGTGTAGGGGGCATGGGGTGAGACGCCGATGTAGAGACGATCATCGCGAGGAACGGCGTCCAGGGCTTCGGCGAGTTCGACGGCATTGCGAGGAGGGCCCGTGGCCGTGCTGATGACCTCTGCGAAGCAGAGCTTGCGGATGGGCAGGTCGCGGAGCGCAGACCAGGTGTCTCCTCGTCGGGAGATGTCCGCGATACAGGTGACGCCGCGTCGAAGCGAGTCGAGGGCAGCCTGTCGGGCGGAGAGTTTTTCAGCCTCGGGCGTGGCCTTTCTGCGGAGCAGGATCAGCCGCGTCAGCCATCTCCAGAGTCCGGAGGGGGGCAGGCATCCGGCGTATGCACTGAGTTCCAGGTGGGCATGAGCGTTGATGAGGCCTGGCAGCAGCAGGGCCTGTCCGAGGTCTGTGACGGATTCGCATGGGAAGCTGTCGCGCGGCCCGATTCGGACGATCTTGCCGTCACGGATTTCGATACCCCCCCAGGAGATGGGTGGCCGGTCAATGGGCACGATGTGTTGCGCCAGCAGGATCATGGATGGGGCTGTCCGTCCCTAGGCCGGTTCGGGTGTCGCCGAGGCGGTGGGAGGGGCCATCGTGTCGATCAGGCTCTTGAGATCATCGCCGTTGAGTTGCTCGCCCAGGGCCTTCATGAAGGGATCGAGAACGGCCAGTCGTTGCCAGGCGATCTCTCGGACGGGCTGGAAACGGATGCATTCTCTGATCCTGGCTTCCCAGTAGTGATACTCCTGCTGCCGGTTCCAGGCGACCAGAAGCTGGCGAAGTTCGCGGCCTTCGGCATGGTTTCGTCGAAGCGTCTGGAGCAGGCCGATGGGGCCCATCTGGTCGAGGTTGTCGGCATCACTGATGATATGGGCTTCGGCCACATCGCTCTTTCGGTTGTTGATGTCACGGATGGCCTTTGCGGCCCGCTCGACGGTTCTGGGCGGCATGTGTTGATTGAGCGAGGTTTCCACGAGTGCGGCAGCGAGTTCGTGTTGTACGTCACTGGTCGGCCGGGAGAGCGTGTGCTGAGGTGGAATATCACCGGAGGTGACCTGAATGACCCATCCCGCATCGTGGTAGAGGGCGGCTACGCGAAGGGCTTGGCGGTCAATTCGTTCGGTGGCGAGGTCGGGGAGGCTGGCAATGAGCTCGGCGCTGGACATGACGCGCAGGCAATGGTCCCAGACGGTCAGATCCAGAGTCTTACCCGTTCCGCCCAACGTCAGCTCAGCCCGCGCCTGTCTCATGAGCTGATCGTGTTCGGTCATTTTGTTCCCTCCGAGCGGCAGAACGCCGCGCGATTTGCACTGAGGCAGAGAGCCCCATCCTACTCCGTCTCACTCTGCCGTCCCTCGGCGGTTTGAACCTGATGCTTGGCTGCAGGTCAGAGGTTGATGGTTCTCGCCGCTGTTCAGCTCGGGCAACGAGTCCAGTAATTCATAATAACAGTTGCGTCTACATGCAAGCCAACCGGCATCTGTGATGAGGCGGCGCAACTCCGCCTCGCTCAGGGAGTAGCTCGTACCGGCGGCCGAAACGACGTTCTCCTCCATCATCACGGAGCCCATGTCGTTGGCTCCGAAGTAGAGGGCAAGCTGGCCGATCCTTGGCCCTTGCGTCACCCAACTGGCCTGAACGTTAAATACATTATCCATGTAAAGTCGCGCCAAGGAAAGCATTTTTAAATATTCATGAGCACCCGCCGGAACGAGGTGTCGCCCGTCGGGTTCATGTGGAGCGTCGGTGGGGAATCGCGGGGTGCGAGCGAGGGCTGTTCCGCCGGGTTGAAAGGTCCATGCGATGAAGGCTGTGAAGCCCCCGGTCTCGTCTTGAAGATCGCGGATTCTGCGCAGATGCTCGATGCGTTCGGCCAGCGTCTCGATGTGTCCGAAGACCATGGTGGCGGTGGTTCGCATTCCGATGCCGTGGGCCTGTCGCATGACGTCGATGTATTCATCGGATCGAGCCTTGCCGGGGCTGACCCGCTCGCGGACGCGGTCGGCGAGGATTTCACCTCCCCCCCCGGGGATCGTGTCGAGGCCGGATTCCTGAAGCTGCAGCAGAACCTCACCAATCGGCAGGTCGAAATTGCGGCTGAAGGCTGCGATTTCGGGGGGGCTGAAGGCATGCACATGGACGGAGGGGTATTGCCGCTTGATGAATCGCAGCAGATCACAGTACCACTCGAAATCGAGAAGATCGGGAGGTACCAGGCCGCCCTGGAGAAGGATTTGCGTTCCCCCGATGGCGAGCAGCGCCTCGATCTTCTCGGCAAGTTGATCTCGGCTCAGGATGTACGCGGATTCCTCACGGGCGGTGGTCTTGAAATTGCAGAAGGCGCATTGAGCGGTGCAGATGTTCGAGTAGTTGATATTGCGATCGACAATGTAGGTGCGAAAAGGCTCCGGGTGGAGCGTCAAACAGGCCTGATGGGCCATCTGTCCGAGATCGATGAGGTTCATTCCCACGTACAGGTCGATGGCCTGGGCATCTGTCATGCGAGGGAGTCGCGGGGTGGCAGGCTTGCTCGGCAGGCGATCGGAGTGGTGTGCGGGCTGGTTCATGGAGGACATCGTCAAACGCTGTCGGCCGGAGGCGACCAGAGATCGCGATCGCTGGTGAGTTCAGTGACGATATCGTCCATGGCCGACATGCTCAGCACGGAGCTGCGGAATACGAAGACTTCCTTTCGGTTCACACGGATGCCATAGTGTGCGGCCTCGATGACGTAGAGTTCCTTGCCGGCGTGGCCTTCCGTACAATCATGCACATCTGCGTCTACCAGCCGGAATCCTGTTTCGTCGATGTCTGCCAATCGGCCGAGGTAGAGGATGGTGCCCTGAGTGTCCAGGACGACGTTCCTGCCGATGAGCCCGTGGAGCGATTTACGGAATCCGCCGGTGGCTTGGTTACTTTTCACTTGATGCCTCACGAGTGTAAAGCTAAATTACCTATGAACTAAGGAACGCGTCAAGAGGTCTCGGAATTGCCCGGGGCTCCGTCCGGCACGAAGGCGGAGCGGCGGGATCGGGTCGTGGAGGGGTCCGAGATCGAGGGGCGCTCGAATACCACGTACTGCGTTGGTCGTGGGGCCAAGGGATGGTCTGCAAGATGGGACCCCGTCAGGGAGGTGAGGACATGGGGACACGGGCGCGCAGCATTTCGATCGGCTGGGTCGTTCTGTTCGGACTGGCCGGGTGGCACGCGGCATACGGTGAAACCTCTCAGAGCCGTCCGACCTCTCGTGCCCGGCCGGCCCCGGCTTCCAAGACTCAAGAAGGGGCAGCTTCGGCAAAGATTCAGAAGGGGCAGCTTCTGACGAAAGAGCAGATCAACCGGATCCGCATGGCTGAACTGAAGCCTGACGAGACTGTTCCGGTTCGCTTCAAGGGTGATGTGCTGGCGCAGTATCAGGAGCAGGTGCTGGCGACCAAGGAAGATCGCGATGCGTTCCGTTCGCTGACGAATCGTGAGAAGGTGACGGAGATCCTCAAGAGCACGGGGACATCGCTCGCAGATAGCATCGAGATCGGGGGCGATCCGGAGGCGCTGCGGGTATTCCGGACGGACGTCATGCCGCTGGTTCGAACGGGCTGCGCCACCACCAAGTGTCACGGTGGTCCAGAAGCACCCAAGATTCGGCTCTACGCGCAGGACACTCCAGCGGCGGTGTACACAAACTTCTATGCCCTGGACAGTTTTGACAACACCGAAGGGAAGCCGATGTTCGATCGGCAGTATCCTGAAGATAGCCTCTTCATGAACTATCTCTTGGGTGACGCGGCGAACAGGGAGCTGGCTCATCCGGGCAAGATTCCGGCCCTGGTGCGTGACACGGACGATCGTCGCTACCAAAGGGTGTTCTCCTGGGTGAAGGATGTCTTGAAGTTGCACCGGGAGGATCCCGAGATCGACCGACCGGTGGACGTGAGCGGCAAGAAACCCGCTGGCGCGGCGGTTCGTCGCTCGACGACACGGACAGCGGTTCCGGCCGGCAAGTAGTCTGGACGTTGTGTGCGGTGTTCAATCTGACGGAGGTTCCGCCCATGATGGGCGGGCGCATGGTGGGTGTGAGGATTTCGTCGCAGGCGTGCTTCTCTGGCGACAGGATGCCGTATGGGGGGGAGTGTGCCGTGGATAGGAGTGCACATGGTTGCGCTCGGACGTCGAGGAGGCTGGCGTGAGCTGGTGCGGCTTGCGCGGGAGAAAGGGTGGTCGACGGAGCGAGCGGATCGACTGGACCTGCCGTTGCGGTATGAGCGGTTGGAGCTGATGCGGCGGGGCAACAACCGTCGGGTGTTTGACATCATCCAGACGGCGGGATGTCCATGTGTGCGGGGATTCTGCTATCATTACGAAGCGGGTTTCGGCAAAGACCACGAGACGCATGAACTGGTGGCAGCGATTGCGGAAACGCGGAGCGGCCAACCAGGTTTGTGGATTGGCTACGAGCGAGGGATTGAGTCCGTCGAACCGTTCGCCGGGTATGCCTTGATGGGGTGTGGGGAAGGCACGGGAGCTGCGGATCGGCGGGTCTACACGGAGTCGATTCTGTGGGCGGGGCTGGCGCTGACGGCAGCGGTGTGGGCGCTGATGAATACGGAGCTTGGCCCCCTATGCTGCGAGAGTCGAGGACGGTTTGTCGCGCTCTATGCAGAAGGACGAATGGGTCCGGAGTATCAGGTGGAATTGGTGGAGCGTGTCCTGGAGTTGTCCGAGTTGTTGGCAGGGACAACCGGCTGCTGAGTTTCGATAGGGTTTCCGAAGAGGGCAGAGCGGCCCGCGGAAGCCGCGGATGACGGCAGAACGCATTCGGTCGACAACCGGTCCGGATGAGGAGCGTATCGGTGAAATCCAAAGCAGGTCTGGTGATCGCAGCGGTGCTCGGTGTGGTGATGGTGGTGGCTGTTCTGAGCGTGGCTCGGATGAGCCGGTCGGATTCGGACAGGGCCATGGAGCAGGCCAACGTCCACGCCGACAGGGCCATGCGTCTTCTGGCGAAGTATCAGGCCAACCTTGCCGAGATCGGACTTCTGCGCGAACAGCTCGGGCGTCAATTGGGCAAGGAGAAGGCGTCGGTATCGGTGCCTCCGAAGGGGAGCGAGCTTCAAGAGGTGGTCCGCGGCGACATCAAGTCGTTCCAGGAGTTGGGCAAACGGGCGAAGAAGGGGCCTGCGGCAGAGCTCGAACAGCGGTTGCGCCAGTTGGTGCCGGATGCATCTTCACTGTCGCCCGAACCCAGCCTGGATCTCGGGCAGAACGAATCCCAGATCACTCGGGGGCTGGAGAAGTCGATCAAGCAGGTGGAAGTGCTGATCGTCAACAATTCGAAGGTGTTGAAGCAGGCGCTGAGGGAGGCCGAGGCGGCTCTGCAGATACAGGTGGGTTCGGCAGACATGCGCAACCATGTGACGGCCAACCACCTGAAGGCGTGGGCTCAGCATCTGATGGGACTCGAAGGGCGCAATGAATCGTTGGGGAGGCGGTTGGAGGCTCAGCGGATTCGCCTTCAGGCGTTGTACCTGAGCGAGCGTGCAGGGACGATCGGCTCGCAGATTCGGGATCTGGAGAGTCGGCTGCCGAAGCAGGCGAAGGAGCGGGTGGTTCAGCAGGAGGCGGAGATGAAGAAGGCCTTGGCGGAGGCTCAGCAGCAGGCGGGCTCTCTGAAGGAGGCCGTGGAACAGAGGCGGAAGCAGGTTGCTGCGGTTCAAGCCCAGGCAGAGGCTGCGGGAAAGGCCCTGCTCTCGCTGGAGGCCAAGGGATATGACCCGAAGAACCCCCAGGACGTGAAGCGATACACCGACGCCTATGCTCAGCACGCGATGGTTCAACAGAAGGCGAGCATTCAGGCGATGGTTCTTCAGGCAGGGACGCTGGAGGGGGCTCGGCTGGATGACGCGCATGGTGGGGACCTGATGAAGGACGAGTATGTTCCCCAGCCGGGCAAGAAGATCACTCCGACCAAGGGGCTGGTAACGCTGGAGGCCGAACTGGACGATGCGACCAAGCGGGTGGCTGAGTATGAGGAATTGTTGAAGGAGAGCGCTTCCCGTGCGGTTCGACTGGATGAGGTCGGGAAAGGGTTGTCGGCGGAGATCGAGAAGTTGAAGGGTCTCAAGAAGTCCTGTGACGAGCAGGTGTCGGGGTTGTTGAATCAGGCGGATTCGTTTGCAGCGCAGGCGGCCAAGGCGGAGAGCGATGCGCTGCAGCAGCTCGAGACGGCTGGGAAGACGTACGGTCTGGCTGCTCGGGCGGCGGGTGCCCGAAGCGAGGCGGCCGTATCTGACCCGGCTGTGAAGAAGCTGGCAGAGGACAAGGACACGGAAGCGGCGATGCAGTTGGGACAGGCGAGTGCCTTCTACATGCGGGCCACGATACTCCTACAGCAGATTCAGGATATCCAGCAGCAGATTGTGGTTCTGATGCGTGCGGTTCTGGCGGATGTTTCGGGAGTCGACAAGGGCCGGCTTGAGAAACTGGTAGAAGAGCAAACGAAGGCTCGTGACCAGGCGATCAAGGTGGTGGATGAGGCGATCAAACTGGGTTCTCGAAACCCGGTGAAGGGTAACTACAAGTGGGTCGGCCAGGCCAGCGTGGCGGCGGCGTATCACCTGAAGTCTCTCATGACAAGCGGCACGGAATCGGCGGAGGCTCTGAGCGCGGCCATGCGGGAATACGAGGGGGCCGTGCTGAAGGGCGAAGCGAGTCCGTTCCTGAGACCGTACGTTCACATGCGCGACTATATCCGAACGACGAGTGCTCCGGCGTCCGCTCCGAGCGCCCCGACTTCGAGTACGTCACAGCCGACGGCGAAGGCTGAGGCGCCGAAGTGACGGCCTCATTGTGGGGGCGGCACTGGCAGCCTCGTACGTCTGGAAGAACGGCATTCCTGCGATGGGCGTCCTGATTTTCCTGTCGATTGTCGTATCTGAGAGCAGATCGCAGACGGGTCCTGTCTTTCCGACCGTCCAAGCTGTTCCAATGCCGGGTCATCGGGCATCGTTTCAGGTCGACGGGATCGAACGACTGGGTTACTGGTTCGGGAGCGACCTGCGCCGTCCGTTCTGGTTCCCGGTAATGGGTCCGGCCGGACGCCCTGTGACGCGGATGGGGCATCCTCATGATCCGGCGGGGCACAGCCATCACAATTCGGTATGGGTGTCCCATATGGACGTCAATGGTGTGGACTTCTGGGCAGACTTTGGGGAGGGCCGGATTACCCACGAGGGAATCGACCGGTATGAGGATGGCTCAGAATCTGCGGCGATGTCCGTGCGCAACATCTGGAGAGATTCGGGCGGCAGGCCGTTGTTGAAGGAGTGGCGTCGGACAGAAGTGCGTCCCGTGTCGAACGACGATTGGTGGATGCTCGTGGAGCTGGTTCTGGAACCGTCCGTCGGCGACGTGACGTTCGGCAAGACGCCGTTTGGACTGTTTGCGGTTCGCGTGGCCAAGACGATGGGCGTGCGCGACGGGGGAGGGCGGGTTCGCAACAGTGAGGGGGGGATCAACGAGAAGGGCGTGTTCTGGAAGCCTGCAAGGTGGGTGGACTATAGCGGGCCGGTCACGGCGTCTCGTCGCAATGGAATCACTCTGATGGATCATCCCGGGAATCCCGGGTGTCCGTCGGTCTATCACGTGCGGGACGACGGATGGATGGGGGTTTCGTTCACATATGGAGCACCATACGTTCTGAAGACGGGACAGCGCCTGCAGTTGTTGTACGGCCTGTGGGTTCACGACGACGAGCCTTCATGCGAAACGATCGAGCAGCAGTATCGGCGTTACGCGGGGTTCAAGCCGACCAGCCGGCCGGCGAATCCAAAGTAGATGTGCCAAGGTGGGGCCGGGGAGCGTCGGTGGATGATGTGAGCGTGGGAGGATTATCGAGTGTCAGACTCCTGCGGTTCGGCTGAATCCAAGGACGCGATACGTGCGCCGGAGGACCACACCGAGGCCGATCTCTGCGTGTGTATCTGCACGCATAATGGGGGGGCTGCGATCGGGGGCTGCCTGGAATCGATCGGCGGCCAGACACTCAACCGCAGACGCTGGGGGGTTCTCGTCATCGATGACGGGTCGACGGACGATACCGTTGAGGTTGTAAAGCGGTGGCATCGGGAGAATGCGTCGCTTGACGTGAAGATCGTCGGTCAACCGCCGGCGGGGCTGTCGGTAGCACGAAACAGGGGGATGGAGGTTGCGGATTCGCCGATCGTGGCGTTCATCGATGACGACGCGCGGGCTTCAGCGGGTTGGCTGGAAGGACTGGTTGCGGCCTTTGAGCGTTTTCCGACGGCGGGTGCGGTGGGCGGATCGGTGGCCGTACGATGGGAGTGCTCGAAGCCCGGATGGTGGCACGATGACCTCGATGAAGTGTTCAACCGGTACCGTCCCGGCGACGAGCCGAAGTGGGTGGAGTATCCACTGCTGCCGTACGGGTGCAATTTTGCGGTTCGGCGTGATGCGGCGAGATCGTTGGGCGGATTTCGATCGGACCTGGGGCGACAGGGGGGTACCCTTATCGGCGGCGAGGAGACGGACCTCATGCTTCGCATGATCGGCAACGGCCTCGGGGTGGCGTATTGGCCCGACGCCCGGGTCGAGCATCTGGCACTACCGCAACGTCTGAGCCGGGGATACATACTCAGGCGTGCGTGGAGCCACGGACGGAGTCTTGCCCGGATGGTGGATGCCTATCCGGGTCTGGCGGGTCACGTACCTGGTGCGGCATCGTGTTTTGTGCAGATGCTGGTGAGGGCCCCCGGATATCGCTTTCGGCTGGCTCACTGGAAGTATTGGTTGTACCGACTGGGATACCACTGGGAGTCTCGGCGAACGGCCGGGCGATCCACGGGTGAACGGGTATGAGATACGGTGTCGCCGTCAGCTTGATTGTGGTCGTGATGCGGTCTGGCACGCTTTGGGCAGAAGCGAGCGACGGGGCGAAGGCTGCCGTTGGCGGGGGCATCGGGGAGGAGGCCTCATCGGCCTCCCTCCGTGCTGCATGCCGGGAGCGAGCCGCGGGTTTGCGGGCGACGCTGGGCGGAGGTTTTGAAGTTGGCGTGGGGGCACCGTTTGTGGTGGCCGGTGATCTGCCTGAGGACCGGCTTGGTGAGTGTCTGAGCGGTGTGATAGAGCGGGCGTCGGCATTTCTCTGGAAGAGCTACTTCGTTCGCCGGCCGAATGAACCGGTCACGGTGCTGTTGTTTCGCACAGAGAGAAGCTACCGGGCCAACGCGAAGGCTTTGTACGGAGACGCCAACGTTCCCTACTACGGGTACTACAAATCGAACCGACGAACCATGTTGATGAATCTGTCGACGGGGAGCGGCACGCTGGTTCACGAGCTGACTCATGCTCTCATGGAATGGGACTTCCCGGAGGCCCCCGAGTGGTATATGGAAGGACTCGCGAGCCTGCATGAGCAGTGCGATGCTCGGCGATGGAGGGAAGGCGAGTTGGTGGGGGCGGTCAACTGGAGACTGAGCGAACTGCAGAAGGCGATTGCAGCAGGTCGGCTGCGTTCGCTTCGCCGGCTGATGACGAGCGATGATTTTCGCGGGGCGGAGGAATCGCTAAACTATTCACAGGCCCGCTACTTCTGCATGTTCCTGCAGAGGCGAGGGGTTCTGACGGAGTTTCACAAGTTGTTTCGCAAGGGCCGCAAGGAGGACCCCACCGGACTGAGCTTTGCAGAAGAGGTATTGGGGGGACGTCGGATCGAAGTCATCGAGCGAGAATTCCTTCAATGGGTTGGTGAGCTTCGGTATCCGCCGTAACGTTGGACGAGGTCAGCCATGCAATTCAAATGCGATCGCTGCGGCCAGGAGTTTAACATTCCGGACGAATGGTCGGGACGCCGTATTCGCTGCAAGGGATGCAACCGCGTCCTGTCGGTACCGGAACCGGACGATCCGACCTTGGGGAGTTCTATCAACGTCGGTGCGCTGGCTCACGTGGATGACGAGGCGAATGAGGATCTCGTGACGGACTTTGCGCCGATACCGCTGGCCAGCAGCAAGGATGCGATGAAGGGCAAGGGCGACCAGGAGGAGCGAAAGTGCCCGCATTGCGGCAAGATGATCAAGGCGGATCGATACAGCGAGGTGCTATGTTCGGGTTGCTGGAAGCCGGTACCGCCGGAAGAGGGTGAGGTCTCTGTTGTTGTTGACGAGGATACCCGTGCCGAGCGTCATCGGCGTAAGACTCTGGCGTTTTACGACGAGGCCGTGGGCGTGTTCGGGTACCCGATGGGAGGCGCCGGCTCGATCATGGTGGGGATGCTGATCGCCGGCGGGGCGATCTTGCTTCCGGTGGGCATGATCCTGATGTTCACGATGGGGGTGTCGCTGAATCCGATTTCGGAGAAGGCCGACCTTTCCTGGGTGAGCTATGTTCTGGCCGCGATGTTTCTGGCTGAGGCCTTCTACTTCTCAGGTGTTGCCTACGCGGGCCTCCTGGATGCGGCGAGGTTGACCATCAGCGAGAATGACAAGGCACCCGAGCTGAGTTGGAACCTGGCATCTGCCAGTGCGGGTATCATCAGCTATCTGACACTGGCGCTGGTGTACGGTGTGGTCTTCGCTCTGGTGAACTACCTGGTGAGCGGGGGCAAGGTGATCGTTCCGACGTCGATGGCGGAGGTTCAACAGCTTCGGTCTCCGGTCAGTATTGTAATGCTGGCATTACTGACATTCAGCGTGCCGATGGCGATCATTGGATTGGCATCGGGGCCGGGTCTGTCGGGGCTGAGTCCGGGGCGCATCATCCGTTCAATCAGTGCAACGCTCGTGCATTACCTGTTTCTGTTTATTGTCGTGTGTGTGGTGTTGGGTTTGTACCTCGGGATCATGTCTGCGGTAATCGGTTGGGCCAGCGAGGCCGTGACGACCGTGCTTCGCCATGGTGTCGATAAGGGACTCGACAAGTTGGGCCTTGGGCTGCTGGCCTGGACCATCCTGATCGGAACCGGTTTCTACTGTGCGATCATGATGGGACGTCTGCACGGTCTGTTCGCCAGGAGTTTCCGGGGCTCGCTGGCGTTTGACTTCTAATCCTGGTTGGATCATCTCTCGTCGTCGAGTCTGCGGACGCCGGTTCGGGCGGGTCTATTGGCGTTCGACACTGGGCCGCGAGGGGGGCATTTCTCGTCTGTCGAGTCCTTCGATGATGGGTGGGTTGGAGATCGCGAGCGAGACAGCGGGACATGCCTTGTGACGATCTAACTGCGAAGGTTGTGTGGCTCCCTTCGGACTCTAGAGAGTGTTTACACTGCTATGTGGGCACTTATGCTCAGGAGTGGTGTGTATTATTGGCTCAACAGTAGAGGTGATAAGTATCTGTTGTATAGCGTGTTCGGTCCAGGCCGGTCAGAAAGTTGACGATAGACTGGACGTAAGTCTTTCCGGGCGATCGGAGAACAGATCACAAGGGGCAGGGGAGAAACGACGATAGGGGAGGGAGGCGGGAAGAACGATTGGTATCGATGGGGAGATGGTATGGAGAGTCATCGGCAGAAGCCGTTTTTGTTTGACAAAACGAGAGACAGGAGTTAATCTTCAGTGGGCCGCAGGTCGCTTGCTTTACGCCATACATCTGCCCTTTATGAGAAGCGAAGAAGGGCGTCGAGCGTCTATTCTTAAGAGACGTGTAGCAAAGTGGCCTCTGACCCAACAATAGCGGCAAGGATGTCGCTGTACTACACCAAGGTTGCTGGTCTGTTCATGTGAGTGATCTATTTCAGGTGGGAGGAGCAAGGCCTGCCGAGGGGAATCGAGCCGTCTTCCGGCGAACCGGTACATCGTATCGGGTGCGGGTTCGTTAAGTCAGAGTGCGCGTCACCAGGGAAGGAAGGATTAGCCGCAGGGGCGGTCGTCTTATCCGCCCCCGGAGGTTCGATTCGCCATGAAGGTTCTCATGCTAGGCTGGGAGTTTCCCCCGTTCATCTCTGGGGGACTCGGTACCGCGTGCTACGGGCTCACCAAAGGCCTCAGCGGACTGGGCGTTGAGGTACTGTTCGTCTTGCCAAGGGCGGTCCAGTCGCACTTCTCTACGCACGTTCAGTTGATGACGCCCACAGAGGATTCCCCTCTGGGGTCTCAGATGTATCGCCTTGAAGAGTTTGAGAACGTCACCTTCCGAACAATAGACACGGCGCTTCAGCCTTACCAGACTTCTGCTCAGTATGTTCAGAGGCGTTTGGAGGTTCAGCGTCGTACGGAGGCCATGATTCGTCAGCAGAAGGAGCAGACTAAACCTGAGAAGAAGCCCGCTGCGACCGCCAATACGCCTGCGAGCATCATCGCTCAGGCTTCTCCAGGGCAGCATTACAGCGGTGATATGTTTCAGGAGGTTGAACGCTATGCACGCCTGGCGGCTCAGGTTGCTCGCCAGGCAGAGTTCGACGTTGTTCATGCTCATGATTGGATGACTTACCCGGCGGGCATGGCGGTAGCTGGTCTGACACGCAAGCCGCTGGTGGTCCACGTTCATTCCACTGAATTCGATCGAAGCGGCGAGCACGTGAACCAGCGGATTTACGACATCGAGCGTCAGGGGGTGCACGAGGCGACGCGCGTCATCGCGGTGAGCCACCTGACCCGCAAGATCCTGTCGAGCCGGTATGGGTTAGATGAGACTCGTTGTGAGGTGGTATACAACGCGATTGATACCAACGGCAAGCGCATGGGCGATCAACCGCTTCCAAGTATCCGAAAGGACGAGAAGATCGTTCTGTTCCTCGGTCGTATTACCATGCAGAAAGGCCCGGAGTACTTCCTCGCGGCAGCGCGTCGCGTGCTGGAGGTGATGGAGAACGTTCGCTTCATCATGGCCGGCTCGGGTGACATGATTCGTCGGACGATCGAGCTTGCGGCGGAGATGGGCATCGGCCACAAGGTCCTGTTCACCGGCTTCCTTCAGGGGGACGACGTCAACAAGGTCTTTCGGATGGCGGACGTCTACGTGATGCCGTCGGTCTCCGAGCCCTTCGGAATCGCACCGCTGGAGGCTCTGAGCCAGGATGTCCCTGTGATTATCTCCAAGCAGTCAGGCGTTGCCGAAGTTCTGACGCACGTTCTGAAGGTGGATTTCTGGGACATCAACGAGATGGCGAACAAGATCATCGCCGTCTTGAAGCACCCGCCACTTCAATCGACGCTTCGCGAGCATGGGAGTTTCGAGATTCGCAAGCTGTGCTGGTCTGACTCGGCCCAGCAGTGTCTGGACATCTACAAGAAGGTGTTGGGGCAGACGGCTGCGACCAACGGTACACCGGCTGTTGTTCCTCCCAAGGTCTGAGACGCTTACACGCGGGTTAGGGCGGTTCGTATCTGCCGAAGCACCAAGGTTCCCCAGTTGATCTGATGTTCTCCCGTCAGTGCTTTCAGCACGAGGTCTGTTCCCTGGTCCGATTGGGATGCGATGATACGTCGAATCGCCATGGGGTCGGTGCCGGGGCGGTTCAGGCCGGCGATGACTGATGCCGCGGCCGTGTAGCCGGCTCGCTGGGCTGCCGAACGCACCGAAGGGTTGAATCGACCGTAGGGGTAGGCGAGCATCGTCACGTCCTGGCCGAGCCACTCGGAGAGCTGCATCCGCGAGTGAAAGAGTTCGTTCTCGATGCGGTCATCGGGAAGGTCTGTCATCGGGGTGTGAGTGCATCCGTGGGCGCCGAATTCGTACCCTCGATCCTTCAGATCGAGGATGTGATGACGATCCATCAGCAGGGAGGGACCGCCTCGCCGTGCTCGCATCCAGTCGGCGGTCTTTCCGATACGATCGTTGACGATGAAGACGCAGGCCGAGCAGCCGCGGGATTCCAGGATCGGTCGGGCATGGCGGTAGACATCGAGCAGGCCATCGTCGAACGTGATGGCGAAACTCAGGGAGGTCGGGGGTGGACCTCCGCGGACAACCTCAACGACTCGACTGAACGGGATACAGGTGAATCCGAAGTCGAGCATCGCAGCCAGTTGCCGGTCCAGTTGATCCTGCCGCACTACAAGGCGGGGGGCATCGATCTTCGAGCCGGGTGGGACAACGTCGTGGTAGAGCAGGACGGGTATGGCCGGGCGGTTCTCCGGCCAGCGTGTGAGCCGGAGGACGTCCGCCAGAGTCGTCAGCCCTCGAATCATCATGTTGGGTCTACTTTAGCGTCCCGATCTCCCGCTGCCAGGCGATCTCTCGTGGCAGTCCTGCCGACAGGGGGGTCTGGGGCGCGTATCCCAGGAGTTCCCGAGCCTTGGTGATGTCGGCGACGTACCGGGTGACCTCGCCCGATCGGGAGGGCTCATAGCGAACGTTTCCGTCTCGACCAAGGGCCAGGGTGATGATGTTGACGACATCGACAAGGGTATTGCCCTGACCATAGGCCAGATTGATGGTCTGATTGCGGACGCGTCTCTGGACGAGGGCGTCGATGCCCCGGATGATGCCGTCGGCGCAGTCATCGACAAAGGTGAAGTCCAAGACCTTCTCCTTGCCGAAGACGACAATGGGCTTTCCTTCAGCGATTCGCCGGGCAAAGAGGGGAATCACTCGCTCCATCCGATCAATGTCACTGTCGTATCGTCCGTAGACGTTGCTGAATCGAAAGACCAGGAAGGGCAGGTCGTAGCAGCGGCCATAGGAGTAGATCATGGCTTCGCCGGCGATTTTGCTGGCGGAATAGGGGCTTTCGGCGACGACGAAGTCGGCTTGTTCTTCTTCTGTGACATGTCGGTGGATGTCGCCGTAGACTTCGCGACTGCTGCTGAAAATGATGGGAATCTGACTCTTGCGGCAGTATTCCAGTACCACGAAGAGCATCTGTATGTTCTCCATGGCGCGAGCAGGGTTCTCGACGAGTTCATAGACCTTGGCGTGAGCTGCCAGGTGAATCACTGCATCGAATCGTTGGTTGCTGGGAAGATCGTCCGATTTCGCCTTGGTCAGGTCGAGGATGTGCGTGGGGATTCGATCGGTCCATGTATTCTTCCGGATGTCGATGCCTTGCACATGGTCGCCCCTGTTCTGCAGGGTCAATCCCAGGTTAGTGCCGATCTGACCACTCGAGCCTGTAATCAGGATGTTCATGAAGACCTCAAATAGTCCGCCGCCGCCAGACCTCGCTGACAAGTGCTGCATTCGGCGGAGCCGACGAAAAGCTCATAGTCTACGAAATCGGCGGGCGGATGTCAGCAATCTGGGACCAGATTTCTGTCTAAGGGCGGCAGGGGGCGTGCTGCCAACGGGCGTGGCCGCAGGAACTGGTCAGGCAGAGACGGAACAGAACGGACATGTGACATCCGGATAGAGAGCCGTGAGCCCCCGTGGCCTAGACGCGCTCGGCGAACCGGAATTCGGCCGAGTGGAACCATCGCCAGCCTATCAGGAAGACGGCCAGCGAAATGAGGGTGGCATAGAGGCTGGGGCCCCATTCCGGCAGGCAACCGAGGATCACCAGATCGCGATAGGCCGTCAGTATGGGTGTCATGGGGTTGACGCTGACGACGGCGCGAACCAGGGGATCGTGGGTGGGCAGGGGATACAGGACATTCGTCAGGAACATCCATAATTGGATTCCTACCGCCAGTACATGACGGACATCGCGGTAGAACAGATTGGCCATGGATAACAACAGGGAGAGCCCCAGGGTCAACAGAAGCTGGACAACGAGGACGACGGGCACGAGCAAGACGGTCCAATGCAGGGTATAGGACCAATCGCCGCGCACCAGTTGGCCTGCTTGCTGAGCGACAGGACCGCTCTGATCGACGGAGACATGAAAGTAGATCGTCAGCCCCATCAGGACGAGCGATCCGATGAGGAAGTCGACCAGAGCACTGATCACACTGGCAAACGGGAACAGCTCGCGAGGGAAGTAGATCTTGTTCAAGAGGCTTGCGTTTGTGGTCAGACTGTTGACGGCCTGTGTCAGGCTCGTGGCGAAGAAGAGCCAGGGGAGCAGGCCGAGATACGCGAAGATCGCGTAGGGCATCGCCACATCGACATGACGCGTGATGTCGATGGCTCGCGTGAAGACGAATGTGAAGATCAGCATCGTGACCAAGGGGAGGCACACTGCCCAGGTGACTCCGAGGACGGATTGTTTGTAGCGGCAGCGGATTTCGCGAGCGGCCAGACTGACCAACAACTCACGATAGCGCATCAGTTCGTGGGCCATCTCAAGGGCGACCGTGCCCTGATGGTTTGCCCATCGCCTGAAGGGCATCAGCCATGGCCGTCGCGTCGGGAGCAGACCATGGTGCTTGTGGGTTGCAAGCGGTTCGTCGGCAATTGGATAGGGTGTATCCATAGGGGCGTTCGCTTCGATTCAACTCCTCGCACTCGTCCCCTGGATTATCGGTATTTGCGCCCATCGACTTATGGATGTTGAGTTCGGAAGGTGCGGGACAGATGTTATCGGACCGCGGAGGACATTCGAGGTAGTTCGAGAGGGGAATTCAGAATCGCTGCACGGACAGGCGGAGCCGCGACGGATCTCTTGATGGCCAAAGACGATATTGCCTAGTGCTTGTCGTCCTCTTTCAGGCCTGCGAAGGAGTCGCTGTCGGAGGCGTCTCCGCCGCCTGCAAGCGCTTCAAGGGCCTGAAGGGGGTCATTCTCATGAGAGGGGGCCAAGTCAGTCTTGGCCAACTGGGGATCGATTTCGTCTTCGTCTTCGTCGAATACAGCAGATTGGCGAGTCTTGTCGTCGGCTTCTTCCCCCAGGTCCAGTGCACTATCGACCAGGTCTTCCGCCGAACGTTTCTTCTCTTTCTTGACCTTCAGAGGCTTGGGGTCGCCGGGGAAGCCATCGATCTGGACGGTGAAGACGACGGGTCCGATCACCACATGGTCACCCGGTTTGAGCTTGGATTCGGCGACGCGTTTGTTGTTCACATAGGTGCCGTTGCTGCTGTTCAAGTCCTTGATGGCGAGCCCGTCTTGCGAAAGGACGAACTCACAATGCTCTCGGCTGACCTGGCCGAGAGGGATGCGGTAGCCGCAGGTGTCCTGTCGACCCACGACTGTCTTTCCCTCCTTCAGAGGGAAGTCCTTGCGCTCACCGTTGTCCTTGAAGTAGACCAGTTTGACGTCCATCGAGCGTGTGCCTCCGTTCGGGCTTAGCCGGGCAATTCGCAAAGGCCCTTGCAGCTGGAGATGATTTGAAGATAGCCTTTGAGGGGTCTTAGTTCAAGAGGGAAGGGGTTGAACCATGGGGCAGCTCGTGATTTGTGAAGAATTTCGATCGTCGGTTCCGGACAACCGTCTGACATGGCATTGTCCGCCGGCTCGCTGGTCGATCGATCCGGTCAAGGGTGTCCTGATCGTTGAGCCGGATGCCATGACGGATTTCTGGCAGAAGACGCACTGCGGCCTGTCGGCCGATGATGGGCACCTTCTCTACGCCGAGGTGCGCGGCGACGTGATACTGACGACGCGTGTCCGGTTTCATCCGGTTCATCAGTACGATCAGGCGGGGTTGATGCTCAGGCTATCTGCGGATTGCTGGGTCAAGACATCGGTGGAGTACATTCCGTCCGGTGCGAGTATGCTGGGTGCTGTGGTCACGAACCACGGTTTCTCAGATTGGTCAACTCAAGCCTTTGGATCGGATCGCAATGAGGTTTGGCTGAGGATCCGTCGGGAGCAGAGCGACTGCATTGTCGAGTGGTCCGGCGACGGTTTCCCGGAGAGCTGGGCTCAGATTCGTCAGGCGCACCTTCATCACGTGGATGAAGCCTCCGTCCTCCAGTGCGGACTGTATGCATGTAGCCCCAAGGGAGGGGGGTATCGGGCGGAATTCGCGTTTCTCTGGATTGAACAGGGCAAGGTGTAGAGAAGGTGTGTCTCGTTCGATAAACGATCAGAACCGTTCTTGCCGCCATCCTTTCTTGAGCCAGCGGACATAGGTGGGATACTCGGTGCGTCCTCGCGCGACGTAGCTGCGGAAGGTCTCGGTCTGTTTCATAACAGACTCAAGCCGCTCTGCAAGTTGCGATCGTTGATTATCCCATTGATGGATCGTGATGGGGGGGACATCGGAGGCGATATTGAGGCAGACCCCTCGTTCGAGTACGTCGGGTTTCTCGACGTGCAGTTGGGCCCGGTCCTGAAGGATGCCTAAGGTGGAGGTCTCTGCCGGCGTGAGCGTATCGGGAACGACGAGTCTGAGTCGCCCCGCGTCGATCCATTCCGTGCCAGCACAAGTGGTGGATAATACCGTCGGGAGGATCGTTATCGGACAGGTGCACCTTGTTGAGAGGATCCGCTGCTCGGGAGATTGGGAGCGAACGTACGGCAGGGTGTCATCCGATAAACGAATATCTGTTCGAACGGGCAAATCTCTCAAGGGTGTGCTTGATGGTAACGCTTCTGACGGTATGGTAGAAGGGTCGTCTCTAGCCCGTCAACGGAGGTTCGGAAACCTTGCGACTGATTCCACAGAAGGCGTTTGCTGGTCGTGAAGCCCACTGGATCTGCGGCAATCAGGTTCTGGCCAGTCAGGGATATGAACTTGTGACGGGTGACCTTCAACAGGGGGTGTGGCGCCCGGCAGGGAAGGCACCGGCGAGTCTGAAGGATCGGTGTCTGTCGAGTGTGTCACTGGTCTCAAGGGCGTTACGTCTGGGCATTCACCACGCTGTGCCACTGAAGAGTGGTGCGATCGTAGCGGTCGTGAACGGACGAATCCTGCGATCGGAGGCCCCGGGACAGGACTTTCAGACCGTCCATCGATTCCGACTCGGCCGGAAGCCGGCGCGGCGCGGTATCACGGCGATTTCGGATGGCCGGGTCTTCTACGGAGAATATGTGACACAGGTGGCTCGGGTACATCCCATCTGTATCTATGAAAGCGAAGATGAGGGTCGGACATACCACGAGGTGTATCGATTTGAGGCTCCGCAGATTCGGCACCTCCATTTCATCCAGGAGGATCCATACGAATCCGGGCTATGGGTGGGCACCGGCGACTTGGGTGATGAGTGTCGAATGCTTCGGAGTCTTGACGGTTGCCGGTCGTTTGAGATGATCGGCATGGGCGGTCAGGGGTGGCGGGCGGTTTCGGTGATTTTCCGCCCCGATGCCGTCTACTGGGGCACCGATGCCGGGTGCGATGCGGGTACGGAGAGAAACCACATCTACCGTTGGGATCGTGCCTCGCGAGATGTGGAGAGAGTGCTTGACGTGCAGGGGCCGGTTCATGGGTCGGCCGAGACGGCGGATGGCACGATGCTCATCAGCACCGGTGTGGAAGGCGGGGTCAACGAGCAGGATCGACAGGCCCACCTTTGGGCGTCGCGTGATGGCAGGAATTGGCAAGAGGTGACTCGTTGGAAGAAGGACATCTGGCCCTTTCGAGTTCAGTATGGGGTCATTCACTTCGCCCAGGGGCAGGAAACAAGCCATGTCCTGTGTCTGAACCTTCGTGGGTTGTCGGGTCATGGCATGACGTGCCTGACCGGGACGCTGGAACCCGACTGATCCACAAGGGCATGGGACATATCCGAGGTCGTTGAAGAGGACGAACGCGTGGAGACTGTGTCCTCCGGGAAGAGATCGATCATCGTCTCGCGACGTTTCTTCGTAGAACGTTTCAGGGGGCGTTAGACAAATGGATGCGTGCTTATGAGGATTCTCTACATTCATCAGAACTTTGTGACGCGCGAGGGCAGCGGGATCACCCGTCCCTTCGATCTGACGCAGTATCTTCAGCAGATGGGTCACGAGGTGACGGTGGTCTGCGGGATTTACGATCATTGTGGCTTCGAGGCTCCGCCGTGGTACAAACCCTTCGGGGTCCAGCGGATCAACGGTGTGAAGGTACTTGCGTGCAATGTGCGTTACAGTAACAAGATGGGCCCCTTCAGGAGGCTATGGGCTCTGATTGGATTCGCTCTCCTGGCTCCTGCGGCGGCCATTTTTCATCGCCGCGTGGATGTGGTGTTCGCATCGAGTCCCCCCATGGAGTCGGCGATCGCCGGGATTCTGGCCTCCTATCGACACCGTGCTGCTTATGTCTTCGAGGTCCGCGACCTGTGGCCCGAGGACATTGTCGATGCGGGGCGGATCAAGCGTGGCGGGATTGTCCACACATTCCAACGGCTATTGGAGTGGATGAGCTATCGCAGGGCTTCGCGTGTGCTACCGGTTTCACAGGGGTTCCACAAGCGGCTATTGGAGCGGGGATACCCGGATTCGTTACTGCAGACGGTCATGTTGGGTGCTGACGGACCCCTTTTCAAAGATGTCCAGCCGGACCACGCATTCTTCAAGGAGATGGGGCTCGGGGAGAAGTTCATCGCGATCTATGCCGGAGCGCATGGTTTGGCCAACGGACTCCATCAGGTGCTGGACGCCGCGGAGTACCTTAAGGATCGTCCGGACATCGCACTGGTGCTCATCGGCGATGGCAAGGACAGGCCGACCCTGCTGAAGGAAGTTGAACGGCGTCAGTTGACCAATGTTCACATGGTTGCCTCGGTGCCCAAGACTCGTATCACCGGCATCATGATGGCTTCTCACGTAGGACTGCTGATTCTGGCTCAGCTCTTTCGTCCTCGCCGGGTAACGCCGAACAAACTGTTTGATTACATGTTCGCGGGGATTCCGACGATCGTGAACTTCGCCGGTACGGCGGCGGAGTTCGCGGAAGAGGAGGGGGTGGGCAAGGCCAGTGATCCGGGCTCCGCCGAGGACTTGGCTGCTAAGATTCGATACTACGCAGATCGGCCTGAGGAGCGGGTGGCCGTGGGGGGCAGGGCTCGCGATCTGGCGTGGGCGAAGTACGATCGTCGAGCGATAGCGACGCAGATGGCCGAGGTGTTCTGCGAAGTGACGAAGAAGTGATTTGTCTATCGGCCCGAACCACCATTTGAGATGTGGCCAGTCTCACATGGGGTTGTACCTCTCGGTTGCCGAGCGGACGCGGGCCCTGCGAGAGGGATGGTTGTCGGGATGCGTGGGCTCGTCTGGTGTGTCGGTGGGAATTGGAGTGGGCTGCCAGGTGTGCGGCGGCGTCAACGGAGTTAATACTTAAGGGGTCTCGAACAGGTGTCCGATAGTCGTTTCAACGGCATAGATTGATAGGGGAGTTATCTGCGTGAACCCTGCGGTCGTTCTCGAATTGACCCCTACCGGCCTCTCGGTGGCTCGGAGTCTCGGTTCCCGAGGCATTCCGGTATATGGCATCGATCCGAATTCGAATGCGATCGGACATTTCAGCCGATACGTGCGAAAGAGTCCTGTCCTGAGGTATCGTCCTTTCAATGACAGGCTGGCTCAGCTCCTCGTGGAGTTTTCAGGTCGGCAGTCGGCCAAGCCGGTTCTGTACTGTTGTGGGGATCCCGCTCTCGAATTTGCGTCCAGCCATCACGACGTTCTCGGTCCGCACTTTCTGATGCCCTACTCTCTGTGCCCGGAGGTTTCGGGGATCTTCGTCAACAAGATCACCTTCTACGAACGGTGTCAGGAACTGGGCATCAAACTGCCTGCGACCTTCTTCCCGAAGGACTACGACGAGGTGCGAACGATTGCGAGGGGGATCCGCTATCCGGCGATGATCAAGCCGGCCTACTCGCACTTGTGGAGGAAGCTTCTGGGCGGCAAGAAGATTCTGGAGGTGGCTTCCGCCGACGAACTGTTGCGGACCTATGAAACCTACTGCACGGATGAGCAGCGGCGGAAGATCACGATTCAGGAGATCATCGTCGGGCCCGAAAAGAACATTGCGGTATTCACCGGCTACTTCAACCGGCGTCATGAACTCGTATGCGGCATGACGGCGCGCAAGGTTCGCCAGTACCCGCCGTTCTTCGGATCGGCGAGCTATATCGAAAGCGAGTGGATGCCCGACGTGGCGGAGCTGAGCTGCCGCGCGATGCAGGCGCTGGGATATCACGGCATCGGCGGAGCCGAGTACAAGTACGATACACAGCGAAAGGAATGGCTTCTGATAGAGATCAACCCACGGGTCGTGCTGTGGGAGGCGATCGCGCGGGCGGCGGGTGTGGATGTGATCTATGCCTGCTATCAAGACCTCACCGGCGGGGTGCCGACGATCAATATTGGAGGCCAACAGAACGGTGTTCGGTGGCAGTACCTCTTCCGCGACACGATTACGGTCTTGAAGTACCTTCAGCATCGTTGGGTGCCACTGCGTGAATTGTGCAATTACTTCGATCCCCGCAAGGAGTTCGCGATTATTGACATGAACGATCCGGCCTTGCTGCTGATGTATCCCTTCTATGCCCTTTCACAGGTGGCGGGCTACCATGGAACGCCGATCTAACATCACCCAACCGCCGGTGGTTAACACCTTCACGATCGACGTCGAGGGGTGGTACAACATCCTCGATCTGGCCCAAGGGCCCCGACGGGAGGACTGGGGTCGTTACGAGGACCGTGAGAGTCATCACACCCTCCGCCTGCTTGACCTGCTCGATCGCCATGGCGTCAAGGCAACATGTTTCGTTCTGGGGTGGACCGCCGAGCACCGGCCGAAGCTGATCAAGGAGATCGCTGCGAGGGGCCACGAGATCGCCTGTCATGGGTATGGTCACGATCTCCTCTACCGGCTGACCCCCGACCGGTTCCTCCAGGATCTTCAGCAAGCGAGGGCTGCGATTGGGGCATCTTGTGGCGAGCCGATCCGTGGTTACCGTGTTCCTGGCTTCAGCCTGACCGAACAGACGCCTTGGGCATGGGAGGCTCTGGCCGACGAGGGGTTCGACTACGATTCGTCGGTGTTCCCGGGTTCGCGAGGTCACGGGGGTATGCCGTCGGCGCCGAGGCTGCCTCACATCGTGGAGCTGGCCGACGGTCGACGGCTGAGGGAATTTCCGATATCGATGGTTCGCCTGCTGGGACAACCGACGGCCTATGCGGGCGGCGGCTACCTTCGGCTTTTTCCGTACGCGCTGATCCGTCGCTGGATTCGTCGAGCCAATCAGGCCGGGGAGCCGGTGGTCGTCTACATTCATCCTCGCGACATCGATCCGGATCAGCCGCGGCTGCCGATGCCGCTGCATCGTCGCTTCAAGAGCTATGTGAATCTGCATACGGCGATGGGAAAGTTGGATCGACTGCTACGCGACTTCTCATGGGAGCCCATGGTCCGGGTTCTGGACCGGATTCTGCCGACGGATCGTTCGCCGGAAGGTGTGACGACCGTTCGTGCTGCTGCCCTCAAGGAGACATCTGACCGATGAAGCTCATCAATATCTGTGGTGCCCGACCGAATTTCATGAAGATCGCCCCGCTGATGCGAGCCTATCGGGATTTCCCGGACATCCAGCCGATCCTGGTGCACACGGGCCAGCACTACGATCAGAAGATGAGCCATCTGTTCTTCGATGAGCTTGAGATACCCAAGCCGGATTTGAACCTGGAGGTGGGCAGCGGATCCCACGCACAGCAAACCGCGGAGATCATGAAGCGGTTCGAGCCGGTGGTATTGGAGCACAAGCCGGATATGGTTCTCGTCGTCGGTGACGTAAACAGCACGATTGCCTGCGCGCTGGTCGCCTCGAAGCTCGACGTAGCCGTTGCTCACGTCGAGGCGGGGCTGCGCAGCTTTGACCGCAATATGCCTGAGGAGATCAACCGTCTGCTGACCGACGCGATCAGCGACATTCTGTTTGTCAGTGAGCCAAGCGGGCTGGCGAACCTCAAGAACGAGGGGGTTGATCCTGCCCGCGTTCATTTCGTCGGGAACGTCATGATCGACACGCTGATGTTCAATCGCGAGAAGGCTGAGAAGACAAGCGTGCTGGCCGATCTGGGGCTCTCGAAAGGGGGCTTTATTGTCGTGACCCTTCATCGTCCGAGCAATGTGGATGATCCTCGGACGTTTACACCGATTCTGAACGCGCTCGAGCAGGTCCAGGCCGACCTGCCCATCGTCTTCCCGATGCATCCGCGGACTCGGGCGAACATCCAGAAGATGGGGCTGGGTCCCCGGCTGGACGCGATGAAGCAACTGAAGATCATCGATCCGCTGGGTTACCTTGAGTTTCTGAAGCTCACCGCCAACGCGGCGGCCGTACTGACCGACTCCGGGGGCATTCAGGAAGAAACCACTATCTTGAAGGTTCCCTGCCTGACGCTACGCCACAATACGGAACGTCCGGTGACGATAGAGCAAGGGACGAACTGCCTGGTTGGCACGGATCCCGGGACCATTGTGGAGGCGTACCGCAAGGTTCGCCGGAACCCGCCGACCGATCGATCGGCTCCCGACAAGTGGGACGGTCAAGCCGCCCAACGGATCGCGGGCATACTGTCGAAGTGGTCACGATAGCCGTTCGACGATCCGGTTCAGCCTCGGCACGGCAATGATGCAACCGCGGGTGGGGCGAACCTCGACCCGTCTTCCAGGCTGTTGCGTACTCACGTTATACTGACCGCGTGTCGTCGACCCGTCTGCGTTCCGGTTACTTCATCACATCCTGCACACTTGGCGTGTGGCTGGCGTGTCTGGCCGCGTTGGTGCCCGTCCAGAGATCATGGTCGGCCGAGAAGAAGGGGGCGTCCGCCGTTACGCCCGTCGCCTCAGACCGACGGGAGTTGGATTCTGCCTGTGACCAGGCGATCGAGAAGGCACTGGGTTACCTGGCGCGAACCCAACAGCCGGACGGGGCATGGGGAGCTGGCTATGGCAGCAATACGGCGGTCGTCAGTCTGGCCGTCATGGCGTTTCTGGCCAAGGGGCACGTTCCCGATGACGCCCGATACGGTGAGGCGGTCAATCGAGGTGTGGACTTCGTCATCTCCCACCAGCAGTCCAATGGCCTGCTCTTCACGCAAGGTGGGGGGCCGATGTATTCGCATGCTATCGGCACATTGATGCTGGCCGAGGTGGTGGGAATGACGAATGACGAGCGGGAGCCTCGTGTTCGTCAGACCCTGGCGCGTGCGGTGAGGCTTCTGTTGGAGGCGCAGCGGGTTCGGCGGGCCGACCCTCGCTTTCACGGCGGTTGGCGGTATCAGCACACGAGCACGGACAGCGACCTTTCGGTGACGGGTTGGTGTCTGATGGCTTTGAAGGCGGCCAGGAACGCCGAGGCGGGGGTTCCCGTTGAGGCGATCAACGAGGCGATTGACTATGTCAAACGCAGCTTCGTGGCGGGGGGTGGATTCTGCTATGAGCCGGGCGGAGCACCCAGCGTTGCGATGGGGGGCACGGGCGTGCTCTGCCTTCAGATTGCCGGCTATCATCTGTTGGGGCAGACAGGTCGGCGGTTTCATGCGGAGGCCCTGACCACCGGCGACTGGCTGTTGAAGCAACCGGTCCGGCAATATGGTGGGGGACACTTCCACTACACAATTTACTACGTGGCTCAGGCGATGTGGCAGCTTGGCGGCAAGTACTGGGAGTCGTGGCAAGGTAGTTTTGAGAGGTTGGCGCTGGCCAATCAAAGCGCCGATGGGTCGTGGCCGGTGGTTCAGGCCGAGATCGGTCCCACCTACAGTACCTCGATGACAGTTTTGGGCCTCGCAGTGAAGTACTGCTATTTGCCGATCTACCAGCGGTGAGTCTCGCACCGCAGGGTCCGTTGGCGGTGGCCACTCGGGTTTCGCTCTGAGTAGCGGCGGGCTTGTGTAAAGAGGTGTTTGCCGTATCATATCGCCCGTCACCTGAATAGGAGGATTACCATGCAGGTCAATCGACGTGACTTCTTTGTTTCAGCGGTTGCCGCGGGAGCGGGTCTGTCCGCGGTGGGATCGGTGGCCCGCGCAGCGGAAGGGGAATCGAAGGTCACCTTGACGCCGAAGCGCCAGGCAACTCTGAAGCTGTCTGTTCAAGAGGGTATCGTGCCTGGCGGGAGCCTTAAGGAGAAGCTGGACAAGATGGAGCGGTGGGGCTACATCGGCCTTGAGATCGGCGGGCATGGTTTGGCGAGACGCGTGAAACAATACAAAGAGGCGCTTCAGGGCCGGCCGATCAAGATGAGCGCCATCTGCGCAGGTTTCGACGGCGTTCTGGGTTCGGAGAAGCCCGAGATCCGCAGCAAGGCCGTTCAGAGCATGAAGGAGATCCTGACGGCTGCGGCCGAGCTGGAGTCATCGGGATTGATCATCGTGCCGGCGTTCAACGGCCAGACCACACTAAGCAATAAGGAACTCCGCGAGCTGCTGGTTCCGCTTCAGGATGCCGATCGTGCCAAGACGGATCGCGCCAAGGGGTTGCTGGAGGAGTTGGGCGAGCATGCCGTGAAGGTGGGCTCGCGAATCCTGCTGGAACCGCTCAATCGTCGCGAGTGTTACTTCCTTCGGCAGCTCGCCGATGCGGCGGCGATCTGCAAGGATGTGAATTCGCCAGGCATCTGCATGATGGGTGACTTCTGGCACATGACCTGGGAAGAGACGAACGACATGGCGGCGTTCATGGCCGCCGGCGATTATCTGAGGCACGTGCATATCGCCAGCCGGAAGCGACGGGCGGCGCCGAGCGAAGATGAGGGCGACAACTACGTTGTCGGGATGCGCGGGCTGAAGGCGATTGGCTACCAGGACTTCATCAGCCTGGAATGCGGTGTGAAGGGTGACAAGGAGCAGGTGTTGCCCGCAGCGGCCAAGCTGATTCGCGAACAGTGGGAGCAGGCGTAGGTCGAGCGGGTGAATTCGATGAGTTGAACGGGAGGGCGGACCTCCCGGTGGCTGGTTGCCGGATTGAGGGTCCCGCGATGGCATAAGCCTTGCGGGGATCGCCTGCCTGAGGGAAGTCAGAGGTCGGTCTGGCTTGCTGGATCGGGGCGGGTGTGGTGGCACGGCTGAACCGGGGGTTCGCCCTTCGTGCATTTCTGTCCTTGGTGTTCCCGGGGGTACGCATGGAGACCGGCCATGATCCGAAGGACGTCGTGGTGGCACGTGGTGGCCTGGGGTGTGGCGATTCTTCCTTCTGAGCTGTGGGGACAGTCTGACATGGCAAAGCCTGCAATGGGTTTTCGGCAGATTCACCTGGATTTCCACACGGGGCCGTTGGTTCCCGACGTGGGGAGCCGATTTGACGCACGACGGTTTGCCGCAACGGTTAAGGCGGCGAACGTCGACAGCATTACACTGTTTGCCAAGTGCCATCATGGCCATCTGTACTACGATACAGGGCACCCTGCGCGTCATCCGTCGCTGCCGGAGGGGCTGAACCTGTTGGGCGAGCAGATCGCGGCGCTCCATGCGGAGGGCATCCGGACGCCGATCTACCTGAGCGTTCAGTGTGATGAGTACGCCGCCAACACGCACCCGGAGTGGATTGCCCGGAACCCCGACGGTACGAACGTGGGTCCGAACCCACTGCAGCCGGGATGGCAGATCCTGGATATGTCCAGCCCCTACCTGGCCTATCTACAGGATCAGTTGGCCGAGGTGCTCGAGAAGTTCAAGCCGGTCGACGGCATCTTTCTCGACATGTGCTGGAATCAGGTCAGCGTCAGTCAATGGGCCAAGGCGGGGATGCTCAAGGCGGGCTTGAACCCCGAGAAGGCGGAGGATCGTGCGGAATACTCGCGTCAGGTGTCACACAGCTATATGAAGACGTTGCACGATCAGGTGCGCAAGGCGGCACCCAAGGCGAGCGTGTACTTCAATTCACGACCACTGACGGGACTTGCCGGCGATCTGAAGTATATGAGCCACGTCGAGATTGAGGCCCTTCCCACCGGGGGGTGGGGGTACATGTACTTCCCGATGAACGTCCGGTACGTCCGGTCGTTTGGCGTTCCCTATCTGGGCATGACCTCGCGTTTTCACAAGTCATGGGCCGATTTCGGCGGCCTCAAGCCAGAGGCGGCGCTGAGATACGAGGTATCTCAGATGATCGCTCATGGGGCGGGGTGCAGCATCGGCGATCAACTGCATCCCCGCGGCACGCTGGATGAACCGGCATGGGAGATGATCGGTCGGGTCTATGGGCATGTGAAGGCATGTCAGCCGTGGTGCGAGGGGGCGACGAGCGCGGCCGACGTCGCCGTGATACGGTGCAGGGGGGGTGACCACCCGGTGCCCGCTGGGAATGTCGACGAGGGTGTCGTGAGGATGTTCATGCAGCTCAAGGTTCAGTTCGATCTGGTGGCCGGGTCGGAGGACCTGAGCCGGTATGCGCTGATCGTCCTGCCGGACGGGACCGTTGTGGACGAGGGCCTGTCAGCGGCACTGGACGCCTGTCTGGCTCGCGGAGGGGCGGTCTTTCTGACGGGTCGCAGCGGATTGGGGGGAGACGACAAGCCTGTGTGGAAGCGGGTGCCTGGGGCCGGCTCGGCGGAGGCCTCGCCGTATAAGGTGACCTACTTCCGTCCGGATAAGGTGCTTGGGGATCGGCTGCCGGCGATGGATCACGTGTTCTATGAACCGGGTCTTCGAGTCCGCCCAAAGGCCGGGGCTCGAGTTCTGGCTCGCGTTGTCGAACCGTATTTCGATCGCAACTGGCAGCACTTCTCATCGCACTTTCAGACGGCACCGGATAAGGAGACCGACTATCCGGCCGTCGTGGTTGCGGGCAAGGTGGGCTACATTCCTTATCCGATCTTCAGCATGTTCAGCGCCCACGGGTCGATCGCGTATCGGCAGTTGGTTGGTGCCTGTATTGATGAACTCATCGGGCGGCCAAGGGTGGAGACCAATGCCCCCAGCAACGCCGAGATATCGGTGATGAGGAACGGCAAGGCCACGATCGTTCACGTCCTGTATTATCCGGCGGAACGGCGGACGACTGGTCTGGACGTGATTGAGGACGTCGTGCCGCTTCACGACGTTCGATTGTCGGTGTCTTTGGAAAAGCAACCGAGCAAGGCATATCTTGCCCCTTCCCGGGAGCCGATCGAGTGCCGGTGGAGAGGCAGCCGGGCAGAAGTGGTGGTGCCGAAGGTGGCCGGTCACCAGATGGTGGTCTTTGAATGATGCCCCCGGGGGCGACGAACACCTGTTTCCGTATTCTCTTTGGAACCGCGAGCCGCTAAAATTCAGTCTCACCTGAGAGACCGGGTTGCACGCCCGAAGCTGTTCCGGTTTCCTCCGTACAGGAATGTCGGGGTTGTGTGGGCTCTCCCTTTTGGGCGGGGCGAGCTGGAAGGATGATTCTATCTTGTTGACCTCCCGTGAGATTCGCCGGCAGTTTCTCGAGTTCTTTCAAGAGAGGGGACACACGATCGTGCCATCGGCGCCGGTGGTCCCGCAGGATGATCCGACCTTGATGTTCACGAATGCCGGCATGAACCAGTTCAAGGACGTGTTCCTGGGCACCGGTTCTCGTCCGTATCGTCGGGCTGCCGATACGCAGAAGTGCATTCGCGTTTCGGGGAAACACAACGATCTGGAGGAGGTCGGGCGCGACACCTATCACCATACGTTCTTCGAGATGCTGGGCAACTGGTCGTTCGGCGACTACTTCAAGGCCGAGGCTATTGCCTGGGGGTGGGAGCTGCTGACAAAGGTGTGGAAGCTTCCTCCGGAGAGGCTCTATGGCACATACTTCGGGGGTGACAAGGAGTTGGGTCTCGAGCCGGACAACGAGGCCGCTGCCTTGTGGCATCAGGCGACGGGGATTCCGAAGGAACGCATCCTGCCTTTCGGCAAGAGCGCCAATTTCTGGGAGATGGGCGAAGTGGGCCCGTGCGGGCCTTGCAGCGAAGTTCATATCGATCTTGGAGAGGGTACTTGCTCGCGGAAGCACGCGGGGCCGTGCGGTGTGAACGTCGAGGATTCCGGCGGCAAGTGCAGCCGGTTCTTCGAGCTATGGAACTACGTGTTCATTCAGTTCAACCGATCAGTGGACGGGCGGCTCTCTCCTCTGCCGGCCAAGCATGTGGATACCGGCATGGGGTTCGAGCGGATCTGCAGCGTGTTGCAGAACGCCGGCAGCAACTACGATACCGACGTATTCAGCCCGCTGATCAAGCACATCGGCGATCTGAGTGGGGCCAAGTACACGAGCAGGCTCGACAGCGAGACGGATGTGGCGTTCCGTGTTGTGGCCGACCACATACGAATGGTCGCCTTCTCGATGACCGATGGGGCGACGCCGAGCAACGAAGGGCGTGGATACGTTCTGAGGCGGCTTCTGCGAAGGGCTGCGCGGTTCGGCCGGCAGCAGCTTGGTATGGATCAACCGTTCATCTACAAGCTGGTTCCCACACTGGTCGAGTCGATGGGCGATGTCTTCCCCGAGCTGAAGTCCAATCCGAAGCGGGTCATGGACATCATCGAGGAGGAGGAGGCCAGTTTCGGGCGGACGCTGGATCGCGGCATCCAACTCTTCGAGCAGGCGGCTCAGCGGGCCCAGCGAAGCGGCAACACGCTTACGGGTGAGGATGCCTTCAAGCTGAAGGACACGTTCGGTTTCCCGTACGACCTGACGGTTCTCATGGCGGGTGAGAAGGGCCTTCGGGTGGACGAACAGCGTTTCCACGAGCTGGAGGCCGAGGCCAAGGCCTTGGCGAGGGCGTCGGCCAAGAGCCACGCGGTGCTCGCCTTTGACGGCCAGCTTCCGGCCACTGAGGACCGCTGCAAGTATTCTGCGCGGAATCTGTCGGCCCGCCTGATCGGTTGGATCAAAGAAGATCGGCTGGTGAGCACGGGCCGGCTTACGGCGGCCGACGGTGAGGTGGCGCTGCTTCTGGACCGGACGTGCTTCTATGCGGAATCGGGCGGACAGACCGGTGATGGGGGTACGATCACCGCGTCGAGCGGCACGTTTGATGTCGATGACACTCGGAAGCTGGGCGACGGCATCGTGCATGTGGGGCATGTGGCGGACGGCTCGCTCGATGCCGGGCAGACGGTGGAGGCGCTGGTGGACGAGGTTCGCGACGATACTCGGCGGAACCACACCGGTACGCACCTGCTTCACTGGGCCTTGCGGAAGGTTCTGGGCGACCATGTGTTTCAGCGAGGATCGCTGGTCTCGCCGGAGCGATTGCGGTTCGACTTCGATCATGGCAAGGCCGTCACCGCCGATGAGCTGGCTCAGGTTGAGCGGATGGTCAATGAGGAAGTGTGTGCCGATCATCCGGTGGTGACGCGTGAAATGCCCATTGACGAGGCAAAGAAGCTGGGGGCCATGGCGTTGTTCGGGGAGAAGTACGGCCAGAACGTTCGGGTTGTGAGCATCGCACCACCGGATGCTGCTCACCTGGTGGGGGCCCTCTCGAACGAGTTCTGCGGAGGTACGCATCTCGACCGGACGGGGCGGATCGGTCTGTTCAAGATTACGGCGGAGGAGTCTGCCGAAAAGGGCGTTCGGCGGATCTATGCCCTGACGGGCAGGGCTGCGGTGGAACAGGTTCAATCCATCGAGCGGAACCTCAAGACAGCTGCGGCGGCTCTCGGGGCGTCGCCGGAGCAGCTCGCGCAGCGGATCGCAGTCCTTCAGGAGCAGATCAAGGACCTTCAGAAGCAACTCAAGAAGGGATCGGCGGCCGATCTCAAGTCGGTTCGGCAGAGGCTGATCGATGAGGCCCGGAAGGTGGGGGCGTCGTCGGTGATGGTCGGAGAGTGCCCGGAGGCTCCCCAGGAACAACTTCGTGAGACGATCGACGTTCTACGGGAGAAGGCGGGCAGTGCTGCGGTGCTGCTGGCGGCGGTGGGGGAGAACGGTGTCACGCTGTTCGCCGGTGTTACCGACGATCTGATCGCAAGGGGCGTGAAGGCGGGCGACTGGGTGAAGGCGGTGGCGAAGGTGATGGGCGGCGGCGGTGGGGGCAAGCCGAATATGGCCCAGGGCAGCGGGAAGGACGTCAGCAAGCTCGCCGCTGCCTTGAGGGAGGCCGTCGATTGGGCCAGCGCGAAGATCCAGTGACCTTGCGTTGACGACTGGGGCACGGAGTGGCGGACGGCATCCGTGGTGGCTCACAGCTGGTTAGGCTGGGGGCTCCAAACGTATGCAGGTTCAAACCTGACCGCAATGCCATCAACGACGCATCGCAGAACAGGAGGCTACGCCCACCAAGAGGCTACTTCTCGTAGACCAACTCCTTCGTAGACTCCAGGTTCTTGAGCAACGTCTCTTTGTCCTTGAAGTACGTCGATTTCATCTTCCGGTTGCTGACGAGCTTGATCGCCTGATCATCGAAGTGGGGTGACTGCGGGTCATCGGACTGCCCGAGCGGGGCGGCGCTCCAGGATTGTGGCGGTTTGGTCAGCTTGACGATCTGCGGGGAGCATTGTCCGCCGGTCATGAGCCGCTGCTTGCCTTCGAGCTTGTGTCCGAAGCCCAGATTTCGCGGCGTGGCGATGCCGTCGATACCGCCGCCGTCAACGGGGGCAGTGACTTTGCCACCCTTGCGGCCGGCGCGGTAGATGTCGCCGTACTTGATCTGAATGGAGCCGTAGTCGGCGAGCATCTTCTTGTGGCCCTCCTTGAGCGTGCGAATCACCTCTTCATCGGTCATCGACGGGGGGGGTGGAGAGCCGACGCGGTCGCGCAGGCGGATGGTTCGCCCCTGCTGTTCCTTCCAGGCGTTGTAGCACATGACGCCGGCGGAGTCCTTCTCGGCACGGCGATTCCAGGTGAGGATCGTTTCGACGAACTTCGAGAGAGATTCGTCGGCTTTGAGTTGGGCGTCGGCCTTGTCCCATGCCGTCCGGAGGCGATCCTGCCAGGGCTTGGCGCCGAAGACGTCGGGGGACAGGGCGATCTCCATCAGGTCTTCGACGGTGGCGTTCTGAACCTTATCAAGGAGCTCGAAGGCCATGGCGGCGCGCTGATGAAGGCCGTACTTGATGCCCATCATCTGCGGCTCCATGTAGAGGTACGACTTGTACTTGTCCTCGGTGAGCGGGCTGTCGCGGAACATGACGCGCGGGGAGACGTTGCAGTTCTGCATCCATCCGCAGGGCGGGTTGAGAATCTGTACCAGGTCACTGGTGGGATGGAAGCCTTTCCATTCAGTCTTGTCGGTGTCTCCGGGGACCGGACGCGTATAGTCGAACCCCTCGGGGCGGACGGGCACCTTGCCGGTCCGCTGGTAGTAGATGTCGCCGTCGACGGTTCCGATCATGACGTTCTGCGGCATGAGCTGAGCCATCGACAGGGCTGCCTTGATCTCGTCCATGCTTTTGGCGGTATAGAGCTTGAACATCTGGTCGGCCAGACCGATCTCCTCGGCATAGGCGATGGCGGCCGCGTAGCCCTTTCCGTCTTTGGCCGCGATGACGGGTCCATGGTGGGTGTAGAGGACATCGCGAGTCACCTCATCGATCTTGCCGTCCTTCGTCTTGACGGCGATGCGGATCTTCTGGAGGTCTCCGTCCCGCCACTGGCCGTTGTATTGATACTGGCGGGGATTGTCGGGGTTAATCGTCTCCATGAAGACGTCGGCGGTGTCTGGTCCGCCGGTGGTCATGGCGACCGACATGTATTCGCTGTGTCCGAGGGAGACCATGGGCAGACCGGTGACCGCAGTTCCGGCGGCATGAATGGTGCCGCCATAGAGCCTTGCTTCGTAGAATCGCATGGCGCCATAGAACCCCAAATGGGGATCGATCACGGTGAGGGCGATCTTGTCCTTGGTCTTCGACGGGGCCAAGGCCATTTCGTTGGACCCGCGATACTCGACCGGCTCGGGCTTTACGCCGCCGGCGACCAGCTCCTCGAAGATTTGTCCCTCGGGCCAGGGATAGATGACCGCTCGCGTTAGCGCGGCACACATCCAGGGCTCCATCTCGACATAGCTCTTAGGCTTCTTATCGGGATGGTCTTTGAGGTACTGACGGACACCGGCCTGAAAGGCGCTAAAGCACGCTCGCGTCTTTGGGGACAGGGTGTCGTAGCTCTTCTTGCTGACGGCGGCATGCCTCCAGATGCGGGATCGGAAGTCATTGAAGACCTCTTCGCCGCCGGCGATTTCGGCAAAGCACCCGATCGCGCGTCGGTAGTTGTCGAAGATCTGCTCGATTCGGTCTTCTGCCTGGGCGTAGCCCATCGCGAAGCACGCGGCCTCTTCGGAATCGGCATAGATATTGGGGACTCCCCACGTGTCACGATAGAGGGTCGCCTTCTGGCCGGCGAAGGCATCAAACGCCGACAGCAGGAGGGTGGCCAGGAAAACGGAAGCGCTCAGACGAATGAGGCGAGTCTTCATGTGGGGCTCCTTGAGAACGGGTTTTGGATTACCGGCACTAACGTATCGAGGGAACGTGGCATCTGCCACTGGCTGACAAGATATTACAGGAGGGCGTGGGTGAGGCGGAGGAGATGGCGGCCTTCCAGGGTTCCTGGTCTGAGCCGTTGTCAGGATGGATCGGGACCCGGCCGCAGCCGAGGATTGGCTGCGGTGGGCTATGGCGATTCCGAAGGTGGAGTCGTCCGGTTACTTGCCCGCCTGGCCTGCCCACTTCTTCCATGTCGCATCATCGGACAGCATCTTTATGAACAATCCGCCGACGACCGATCGTGCCTGGAAACCGACCTGCTTGGCATTCGTCGTATGATACCAGTCGGATAACGGGACCCGGCTGGGAGACTCCTGTGCGAAGGCGTAGGCCGGGGCGACAAGGGCCTCGAAGTCCTCCTGCGTTTCTGCGAGGGTGGCCGTCCAGAGGATCCAGTCGATCTTGGTGTAGCTCTTGCGATTGTCCAGCGGCAGACCGTACTTCTTCTGGACCTTCTTATAGTAGGCGATTTCCTTGCGGATGACCTCGGCGGGGAAGAGCTTCAGATCCAGCAGCCTGTCCCAAACGAGGTTGTACTTCTGGCTCCACGTTCCGGGCTTATCGAATGCCAGCCGGTAGTGATCGCCGTCGTCGGCCATCTTGACCCACTGAGCGGCAAAGTCCTCGGCGAGTTTCCGATAGGAGGCCGCCTCGTCCTTCTTGCCGATGCGATCGCAGAGCTGGGCGTAGGCCCCCAGAGCGACAATGGCTTTGGCGGAGAGGTTGACGTTGTGCGCCAGGTGTCCGGCGAAGTCGTCGGTGCAGAGCTGGTTGGCCGGATCGAGGCCGGCCTTCTTGAGGTATTCGGCCCACCGGGTGATCTGCGGGAAGTACTTGGCAGCATAATCGGCGTTTCCCTCGATCTTTGCGAGGGCAGCCAGTAGCAGGATCATGTTGCCGGATTCCTCGACGGGCATCTGGTCGGTCTCGGTCTTCTCGCCGCCACCGTAGACCTGACCATTGGCCAGCGGGTACGTGCCGAGGTCGTGTGGTGCAAAGGGGAACTTCCATCGTCCGGATGCAGCGTAGTCCATCAGAGGCGTGAGAGAACCACGAAGGAGTTCGGTGTTGAAGAGCAAGAGGATGGGCGCTTCGGGATAGATGACGTCCACCGTGGAGATGCAGCCGTTGCTGAAGTTCTCCTTGGGAAACATGAGGGGCTTGCCGTCGGACGAGGCGGCGATTGTGTTGGCCGCAAAGGCCTGGCGATAGGCCAGGGCAGCAAGCTGGGCGTAGAGGGTGCCGCCGATGCGGGTCATGTCTTTGGTCAGGGTGTCGTCAAAGGCTGCGCAGCGATTTTCGAGCGCGGTGTACTCTGCGGCGGCGACCTTGAGCAGGTCGGCGGCTTCGGCGCCGTTTCGCCGCCAGTAAGGACGAAGACGCTTGCCCATCAGTTCGATGGAATACAGTTCGTCATAGGCGAGGATCAGGTGGCAGGAGGCGACCTGTGACGTCACCTTGCCCAGGTCGAAGCCGAAAGCGGCCACCGGCCAGTCGTCCTTGGCGGGGCGAGGCATGCGTGTGTCGTCCTGGGTGGGCAGTGAACCGGTTGAGGAGAACCCTGATCGTGTCGCATCATGTCCCGCGACGACGCTCTGAACGGATTGCGATTTGGGGGCGGCAACATAGAGGTAGCCCCAATCGATTCTCAGGTTGTCGCCTTTCTTGGCGAGGATGGGTTGATCCTTGGAGCCCATCTGAAGGACAGAGAGCCCCTCGACGTTTGGACGCGACCAGGTGACAGGTTGATTGGGCGTGTTGACCACGAGTTCTGCTGAGTTGTCGTAGTAGACACTGACAGCATGATCCTTGCCGTCGGTTGAGCGAGCCTGCCATGTCAGATAGGTCACCGGACGGGAAAGGACCTCGATGCTGTCGGGGAGCGTGGGTGTTGTGAATCTGAGCGTGACAGATACGCCATCGGCCTGAAACGTGTAGATGGTCTGAGTGGGTAGCACCTTGAGAGATACCTGGGTCATGGCAGGGACGCTTTTGGGGTCGGGACCCATCAGACGGAAGGGCTTCCCGTCAATGCGGACCATGCTGGAGAGGGCGTGAACCGTCCCCGTCCAGTGACGGGGCCACTCGTCGGTCAGCTTGTTCGAGAAGGACCAGATACTGAAATAGGGATCACAGGCGACCAGGGGAACCGCCGGGGGGCGGAAATCCGCTGCGGTGACGGCCATGGCTTCGGTGCCTCCATTCGCTATCAGTACGGTCATCAGAGTACAGATCATGATGTATTCCTTTCGCACGGAGAGTGCCGCCTGCTCATTCAGCATGTCGGTTCTGTCGGGGGAAGATTCCTCGAAACAGAGTATGCGTCCGGGATATCTCGGGAGCTATGCTCGCTTTGCGTTCACCATGAAATCCGGAAACTCCTGGGGCTTGCCGCCGGCCGCGACAGAGGCGCAGGTCAGAGGGACAATGGCGCTCCATGCCGCCGCATCGTAGACATCGACGGGTGACTTCGCTCCAGTCCGCAGGACATCGAGAAACAGCCTGGTCGTAAAGAAGTCCGCGCCGCCGTGGCCTGCGGTGCTCGCTGCCTGGCCCCACTTCTGCCACAGGGGGTGTTCGTAGGGCTTCTCATAAGGGGCGACTGATTCCCACTCATACTTCGCCGTCTTGCCTTCGATGTAGATCCGTCGTCCGTCGTCGAGGTAGACGGCCTTGGTGCCCTGTAGGAGGTAGTTGGTGGTGCTCGGATGCGGTCTCAGAGAGGACACATCGAATCGTATCTCGACGAGTACCCCCTTGGTGGTGCGGATCAGGGCGTTTGTCGTATCGCCAGAGCGGAACTTGATCTTACTGGCCGGGTGATCCTTGCCGAATTTCTTCTCGGCATAGATCGCGGCGCCGACCGGCCGGCTGCTCATGGCCGTGAGGCACTCAAATCGATCGGTGCGATTGATACCGATCCATCGGGCCACGGGGCCTATGGCATGGGTGGGATACCAGTTGCCGGAGGTGTTCTGGTAGAGTTCTCCGCGCCACGTGAGGTTGCCCTTGTCGTCGAAGCCGATGAAGCGGCAATCGTGGATGTAGCCGCACTCGGCATAGGTCAGTTCGCCGAAGACACCTTGCTCGACCATGTTCAAGACCATCAGAACATCGCGGTAATAGCAGCAGTTTTCCGCGAGCATGTATGTCTTGCCGGTCTTTTCAGCGGTCCGGACGAGGTCCCAGCATTCATCCAAGGTGACGGCTGCGGGGACTTCGCTGAACACGTGTTTGCCTGCCTTCATCGCATCGACGGACATTCTGGCGTGCAGGGGAATCGGCGTGCAGACCATCACGGCGTCGAGGTCATCGCGCTTGAGCATGCGGAGGTAGTCGCCGGGGCCCTGTGTGTACAGTTCAGGCTTCTTGCCGGAGGCCTTATCGACGATCGCGGCGGCTCGGCGGGCTGCGTCGGAACTGATGTCGGCGACAGCAAGATACGATGCGTCCCCATGGGCCAGCATGATGCTCATCAGGCCCGTTCCGCGGCTGCCGACGCCGATGATGCCGAGACGGAGCTTGCGGTCTGAATCCTGCCCCCATGCCACATGGGGAAAGACCATGCCTGCTGCCGCTCCGCCGGCCATGCCCAGGAAGTCTCGTCGGTTGATGAGGTGAGCCATGAAACGATCCTCCATGTTGTCGTATAGAGTACTCTCGATTGGGGACGTATTGTACTCGAACCGTGCCGTCCAGACACTGTCATCGGACAGGGAGTCGCGTAAGGTCGGTCCGGCCTTGTCAGGCGGTTGGCAGCGGGATCGTCTGGCGCTGTCGCCGACGAAAAACGCAGAGCGAGTCAAAGCCGACGTCTCGTAACAGCCGGCAGGCATCACCGAGATTGGCGCCGACGTGCTCGACGTAGTGCGAATCGCTTCCAGTGGTCACCGCGCGACCGCCCATTTCGTAATACCAGGCCAGAATGGTCCGGCCGGGAAAACACACCTTCGGCTGCTGCCGGACGCCGCTGGTGTTCACCTCGAGTGCCAAATCATGTCGAATAACGGCATCGAGAATCTCACGAATCCGCTTCTCATGACGAAGGGGATCGAAGAGCGGCAGATGACGCTGGCAGGTGTAGCGCTGGAAGTAATCGAGATGTCCGAGCACATCGACCAGCCCACAGGTGGCGATGTCGAGATCGAGGTCAAGACAGGCCTCGACGGCCTGATCCATCGGGATCTCGTCGAACAACTCGGCGTGGACACCGCGGTGGCCGACGTAATGGACGGATCCGATGATGACGTCGAAAGGATATGCGGCGAGGGACTCCGTGATGTCTCTGTATTCCTGGGGTTCTCCCACCTCCACGCCGGCCTTGATGGCGAGGCGGCCGGCGAACTCTGTCTGGAGCGGCGTCAGGTCGGCAAGGTATCGCTGCGGATCGAACTTGCCGGCCCCGGTGTCGGAGGGGTTACTGTCGAGGTGATCGGTAATGGCGATTTCGCTGAGGCCGAGGGCGGCGGCCTGGCGGCACACATCACTCATGCTGGCGAAGCCATCGACCGAGTGCGTCGTATGAAGATGATAATCAAAAAACATGGCTGCTCCGGTGATATTCAACGCATTCGCTGACAACCGATCGACGCGACAGAGTACCGTGAACCGTCCAAGGCGGGAAGAGACTACTCCGTGTCTTCGATGGGGGTGCTGGGTTCAAGATACTTGTGCGGCGACTCGATCAGGGCACGGATAATCTCCTTGGCAATGGGGGCGGCTCGCTTGCCGCCGTTCTCACCGAATTCCACCAGGACGGACAGGGCGATCTGGGGCTGGTCGCCGGGGCCGCCGGGTGCATATGTGGCGAACCAGCCGTGTGCCAGGTGGTCCGACTTGTCGGGCCAGAGCTTGCCGGGGTGTGAGCTGATGATCTTCGCACCGGGTGTCTTTTCGAGTATCTTCTCGACCTCCTGTTTCTGTCGTGCGTTGATCTTCTCGCGGCGGCCGTCGGGATATTCGACGGTGTACTGATGGTCGAGGGCCAGTCGCGTGCACTGGGCACTTCCGGTCTTGCCGGCCAGGGTGATCTCATCCATACGGGCCTGACCGTAGGCGGTTCCATGCTTGTTGTTGACCACACGATACAATCCGCGGCGAACCGCCTTCCATTGTCGTGAGGTGAGCGGCAGCACCCAGGCCGGTCGTTCTCGACCATCATTCGCTACGACGGTGGGCCACATGAACTGGCCGGAGGCAATCGTGGCCATCCCGTTGGCCACATGGAGAGGTGTCAGGCCCAGTTCTCCCTGGCCGATGGCGAAGTTTCGTGAGTCTCCGACGGTCATGGATCGCCGACGCTTCTCATAAAGCCAGGCTGCGGTGGGGATGATTCCCTCTCGCTCCTCGATCAGTCCCGTTCCGGCGTAAGTGCCGGGTGGTGCAGGAGGGCCGATCCAGAACTGGTGGAACCATTGGCAGAGTCGGTCGCCGCGGATGATCTCGCCCAACTGGTAGAAGTAGCAGTTGCAGCTCACCTGAAGCGCTTCTTCGGCGTCGAGCCCGTTTGTGTAGGTTGCATCGTGGCTGCCCTGGTGCATGCGGTAGATCCAGCACTGGAAGCGGCCGTCGGGCTTGTGCAGGTAACCGTGGCAGTGGAGCCGCGTTTCGGGTGTGATCAGGTTCAGGGCAAGGCCGGTCGCGAGGGTCATGGGTTTGGCCACCGATCCGGGGGGATAGACGGCCGCGATGGCACGAAAGAGGGTAGGGCGCAGACGGGTGTCCTCAATGAGCTTTGGGAAGTCGCGTGCAAAGAGGTTGGGATCAAACGAGGGATAGCTCACGAGGGCCAGGATCTGGCGGGTCGGGATATGAATGACGACGGCAGCGCCTCCGCAGGAGAGCGGATACGAGGCGATCGCCTTGGCGACGATGCCGTAGATGCGTGCCTGGAGCTCGGAATCGATGGTCAGAACGGCATCGCGTCCGTCGACGGGGGGTGTTCGGTCGACCTCTTCGCCGTCGATGTCCGATTCAATCGTTCCCCGGCTTCCGCGGACGAGGTGTTCGCACAGCCGCTCGGCGCCGGAGATGCCGTGGTTCTCCCAGGGGAGATAGCGGCGGGTCGGATCATCACGATAGGGGTCCTGTTCGCGTATTTCAGCACTGACCTGACCGAGGCGACCGATCAGGTGGCCCATGGATGCGGTGACCTCATCATATCGGCGGCGCGTGCTTGCCTGGACGGTGAGCCAGCCCAAGGGAGCCAGTGCGAGCCGGGCGCGAACCGCCGTGGTGTCGTCGAGGTCGCGTACCAACGGGTGACTCATGCGGAACTCTTCGGGCTCGACATAGTAGCCACGTCGGCGGAGGAGAGCCTTCTGAACATTGGCAACCCGATCAAGAATGTAGTCTCGCTGACGGCCTATCTCGTCGGGCGACCGATCGGTGAGTTGGGCGACACGGGCATAGCTTTCGTCGATCTTCTGGAGGATCGCATCCTGGTCGAGCTGTCGCTGCTGACGACGGTCGGCTTCGATAGGTGCGGGCAAAAGGCCTTTCTGACGCCACTCGGCGGCGATGTTACGGATGTAGCCCGGATCGCGGGACAGTGCTCCATAGTGGATACAGATGTCCCAACTGGGCTCATCGGCCGCAAGAACCTTGCCATAGCGGTCGACGATGCGGCCTCGGACGGCCGGGATGAACCGCTTGGGGCGAACCAGGGCGTTATCGGCCAACTCCTGATAGTACTCTCCCTGGAAGACCTGGAGGTGGGCCAGCCGGGCCACCACCATAGCGACGGGGGCCAGCAGGAGGATCAGGAACAAGATGAGACGGCGATTGAACATGCGATCAACCTGAGTGTCGCATCCGGATCTTCCGCAGAGAGGTCATGCCCAATAGACCTCTGAGCCGTCCGAAAAGCCAATGCAGATAAGGCGCCAGGGCAGCGCTGTACATCGCGGTATAGGTGGAATGCAGCAGCATCTCGATGATGGATCGCTGGGCCTGCGGATGGCTGAGGATGAAGTGCAAGCCGGCCATCAGGTAGACCACCCACGTGCAGAAGAGCGTCACGAAAAGGGAGGTGAGGGGGTGGTCTCGGAACATGGAGTCCCGCAGTTGGACGATGAGCAGGGCCATCAGTCCATAGCTGAACGCGAATACGCCCAGATGTCCTGAACCGCAGAGGTCCGTCACGAATCCCAGGGTCCATGCGGCGATCATGGCATCGGGTGACGCGGCGTGCAGGGCATAGAACACCGCCATGATGAAGACCAGGTCGGGACGAACGTGGCTGATCTCCAAACGCTCCACGACGGTGGTCTGGAGGAGAATGCTGATGTAGGCCAGGATGATAAAGGGCAACCAACGCATCGTGACGATCTGGGGCCGGCGTTCGAGGAACGCCTCCTCCTTTCAGGTTATCAGGACGACGGCTTCTGTTCCGGAAGCGGTTGTGCTGCCGGTATCACGGTCGCACGTTTGGTCGACAGGGTTTCAACGATGGCGCGAGCTGCCGCCACCTGGACTCGCGGGTCCAATGAATCGACCATGAGTCTCTCGAGGTCCGGAAGAGCCACGCGGGCGCGGATAGCCCCCAAGGCCAGGGCGGCCATCGTCTGGACTCGCATGATCTGGTCCTCGGCTTTGCCGGCACGTGCGTCAGGGTCGGGGGTGTTGAACTTGAGGGACCGGCGGGCCAGTTCCAGACCATCTTCAAATCCGATCATGCCGAGGGCTCGGGCAGCGGCGAGTCGTGTCTCGACATGGTTGGTTGTCTTATTCAGGTGCTGGCGTATGACTTCGGCGGCCTTGGGATCGCCTCGACGCCCGAGAGCCAGCATCGCGAGAACGCGGATGTCCTCTCGACCGCTGTTGACCTGTGTGGCCACACGGCCAAAGGCCTGGGAATCGCCCAAGAGCATCTGTGATTCGAGGGCCTGCCAGGCCACCATGTAGTCGGCGTCCTTCTGCGCTCGCTTCAGCAGCGGGATGGCTTTGGCCTCGCCCAGCAACCCAAAGAGCATTGCGGTGTTTCCGCGGACTTCCTTGTCCTTGTGATGCAGGAGCATCTCGGCGAGTTCGCCGGATCGGTTGGTATCTCCCATTCGGTGAAGGGCAAAAAGGGCGGAGGCTCGGACACTGTGGTTCTCGTCGCCCAATCGCTGCCGCAAGGCGTCCATGGCAGGGCGATAGCGGATCCGCCCGAGGGCGACGCATGCGGCAAACCGTACAGCGGGGCTTTCATCGCCGAGCGCCTCGATGAACCAGTTCTCCGCACCGCGAGGGGATTCCTCGGCAAGCGCTTCCACTGCCTGACACCGGACTGTGGCGCTCTGCGGAGAGGCAATGGCCTGCTTGAGATATCCGATGGCCTGATCCTGAAGTGAGGACTCGTTGATCGTGGGCGTCATGGCCCATTGCTGGCAGCCGACAACGCCGATCCACATCAGGGCGGAGCAAATCAGGGTCGGTGATACAAGAGAATCACGTGTGCGTGATGTCATGTTGATTGACTACCGTTTCGGGTTCGCCGTTGCCTTCGGCTCAGCAGGGCGCGTATGACGCTTGCGTCAAGCAGAATCAGCCCGCTGAGCACCGTACAGCCATGTGCGAACCAGTCTCCCCAGCGAGTGTACAAGGAATGGCGGGTGTCGGTCCAGATCGTCGACACTCGCGTGCCCACAATACCAGGGCCGAAGAATCGGTTACCATCGGTGACGCAGTCGTGTATCTGGCCCTTCGGATCGACGAAACCACTGATTCCTGTGTTCACTGCTCGGGCGACACCGACTCGGTGTTCGACGGCACGGAACACGGATGCAACCATGTGCTGCGGAAGCTCATCGTCGTGACCGAACCAGCCGTCGTTGCTGAGGTTCAGGAGGAAGTCCACGCGTTTGCGCCCGTCGGGGCCGTGGACGAAGCCGCGGCAGATCTCCGGGGTGGCATCCTCGTAGCAGATGGGAATCGCAAACCGGAACTCCCGGTCGGGTTGAGAGCGAGCGCGCATGCTGTAGACCTTGAACTCATCGCCGGCGGTTAGAGAGTACTCAAACCCGGACGCTCCCCATGGGGTGATACTGTTCAGCCAGCGATACAGCCAGTGCAATCGCGAGTATCGGAAGGGCACGTACTCGCCGAAGAGGACGCAGTGGATCTTGTCGTACCGCGGCTGCACCTGTCGTCCCGTGGGGTCGTAGACATAGGCGCTGTTGAAGCGATCGAGTTTCGAACGGGGGGGCGGCGGGTTCGGCGAGTACTCATACCCGTAGCCGCCGGTGACGACCCAGGCGGGGGGGCGGTCCGGTTGCTGAGTGAGGTCGAGGCTGGAAGGAGTCGGAATGGGCCAGATTCGGCGGAGGTGTCGGAGGGGTTCGATCATCTCCTGATACCGACCGCGGGCCAGGGCTTGCAGGACGGAGTGGGTCAGTTGGCCGTAGTCCCACTCATCGAAGTAGAGCCCGATCTTCCAGCGATCCTTCATGTTGAGTTCAGTGATTTGCCGGATGGATTCGGGGGGCAGGGGTTGGGCGAAGTACCATCGTACGAGGTCATCTCTAAGCCCGTCGGCCTTTTTGACATTGTCGGGGAACAGTGCTCGGAAGGCGGTGGGGGATGGGGTCTGGTTGTAACGCCACTGTCCGATGGAAATTCGCATCCGGCGGAGTTCGTTCGGTTCGACCTTCATCAAATCGGCGAGGCATTGGGGATTGAGAAATTCCTGATTCAGGACAGCAGTGGCGGCAGATTCCGGCCAGACGATCAATTCCGGCTCGTTCGGGCCGGCCTCCATGCACAGTTTCACCATGGATTCGAGCATCTGGGGAGGCGTGGTGTTGTCGCCGCCATGCACGGTGACGGGATAGTCCTGCTGGCAGACGGCGGCTCGCGGGCCCGGGCGAATTGTGTCGGCGGCCAGTCGGACCCGACCGTAGATCACCGTAAAGAGAATCGTTGTCCAGGTGAAGACTGTGGCAATGGGCACACGCCGCGGTTGTCGAATGGCCATGTTTCGCCAGACCAGGATCGGCTGGATCATCATGTCGACGAGCCAGCCGTTTATCGCGGCGATGACGAAGCTGACCCCGTAGGCGCCGAAGAGATCACTGATCTGGATGAAGGTCAGACGCTGATAGTGAGAATGGGCCAGGTACGACCAGGGGAAGCCGCTGACGACGATGCTTCGCAACCACTCGGAGCCCACCCAGACAAAGGGCAGGATCAGGGCGACGCTTCCTCGGCGTCGGCGAACCATATAGCGCACCATCCATGCGATGATCGGAAAGTAACACCCCAGGTAGACGGAGAGGGCTATGTGGCCTGGAGGCGTGATGGGGAAGAGCCAATGGATGTTGAGCAGCCAGAAGGCCGTGCCCATCAGGTAGCTCATTCCGTACGTCCAGGCGGCGCGACGTGCGGTGGTGACCGCTGCAAGCCATGGCACCAGGCACACATAGGAGAGGTACCACATGGAGATCGGCGCAAAGATCAGGCTGGTGAGCGCAAAGCTAAGCAGGCACAGAACGCACACGGGCCAGCGAGATTCGATCGTCAGCCCGCCCCCCACCAGTCGTAGGGGGGGCGGCACCCGCTTGGACTCGGGCAGCTTGACACGTCCGGCGATGGTGAACGGGGGCGACTTTTCCATGACGGTGATTGTTCCAGACGCTGGGCAGATCGTCAACGCATCTGGGGGCGAGAGATCGTTTACGGATGATCGGGTGCGACGCATCCATACTCCACGAGACTGTCAGGTTTGACCGACCAGGCATTATTGGACTCACTCCGGGCTGCAACTCGGTTCGGGACCTGTTCGAGTGTTGGTGAGTGGCGCGTACGGCACAGGAATTGCTTGAATGTGTCGATTTTTCACAGACGATCAAGACACTCTTGTTTAAGCACGACAACGGGTTGCGGATCAAGCAACGCAAATTTGTTAGTCGGGGCTAGACAAGCCGCGGGGCCTAGGGTATATTACTAGCAATCCCTAAACTCCTACTCCTACTGCGGGGCCCACCGATGTTCCTAGCGGGCCCCGTCCCTTTTTAGCGCGGTCATCGATCGATAAATCTGCAGGCATGGATTTGACCTGTTGGCGCCGCGGGCATAGAAATATGTACGACCTTTCCTTCACGAATTAGACCCGCGATGAGCGGGTCTTTTTCTTGCGCCTTGCGGGCTCTTGTTGCTTGAACCTATAACATCTCATCTATGCTGGGACCCATGGCCTTGGAGACCCGACAATGCCGTTCTGCACGTGCGTGAAGGTTCTATTGATGGTCTCCGGTGTGGGGGAGGCGTCCACGGTGTCGACCGAGATCGATCGGTTTGACACGACGGCCGGATGGTGTGTCAATGCCGACGGCGGGCATGGCATCCGCTTTTGTTCAGACAGTGCTGATCCCCACACGAAGCCGGCTGCGATGCGAGTGTCCTTCAGCGGGACACAATGGGGCAATCTTCGTCGTGCCATTACCGTGCCGCGCGATGCTACTGCACTGGTGGCGTGGGTCCGCAGGCATCAAGCGTCGCCTGAGGCCGTCATGCACGTCTGGCTGCTCGAACCCGACGGCGACGGGTACATCACGCGGGTGCAGATCGGGGGGAAGGAGGTATCCGACTGGCCGGAGGGATGGCAGTTCGTTCGTCTGCCGCTTGGACGTTTTCAATACGACCCCAGGGGCGATCGCAAGTCGAACCTGCTCGCTGTGGACCGCATGTTACTCGGCTTCAACTTCGGTTCCATGGAGATCAGCGTGGATGATCTGGCCTGGGAGAGGCGTCGGGAACCCGCCGCATCGACGATGCCTGCGTCCAGAGAATTTCGCGTGGTGGAGGGCGCAAAGGGACGGATTGCCCTCTTGGATGAACCCGACCTGTGCGCCGCTCATGAGCGTCAGACTGCCGTGTGGCTGGCCGGATGCCTGAAGGCTCGGGGGTACGGCGTCACGGCGCTTCGAGCGGGTGATGCCGCCGATGCGGGGCGCCTGTGTCGCGCGAACTTCGACCTGCTGATCATGACGCAGGGCGAGCGTTTTCCGGCCGAGGCCGTGGACAACATCCGGCGGTACCTTCAGGCCGGGGGATCACTGTGGACTCTGGGGGGCTACGCCTTTGACCAGCCGATGACGTTTGCGGGTGACGCATGGCAACCCCTGGGCAGCTTCGAAACGGCCGAGGAGATCCAAGCTGGGAGGGTCAAGACGTTTCGAGTCAATACCCGCCTGGGCAAGCCGGGGGATGCGATGCATCTCGAGCCCCAGCAGATGGGGATGTTCGACCCATCGTATCGCTTTGAGCAAGTGGCCTGGGCTGAGATAGGGGGCAAGCGACTATCGGGAGTCCTCGAAGGGTTTCCGGCCTGCATCACGGATCCGACGGGCAGTCCGGTGAGTGCCAAGGCGCACCTTCGCTTACTACCGCTGGGTCAAACATATGACCGTCTGGGTCGGCGTCGGGGGGCTTTGGGCGGCTTGGCTCATCACTTTTCGGGGGCGTATGGCGGAAGCAGTTGGGCGTTCTTTGGTGTGACGAATCGGGCGATCTTCGCGGACGGCGGGATCGCTGCGGATGAAGTAGGGGGATTGGCGGCTCGTCTGGTGGATCAGGTGTACCTGCACAACCTGACGACGGACCTAGCGTGCTATCGCCAGAGGGAGACGGTTCGGATCGGCGTCACGGTTGCCAATCGAGGCCGATTCAATCGCCGGGGGATCGTACGCGTGTGGGTCGACGATCGCATGATCCACGAGCAGGCGTTGGATGCGGCTCCAGGGGGCGGACAGGGATGCCGGGTCGAAACGTCGTGGAAGCCGGGCGGCTTCGAGCGGGACTTCTATCGGGTTCGCGCCGTGTTGACGTTGCCCGATCGGACGGATGAGGTCGAGACAGCATTCTGCGTGTGGAATGAAGACGTCATTCGGAAAGGGCGGAAGATTGACCTTCGCGAGAACTACTTCACTGTTGATGGGCGTGCGGCGTATCTGACGGGGTGCAACCAGACCGGCCGGATGTGGCTGTCGGAGTACGAGAATCCACTGGTGTGGCGCGGCGATTTCGCGGGCATGCGCGATCACGGGCTGATCTTGTGGCGGGTCCTGCACTTCTCGGCGGTCATGGGGCACAGCGATCCGATGTCGCTGGCGAGGGACATCCCGGAGAAGGTGCTTCGACAGACGGATGCTATTGTCCAACTGGCTCAGAAGTACGGGGTTGTGCTGTTCTTGACGCTGCATGATTGGATGCCGTTGGAGTTGACCGGCGAGCAACTGGCCGCCCAAGCCAAGTGGAACAGGTTCTGGGCGAATCGGTACCGTGATGTGCCCGGGATTCTGTACGACATCCAGAACGAGCCTGGAGTGGGCATACCCGATGCGCCGCACATTCGGGCCGAGTGGGAACGGTTTCTGGCCGCTCGCCACGGCGGTTCCGAGAAAGCCAAGGCGCGGCTGGGCGCGGCGTCGACGAATCCGGCATTGCCCTGGAATGGCCCTGGGGGTTGGTTCGATCTGAAGGCAGTTGACGCCGAGTGGTTCAGGGCACATCTCGTCAACCGCTGGGTCAAGGCCAATGCCGATGCAGTGCGAGCGGCGGATCCCGGGTCATTGGTCACGGTTGGGTACCTTCAGGGAATGCGATGCGTGGACAAGGTCTTGGGGGCCGAGTTCCTCGACTTTTCGAACATGCACTCGTATACATCGCTCAGGGAATTCCCTGGCGATTTCAAGATCATCGACCGTCGGGCGGTGGGCAAGACGCTCAGTCTTGGGGAGTTCGGGGCAAAGGAGTCCCATGATGCCCGTGTGAGCGGTCAGTTCGGCGACGCCTCGATGGATGCCATTCGCCGGTTCATGGTGACGAATCACTACGTGATGGGATTGGGCGGTTCTTTCACGGCAAGCTGGTGTTGGCGTGACATGCCGGACTGCGTGTTTCCGTGGGGATTGGTGCGATCCGATGAATTGCCCAAACCGGTGGCACGTGCCTATCGGAATTTCACGCTCATGTCCAGGTTCATCACGCCGGTTTATGTTCCTCCGGCGCAATGGGTTGTCCTGCCTGACGCGCATCGTCTGGGCGGGCGGTGGGACGACGTTCAGGCGGCCGTAGGAGGGTTGCTGGATACGCTGATCGGTTTGAATGCAGAATTCGGCGTATTCAGTGAGGCGGATGTGGCGTCGGGGATTCTGGAGGGGTTCCCTGCTCGACAAGGTGGCAGGATGCCAAGCCTGATCTGGCCCATCCCCTATTGTCCGGATGACACCACCTTCGCTGCGGTCAAGAAGGCTGTTGAGGCCGGCGCGGTGCTGTACCTGTCCGGTGATGTGTCGTATGACGATCGTCGGCAGCCCACGAAGGCGAACCGGCTTTCGGCCTTGGGACTGAAGCTCGATGCACACAAGCCGCCCTTTGAGCCGACAACCGAGGGACCGCTTGAATGTTCGCAGGTGGCTAAGGGACGGGTGTTCTTCGTGCCTTACCCGGTGGAGGTGTCGGGACGTGCTTCGGGGAGGTTGCGCCAAACGGTGGCAGAGTTCCTGACGCAAGCGGGCATACCACGCGCCGTTCGGGAACCGGATGATGCGGATGTTCACGCGTTTACCGTCCGAGGCGACACAGGGGTGGTGGCCTACAGCCTGATTAATCATTCAGGCGCTCGTCATGTGAGCCTGACGGCGGCTGGGCAGCCCTTCGTGATGTCAGTCGGCAAGGGGGGTTGGGGGATGGTGGGTCTCGACTCGCAGGGGGGGCTCACCCTGTTTCAGACACAGGGCGACCTCTCCCGAGGTGATCGCCTGATCTGTCGAACGCGGAGCGATACGATCGTGGCGGCGTTGGATCGGAAGGACATCACCGCGTCAGCCTCATTGCTGGTCGTGCCGGGGGGGGCGGGCGCTGTCGATGTCGAGACGAAGTTCGATTGGAAGGCGCCGGTAGCGACTGTCGGCGACGTGATCGACGGGGAGTTCAAAGTCATCGAGACCCTGAAGGCATCCGTTTCGGGAGGGAGGCTCCAGTTGAGCTTCGATCCGGATCATGCCCTGAGCCTGGTTCTGGTCACCGAATCGGCGGATGCAGGGGCGGCCGCTCGGGAAGTGCTTGGACTGTTGATGCTGCGGTCGCCTTGATGCGGGGCTTGCGGAATGGTATCACGTGTCCGTCCACGCGGTGTCCGGACCGCCTGAAGGTTGCGGGCGTCATCGATCCGATACGTTTCAGCCACAATGTATGCGGCCCTCTCTGGAGGTCATCATGTCACGACGATGTCAGCCGGTGTGTGTTCTGGGGATTCTGGTTGCCAGCGGCGCGTTCCAGCTTGCCTGGGGCGCGACGGAGTTCGACGGCCGCTACTATGCGGGGAAAGGTGATGTGGAGTACCTCCAACTGCTGGACCTCTCCCGTCGCATGTTCGAACCGGATCCCGAGTATCAGAACATGCCGATGCTCTATCTGCCGGCCTGGAACGGGTGGGTCGAGGGCCCTACCTGGGGGGCCTGGTGGATACAGAACAGCTACGGGCCTACATACTGCGCAATTCCCTTCTGGCAGGAACCCTACGCCACATTTCTGCAGAATGCACAGGACCTGTGGTTCGACCAGATGGGCGACGGGAAGCGGAAGGGGGCACCGCCGCCTCACGACTGGGTGGCTCCGGATGGCGCGCTCTGCGATGCGGCCGCTCCGGGCTTCATCATCTACAAGCAGGGCGACGGACGTATCAATATTCATGATTGGGGTATGGAGTTCACGGCCGCCGGGCTCGTGATGCAGGCTGAGTTGCTGTTGTGCCGGCGGGACGCCACCGGTATTGCGAAGTATCTACCGAAGCTTGAGCGAGTGGCGAACTTCATCGAGACTCGTCGGGATCCGAACAACAATCTGTTTCTGGCCGGTGCGGCGGGGAACCTCCTGGCCCCCAGCTATGCCGGCTGGAAGAAGCCGGACGGCACCTATGACAAGGCCTATTTGGCGGGACTCTCCATTACGTACATTGCCGGACTGAATCGCCTCATCGAACTGGAGAAGCTGGCGGGTCGGACCGATCATGCAGCGCTCTATGGAGAACGCCGCGACCAGGCCCGCCGCGGGCTGCCTGTGCTCATGACGGAGGAAGGCTACTTCATCAAGTACCTGGACCCCGATGGGACAAAGCACGGTGTCTACGGAGCGCCGAAACATGGCTATTTCGAGGCCATCTGCAATCATGACGCGATGTGCTTCCGAGTCGTAGACGATGCGCAGGCGGAGCGGATCTACGCGAAGATAGCATCGATTCCCGGCCTGCGGAAATACGATCTGATTATCACGAACTGCCCGTCGCTGGATGACATCTACGAGAAACCTGAGGGATTGTGGAGATTCGGGCATTGGGTCAACGGCGGCCACTGGTCGACCTGCGAGGCCCGAATGATCATGGCGTATTACCGCCTGGGCAAGTACGAGGATGCACGGCGTTCGATGCAGCGCATCGTGGGTTTTGCCCGCAAGTTCCGAATGGACAACAACCTGATAGACTTCGGCAGCAATGTCTACCAGCCGCATCAGCCGATCAACTGCGTCTACGACACGTGGGGTGTGCCGGCGGCGCTCATCCGCGGGCTTTTCGAATACCTGTATCGCGCAGATGGTTTGACGATTCTGCCGCACATTCCCACGGGGATCACGGAGCTTCATCAGCGGTTCCCGATTCGGTTCGGAACCCGCAACCTGTATCTGTCGACGGTGGGCCAGGGTCCGATTACGGCTGTGTTCGTCAATGGGCAGCCAATCAAGTCTTTCGATGCGAAATCGGTGTTACTCCCCTATGAGGAAACGCCAAAGGTAGCCTCGATCCAAATCGCCCTGGGCGATACGAAGATAGTGCCGGAGGCTTCGGCCCCGGTTGCGCCCATTGTGACACCTCCGCCGGTTGCCGACGACTTCTGGACCTGCGACTGGACAAAGCGAATGTTGGGTCCCAAGCCCTTGCCTCTGCGTATCGGCGCGGACAGCAACGGGGAGAGTCGTTTCATCGGTGACATCGATCGGGCTCGCGTGTTCGGTCGTGCCCTTAAGGGTGATGAGATAGCCCTCCTGGCTGAGACTTCTAAGGCCACCGTGCCGAACAAGGACGGTCTCGTGGGCGATTGGCTCGTTGGGAGCAGTTCAGGACGAGAAATCGCCAACGTTGCGGGTTCGGATCTGACGGCAAAGGTTGTGGGGGATACGGAGAGGGTTGAGTCGCCCGGCGGACGGGCGCTTCGGTTGAACGGCAAGGGATACCTGGAGGTGGCACACGATCCCCGCCTGGTCCTGGAGAGTGCCTATACGCTGGAGGCGTGGGTGCGACCGAAGGGGTTGCCACAGGGGGGCGCTCGAATCATAGACAAGTCCACGGTGGGGACCTCGGACAACTTCCTGCTCGACACGCATCCGGGGAACTCTCTGCGTCTGATCACGCGGCAGGGGAGCCTGGGTTTTGATGCCAAGCTGCCTGTCGATCAATGGTCGCATGTGGCGGCGACCTTCGTCTCGGGGGGGGAGCTGTGTCTGTACGTCAACGGCAAGCGAGTTGCCTCTCGTTCTGCCGATCATATCGAGCAAGGCAGTACGATCGTGGACCTGAGGCGGACGGCCGACAGGATACGTCGGTTCCATGAGGCCCTGCTTGCCGAGGGGCTGGGAGACCGCTACGAAGCCGCCCATGCTCGATTGGTTCTGGAATATGTGAACACGTTGGATGCCAGACGAAGGTTGCTTGCTGAGGGCAAGATCGCTCCGCTGGCGGAACCTGAGCGGCAGTGTGCTGCAGACCGATCTTTTGCAGACACGGCTGCCAAGCTTGGGGAAGGGCTTCAGAAGGTCTTGACGTCTTACAAGGGTACGGAGGACCCGATCAAGAGCCGCATCCATCGGCTATGGAGTGGTGTCAGTGGCTGAAGTTCGGACCCGTTCAGCGGAGACCGAAGGGGATTGCCTCGGAATGGAGTGAAAGCGCCTCTGGAGGCATTACGGGCTTCAGAGAAGATGCGAGTGTTCCAGGACGCGGACAAGCCCTCCGCGCACAACTTCCCAGAAGAGAATCGTCAAGAGAGCCATCACGGACGTGGCGGCATGGCCGAACATGATCAACAGGCCGTCGTTCTCAAGCAGGCCGACGCCGTAGATCACAATGGGCACGATGAAGATCCAGTTCGATGCCGGGATTGGAATCGGCAGCGACAGGCCCACACCCTGGAAGATCAGGCCAAAGCCTACGAGTTGGCAGAAGGGGCCATGAGACAGAATCATCCAGCGAGGTCTTATCCACCGCTCGACACCACGGGTCCATCGGCTGAGACGCCGGCTGAGCCAATCCAGAGTAGAGATGGACACCAGATGCTTGCGGAGGCGTTTCGGCAGCCAGGGGCGGTTCTTGCCCGCCAGCATCTGAACTCCGAGGAAGGCGATCGCGAGGCCGAAGGGAAGCGAGAGGCCCATGAAAGGTATGGCCACCAGCGCCAGAAATGCGGCCAGAAACCCAAAACCGGCATGGTGGGTCTGGTCGATGATCTCGCCGAGCGAAAGATCAGAGGGGATACGTCGGGTTTTTCGGGGGGAAGAATCCGACGGTGCAGTCTCCGTGGATGAAGCGAGATCGAGTGGGTGTGCCTGGTCGCGGAGGCCCTGAAGAATCGTCGTGAGTCTCAGTGCATGACGTTGGAAATCGCACGCCGAACCAGGTGGAAGTTCCTTGGGGGTCTCTTGAGGTCGTGGATGGCTGTCGGTCATGGTGTCAGAAGGGTACAAGAACAACCTGCGGAGCGCAACAAAAAATGCGGAAGAGAGGAGTCGAACCTCCACGGGGGTGAACCCCACAGGCACCTGAAGCCTGCGCGTCTGCCAGTTCCGCCACTTCCGCTTCGGGTCTCGTGCCAATCGGCACGGCCATCGATTCTCTACACAACATAAGCGGGGCATGCGGACGTGTCAAGGTCATCCAGGACCGGTCGCACGGTAAGGCTACATTGCCTTTAGGTCTCGGCTCTGGTATAGGGATGACAACTCGGCGCGATCGCAAAGACCTGACGCTGGGGATACATCAGCGGGGACTCTGTCCCACCTGGAAACCCGCAGATCCAACGCTTCCGTTTCGTCGGGAGGGATCGGCGAGAGCCGTTGTGGAGTAATGCCGTTGTCGAACACACTTCAAGGCAGCGCCCGTCCTGAGAGCCCCCTGACGTACGATCAGAACATGTGGCGATGGAGAATCCTGGTATCGACCTACGTGGGGTACATGGGTTTCTACCTGACGCGCAAGGTGTTCACGATCTGCAAGACCACGGTTGCCGCCGACATACACTGCAAACTGGGCGATACCGCACAAATCTGGGCTGCTTTCCTCTTCGCCTACATGCTGGGCCAGTTCATCAACAGCTTCATTGGGCGCAAGTGGGGGCCGCGGGTGCTACTACTGGGCGGACTTGGCATTTCGATGGCCTGCAACGTCATCTTCGGGTTTACCAACAGCTACACCACGTTCCTGGTCTTCATGTTCTTCAACGGACTGGCACAGGCAGCGGGGTGGCCGGGTTGTGTCGGGGGCGTTTCGGAATGGCTCCGCAAACGGGAACGTGGGACTATCATGGGCGTGTGGTCCACGAACCATCTCGTCGGCAATCTCGTGGTCAAGGCCATTGGGGGCTACCTCCTCGGCGCGTGGGGGTGGCAATGGTCATTCTGGGGCTGCACCATCCTCACGTTTGCCACATGGTGGTTGATGTACATCTGGCAAAGAAATCGGCCCGAGGACGTAGGCCTCCCGAAAATCATGGAGGAGGAATCGCAAGACACTCGAACGGTTCAGGCTTCGCAAGGGGATAGCATTTCGTTCGGTGATTACCTGCGGATCATGTTCAACCCCGTCATCTTCGCGATGGGGGCCAGCTACTTCTGCATCAAATTCCTTCGCTATGCCCTGGATTCCTGGCTTCCTGCATTCCTTAACGTGCAGGGCTTCGATGTCGACAAAGCGAGCTACTTCTCGGGGATCTTCGACATCACGGGAGTGGCTGGGGCCCTTTTGGCCGGATGGGCATTGGACAAGTGGTTCAAGGGGAATTGGGCCTTGATCTGCTTCCTCATGGGACTCGGCGCTATCGTGGGGTACCTGTCGGTCATTTACCTGGGGACGAATCCATACGCCCTGGCGATTTGCTTCGGGTTGGTGGGCTTCATGGTCTACGGGCCCGACACGATTCTTTCAGGTGCTGCCTCGGTTCAGGTTGCCGGCGAGAAGAACGGCGTCGCGGTTGCGGGGATCGTCAACGGCATCGCCAGTTGTGGGCCGATCGTCCAGGAACTGGTCATCGGCCGTCTCGTACGCGACGATGTACACCAGGGCATTCGTAACACGAACATCCTGGCATTGTCCGTCAGTGTGATCTTCACAGCCATCATGATCTTGGTCATGTGGCGCGTACACCAGGCTCACAGAGCCAACGCTGTGTCACAAGGGGCGAAGGCATGAGTCGGCGACTGTTGGTGACGGGGGGCAACGGCTTTGTGGCCGGAAGCATCATTGCCCAGGGACTTCCTCAGTGGGAGATTCACGCCCTTTCACGCGGAGATGCACCCACAGGGCATGAAGGTCTTTTCTGGCACCGTATCGACGTTGCGGAGTCGAATGCCCTGTGTCGTGTGTTCGAAAAGATCATGCCGGACCGTGTGATTCACGCCGCCGCGATAGCCGACATTGACTACAGCGAAGCCCATCGGGACGTGGCCAGGAAGGTCAATGTTGGAGTGACTGAGACGCTGGTGAACCTCTGCGGCCGGGCAGGCGTCAAGATGGTCTTCACGTCAACCGATACCGTCTTTGATGGCGAGAAGGGCGGCTATGTCGAATCGGACGTGCCGAGACCGGTGAACTGCTATGGGCACACCAAGGTCGAGGCCGAGCGGATCGTCTCGACGCTTTCAGGATCATGGGTGATTGCCCGTTTGGCCCTGGTCATGGGATTACCGGTTTTGGGCACAGGCAATTCGTTTCTGGCCAAGATGATCCGCACGTTGGGGGACGGCAAACCCTATGGCGTTCCGGCTGAAGAAGTACGAACACCGGTGGATGTGATTACGTTGGGACGATCGCTGTTGGAGTTGGCCGGAAGCGAATCCGCCAAGGGTATCGTACACTTGGCGGGAAATGACGTGATGAATCGTCTGGAGATGGCTCAGCGCATTGCCGTCAGACTGGGCTATCCCAAGGAACTGGTGTTCGCCAGCGACGTCAGCAAGATTCCGAATCGGGCGCCTCGCCCCCGCGATGTCTCCTTGGACAACCGCAAGGCGCGTGCGATCCTGAAGACGCCGATGCAGGGATTGGAGAGCGGGCTCGATCTGGTCGTGTCGGTGGATCAGAAGCACAGGAAGTAGGTTCGGAGCACCGGGCGACGGCATGACGGGACGTGCGGTGGTATCGGCGACAGGACATTGCGGCGCCGCTTGGTTTGGGATTCAGTGCCCGTGTGTGGTCCGGGCATGAGTGTCGAATGAGGAGGTCATCCGGATGGCTGCTCCAAAGATCAAGTTCGACCTGGAGATCAAGTTCGGTACGGAATATGGGCCGGAGGAAGAGGCAGCGGTTCTGGAGGTCCTGCGGAAGGGCGCTCCGACCAGTGGTGAAGCCTGCATTCAGTTCGAGAAGGACTTCGCTGCATACAGCGGCACCCAGTATGCCCGAGTGGTGAGCAACGGGACCGCGGCATTGTTCCTCTCGATGGTGGCCCTGGACATTCGACCTGGCGATCGTGTGCTGACCACGCCGCTGACATGGATTGCCACGGCGGCGGCGCCCGTGACCCTGGGAGCGGATGTCGATTTCGTCGACATCGACCCCACGACCTACAACATGGACCCCAGGCAACTCGCAGAGAAGGTCACGCCCAACACCAAGGCGGTTCTGCCGGTTCACCTCTACGGACAATGCTGTGACATGGATGCGATCTTGAGTCTGTCGGACCGCTATGGATTCTCCGTGGTCGAGGATGCCTGTCATGCATTGGGAGCCGGATACCGGCAGCGAAAGGCCGGAAGCATGGGGGCGTTGGGCTGCTTCAGTTTTCACGAGCAGAAGAATATCTCGACACTGGGTGAGGGCGGGGTCATCACTACGAATGATCCCTCGCTGTTTGAACGCGTTGCCCTTTACAGGTCTCATTGCACCCGGGTCTACGGGCGAAGCACGAAGTACTGCTCGCTGGACGAGACGAAGGTGCCGATGGGCAAGCGGTTCTGGTGGCAGGATTTCGACGACTGCGGATACAACTTCCGCATGACGGACATTCAGGCGGCCGTGGGGATCGTCCAGCTTCGGAAACTGGACGAGCTGAACGCTCGCCGCATTTCGAATGCGGCGTATCTCAGCCAGGGGCTTAGGGGTGTTCCGGGTCTGAAGCTCCCGGTTGTCAAGCCGGAATGCAAGCATGTGTTTCACCTCTATCCTGTCGAGATCGACGCGGCGGTATTCGGCATGAACAAGGAGGACTTCGTCCATGCCATGCTGAACGAGAGGGGCATCAAGGTCGGTACGCACTACATTCCGCTGCACTGGTCGACGGCCTTTCAGAGGCGAGGGTTCAAGCGAGGCCAGTTCCCGGTGGCGGAGAGAGTGGCCGAGCGGCTCGTGACGTTGCCCATCAATCCGAGGCAGACGCCACAGGCATTAGATTATCTGATCGACAGCATCAAGGAGTTGGCACACGGAAGACGATGACTATGTCCTCCTCCAAGAAATTGCGCATTGTCGAGATCACAGGCGTGATCTCACGAAACTACGGCGGTTTCGAGCGTTTCATACTGAATGTGGCGAAAGAGTGCTCCCTCCGGGGGCATCAGTGTCAGGTCGCATGGGAGGGTGCTCCGCTGAGGAGCGAACTCACACGGGATCTGGCATCGGCGGGGATTCCATCTCACGTCTTTCCAGCGGCCACGAAAGCGCCCGTTTTCATAGGGAGACTCATCCGGTGGCTCCGACAGAATCAGATTGACATCGTTCATACGCATTTCATTCCGGCGGCGTATCTGACCATTCCTGCCGCTTTGCTGGCGGGTGTTCCCATGGTGGTCTCGTCGATCCATGGGGGGTTGTGGGCTGAGGGAACTGGAAATGTGCCACTTAAGTCGAGATTCCTCGCGAGATTGAGGCTGCAGTTTGCCGCTCGTGTGTTCAGTGATGCCCACGTCTTGATGGACGAGTGGTGCAGGAAGCTCGGGTACATTGACAAGAGAAGATGGAAAGTTCACTACCTCGGCATCGAACCGGTGAGACCCACAACGAATCGCGCGGCGATGCGATCTACTCTGGGATTGAAGCAGGACGTTCCCGTGATCGGGTGCGTGGCTTTTCACGATCCGGTGAAGGGTGTGGACGTTCTGTTGAAGGCGCTGGCCATCCTGAGACAGCGTGTTCCGGCACGGCTGATTCAGATCGGTCGATCGCCGGATCCAGCCAAGACGGAGAGCCTGAAGCAGATGGCCGCGGAGCTCGGGGTGGCTGATAGCGTCTTGTGGGCGGGGCGTGTTGACTCGATCGTGGACACACTCCAGGCTGCGGATGTCTATTGCCAGCCTTCGCGATCCGAAGGACTTCCACTGGCCGTCATGGAGGCGATGAACGCAGGACTACCGGTCGTGGCCACCAGGGTGGGGGGGCTTCCGGAGGCCGTCGTCGACGGTACGACGGGTCTTCTCGTCCCGCCGGACGATCCTGCGGCACTTGCAGCGGCGCTCGAAGCAGTTCTTCGCGACGAGGAGTTGCGTCGGCAGATGAGCCGGGCGGGTCAGAGCCTCTCGGCCGAGAGGTTCAGTTTAGAGACGCAGTCTCGCGGGCTCGTTGATGAGTACGAGAGATTGTGGAGCCATGGCTCAGGTTGTATCGGGAGATAGAAGGCGATTGAGCAGACTCGCCGCATCGTGAAGGTGGCGACCCGTCCCACTGATCATGGCCTTGTACATGTCCCAATGGTCACCTGTGCCTCCGGCATCGATACGTTTCAAGCGGTAGGGATCTGCCCCGAGGCGGTTGGCTCCGGGCTGGACAGTAACGGCTGAATGATAGCCTGCCTCTTTGAGGTATTGAACCACAGTGTCGGTAAACGCGCCGAAGGGATAGGAGAAATGCCTGACGGGATGTCTCAGCATGCGCTCTATGTCGCCCGTGGCTCCCGTGATCTCCTCGAAGAGGGCTTCCGGTGTGGTGAGGCTTCCGCAAAAGGCATGCGTTCTCGTATGTGATCCGACGGATAGTGTATCGGGATCAAGGGACTGGAGCTGTGGAACATCTGCCAGTCGATACTCATGAAGTTCGTCGGGGATGGGAATGTCCTCGAACTGGGTCATGTGTTCCAGGAACTCAGGATAGGTGAGAGTCTTCATGTGCCGAGTGATGTCGGCTCGGGCCGAACGGCGCATCGCCGCACTGCCAAGCGGGTAGGTGATGCAGGCTCTTCGGAACCTGAAGTGGAACGTCGGCCCTGAGTACGAACGGAGCACAGCGCCGACGCGGTCCGTCCACAGGAGCCGGTTCGTGCCAAGGAGTCCGGGGCAGACATAGACGCATCCTCTGGCCCCTAAGTCTCTCATGATCGGGTACGCCTGTGTGATCACATTGGCGAAGCCGTCGTCGAAGGTCAAAGAGGCTCGTCGAGTGGCGTCACCGACCCCTCGGAGCAGATCAAGCATCCCATCCATCGTGACGAACTCATATCCCCATTGCCTGAGGAGTTCGATGTGCCGGCGAAAATGGAACCTGGGAATGTGGACAGGGACACAGTCGTCGGGAAGCTGGGAGTCGCCGTCACAGACTCCATGGTAGGAGAGGATGATGGGCTGCCTCCGACGTACCCAGCGAAGAAGGGCGTTGAGACCGACCGCATCGAGGGCCGCCGTTGTGAAACGTGAGATCGACCTGTTCATGGAATCCGGTTGTCCAGGACCTCATACCTTATCGGCCATTATCAGACTTCCTGTGCAGTGTGGGGAGGATGGGCCTACGGGTTGAAGTCAGGCGACCCTGTGGGTAGAAGAGTCAATAGTCCCAAGGCGTTTCGACCGATACAGTATGATACGTTTCGCCGTACGAGGGCTATCATGCGCGTGATCATCATGGCGGGTGGAGCGGGTCGCCGGTTGTTGCCCTACACCTCGGTCTTGCCTAAGCCCCTGATGCCGGTGGGTGAGCGGCCGATTCTCGACATCGTGCTTCGCCAGCTCAAGCGGTATGGGTTCAAACGGATTACCATCAGCGTGGGGCATCTGGCCGAACTGATCATGGCATTCTTTGCAAAAGGGGAACGCTGGGGGCTGGACATTGACTACGCGATTGAAGATGAGCCTTTGGGAACCATGGGGCCGCTCTCTCAGATTGAGGGTCTGACCGAGCCGTTTATCGTGATGAACGGCGATCTTCTGACGGACATCAATTATCGGAACGTATACGATTTCCACTGCAAGAACGGGGCGGCGCTGACAGTTGCCACCTACGAGAAGTCGGTGGATATTTCGCTGGGCGTTCTCGACGTCGATCAGGGTAGTCGCGTCATCGGTTTTCGAGAGAAGCCCACGCTCATGTTTACCGTAAGCATGGGAATCTACGTACTGAGCCCTTCGCTGCTCGAGATGGTTCCGAAGCACAAGCATTTCGGATTCGACGATTTGATGTACGCCATGCTGGCGGCGAAGAAGCCCATCCAATCGTATCGCCATGGTGGGTTGTGGCTGGATATCGGTCGTCGAGAAGACTACGACAACGCTACCGAGGTCTTTGAAGCTCAACGTCAGAAGTTCCTTCCGGAATGACTCGATCGAATCCGGTCGGTTGTTCTTGCCGGAGAGTGTGACGGGTGTCGGAAATGGGTCCAAGACGAGTCTTGATTACGGGTGCGACAGGGTTCATCGGCACGTCTCTCGTTGAGGCGGTGCAGAATCGCTGGCCTGAGGCGAAGATCGCTGCGGTCTACGTTGGCGACCGCCATCCGCCGGAGGGCATCGAGCGAATTGATGCGGACATCTGCGAACTGGACGAGCAGCAGGTTCGTCGTATCCGCCAGTTCGATCCCGACACGGTGTATCACGCAGCCGGAATCGTTCGGGGAAGCCTGGAACTGACGTACCGGGTTCACGTCGGCGGAACAGCTCGTCTGATGATGGTTCTGGAACAGGCGCCGTCGATGGAACGGGTGATTCTCACGAGTTCCACATCGGTGTATGGACCGGTGCCTCCGTCGGACCTGCCGGTTCTCGAGGATCGGCGTCTGGAACCCGCAAACGATTATGCCGTGAGCAAACTGACTCAGGAGCTGGTGGTTCAGGACTGGTGTCGCCGGTGCAAATGGCACAGTCTGATCTGTCGGATCAGCAACCCCATCGGTCCCGGCCAGAGCGACGGGTTCTTCGTGGGGCGTATGGTCCGCCAGTTCGCCGCGATCGCCGCAGGTCGTCAGGAACCTCGACTCGAAGTCTGGCACCTGGCGGGCTCGCGTGATTTTGTGGACGTCCGGGATGTCAGCGTGTCGATGTCGATCCTGGCATCTGTGAGCACGAGCAGCGTGGTGAACGTTGGCGGCGGAATGGAAACGCAGCTCATTGCCGTCTTCAGGACTCTCGAGGAGCTGACACACCAGGAAGTGGACCTCGTAGAGACGCGGAAACCTGATGAACATCAGATTATCAGACAGCAGGTGGACGTTTCGAGATTGGAACAGATCATCGGTTCGAGGAGCATTCGGCCCCTTCGGGAATCGCTGGCCGCTATGCTGAACAGTGTCGGATGCAAGGTGGCCATGAGCTGAAGCGAGAGGGCCTGGCTGTCGACCGGTCGTAGAAGACCCCCTGAAAGAATGCGACAGAACGGCACGGGATCCGCGCGGGGGGAATCGCCGAAGGCTACATCTTCTGGTCGAGGTTCCGTCCGGTCTCAATGTGGTGCATCGTAGGCACCGCACGGGTAAAGAGATCGACGATCGTTCGCTTGCCACCGCGAGCATCCACCTGCTCCACCTCCCGAGAGAGCTTCCGAAGTGCGTCCGTCAACACGTCGCCGGTCACCGTGGGCGATTCGCCGATGACGTCGATCGTCTGGAAGGGTGACGGGGTAAGACGTTCGTCGGCACCAACAAATTCCTCAGTGCCTTTCTCTCCAGAAGTGTCGGATCCGGCAAAGCAGCAGGGATAGAAGCCCTTGGCAAGATCACTCGATATAGCCTGCCTGGCCTCTTCATCCGAAGAATACCAGCGTGGCGCGTATCCATGGGCTTCCAATACGATCTCTGCAATCTTGTCGAAGCCCTTCAGGTCGGCCGAAGGGTCCATCTTGGGCACAAGAATCTGCTTGTTCTGAGCCAGCGCAGCCGCCATCAGACACAACTGTCCCGCTTCCTGTTCTGTGATGAAGTAGCGGCGGACATCGTTCGGCCCGGCGAGCGGCTGTCGCTTGCGTATCCGGAAGAAGTATCCGGCCAGAAGGCTGCCGTCACTGAACGCAACATTGGCGAATCGCGTGCAGGCGACACGCGGGAGGTGTGGCTCGCTGCCGCCTTTGACGATGGAGCCGGTGTGATCCGCATGCCAGAAGACTACCTCCTCCATGAGCCGTTTCGAGGCTCCCATGAGATTGGCGGGTTGACATGCCTTGTCGGACGATATCGCAAAGACATCGCAGGGGGAGTGGCGCTTGATGGCTGTCAGGAAGCCGTCGACGCTGAGAACGTTCGTCTGCACGAGTCGGGATAGGCTGAAGGCGTCGCGCTCGCTGCGCACGTGCTTCATGGCCGCGAAGTGCAGGACGAGGTCGAACGGACCGACATGGTGAATGAATTGTTCGCCTTGCGAGGATCCGAAGTCGACGATGTATGTTCGTAAGGCGTCGCCAACGTCGAGATCGGGTCGGCTGCGGACATCGCGGACCAGCTCGACCATGTTGTTCTCGCTCAGATCGATGGCGGCAAGAAAGGCAGGTCGATAGCGAAGAAGCTGCCGGACCGTGGCGGATCCGATGCTTCCGGCGGCACCTGTGACCAGAATGCGCTTGCCCGTGACACGATGACGAAGGGCAGCATCATGAGCATCCACGTCATCCTGGAAGAGGCTTCGCTGCCGTCCAATGACGCGTGAAATGATGGTATCCAAGTCCATCGGTGAGTTTCTTCCTGACGGTGTTTGTGTGCTCATAGTGCACCTGATCGTAGCCGGCCGACTCCGGGGATTCAATCGGTGTCAGCAGTGGGGACCCCTTCCGATGGCGTTGTGACTGACACATGGACGCCACACATCGGTCGGGGGATACGTTACGGCCTACTTGACATTCACCCACTCGGCAATGGTGTAGCGAGGTCTGCCAAACCTTCCACGCCGCTCGACGCGTCCACCCTGGTCCTCGGTCCAACTCAGGGTGACCGTGCCGGAATCTCCTGTCTCGAAGTTGTAGGTCGTTCCGTCGTCTTCGAAGAGATCGAAAGGCTGGGGTTTCTGGCCGTAGACCTTGGGTGTCACCTTGAATACCGAGTCCGGCGCCACGAACTCGACCGGATCGGCCAACGGGAGGATTGTCCCTCCCTGGACGAACATCGGGATGCGATCAACAGGCATCTCGACCTCGATGTCTCGTCCTCCGTCGAATTTCGTGCCGGTCCAGAAGCAGTACCATTCGCCGGCGGGCAGGTAGACCTTGCGCCGGGTGTCGTTACCGAATATCGGTGCGACAAGCACCGATGTGCCCATCATGTACTCATCCTCGATGTTCCATGTCTTGGCATCGCGGGGATAGTCTGTCACCAGGGCACGGAAGGGGGGAGTCCCGCGGAATTGGTATTCGGCAAAGGCCGAGTAGAGGTAGGGGATCAGCTTCATCCGGAGCCGGAACAGTTCGCGGACGACCCCTTCGACCTCTGTCCTATTGGGCATGAGCTCATGCTTCTTGTTCTTGGCCTCCTCAATCTGGTGCCATGTGGGGTGAGGCATGAACCATGCGTTAACGACGGCCTGTGGTGAACAGACCATCGTCTGAATGCGACGGTACATCTCCGGAACAGAATTGGCGACGCGGAGCTCCGGTTCCCAGAGGAGTCCGCAGAATCCGCTGGTCAGGATGGCTCGCACGAACATCCGGTGGTCATAGGCGTCGCTGTATAGAACGAAGGGCATCGGTGCTGCCAGGGCGCCGGACGCACGCACCTGACCGTAGGTTCGAACGTTGTTACGACGGAAGATGTCTGCCAGCGACCGCTGGTAAACCAGGCCGAAGCACGAGTGCATCTGCTCACCGTCCATACCGGAGGGGAAGCGGCTGACCTCGGGGAACGACCATGGGTGATCGTGTTGCGGCTGGTTGTCGCACTCATCGAGCTTGAACCCGGTCACGCCCTTTCGGACCAACTCTCGCTCGTGATAGGCGTTGTAGATCTCCCGGGCCTTGGGGACGGTGAAGTCCGGTACGAGACCATCCCAGACTTCGTAGTCGCCACAATAGGGCAGGATCTCCTTGTGGAATAGTGCCGTGGGGTGCACGAAGGCATGTTCCCACAGATTGAGCTGATAGTTCATGTCGCGCATGGCGGCCAGGAACCGGTTCGGGTCCGGCCATCGCTCGTTGCTCCAGACATAGGAGCACGAGTAGGCCTTTGAGTGCCAGCCGGGTTCCAGGCCGAATACGTCGCAGGGGATGTGGTTTTGGCGGAACTGCTTCGCCAGACAGACAACGTCTTCAGCGTTGTATTGGCCGAAGCCTCGGTAGTAGATGCCCAGGCCCCAGAGCGGGGGCAGGCAGCCACCGCCGGAGAAGAGGTTGTACCGCCGGATGGCATCCAGCATCGTCGGACCGGCGAGAAGATACACCTCCACCCCCTTGGAGGCGGGGATGTCGATCGTTACGCGTTTCGTGGACAGTTCTCTCGATCGGTAGAGTTCGTCGGTGCTGGTCGCAATGGATCCGCCGGAGGCAGCCGCGGACCCGCCCTGATCCTGGACCTTATCAATGTTTCCAAAGTAGAAGCGGGCGTACCGCAGCGTGTCGACATAGACTCCGTAGCCGTCGGTCGAGACATAAAAGGGAACCGGGGCATGGCCGCTGCCGTCCTCCTGCTCAGGACCGTCGGATACCAGCAGGGAAATGCGCTTGTTGGTGGCATTGACCGACGGCAGGCGCATGCCCAGACCGTACACCTGCTCGCGAGCGTCCATCGGCAGTTCAAGGCAGCAGCCCCGTGCGCCGATACGAAAGGCGATCGACTGGGGCCGAAGGGGGGGCTTGTCCACCTGTGTCAGTTTGCCCAGGGCCTCGGTCTGGATCTTCTCCGGGCGGATCCGCAGGGGCGTGAAGGCCTCCGGTTCACCGAACGTCACCTTCCAGACGCCGGGGGCGACCGATTGGGCCGTTTGCCCGAGTGCGGATGTACAGAGCAATGCAATGCCTGTAAGGCCGCAGACGGACCGGATGAATCTCAAGGAATTCCATCGCTCTGGTTGCATGACCGTCTCCGTGTTGTTTCCGGTATTGGCTTGTTCCGTGGTTAGCCTTTTATCCTGTCGGGCTGGATACGTCCAGCCTTGAGGTGCTGGCTTTTCGATGTTGCTCTCAATAGACTCCGTAGGGTCTGGGAGCATGCGATTCTGCGGAGGACCAACCACATGAAGGCTGGAGTCATGGTCCTGGGACTCGTGCTTATGTCGTCGTGTCTCGATGGGGTGGAAGCTGCCCGGTCCCCGATGCCAGGCCGCACAACCGATCTTGTTGCGACCGACCTGATGGGAAGTACGACGGCAATCGTTCCCGGCCGTCCGTTCCTGTTGGGTGTCCGATTCCGGATTCAGAGTGGATGGCACATCTACTGGTCATATTCCGGGGATGCGGGAAAACCGACCCAGGTGAACTGGACACTGCCGGCGGGCTTTCGTATCGGTCCGCTTCAGTATCCGGCGCCGATCTCGTTTACGGACCCGGGTGATCTGGTCTCATTTGGCTACAAGGATCAGGTCGTCCTGTGGTCGGAGGTGACCCCGCCAGGTGAACTGAGGCCGGGCGATCGCGTTCGTCTAGTCGCCGATGCCTCCTGGCTCGCCTGCAAGGAACAGTGCATTCTGGGGGCTCGATCACTCTCGATGGAGCTTCCGGTTGCAGCGTCGGCCGACGTCGCCAAGCCGGCCAATGAGGAGGTGTTTACCTCCGCACGACGACTCACCCCTGTTCCTTCGGAGAAGGCCGATCGGCTTCGGGTTCGAACCGGTGCGAGCGTGGACCGTATCCGGCCGGGTGATCGCTTCGAATGGGGCGTTGAACTGGCAATCGACAAAGGATGGCATATCCAGTCGCACAGCCCGTTCGAGGAGGGCATGATTGCCACCGATCTGGTTCTGGCTCCACCGGAGTCTATCGCTTTGGACCGTCCGGTGTTTCCACCAGGGAAGGTCGTAGAGGGTCAAAGGGGTACGAAGCAGAGTCTGTATGAGGGACGGGTTCTCATACGCGTGCCGGCTCGTGCAACGGCCGATGTGAAGCCGGGCCGTATCGAAGTCTCGGGTGTGCTGACCGTGCAACCTTGCTCCGAGGAGGGTACGTGTCTCAGGCCCCAGTATCTGGCCGTTCGTCTGTCGGTCGAATCGGTTGCGGCCGGGAGTTCCACCCGTCCAGTCGGAAATGATTTCTTCGGCAAGGGAGGGGATGAGTCATCGCCTCCTGCTGCTGGGATTCGCCCCGCCCATTCGGCTCCTGCGCGGTCATTGCCGTATCTTCTGATGGCGGCATTTCTGGCCGGACTGATCCTGAACATTATGCCGTGCGTACTTCCTGTGGTGAGCATCAAGATTCTGAGCTTCGTCCAGCAATCGGGTGAACAACCAGCACGGGTCCTGCAACTGGGGCTTTCGTTTGCCTTGGGCATGATGCTGTTCTTCTGGGGGCTGGGAGTATTGGCGGTCATTGTTCCCGTTTCACCGGGATCGGCCCTTCGGCACCCCGAGGGTGTGATCGTGCTGACCGCAGTCATTTTCGCATTTGCATTGAGTCTCCTGGGCGTGTACGAGATCCGCCTGCCGGGCTCCGCCGCAGCGCAGATGGGGCAGGCCGCCGGCAGAGAGGGACCTCTGGGCGCCGTGGCAAAGGGTTTTCTGGCCACGGTGCTCGGCACGAGCTGCACGGCCCCCGTGGTCTCGACGGTTTGGGTATCGGCCCTTGCAGCAAGTGTTCCTGTTCGCTTACTGATCTTCACGGCCATGGGGGTAGGGATGGCGGGTCCCTATATCCTTCTCTCGGCCAAACCTGCCTGGCTGCGTTTCCTTCCGCGTCCGGGACAGTGGATGGAAACGTTCAAACAGTTCATGGGGTTCATCATGCTCGCGACTGACCTGTGGCTCCTGTGGATCTTGGGTGGACAACTAGGCACCGACGGCGTGGTGTGGACGCTGGTTGCCCTGACGCTGCTGGCGATGGGGCTGTGGCTCGTCGGGCGAGTGGGCTACGGAGCCTCATTGGGACGGTGGTGCGGATTCCACTTGGGAGCCCTGCTGCTGGCCGGTGCCGGCGTGCTGACGGTTCAGTACAAGGCCTTGCCCGAGGCCCGCGCCGCCGAGGCGCGAGAGATGCCGCATCCGGCCGCCGGTTCGATGCCCTCAGGTCTTGATTTCTCAAAGGAAATTCCCTGGCAACGTTACGAGCCGGGCTTGGCCCAGCGACTGGCCTCCACCGGCAAGATTGTCTATGTCGATTACACTGCCCGATGGTGTGCCACCTGTCAGTCAAACAAGCGGCTGGTTCTGGAGACGCAGGCGGTCCGCGAGGCCATGCGGCGGTTGGGTGTCATACCGATCAAGGCGGACTTCACCAACGGCAGCCCCGATATCGAACGCGACCTGGCGAGTTTCTCTCGCCCCAGCGTGCCGCTGAATCTTGTCTACGGTCCGGGACATGTGAGCAACCCCATTGTTCTCCCGGAACTCCTGACGCGTGATCGAGTGCTGGAAGCGCTGAACACCGCAGCGTTGGGTCGACCGGATTCGTCGTCACCGGATTCCAGACCGGTTGTCCCCAGCAGCGGCAGGGTCGGGGGTGCCGGCTCGACGGTCGGTGCACTGTGGGCCGCGGGCATCGCGTTGGGCGGTGCGGAGTCTGCGCCCACCGATCCGGCAGGCAAGGATCGAGTCAGCATCAGCGGCCACGCCTTCGATTTCAACGTTCACGGTGGGAAGCTCAAAGGCGGAGAGGTCGTCGTGCTCGAACGGCCGGACCTCCGGACGATCACAGGCGATGACGGAAGCTTCCGAATTGACGACCTTGTGCCGGGCAGTTGTGCCACATTGGTTCTCAAGCACCCGGGACACCAGCCCACGCAGACCGCCACGTTTACGCTTGGGCGGACGAGCCTGAAGCGAGTGTCGTTTCAGGTGCCTCCGGAGGTCATTTTCGCGGGGTACAGCGTTCTGTTGGGTATTCCAACCGACCCGAATTGCTGCCATCTGGCGACCACGGTGACGAGGAAAGGGGAGTCTCTCTACGGTTCCATCGGGCCGACGCACGGTGAGCCGGGCGCTACGGTGACAATCGAGCCGCCCCTGCCTCGGCGTCTCGGGCCGATCTACTTCAATCTGTCGTTTACCAAGACGGGCATGCAGATCATCTGGCCGGATCGATTGCTCAAGGAGACGACCAAGGACGGCGGTGTGCTGTTCGTCAATGTGCCGCCCGGCGAGTACACCTTGCGGGCCCACAAAGAGGGCAAGGCGTTCACGTCCGTCAAGGTGAAGTGCCGTCCCGGGGTGCTGGTGAATGCATCGCCTCCTTGGGGCCTTCAGGCGGAATGACCGGCGTGGGTCCCGGAGCTCCTGCAGCCGTCGATGACGCCTGGGCAGGTCGTGATCAGCACAGAAGTTCCCCCTCCGGATCTCTGGCTTCGGGCTCGCCGGACACACAGGGTCCGGCGAATCAGCGGACGCATCTTCGGATTCCGGTTCTGCGCGCTCATAACGGAAAGATGATCGCGCAGCTCGCCGGAGTCCCAATCAGTCTCGTCGCATCGCCGTTCCGCTAACCCTCCCGGATGTCCCGCTTCTCGGCGTCGTAGACATGGCGCTTGCCGGTGTCCATTGCCTTGGTGGCCATGATCACGGCGACCGAGTGGGAGAATCCGGATTCGATCGGGGCGCTCGGCGCCTTGCGGGTACGCAGGCACTGGAGGAAGTCGAGGAAGTGATCGGGGATGTCGACGGGCGCTACCTTGGTTTCTTCCTTAGGCGCCTTCGTAGCCTTGATGGCACCTGCGGCTGAGTAGGTCGGTGCAGTCCAGTTCGTCAGGTCGATTGCCCCCTGGTCGCCGTAGATCTTCAGGACGTTGCCGCTGCCGTTGCCGAAGTTGCTGCAATAGCTCACGAGGAAGCCTTCGGGATACATCCATGAGGCTTGGCAGTGGTCCTCGCACGTGAAGCCATACTCGTCCTTCCAGGTATAGATGGCTCCTTGGGCGACCGCGCTCGTGGGGATCGTGGCCCCGACGATGTAGTGCAGCAGATCGATGAAGTGGCAGCCGAGGTTGGCGATGGGGCCATCGGTGAAGTCACGATAGCCGTACCACCCGGTGAGCCACTTGCTGTGGAATGGGCGGTCGGGGCGGTTATACAGGAATTCCTTGAAGTCGACGTCCTCGGCCTTGGCATCTTTGAGGAAGTGGTACCAATAGGGTCGGCCGCCGTTGCGGCACTGCTCGATTCGGGACACCTTTCCGATCACACCGGATCGGAACAGGTCGCGGCAGCCGGCGCTGGTGGGCCAACTGCGGACCTGGGTGCCCATCTGGGCCACGATGCCGGATGCCTTTACGGCGTCGCAGGTTCGTCGGAGGGATTCCATGTCCATCGCCAGGGGTTTCTCGCAGTAAGCATCCTTCTTGACCTTGGCGGCGGCCTCCAGGTGAAGACAGTGGTGGTGATCGGGCGAGGCGATCAAGACGGCGTCGATGTCGTCGAGCGCCATGATGTCGCGATAGGAGATGAACTGTCGGGCCGGTCGGCCGTACCACTCCTTGCACTTGGCCGAGGCCATCTCGCGCCGCAATCGCCAGGGATCAGACACCGCGGTGTACTCGACGTTTTGTGCCTTATCGAACCTGTGAACGGTGGCCATGTGGGCGTCGATACCGCGGGATCCACAGCCGATCTGGGCCAGCGAGATGCGATCGTTGGCTCCGACGATGCGGGCGTAACTTCTGGCCGTAAACGCCATGGCGGCACCGGCCGAAGCGGTCTTGAGAAACTGTCGACGCGTGGAACGAATCTTCATGAGAAAGCCTCCGGAGGGTAACTGGATCAATGTCTCCGGGGTGACGGGATGACGGCCACCCCCTACGCGAAAACAAGACGGCCAGTTGAGGGAAACAACCCCCAGGCTTTGGGCGGATACGTCGGGGCCCAACACCTGCGGCGGATTGTCTCGCAAGACCGAACGGATGGCAAGAGCTGTATTGCCGCACGGGTGTTCTCCGTGTCCGGCAGAGATCCGACCCCTTGTGGCATCAGACGAGTTCGGTGGTATGCTGTCGCCATGAGAACAAGGGCATGATGGGTGTCTCGTTTCTCTGTCCGGCTTGGAGTGCTCGGGGCCGAATCGTCGATTGTCACGGGACGCTTCTGAGTTGTTCTGTCCGCCATCGCCCAGGCGGCACCCCAAGGGTGAAGGTTCACGGAGAGTAAGATGAGGTGTCCGTTCTGCGCCGAAGAAATTCAGGATGCCGCAATCCTGTGCCGATTCTGTGGGGCGCAGAAGGTAGATGCCCAATGGGTTCCTCCGGGCAGGCCCCTGGCGGTCGTCTCTCAGCCAAAGGGCAGTTTCACCCTCAAAACCAGCGGATGGTTGTTCGTTGTGTCGGGTGTCGTGTCGGCGGTGACCGTCTCCTCGGATGTGCCCTTCTGGGGTGCCATGCGAGGCGGCTTTGTGGCCCTGTGCTACAACGGCTTCTTCGCCGCCTTGTTTCTGAGCATCGGCGTGGGGCTGATCTTGAGGAAGCCCTGGGGCTACGACCTCATCGTGGCAGGCACCATCCTCTATTGCGTTGATAGGCTTCTCTTTGTCTTGGACGGAAGCACACGTGCCGCCTATCTGGCCGCCAGTGGCCTGACAAAGCAGGTGGCAACACTTATCGATACAAGCATGTTCGACCAATTTCTCATCCTCAGCACGCTCACCACCGTTGCCTGCTGGTGTGGTTTTGCCTTCTACGTCCATATGCGGCGAGACTACTTTCGAGGGAATGGGGTAACGCCGTGACGTTACGCCAATACGGCCGTTTCGACGGCGGCGATGTGCAGGTAGAAAGAGTATTCGACGCGATCAGACGGACTGCCATCGGGTTTGCTTGTTGTGCATCGAAGTTGGACTCTATGAGCAGAGTCCTATCATCGGAGCTTGGCTGCACCCATGGCAGGCAGCGGAACCACGGTAGTGACCGCTCTGAGACTTGGTCGTCGGGTGGTCTGTATCGAGATGGATGTAAGAACTGAGGCCGTGGAAGGAAGAAGGGTCGCTGGCGGTGTGCCGCCAGTTTACCGACTGCATCCTATGAGCGTTAGGCGGTGGCTTCGTCCTGCTCTTCCCCCTCACAGAGCCAGTTGAGGATGTCATCGTCAGTCGGGGGCGGAGGAATCTCATCTACGACGAGAAATGTGATGCCGCACATGGGACATCTGGCAAGGTTTCCCGTGGCCTTGGCCAGCAGTCGATAGGTCCTGCGACAGTTTGGGCAGACGCATGTGATTTGTCTGGGTGTCACTGTCCACCGCCTATTCGGTTGGTCAAGAGGACCGGGCATGGCCGCCATGGTCAAGGCAGGCCATGTGAACATGGACATCTCGTTCTATGAATATAGGCGACAAATAGGTCCGTTGGCCGTAGGGGATTCCTTGCAGGATGACCCGGCTGGACAGGGGCGATCAGGCCCGTTGCCGCCACCTCCCTGCCGAGTTACGCTACTGAGCCAGTGCTCTCAAGCACCTTCACGAGAAAGGCGGCCAGAGACATGCTCAGACGATTGATTCAGACAGAGAACTGTCTGTCCTCTTTTGTTCTCCGGGTCTTGCTCGGTGTCGTGATGTTACCTCATGGCTGTCAGAAGGTCCTCGGCTGGTTCGGGGGGCATGGGTTGGGGGCAACCATGAACATGTTCACCGTCAAGATGGGCATCCCCTGGCCATTCGCCGTGCTCGCCATCACTGCTGAGTTCCTTGGATCACTCGGCCTGATCGTCGGGTTACTGACACGTGTGGCCGGACTGGGGATCGCCAGCGTGATGGCCGTGGCTGTGCTGACGGTGCACCTCCATCAAGGGTTCTTCATGAACTGGTCCGGCACGAAGCACGGGGAAGGCTTCGAGTATCACCTGCTGGCCCTGGCCATTGCTGTCGCATTGATGATCAAGGGCGGCGGGCGTTGGTCCATCGACCGAGCGATCATTGGACGCCTGCCAGACATACGGGAAAGGACGTGAGAAGCTTGCACCCAGGGTTTGCACCAACTCCAGGAAAACCGTGTAAATCGTGGTCAATCGCTGGCAATTGCGACAGATTCAGACGGTGAAGGCGAATCGTCTGTAAGTGGTTTGTGTGTCAACTCTAGGTGTGCCGCTGACAACCCCCGTCATCACAGCGGGCGATGGGAATCGAACCCACATGACCGGCTTGGAAGGCCGGAAGGGGACACTTCCAATGCGTTGGGGGACAATGCCGGACAGTCGGCAGCGCAATCGGTTTGCACCCCTGTTTGCACCAGCAACACGGAAAACTTGAACGGAAGCCAGCTCGAAGCGCTGGCGACGATGCTCAAGGGGCTGTCAGCCGAAGACCGCGCCAAGCTGGCCGGGATGCTTTGAGGATGGGGCGGGTCCTTCTGAGCCGGATCGGCACGGTTGCAGGGCGAGCCGTGGTTTTCGAGAAAGAAGCAATCCGGCAGAATGCATATGTAGACATCGCGCCGGGTCCTACCACCGCGAAGCGGAACCGACGCCCAAACGAACACCCACGACCACATCTGACTTTCTTGTATTTCAGAAACAATTGAAAACAGGGTTGATGGTCACAATGTCCGCGGAATAGAATGACGACAACGGATTTCGGGTTGGCGGCCTTGCAAGCCGCAGATGCTGTCACACGCTGGCGACTCTGATCCCTGCGTCAGCGTGTGACGGCGCCCGAACCCAAGGGATCAGGCACAATGTCAGAAGTATACCAAGAGAAGAGACTGGCGGACGTTTGCGGTGATTGGCTGATGGTTATTGCTCGTCTCGCTGACGCTTTCTCATCTGATGACCGAAACGCCCATATTCCGATTATCGTGGAAGCGCACCGGGCGGCCGAAGTGCTTTCTGGCCATACGATGCGATGGGGCCTTCCGCTTCAGAACTTCATGAGTGGGCACAACATCGTGATGTCTCACGCCGTAGAAGCCGCACGGAATGTGATTAAGGAACCCTTCTTCAGAAAACATCCGAACGGCACGCAATTCCTTCCTGAAGTCGCGCACCTTGCAAAGCTGGTCAGGCTAACCCGCGCCGAAGCGAAGGATGTGATGGACAGCTATCATGTGATCATGAAGATGCAATCGGTCGCGATAGTTGAAGACCACCCGCGAATCGCTTGCACCGACCATCAGAAGAGTGAAAGCTCACCTAATTCGCCGCTCGACAGTCTCAAGGATCCCGTGCCGGTCGTCTGGGTAGCGGATCAAGTTGGCCGGAAGGCAGGGCGACGCGACAAGTTGGGCGACAAGTTTAAGCGCCGTGGTTTCCCTGTCAGGTTGGCCGCACGCCGCTTGTATTGTGAACGGGCGGACGCAATCAAGATGTTCCCTCATTACAGGAAGCGGCTTCAAGAGACCGTCGATGACGACGAATGAACGGCGATACCCCGTTGTGCCCCCTTTCGCCCCGTCTCACCCCATGATGTGAACTCTCGAAGTGCACGCAACCCGCATGAACATTGCGCGGAATGCATATTCCGACACCCCATCGGATCCCAGTGTAGACTTCACATGAAGCTTGCAGCGTGCGAGCTGGAAGTGGGCCTACTGCTCAGTCAATCGATGGTCCCGCCTACCCGAGGATTCAAGGTTGACTGACCACCAGTTCAGGGATTGAACATGGCCACAGAGTTGAAAACCGATGGGGTGGCTGAAGCCGCCGCGCTGTTAGACGTGGGCGATGTTGCACGTCTACTCAAGTGTTCACCGCGTCATGTGTGGAGACTCGCTGACTACGGGGCGATGCCGGGCAAGATCAAGCTCGGAGCATTGGTGCGGTTCAACAAAGCTGCCGTGGACAAATGGATTTCGGACGGCTGTCCGAGTCAAAGGAGGACCGTGAAATGACTTGGAACAGTGGATTACTCGAAGGCGAGCGCCGCAAGGCCGAACAGCTCGCCAACCTCGAAGCTCGCCGGAACTTGATTGTCAATCGAGGCCGCCGGGCCCTGCTTCTGAAGTTGCTGGCCGCGGGGACCGCGACGGCAGATCACGTACGGGCTGCGGTCGATGTGCCCGACGGTGTTGACCCGCGTTGTCTTGGGTCGGTGCCCGGTATGCTGGCGCGGGCTGGAGTGATTCGGCGGTGCGGCTTTAACAAAAGCGGCAGACCGGAACGGCACGCCAGCTATATCGCCGTGTGGGAACTGCTGAATCCCGATCTGGCGCGGTTGTGGTTGACCAGTCATCCCGACATACCGACCCCGGCCCCCGTCGATAGCCCCAAGGCCAGTCTATTTGACACCGAACAGAAACCAACAACCCCGACGGTTGCCGCCGCCGGGGTTGGGCTGTGAAAAGGAATTCACATGGAACGTCGTAAGCTCAGTGATATCTTACTGTCGGGAAGCGATCAGGAGAAGCTACGCCAGACGTGGGACAGCACAAGGGCCGCGGAAGACTTCGGCCCCCTACCGACTGGGGAGTACATTGCCCGTGTCGCATCGGGCGAGCTGTTCAACAGCAAAGGCGGCAAACCGGGGTATAAGTTGGCGTTTCGGGTGCTCGAAGGCGAACACGTCGGGCGTCACTTCTGGCATGACCTCTGGTTGACTGAAGCCGCGCTGCCCATGACCAAGAGGGACTTGTCCAAGCTGGGCGTCACCCGTCTTGACCAGCTCGAAGCGCCGATACCCCAGGGCATCCGGTGTCGGGTGAAGCTGGCTCTTCGCAAGGGAGATGACGGCGCGGAGTACAACCGGGTCCGATCCTTCGAGGTTGTCGGCATCGACAAACCGGAGGTGGACCCCTTCGCGCCCACCGACCAGGCGGGCAGCTCGACACCGTTTGATGCGGACGTGGCCGAACTGACCACGGAAGGGGGTGCCGAGTGATGCCCTACCCGATGCCCTACGGGTTTCGCATCGTCGGGGATTGCCGGGAGCGGCGGCGGCTGGTCGATTGGGCCGCCGCCTTCCGGGCGCACCTCGGTTGCGATGAACGGGCCGAACTGAGCCGGGAAGCCTACCTGTCCGCGTTCACGTTCGGGCCAGACTTCCGAGAGTACCTTGAGGCGACGGGCAGTACCGCCGGTTTCGTCGGGCCGTGTTGGGCGCCGTTCATCTGGTTTGACGTGGACCGCGAAGATGATCTACTGGCCGCCTTGCACGATACCCGCCGGTTGGTGACGGCGCTGACAGAACGGCTCAAGATCCGCGACGATGACGCACTGGTGTTCTTTAGCGGCTCGAAGGGGTATCACGTCGGGTTGCCAACGTGTTGGAACCCCGCGCCTTCGGTAGCGTTCAACGCCGTGGGCAAGGTGTTTGCCATTGGCATCGCGCAGGCCGCCGGGGTGAACATCGACCAGGGGACTTATGCAAAGGTGCAAGCCTTCCGGGCGCCGAATAGTCGGCATCAAAAGACGGGGCTTCACAAGCGGCACATGGAAACCGCCGCGCTCTTCGAGCTGTCGCTTGACGCAATCCGCAAGCTGGCCGAACACCCGGCCCCCGTGGAATACGAACCGCTCACCGTGGGCAGCGACCAGGCCACGGAGCTGTGGGCCCAAGCTGAGCGGCAAGTATCCGCCCAATCCGAAGCGGTTAAGGCACGTCGCGCCAATAGCTCGGCAACACTCAATCGGACAACGCTGGAATTCATCCGCGAAGGGGCGGACAACGGCGATAGGCATCGGCTTCTGTACTCGGCAGCTCGAAACCTTGGCGAACTGGGGGCACCCTTCGAGCTGGCCCATGCCCTGTTGAACGAATCAGCCCTTGATTCAGGCTTGCCGCCGTCGGATGTGAAGCGGCAGATTCAATGCGGGCTCGCCGACGCCGGACCGGGGGACAAGGGCCATGAGTGAAGCGAAGGCAAACTACCAGACCGGAGCCGACGTGTTGGACGGCTGGCGGGATGATGTGTTGACCGGCAAGGGGCCCGTCCTGTACCCCGTCGGATCGGGCGAGCTGTCGCGTATCGAAATCGGGCCGGGGCTGGTGACGCTAATCGGTGGGGCTCCGGGTTCGGGCAAGACGGCCCTTACGATGCAATGGGCCGTCGATGCTCTGAGGATGACGCCGACGCTTCGAGCGGTGGTGTCCAATATCGAAATGCCGCCGTCGGTACTTCTGGATCGGCAGCTTGCCCGGCTCTCCGGGGTGGACCTCTCCACAATCCGGCATCGACGTCTGACCGCCGAACACGCTGACAGGATCGACCAAGGCTTGAATACGCTCGAAGTGCTTGCCGAACGGCTGGCGTTCTGTCGGCCGCCGTTTGATCTGGCGAACGTGGCCGCCAGCGCCGACGCCTTCGAGGCGGGGTTGCTGGTGCTCGACTACATCCAACGCATACCGCCGCCGGGTGAACACGAAAACCGCCGGGGTTCGGTCGATGCCACGATGTCCTATCTTCGGCAATTCGCTGATGCCGGGGTGGCCGTCATCGTGGTAGCCGCCGTTGCCCGAACGAAAGACGCCAAAGGCCGAAGCACCTATGCCGGGGACGGGTTGAATCTGGCCAGCTATCGCGAATCGTCCGAGCTGGAATTCGGGGCCGATGACGCCTTCATTCTGGCGCCGGACGCCGATACCGATGATCATGTAACGCTCAAGCACTTGAAGGCAAGGCACGGTGAAGCGCTCGACATGACCTTGCATTTCGAGCGGCCGTGTCAGCGGTTCACGCCAGTATCGGCGAATCAGGGCAAGGCCAACTCTGCGGAGCGGGGCAAGCTCCTGTCGGCTCTGGCCACACTGTGGAGCAAGACACCCGCAGCGCCCGACGATGACGGGGGTGAAGGCGAATGACCGAACCGCGTATCATCCCGGTTGGACAGGAACCGCCGCCGATGACCCCACAGCCATCGAAGACCCGACGGACGGACAAGCCGAAGGAACGTCGGGATACAGGCGGTCGTTTCGCTGTACTCAACCGTTTTGTCGATATGTCGCTATCGCAGGTGACATCGGCGGCGGCCCTTGTGTGGCTGGTGCTCTTTCGAGACACCAAACCCGACGGGCTGGTGAAAACCTCTCAGGCGGATATTGCCAGACGGGCAGGATTGTCCCTGAAGACAGCCAAGCGAGCTGTGAAGGCGCTCGACAAGGCCGGGTTGCTGACGCGGGTGTATCGGGGAAGCCTTCGGCGGGGGCCATCAGTCTATCGGGTACATCCGCTGATCCGCCAAGCATAAGGGGTCAAGACTACCCCCTTGCATGGGGACAAAAGCGGCTCTGAGTAGGGGTCAGAAATGCCCCCTATCCCAGAAAGGGACCATAAGCGCGTACCCGCTTGTCGCGGGACGCTTAAACAGAAAACGCGGAATTCGTTCGACGCCTTCGGATTGACAAGGCGGACGCGCTTCCCGACTATCTCGGCATCAAAGGGAAGATGCCAAAAAGAACACGGAGGGCGGATGGGTCACAAAACATAACCCTTTGGTGGTCGGACCGTTTTCCGAAGGATTGAAAGGGATCAGAACATGGGACGCAAGTTCGGATTTTCGTTTTCAGCGAAGCGGGCATTTGGGATATCGGGCGCCAAAGCCAGAGCCTCCAGAAAACTGGGGATTCCACTGACACGCTCGGGACGGCAGCGCAAGATTGGACGCGTCATGGCCGGGAACAAGTGTTTTGTCGCAACTGCCTGTTACGGGGACACAGCACATCCAACCGTTGTTATCTTACGTAGTTTCCGTGACAACGTGCTACGGCACAGCGCGATGGGACGGGCGTTCATGGTGTGGTACTACCGATACGGACCTTCACTCGCTGAGGTGGTCTATCGCTATTCAACTTTCCGTGTGATGTGTCGTTGTGCGTTGCGTGTGTTTGCTCATTATGTGGCGGCCTATGTTGGGCCTGGGGGTGTAATGCCAGTTAACCAACCGAAGCGAAAGGACAAGTGACATGGGCACCGTCTACCGCAAAGCCGTTACGAAAGCGATGCCGCCGGGAGCCGAGCTGTTCACCCGGCAAGGCGAGCGGTTCGCCCGGTGGAAGACATCCAGGGGCAAGACCCGAACGGCGCCCGTCACAACTGGGGAAGACGGGACCAACCGGCTCAAGATTGAAGCCCGAACCTTCACCGCGAAGTATCGGGATGGGGCGGGTGTTGTCCGAGAGGCAGCGACGGGTTGCAGGGATGAGCAAGCGGCGCGGGCCGTACTTGCCGATCTGGAGCGGCGCGCCGAGCTGGTGCGGTCAGGTTTCATCACAGCCGCCGAAGATGCTGCCGCCAATCACCAACAGACGCCGCTTGCCGATCATGTGGACGCCTACATCACACATCTGTCAGCGAAAGGGGCAACGGAAGACTGGCGCAGTCTGTCCCGGCAACGGCTGGAGCGGGTCTTCTCAGATTGTGGGTTTCAGCGGTTGGGCGATGTAACCACCGAAGCGGTTGAGAGGTGGCTTGCGGACCGGCAGACGGACGTCGAAACCAAGATGACCGGGGCGTGCCGCAACGCCTACCGCAAGGTGTGTGTGGGCTTCGGCAATTGGGCGGTTCGGTCGGGGCGCCTTCAATTGAATCCGTTTGCCAAGCTGCCGAAGGCCGACGAGCGGGTTGATAGCTGGCGGAAGGCACGGGCTATGACAGAGCCGGAGCTGCTTCGGCTTCTCAGCGTAGCAAGGCAGCGGCCACTGGCCGAACGTGGCCGGGAGACTGAGAAGATCGACCCGGAGAAGCGGAAGCGGAAACGCGATACGTGGCGACTGGTGCCGCTCACCTTTGGAAGCATGGGGGCGGCGGTGGATCGGGCAAAGGACAAGCTCAAGGATCGTCCGGAGCTGATAGGAGAGCTGGAGACGATCGGGCGAGAGCGGGAACTCATCTATAAGGTTCTGGTCCTGACAGGTCTTCGGCAGGGTGAGCTGCAATCCGTGACGGTGAAACAAGTCCAGCTTGAGGGGGCGATGCCACACATCCAGCTCGACGCCGCCGACGAAAAGAACCGCCAAGGCAATTCCGTGCCCCTACGGGCCGATCTGGCGGCGGACCTGTCGGAATGGCTGGCCGACAAGCTGGAGACGCGCTACGGGCCCTCTAAACGCTTCGTGGGGGCTGTCAGAGAGGCCCTGCCTCCGGAGACGCCGCTATTCAACGTGCCGGACGGGCTCGTCCAGATTCTCGACAGGGACTTGAGAACTGCCGGGATCCCGAAGGTGGACGAGCGGGGCTGTCGCGTTCACATTCACGCCATGCGACATACCTTCGGTACGATGCTCGCCAAGAGCGGCGTTCCCCTGCGGACCGCTCAAGAGGCGATGCGGCATTCGGACCCGAAGCTGACCGCCAACGTCTACACGGACCCGAAGCTGCTGGACATCGCCGGGGCCCTCGATGCCCTTCCGACGCTCCCGTTGAACACGCCGAAAGCCCGCGAAGCGGTAGCGTGTCGAGCTACCGGAACGGAAGGAAAAAGTTTGCACCAGGGTTTGCACCAACTCCAGGAAAACCGTGTAAATCCTGGTCAATCGCTGGCAATTGCGACAGATTCAGACGGTGAAGATGAATCGTCTGTAAGTGGTTTGTGTGTCAACTCTAGGTGTGCTGCTGACAACCCCCGTCATCACAGCGGGCGATGGGAATCGAACCCACATGACCGGCTTGGAAGGCCGGAGCTCTACCATTGAGCTACGCCCGCGTCGAACGATCGCTCGTTCTTGTGCCCAGTGTAAGCAGGAGGGACGCCCGGTTTCAAGCCCTCGGTCAGTCCTTCCTGGTCGTAAATTCCTCCAGAAGGATGTCCATCGCCTCGTTCAACACCTGCTTGCGATAGTCGGCCTGCTGAGATTCGTCCATGTTCGGCAGGTCTGATTCGGTGCGGCGGAGCAGCTCGTCGCCCAGGATGTCGTTCAGGGCCTCGGCGCTGACGGTACCATTCGGGGTGGTCTTTTCCCGACAGAGCCTTACGAGTTCGCCGAGTATGTGGGGACGGTCGGCGTAGGTGTCCCGATCGATCATTGGCTGAAGCCGCGGCTCGATGCTGACGTCGATAAATCCGTGCTCGTCGCGCAATTCGCCGGCGTGTTCGTCCCACTGAGACGGATCGTGACTTCCATAGGCACGGCAACGGCCCACCAGTCGAATGCGCAGGCAGCAGGATCGCGCGCCCAGATCCAGCGACTCAATGTGACGACGGATGCGGGCGAGGATCGCATCGACGTCGTCTTCGGGTTCCGCACGGATGTCACAGTCCTCCCACTGGACGCGGCCGATTGGAAGAAACTCGTGTTGGATCGAGAAATCGTCGGCAATGGTAATCAGAGTACATCCGCGAGGGCCGAGATCGCCGAAGCCCAGGCCACACAGGCAGCCCGGATAGACGGCCATCAGGGACGGATGCGTCTGATGTACCACCAGCGCGGGGGCGTGAATGTGGCCGAGGGCCCAGTAGTGAATGCCCCGGCCGGCAAAATCGCCCGTCAGGCAGGGGGCATAGTTCTCATGTCGTTCGTCGCGCATGCGATCCTGAACATTGCAGTGAATCACGGCTACGTGAAAACGCCCGTCCTCGCCGGTTCGGAACCGCTCAACGAGATTGGCGCCAACCTTGCTGTTGGTGTGGCCGACACCGTGGATTGTAATGGGCGGCTGCGTGTCGATGAGTTGAACGGCTCTGGGCTCGATGGAGTCGAAGAAAGTCACATTATCCGGCCAGCTCCACTGCCGATAGAGGCTACCCGGAGTGATAGGATCATGGTTTCCCGGGGCGATAAAGACTGCAATCTTGGCCTTGTTCAACCGCTCGAGAGTTGCCTGAACGCTCGAACGGAGCGTGAGCGACAGGTCGCGGGTGGCCGGGGTCTCGAAGAGGTCGCCCGCCAGAAGGACGGCATGGACGCATCGATCGATGGCGGCGGTGGCCATATCGTCGAAGCTGCGGCGCAGGGCCTCCTGGAGTTGGCGACCGATCTCCGGGCGCGACCGGAACGAGGTTCCCAGGTGAATGTCGGCGGCATGCAGGATTCGTACGCTCATGGTAATCTCATGGAATCAGGCCAAGGCCTCATCCAACATCGTAAGGTAATTCTCAACGGGCACATAGCTCGGGATCGAGTTGCCGCTGCCGATGGCGTAACGACCGCCGGGGGTACACTCATTGATGACCCGGCGGACGTAGGAGCGGACCTGGTCGGGTGTCAGGCGGGCCAGGACGTCAAGATCGACGCCGCCCAGGATGCCGATTCGGTCACCGAAGTGTCGCTTGATATCGCCGACCGGGCAGATTGCATCCTCAAAGCTGTGCTTGGCGTCGATCAGGACATCGTTGACCAGATCGTCCATGATGTCGTGGAGATTGCCGCAGGAGTGGAGGTAGTAGGGGCAGCGTGCGTGGTGGGCCAGTGACGCCAGCCGCTTGTGCCACGGCAGGATATACTGCCGAAGGTGATCCGGCGATATGAGCGTTCCACTGCGGAAGCCCATGTCATCCCCCTGAAAGACGACCACCAGACGTTCGAGCTGAAGCAACCGTCGGTAGTACTCTTCGATGAGTTCGCCGACCCGCTGCACGACGGCAGCGACCAAGTCCGGCGTGTCATAGATGGCCGTGCAGAGCGTGACATAGCCGAAAAGCCTGCTGACGTGCTCGAACACCCCTCCCGCGTGACAGGATATCAGGCCCATGCCGTCGGGCAGATGCCGGCAGATGTAGTCCAGGGGGAAGATGTCGGCGTCGGAAGGCTTTGGCCATGGATAGCGCTCGAAATCCTTCCACGTGGCGATGGGCCCTCGCTCGGTTTCGGACCAGGTGCGAATACGATCGGGAGCCTGTTGGGCGGCATCGGCGGCACAGCGGGCGTCCGCGGGGAACGGCATTGCCAGCTCGACACGAACAAAGTCGTAACCGCAGTGATGCCAGAACGCTATGACGTTGTCCCAATAGGGCTGCTGAGTCGCGTGGTCGTTGGGCGCCAGTGGGACCCACGTTCGTCCGATGAGTTCGACCACGGGGCCCATGACGGCTTCGTCGACGAGGTATTCGACCAGGGGCGGACGCGGGAGGGATCGTCTGCCCGCGATGGCGTCCATGAAGGCCGTGATGTCGGGCCGGGGATTGGCGATCGGCACGCGAAGATGGGCCATGGGTATTCTCCGGACTGACAGGTGATCATAACCGTGATCGTTCCGGACACAAGCGGGGCGCGAGGTCGGAGCTGCGCGGCGAGCAATGGGTGTGCCGTCTGACGTCGCGACCCTCGTGTGGAGAGATGGGGGTGAGGGACGGGAGAGCGGAGCGTTGGGTGTGGGCGAGCGGGCACACGTTTGGTGGCAGTGTGTTGTGATTGCGATCCGGCGGCCATCACCCGATCGAACATCTCCCCATCTGATCGATACAGCCAGGCCAGGTTGTTCGGCCATCGCCCAGTATCAGTGCTGCAGTAGCGACCGCCGGTCTCTGATGCGGTGACTGTGGGGAAGTCGGGTACGCGCTCGTCCAGGTATCGCTCGATGTCCTCGTCCTGCCAGTGCTGCAGCGGTAGACCACGGTAATGAGGGTCCGGTTGCGCGGGATGGCGCGTGGCTCAGCGTCGTAGGAAGTGCGTCTTCCTGGGTGAGAAGTGCAGGACGGGGGGGGCGTCGGAGGATGAGGAGGGACGCGAGGGGCCGCTTTGACTGGTGTTTCCGGTCGAGTGTGGCCATGCGAATTGACGGTGTCCAGCGGATGCAGGATTATGCTATGGGTATTGCCGTCCGAATTGGCGCCCACGGATCGGCCTGGAATGGAGAGTCTTCATGCCCGATGTTCGCCGTACTTCGGTCGTACTGTTCCTTCTCGCGATGAGTGTGTTGCTTCTGGAGATCGCCTTCACGCGAGTCTTCTCGGTGATGAGCTATCACCACTTTGCATATCTAATCATCAGTCTCGCGCTTCTGGGGTTTGGGGCGGCTGGCAGCTACATGACAGTCTCGCCGAGATTCGCCAAAGACGTGCTGGAGCCTAAGCTGGTGGGGCGCCTTGCACTACTGTTTTCCCTGAGTGTGCTGCTGGCGTTCGCTACGGCCACGAAAGTCAGTTTTCGTCCGATGGACGTCTACTTGTATCAAGACTACAGCAACCTATTCAGTCTTCTGATGCTCTACGTGATTGTGGGGGTGCCTTTCTTTCTGGGGGGGACCTGCATTGGGTATCTGATATCGAGGGGAGGCGATGCGGTCAGTCGACTCTACTTTGCTGATCTGGTGGGAGCGGGGCTTGGGGCTTTGCTCTCGATCTGGGCGATAAATCGGCTCGGCGCAGAGGCGACGATCTACGCGGCGGCATGCCTGGGTGGAGCCGCCGCGCTGATGATGACGGCAACTGCGCGGGATCGATGGGGTCAGCGAGGTTCAGCCGTTGCCCTCGGCCTGTGCGGACTGATGACGGTGCAAGCCACACGAACTGCAATTTTCCCGGTTTACTTTCCGCCGGACAAGCTTTCCCATGAGGCAGCCATGGATCCGCACTACTACCGGTGGCACGTTGTGGCCCGCGTGGACGTTATGAATCCCACCGATTCATTGGTGGGTGTGGGGGCGATGGTGTCGTCGCGCTGCAAGCCCGAGTTTCTGAATGTGCCGATGCGCATGGTATATCAGGACGGAACAGCTCCCACGGCGATTATCCGTGTCCCCAATGGTGACTTGAGCAGGGTGCCAGCGTTGGACTACTGCCTGCAGGGCGCGCCCTACGTCGTGAAGCCCGCCCCCGAACGTGCGCTTGTAATTGGTGTGGGTGGAGGGGTCGACGTCCTGATCGCCCTCCGGCGAGGCGCGCATTTCGTACGGGGCGTGGAGGTGAATCCTGTGACCTATGAAGCGGTGAAGACGACGTTCGCGGAGTTTGCCGGACGGGTCTTCGAACGCCCCGACGTTGATCTCATCAACGCGGAGGGGAGGCACTACCTTACGACAACGAGGGATTTGTTCGATGTGATCCAGATGTCATGCGTCGACACCTTCACCGCCCTTTCCTCTGGAGCATACGCCCTGTCGGAGAATTACCTCTACACGGTTGAGGCCATGCACGATTACTGGAGCCACCTCAGTCCCGAAGGGATCCTATCCTTCTCGAGATGGCTGATCACTCCGCCGAAAGAGGCGCTTCGGCTGCTCGCTACCGAGCTGAAGGCGCTAGACCAATTGGGCGTGACGAATCCCGAATTGCACCTGATTGTTGTTTCCGCAACGATGACACAGGCCCCATGGGTGGAGACGCTCCTGAAGAAGACGCCCTTCACCGAGGCCGAAGTCGCCAGGTGCAGACAGTGGGCCGATCAGATGGACTTCTCGGTTCTCTACGATCCGTATCGGACGGAGCCTGGGCCGTTCAATCAGATGATCAAGGCTTCCATCCCGCATCGCCAGGCGTTGATCGATGCGTATCCGTTCAATATCCGACCGGTGAGCGATGACGATCCGTTCTTCTTTCACTTCGGCCGCTGGCGCTCCCTTACGAGTTCGTCGACGGATGGGGACGCGAACCTCTACGGAACGTCGCATGTACCCGTCGCGATTCTGGTCCTTCTGGCAAGCGTCATTCAAATTGTGGCTCTAGCATCCGCGTTCATCATCGGTCCCCTGATGATGAGGGGGAGTCGCCTGCGACAGATGAAGCACAAGGCTCTCAGCCTGACGTACTTCGGGGCCTTGGGCCTTGGATTCATCACTGTCGAGATCGGTCTCCTTCAGAAATACACAGTATTTGTGGGTGGGCCGGTCTATGCGATGGCAGTGACACTATTCGCGATTCTCGTATTCTCGGGCCTCGGCTCGTTGGCATCCGCGTGGGTGGTGCGGTCGCTTCCGCACCCCTTGATGCTGATCCTACTAGCGCTGGTGACGCTGCTTGTGGCGGAAGTAGCCTTCGCGGACTACGTTGTTCCCCGGCTGATGGCTTTGTCGCATCCCATGCGGTGTGCCGTGACGATCATGGCCCTGGCCCCCTTGGCGATGCTGATGGGCATGCCGTTTCCATTGGGGCTTCGCGCGATTCAGACTCTCGGGCAGGCTATTGTGCCGTGGGCATGGGGAATCAATGCCGTGACGACGACGTTCGGAGCCATCCTCTGCGTCCTAGTCAGCATCGAATGGGGCTTCACGATGACGCTACTGGGCGCGGCGGGGGTGTATCTCCTAGCAATGAGTGTGAGGCCCGGTTGGCCGGAGTCGACGAAGCGCCTACCCACCATAGATCCGTAAGCGTTCCGTAAACCACGTTCGGTCGAACGTCTGGCGTGGTACGGGGCT
>CAYUQT010000025.1:0-111295 GCA_964446835.1 uncultured Planctomycetales bacterium | reverse complement strand
AGGGTGGTTTCAACATTGCGGGTATCGCTACAGTCAATCGTGAAATGCTCTAGCTCCGCCCACCTACGCCCTGAAGGGGCGAAATACAATGGCCGGGCCCGCAGCCGCCGAACACCGTTCGGCTCCTGGCCCGACCCCTGATAGGCCGCATAGAGCACCGCCAAGTCGTCGGCATCGACGTCGCCATCGCCATCGAAGTCGGCCGCCCACGGCAGCACCCGCACTCGCTCCATGTACACCTTGCCGTACGCGTCGTAGTCGTACCGCTCCACCGGCCAGCCTCGCTCGTCGGCCATACCCGCCACGGTGCACAGGTCCTTCAACAGGTAGATGTAGTCACTGCCCGTCGTCGCCGCCCCGCCAACTGTATATCGTGGTACCTCCCCAGCCTCAAGGCCCACCGATTCCGACAGGCTTCTCTCCATCGAGGGCACCGACGCCCCGAGACACCGGGGGGGCGAGCGTACCCGCGAGCCGAGTTTTGGAGTGCGCCGGCTATGACGGCGCTTCGGATCGCTACGCAGCGTGCAGGGTGTGTTCGGGTATCCGTCGCACGCCGCAGACGCAGCACGTTCATTCGCGAAAGCAGGCTGGTGCGTCACGACGCACCCTACGTTGCCCCCGCAATATGAAAGGGGGTCCGCGGGGTGTAGTGGATCCTGATACGAGACGGAACGACGGCGAGTCCGGAGCGTGTTGGGGGGAGAGTGTGCATGTTTCGAGTGGCGATCTCGGCGAATGTCTCACTTTCGACACGTAGTATGCGCGCTCGGGCCGTGGAGGTGTGGGGCATCCGGCGGAGGCGCGGGGGTGCGGGACGGGAAGCGAGGTGCGTATTCGGAGTGCGTGTGTCGGCGAATGTCTCACTTTGTCCCATACTTTCACACAATCTGAGGGGGAGGGGATCGGGCATTGGGTACAGGGAATGGAGCTTGTTGGGACGTGGAGCTTTAGTCTTGTCGGGTCCTTCGTTGGGATTGGGCGTCTCACGTCGGGTATCCGTGCAGAGTACCGCCCGGCTCGGAGCGGCGAATGTCTCACTTTCGACACGTAGTATGCGCGCTTGGGCCGTGGAGGTGTGGGGCATCCGGCGGAGGCGCGGGGGTGCGGGACGGGAAGCGAGGTGCGTATTCGGAGTGCGTGTGTCGGCGAATGTCTCACTTTGTCCCATACTTTCACACAATCTGAGGGGGAGGGGATCGGGCATTGGGTACAGGGAATGGAGCTTGTTGGGACGTGGAGCTTTAGTCTTGTCGGGTCCTTCGTTGGGATTGGGCGTCTCACGTCGGGTATCCGTGCAGAGTACCGCCCGGCTCGGAGCGGCGAATGTCTCACTTTCGACACGTAGTATGCGCGCTCGGGCCATGGAGATGCGGGGCATCCGGCGGAAACGCGGGGACGTGGGACAGGAAGCAAGGCGCGTATTCGGAGTGCGCGTCTCGGCGAATGTCTCACTTTCGACGCGTAGTATGCGCGATCGGGGCATGAGGGTGTCGGGCCTCGGGCATGGGAAGTAGCTGGTCATGGGTCTCCGGATCTGCCGTAGAGGATGAAGAATGGACGCGACATCCTGTTTCGTTGAACGCGACCAGATGTTGCGTCTACGGTCTGGTCGTTCTCCCGGTCCATCAGGGATATGGGGGGCTGCGATCGGTGGGGTCGCCATTGCGTTGCGTGTGGGCGAGAAGCAGCCAATTCCGGTCGCTACGGTCTGACGATCTGGACGCGGAATCGGAGCCTGTCCCCTGCGGCTCGCGCGTACGCTCGCCCTCCCATATGTTTTCCAGGCCGGCGGGCGGCGCGGCTTCTCATCGGACGGAAATCGAATACCATGCACGCACCAGAACACCCGCGATTGCGGGTGGTCCAGGAGACCCGACGATGAATCATTCGTTGTTGCTTGTTCTGATGCTCTGCGGCGCCCTGTGTCTGTGCTGCCGGGCGGCGACGCCTCCGTTGGATGAGTCGCTGAATTGGCTGACCGAGAGAACCCGGCAACTGCTGGCCGGCTGTCAGGTCAAGACGCCCCAGGGGCTGGTGTTATACACGCCCGACGGCAAGGGCAACTACGCAGCCCTCTGGACCCGAGACTACAGCTACATGGTCGAGAGCTGCTTCGATCTGATGCCTCGCGAGAACACGGCCGCCTGCATCCGCTACCTTCTGGAGGGCCAACGCCAGGACGGGTGCATTCCGGACCGGCGGCAACCCGACGGCGTTTCGGTGTACTGCGCCGGACCGGCTCCGTCGCCGGTCGGTGGCCCCCCTCTTGATAACTCGGCGTTCATGGTCTTCCTGGTGGCCGACTATGTGGACCACACGAAAGACCTCGGCTTCTTCCGCGAATCGGCCGATCGGCTGATCCGGGCGATGGACTATGTGCCGCGGAGCCCAGCGGGTCTGGTGTGGAACGACCCGAAACGCCCCCACTCGCCGTACGGCTTCACCGACTGCATCGGCAAGACGGGCGAACAGTTCTTTGATTCGCTGCTCTACTGGCGAGCCTGCAAGCGGCTGGCGGCCTATCTGCGGCAGGCGCAACAGACGAAATCCGCCGACGACGTGGACCAACGCGCCGCGATGATCGAGCGTCATGTCGTGCGGCTCTGGGACGACTCGGCGGGCGGGTTCCTGGCCGCGAGCGTCGACTGCCGGCAGTATGACGTGTGGGGCAATGCCTACGCGATCTTTATCGACTTCCCGCTGGGCGAGCGGCGAGCGATCGTGCTGAAGACGCTCTGCGATCGTCACGGCGAGTACCTCTGGCACGGGCAGGTCCGCCACCTGGTCCGGGGACAGTACTGGCAACGGCTGCTGGCCCCGGTTCAGCGCGAGCGATATCAGAACGGCGCCTACTGGGCGACGCCGAGCGCCTGGGTGATCTGCGCCCTGATGGAGATCGATCGCGATCTGGCCCGCAAGACGCTGGAAGAGCTGCTCGCCGACTTTCGGGCCGGCGGGATCTGCGAATGCGTCAATACCGACCACCGGCAGTTACCGGACTATGTCGCCAGCGGAACGAACACGCTGGGGGTCCTGAGGCGTGTCGCGGGGAAGTCTCGCTGAATCGTGGTCTCCTATCGGTCGATGATTGGGAATGGACAGTTACTCTGCCGGGGAGAATCCCCTGCCACGCGGCGTGGCAGACTCCCCGTCGCCGATGAGGAGGCTTGTACATGCCCACGTCCGAGATCGATCACATCACCGAAACAGTGGCCGGCATTCAGCAGGCGTACGATGGGGCCCTGCAACGTGAATCGCCCGACGAGTTCGGCTTTGTGGAACAGCAGATCAATCGCCTGGAGGCGACCGTGCGGGAGATGCAGCAGGAGATGTGGTCGGCCGAGGCCCGGCAGGCCATCGAACACATCGAGGACGCCCAGCCGCTGACCCCGGACGATGTGGCGGTGATTCGCGCCTTTCTGATATCCGACGCCGAAGGGTACGTAGCGAACGAGAACAACTTCCGCGACTGGACCTGCGAACTGGCGCGGCTGTTGGATGAGATCTCGCGGCGAACGGCCACGGTCGATCGGGAGTCCATCGCCGACCTTCGAGGGGTTTTGAAGGACGCGATCCGCCTCGTGCCGGACATCCGCAACTATCTTGAAGAGAAGCACCGTATCCGGCAGTTCAACACGGCGCTGCAATCGCTGGACAAGCCGTCCCGCGACATGATCGGCCGGATCCTTCGGGAGCAGCTCGAAAGCCCCAAACGCTAGTGCCCAGTCAGGCGTGAAGTGACGAACCGTCGATTCACCCGAGCCGAACCGTCCGGTTTCCGGGGCGAGGACGCCGGCTCTGAAGGACGGGAACTCATCATCTGATGTACAACAGATCGCCAGGCTGCCTGGCCCTGCCGTTTCGGCTCGCGGGTACGCTCGCCCCCTCAACAAGAGCCGTCCATGGAGGAAACAAGGCTGACGGGGACAGGGCACTGGCGGACAAGCCGCCAGTGGCATTCCGCAAGCGGAGCCGGCGAGCAACCGGTGGCATCAGAACAGCGTATAGACGAAGATCCCGCCGCCGCTGCCGCCGATGAAGATCAGCACGCCCAGCAGTGCCAGAACGATCACGATCGGCAGCAGCCACCACTTCTTGTTGTGCATGAGGAAGTCGATGAACTCGCTGACGATCGAAGTGCGGGCCTGCTGCGACTGCTGAACGAACTCCTTCGCTGAATCATCTTGACGAGGTTGTTCGGACATCATCCGCTCCATGAGCCTGTCATTAGAACTGCCTGAAATACCGTTTCTTCTCTCCGCTGCCGGGCAGAACCTTGGGGTGCCAGTACGTCGTCACCCCAGCATGTCGCTTAAGCTGCAACGCGTCACGGCCCATCAACCGAAAGACCAGGCCGATCGGCGTGATCACGCCGTAGTAGAACACGCCGAGGATCACATGGGACATCACCCAGCCGATCGGCCAGCTCAGGACCGTCAGCAGCAGGTAGACCGGCTTGGCGGCCGTCGGAACAATCAGCCCCACCGGGCCGACGACGGCACCGAAACCCCAGACGGCCATGCCTGCCGAAGGGTGTCCCAACCACCTGAGGACGGCACCCATGACGGCGCAGCCCACCAGCATGATGCCACCGAACTGCCGCAGGACGCGCTGCGATGGTTTCCAGTCTATGTCGATAAGGGCCATATGCACGACCTTGTAAGAACGCCCCGCTTCTATTCTATCGGCGTCAGGGCAGGCCTTTCCTGACTATGGGCCGACCACGATCCACCCGCCGCTAGTCCAGCTCAAACTTCGCCAGATACGCGTCGATGTCGTGCGGCTTTGCCTGCGGCTGTTCCGACTTGAGCAGCACCTGATCTTCAAGGACCAGCACGTCCATATTCGTCGCCAGGAAGCAGCGGTACGCATCCTGCGGCGTGCAGACGATCGGTTCACCCCGAATGTTGAAGCTCGTGTTGATGATCACGGGGCAGCCCGTGAGCGATTCGAATCGTTTCATGAGGCGGTAGAACCGGCCGTGTCGCTCGGCATCGACCGTCTGGACGCGTGCCGAGAAATCGACGTGGGTGATGGCCGGCACGACGGAACGAATCACCTTGAGCCGATCCAGCCCCTTGAGGTGAGCGGCCTCGCCGTCGAGCTTTGTCCGCTTGTCGGGGTGGACGGGCGCCACGAGCAGCATGTAGGGGCTGTCTTCGTTCGGTCGCATTTCGAAGTACTCGTCGACCTTCTCTCGAAGCACGCAGGGTGCAAAGGGGCGGAACGACTCGCGAAACTTGATCTTGAGGTTCATCACCGACTGCATCTTCCGGCTGCGGGCATCGCCGATGATACTGCGACTGCCCAAGGCGCGAGGGCCGAACTCCATGCGTCCCTGAACCCAGCCGATCACCTTCTCGTCGGCCATGAGCGAGGCCACCCGATCGAGCAGGGCCTCTTCGGAATCGAACGCCTGGTACTTCGCCCCGACCGAATCGAGGAAGGATCGAATCTGCCCGTTCGTGAAGGCGGGCCCCAGGAGCGAGCCGCGCTGAACGTCGCCGCCCGTCGGCTGCCGCGGCTTATCGAGCAACTGGTGCCAGATGAAGATCGCCGCCCCGAGCGCGCCGCCGGCATCGCCCGCCGCCGGCTGGATCCAGATACTTTCAAAGGGACCCTCGCGGAGGATTCGCCCGTTCCCGACGCAATTCAGCGCCACACCGCCGGCCAGACAGAGGTTCTTCATGCCCGTCTGCTTGTGGACATGGTGTGCGGCCTTCAGCATGACATCTTCGCAGACCACCTGAATGCTGGCGGCCAGGTCCATGTCCAGCTCGCTGATCTTCGTTTCGGGCGTCCGCGGACCGCGACCGAAGAGGCGATGGAATTTCGGTCCGGTCATCGTCAGGCCCTGGCAGTAATTGAAGTAGGACATGTCCATCCAGAAGCTGCCGTCGTCCTTGACGTCGATCAGGTGTTTGCGGATGACATCGACATACTTCGGGTCGCCGTAGGGCGCCAGCCCCATCAGCTTGTATTCGCCGCTATTGACGCGAAACCCGGTGTAGTAGGTGAACGCCGAGTAGAGCAGACCGAGCGAGTGGGGAAAACGCATCTCCTGCGTCAGCGTGATATGGTTCCCGCGACCGTAGCCGCAGGTGGTCGTCGACCACTCGCCCACGCCGTCGAGCGTGAGGATGGCCGCCTCGTCGAAGGGTGACGGGAAGAAGGCGCTGGCCGCGTGCGACTCGTGATGATCGGCGAAGACGTATCGCCCCTTGTATCGGTGATGCAGCCCCTTATCCATCTCGCGGGGCATGTGGAGTTTCTGTTTGAGCCAGAGCGGCAGAAACCGGATGAACGATCGGAAGCCCACGGGGGCGTAGGCGATATAGGTCTCGAGCAGGCGTTCGAATTTGACCAGCGGCTTATCATAGAAGCCGACCAGATCGATCTGCTCGGGCGACAGGCCCGCCTCGGCGAGGCAGTAGTCGATCGCGTGCTGGGGGAAGTCCGCATCGTGCTTCTTGCGGGTGAAGCGTTCTTCCTGCGCAGCGGCGACAATTCGACCGTCCTGAATCAAGGCCGCGGCGCTGTCATGATAGAAAGCAGATATGCCCAGAATGTTCATATCAGAAAGATAGCAGCCTCGCGTGGCCGGTTCAAATCCGCCGGGCGACGGAAAACGCGGTGGGACGTCCGGATGAAGGGACTTCGGCTGGGGGGAAACCCCGTGGGCGGGATTCTCGGACGTCGCGTCAGCGGAGCGACATCGTGTTGAAGCGGAGATGTTCCTTGCGACGCCTGCGGTGGAACGCCTTACCGTTGGCGGCCCGTCATGGCAGCGGCGCATGTGAGACAGTATGATGAACTGCCATGACACACGAAGGACACTTCACATCTGCCGATGGCCTGGATTTCTTCGAGCGCCGATGGGATTCGGAGAGTGCCGGGGCCCACCTGATTCTCCTGCACGGCTATGCGGAACACTCCGGGCGCTACGCGGGTGTGGCGGCGGCCCTCAACGGGATCGGCGTCACGGTTCACACCTACGATCAGCGAGGACACGGACGCTCGGCCGGCAAACGGGGGTACGTGGGGAACTTTGACCTTCTGGTGAGCGACCTTGAGGTGTTCATCAGGCGGATTCGACCTCAGGCGGAGGGCCGCCCCCTTTTTCTTATGGGCCATAGTATGGGGGGACTGGTTCTGGCCGCTTATGCGGTGAGCCGTGGTCAGGGGGGAATCCGACCGGCGGGCCTGATCTTCAGCAGCCCCTTTCTTGCCATCAAAGAAGATGTCTCTTCGATTCTCATCGCTCTGGCCCGCGTGCTGAGCACGCTGACCCCGTGGCTGCCGGTGGCCCGCGTGAATGCTTCAGGCGTCTCTCGCGATCCTGAAATCGTGCGAGCGTACGAAACCGACCCCCTGGTCTATCAGGGGCCCATCCGCGCCCGGACGGGGGCTGAGTTCAACGCAGCGATCCAGCGTGTCCGTGGGCGGTTTGATGCCATCACCGATCCCGTGTTCATCCTGCACGGCAGCAGCGACTCGCTCGTGCCGGCGGCCGGCAGCCGCTATCTCTATGAGAACTGCGGGTCGGCCGACAAGACCCTTCGCGTGGTTGAGGGCGGCTACCACGAACTGTTCAACGATCTTGAGAAGCACTCCTTGCTGGCCGAGTTGTGCCAATGGGTGGCGGGCCACTGTCGAACCGATAGCACGACCTGAGATGCCGGCAGGATCTGGGCGGATCAACTGTCGGAAGCGGAGGCGTCCGACGTTTCTTGTGGTGTCTCCGTTTCATCGGTGTCCGGCGGTTTCCGCAGTCCGCTGAGCTGTAATACGGCAGCCGCAACGAGCGCGGCCGCCGAGACGGCCACCCGTGCGATCCAGAATCGCCCGGTCTGATTGAGCCGGTGAACGGGAGGCCGGGCCAGACGCAGTACCACTGAGGGCTGCGTGCTGCCCGCGGATCGCGATTTCAGGACCAACTCCTTCTGATCGACGACAAACTGCCCGCTGCGAGAGGCCCAACGGACATACCCGAGCAGCCCGGAGGATCCAAATCGATCCATGAACGTCCGGCTCACGATGCGGTGCACCTCGTCGTTGAAGGCCTTCCGGCTGTACCCGCTGGGAAAGCCGCCCACAACGCAACTGCGGACCTTGATGGCCACGTGTCGCGGCATCGCTCGGGACTCGACCCACAGGGACATTCCGAACGCCAGAAGGATCGCCGGCGCGATGCCCATGCTGATACGGCCCCTGCTGAGAGGGCGAAGGGGGTCTCCGAAGCGAAAGAGGACGGCGGCCGGAATCAGGCCGAGCAAGAGGAACAGGAACGGCCCCAGATAGAGCGGCAGGAGCGCCAGGAAGCCCAATGGAATGCCCACCGCCGCCCCCACCAGAGCCGCCAGCACGACGCCGCTCTGCCATCGCGCCGAGGATGGCGGCGTTCCGGCCGCGTCGGGAAAGGCGGGGATGTTGGTGTCCTCGATCATGGCGTATCGGCATCTCCGAAGGGCCGGCGCGAGCCTCACCCTTTGACGACGGCAATGGGGCGGAGTTCGGTGACGATCTCCACGAGATCGCGCTGGTTGGCCATCACCCGGCCGATATCCTTGTATGCATCGGGGGCCTCGTCAAGGTGCTGTGGCGTGGGGTGGAATCGGATGCCCTTCATGGATTGTTTGAATCGTTCGAGTGTGATCTGCCGTTTGGCCTCGTTGCGTCCCATCACGCGTCCGGCCCCGTGGCTGCACGAGACGAGCGATTCGGCATTGCCCAGACCGCGAACGATGTAGCTCCGCGTGCCCATCGACCCCGGGATGATACCGAGCTGGCCGGCGCGAGCCGACGTCGCCCCTTTGCGGTGCACCCACACCGGCCGTCCAAAGTGATGTTCGAGCACGGCGTAGTTGTGGTGGATGTTGACGATCTCGTCGGAATCGCTGATCCGAGGGCCCAACGGCGTGTGCTCCAGCGCCCGCCGGCACATCTTCATCATCACATGCCGATTGAACCGGGCGAACTCGAGGGCAAACTGCATGTGTTCGAGATATGCCGCGCCCTCGCCGCTTCGGATGGGCAGGTAGGACAGCGCCGGGTCGGGCACCTCTTGTTCATGTCGCTTGCAGTAGTCCTTGGCCACGCGCCAGAAATGATCGCAGATCTGCTTGCCCACGTTGCGTGAGCCCGAATGCAGCATGAGCCAGACGGCATCGTTCGGATCGAGCTGGATTTCGATGAAGTGGTTGCCGCCTCCGAGTGTGCCCATCTGCTCGATGATCGTCTCGTGACCCGAGAGATAGGCATCCTTGGGACGTGTGCCTTCGAGGAGATCGAAGAACTCGGGGCAGTATTGCTCCGTCAGTTGGCGTCCCTCGCGCGGGGTGCGATGCTTGAAGCCCTGGGGAATCCTCTTCTGGATGAACGTCACGACGGTATCAAGATGGTCTTCCAGGTCGCGAGCCGTCAGACCCGTTTTCCAGGCCGACATGCCGCAGCCGATATCCATTCCCACGGCATAGGGAACGATGGCGTCCTGGACCCCGACGACGCCGCCGATAGGCATACCGAACCCGACATGGGCGTCGGGCATGAGCGCCACATGTCCGACCACATTGGGCAGGTTGGCCACATTGACGGCCTGCCGCATCGTGTCCTGATCGGCGTCGTCGGCCCAACATTTGATGGGAACGCGTTGCCGGGACGGATCGTGAATGACCTTCATGAGACGCTCACCTCGCGCTAGTCGACGTGCTGACCCGCCAGCCTCCGCAAGGCCTTCTCGACCCAGTCGTCGTGGTTCATCAGGTCGCGCCGAATCGTCAGGTGCAGGTGCTCCAGACGGTTCTGAGTTCGATCGAACATATTCTGCCATCGAGGGCCCGCCAGGGGCGAGACCGATTCTCCGCCGGCCATGCGGCGGGCCGACCGCGACCCGTGCAACTGGATCAGTTCGTCTTCCAGTGACAGGAAGAATCGCCCGCTGCCCGGGTCTCCCTGCCGCCCCGCCCGGCCGAGAAGCTGAAGATCGATCCGGCGTGCGTCGTGGCGTTCGGTTCCGATGACATGCAGACCGCCGTGATCGGCCACGCCCTCCCCGAGGATGATGTCGGTACCCCGGCCGGCCATGTTCGTGGCGATGGTGATCCGTCCCAACTGCCCGGCCTGTGCAACAATCTGGGCCTCTTTCTGATGCTCCCGGGCATTGAGGACCGCATGATCCAGCCCCAGGGCGCTCAAGCGGGCCGAAATGTGTTCGCTGACGGCCACGTTGCGTGTACCGACCAGCACCGGACGCCCCTGCTTGCGGACCTCGATGATCTCGGCAACGATCGCGTCGAACTTGGCCTTCGCCGAAGCGAAGACGAGGTCCTGCAGCCGTTGACGGCGGAGGGGGCGATTCGTGGGGATTCGGACGACCGGCAGCCCGAAGATGGTCCAGAACTCGCGGGAACTGGTCCAGGCCGTTCCGGTCATGCCGCACAGGTGATGGTACATCCGGAAGTATCGCTGGAAGGTGATCTGGGCCATCGTCTGGTGCTCGCCGCGGATTTCCAGCCCTTCACGTGCCTCGATCGCCTGATGCAATCCGTCGCTCCAGGTGCGATCGGGCTGCTGACGTCCGGTGAACTCGTCGACGATGACGAGTTTCCCGTCGACGATGATGTAGTCGCGGTCCCGCTTCCAGAAGAGGTGGGCCCGCAGGGCCTGTTCCACGCACGACGACCAGGGGTGTTCGCCCGCAGCGGCCCTTGCCCCATCGGGCAGGCCCAGATAGATCCGTTGCATGCCGGCCTGGGTCAGTTCGGCAAAGCGTTTCTTCACCTGAAGGGTGTAGTCCTGACCTTCGGTCAGGCGGCCTGCCACCTCGTCGGCACGACGGTAGACCTCGGCCTCTTTCGAGACGCCGGGTTCGCTGGCGATGATCAGCGGTACACGAGCCTCGTCGATCAGGATGCTGTCGACCTCGTCGACGATCGCGGAGGCATGGCCTCGCTGAACCGAGTCCTGCTCGCCGGATTCCTGAACGCCCAGCAGCGAATCCCGAATGCGTTGGCCCAATCGATCTTTCCGCGACAGGCAGCGTAATTGATCGCGGAGGTAGTCGAAACCGAATTCCTTGTTCGTCCCGTAGGTGATGTCACAGCGGTAGGCCCGGGCCCGCTCGTCCGGCGGCATCTTTTCGAGGATCACGCCGACGGTCAGCCCCAGCTTCTCGTAGACCGGCCCCATCCACTGACAATCGCGTTTGGCCAGATAGTCGTTGACGGTCACCACATGGACACCCCGTCCCGTCAACCCCGAAAGGAACGCCCACAAGGTGGCCACAAGGGTCTTGCCCTCACCGGTCGCCATCTCGGCAATGCAGCCGTCGGCCAATGCCAATCCGCCCATGAGCTGAACGTCGAAATGGCGGAGCCCCACGTACCGGCGTGCGGATTCTCGAACGAGGGAGAACGCCTCCGGGACGATATCGGCCGGTACTCGCCCGGCACCGAGCTGACGACGCAGATCTTCTGCCTGGCGGCGCAGATGCTCATCGCTCAGATCGGACATTGCCTTTTCGAGCGCGTTGATCCGGGGCAGGGCAGCGGAGGCCCCGCGAGCCGTTCGCCACGCCCTGAGGCGTCCCAAGGCAGAGATCTTCCTGTCGCGTTTCACGTTTTGCATGACACATCACTTATCCTAACGGAGGGCCTGACGCAACGGAAACCGAAGGAGGTCCCAACGGTGAGTTCAAACGGCCAAGCCTGGGCTGGCGAACGGACGTCGTCCGCATCTATAATGCAGCCATGCCTGCGAATCTGACACCCGATTATCATCGCGCCGAGCAGATGTACCGCCAGGCAGAGACGTCGGAGGATCGTCTGGCGGCGCTGGAAGAGATGCTGCGCACCATCCCCAAGCACAAGGGGACGGACAAGATGTGCGCGGAGCTCAAGCGGAAGATTTCGCAGTCCAAGCGGGAGCTGACCTCCTCGGGCAAGAAGGGTGCGGCACACCACGACATCTTCCATGTGCCACGGCAGGGAGCCGGGCAGGTGGTACTGCTGGGAGCACCGAACACGGGCAAGAGTTCCCTGGTAACGACCCTGACCAATGCCGAGTGCAAGGTGGCCGAGTACCCCTTCACCACACAGATGCCTCAACCGGGAATGGCCCGACACGAAGATGTGCCCATTCAGCTTGTCGATATGCCTCCCATCACACGGGAGCACGTTCCACCGGGTATGGCGGGACGTCTTCATCTGGCCGATGTCATCCTCATCGTAGTGGATCTTTCGGGAGCCACGCTTCTGGACGATGTGGAATGCTGCCTGGAACTCTATGCCCATCGGAAATGGACGCCCACGCACCTGCCCGACCCCGATGTCCCGGAGGATACGGAGGCGCTCGAACCCAAACGAACGCTGGTCGCCTGCACGCACGGTGACGCCCCGGGTGCCGAACAGGAGTTTGACACGCTGGTGGAGCTGTACGGCAGCCGGCTGAAGTTCCGAAAGGTCTCGGTGGTGAGCGGCGAGGGCCTGAGCGAGCTGCTGAAAGAACTGTTCGATCTGCTGCATGTGGTTCGCATCTATGCCAAGCCACCCGGCAAGCCCGTGGACAAGAGTTCGCCCTTTCTGATGCGAAAGGGCAGTACCATCCAGGATCTGGCCATCACGGTCCACCGTGGGCTGGGCGAGAACCTCAAGGGTGCCCGAGTCTGGGGCGAAGCGGTCTACAACGGACAGAATGTCCCCCACGATTATGAACTCAACGACAAGGACGTCGTGGAACTTCACATGTGAGCCGACGGGGAACCCTGCGGCACCCATAAAACATCCCCACAACGGTGGCAACGGTCCGAATAGCGATGCGGACCACCGGTTTGCATCATACTACGACGCTTAAGCAGCGGGCGACATGGAACCGTAGATCTGAGTATCCCTTCGGTTAATGACCTACCTACAGGTATGACGATATTCATCTGGGAGTGAAATTTTTACATTGTCATTTTTCCTTTTGACAAAACCGGTCATCTCCATTCAAACTATCTAGGCATGGAGTGGTTTTCTTCGAGCCGCTTCTGGGCGGGTGGCTCGCAAAGACCTGATGGAGATGATGGGACCCCAGGGTGTAAGCCCAACAGCAGGAGGAGTCGTATGCCGACCGGCAAAGTGAAGTGGTTCAACGATCAGAAGGGGTTTGGGTTCGTCCAAATGGACGAAGGGGGTGAGGACGTGTTCGTCCATCATTCTGTGATTCAGATGGATGGCTATCGCACGCTGTCCGAGGGGCAGACCGTTGAGGTGGACTTCGAGCGAGGCCCCAAGGGCCTGAAGGCAACCTCGGTCAGGAACGCACATTAGGACGAGACACGGAAACCAAGAACTCGCGCGAAAGTCCCGACGGGTAGGTGAAACCCGCCGGGACTTTCTGTTTTTTGGCGTTCCGCGATTGGTTCACTATTCATCAACGGGGATTTCCACCGGTCAGCTAATCTGTGGTCACGATATTCTGCCTGAGGACATGGGAAGCTATCCGATCCTGAAGTCGTGCAGATGGGGAAGGACTCTGTCCTCATGCCGCCCTCTCGACTCAAGGCGATGTCTCAGCGCCGGCGGCAACAGAAATCGCGCATTCCGCCCCCTGGTTGATTTGCCCTGGGGGATCAGTACGCTGTGGGTATGACGGTCCCGACAGCGAACCTGAGCCAGGTCACGTGGGCACTGCCTCTGGCGGTCCTGACGTTTGCCGCCCCGATGGTGCTCTGGGGAGCCTTGGCGGCCGCCGGCCCCGTCATCATCCACCTCATGCTGCGCAGCAAACCCCAACCGATGCCCCTGCCCACCATTCGGTTCATCCTGAAGACGCAACGACAGACGCAGGCCATACAAAGGCTCAAGCACCTTCTTCTGCTACTGCTTCGCTCGCTGATCATCCTGGCCCTGGTGGGAGCGCTCGCCCGGCCGAAACTCCACGGTGTCACCCTGCCGGCTTCCTCGCGAGGACCGGTGGACGCCATCGTGTGCCTCGATGACTCCGCGAGCATGGGCTATCGGAGCCAGTCTCGAAGCACGTTCGAACGTGCCTGCGAGCAGGCGGTTCTGCTGCTTCGCGATCGGGACCTCTTTCCGGCCGGTTCTCGCGTCGCATGGCTTGCCGCCTCAGCGCCAGCCGCCGCCGGCCGGCTGAGTCTTGACGTCAGCTACTGCCGCAGCCAGATCGCCCAACTGGAAGTAGGGCAGCACGGCCGTGGCGTGGCCACCATGCTGGAGCGAGCCTATGCGCTGCTGAATGACGGGGGAAACTCAACCCGGGAAATCCATCTCTTCGGTGACGTCATGCGTCATGCCTGGCGAGACGTTCCCACAGGAACCTACACCTCACGCAAGGATGTGCGTGTCTACTGCTACGACATGGGCAGCGAACTCAACGCCAACTATGCCCTGTCGGACATGACCCTTCCGGACCGGAATCTCCCCGTCGGCGTGCCCATCAGGATCCGGTTCGGGTTACAGGCCGGGCAGCTTGCCGGACGACGATCCGTCGACATCCTTCTGGATGACAAGGTCCGATGGCGACAGGGCGCCATCGATCTGGCTCCGTATCAGGTGGTCCAGCTCTCGGCCGAACTGACGGGGCTGGCTCCAGGCCTTCACCAGGGCGAGGTCAGGCTGAGCCCCGAAGACCCCCTGCCGATGGACAACACACGCTACTTCTCTCTTCTGGTCGGTTCCCAACCCAAAGTCGCGTTGGTCGGACCGCCGGACAGCGAAGTCATCTCGGCGGTCAAGGCCATGCTGACGCCGTATGCCCTTCCGTCGGAGCAGCAGAGAACTCAGCTCTCTCAGGTGGCTCCGGAGAGGTTCATCGAGCTGCCCGATCTCAAGGGATTCTCAACGATCTTCCTGGCGGACATGCCTTTGCTGTCGTCGGCGATGTCCGCGCGACTCGGGGACTATCTTTCCGAGGGCGGCTGGCTTGTGGTGATACCGGGCCCCAAGATCGCCCGCTCGGGATACCAGAGCGGGGCCAACGTTTTGGCGGCAGTCCCGACCGACATCTCGGTTCCGAAAGAACCCCTCCGCGTCGCCCCGCTTGAGAAGACTCATCCGCTCTTGAAGCGATTTCAGGACGGATCGGGGTTGTCCATCTCCGAACCGCAGGTGATCGCCCACGCCCGTTTTGCCCCCCTGCCGAGCGAGGCTCAGGCGATCGCCCAACTTACCGACGGAACACCGGCCATCGTCGTGCGTTCGGTCGGTAGAGGAACCTCGATCACCTTGGCATTTTCCCCCACACGGGCATGGGGCGATTGGGCAACCGATGCCGGACCGATCCTGGTATTGCTGAACACGATCATCGGCGAATCGACCGGTCGTGCCGTTCAGGCGGGCAGCTATCGCGTGGGGCAGGCGGCGAAGATGTCCCTTTCACCGGCCAGCCAGCCCGGCATCGGCAGCCGACACGTCACGATTCAGTGCCGAAACGATCCGCACCTGACATTGAACGCTGAAACCGATGCCAACAGTGTTACGGTGACCCTTCCGACGGACCGATGCGGCAACTATCGCATCCGACTTCAGGCGCGCGAATCCGAGGAGGAACGTGGCTACTCCGTCAACACACCACACGAGGAGTCGCAACTCGACCGATTCCCTGTCGAGGCCATCCAGGAACGTTTCGCTCCGGGGGCCGTTCGCGTGATTCGGGATATCAGCGAGCTGGAGACCGGTGGATCCCGCACCGAGGGAACGAGGGAGCTGGCCGGCCCTCTGGCAATGATCGTACTGGCGCTGCTGCTGATGGAGGGTCTGCTCAGCAACCGCTTCTATCGAACCGAGCCGAGCGGGTCCGAGAGATAGAGCCGATGGCAGTCGCGGCAGAGGTCAAAGCGGAATGACCGGTAGATCTGATCCTCGACATCGTCGGGGTTCATGCGATCCAGGGCATGGGCCAGACGCTGAATCTCGGCCCGATGATCGCGAGCCAGGTCCTGGGGAGATATCTCCAGAGGCTCGGCCGCGGCGAACACCTCGACTCTGACGACATATCGATCCGAGGCATTGGACTCGAACCGCCGGCCGCATCGATCGCAGGCATAGTGGATGGGCATCGATCAGGCCCCCTGGCTGACATCGGCCCATCGCTGGAGTGTTGCAGCCGCCGCCCCGGCATCGATCGCTTTGGCGGCTTGAGAAACGCCTTCGACCAGGTCTTTAGCCCTTCCAGACACCACGAGAGCTGCTGAGGCGTTCAGGAGGACCATATCCCGACGCGGTCCGGTCTTGCCGGCCAGGACCTCTCGAATGGCTGCGGCACTGGCCGATGGAGAATCCACCCTCAACGCATCGAGGGGCACACGGGGCAGACCCACCTCCTCGGGTTTGACCGTGTAGGTGCGTATGCCCTCCGCACGCACCTCGGTGATGCGACTCGGCCCCGTAAGGGTCAGATCGCACAGGCCGTCGGAACCGTGGACGACCATCGCATGCCGGGTCCCCAACTCGGCCAACACCCGGGCGATCTTCTCGGTCTGGTCGCTTCGGCTCACGCCCATGACTTGCCGCTGGACCCCGGCGGGATTGGTCAGAGGACCCAACAGGTTGAAGATCGTCGGAATCCCCAGCATCCTGCGAACCGGCGCGGCATATTTCATGGCCGGATGAAGCTGTGTTGCGAAAAGAAACCCGATCCGCGCCTCGCGCAGGCACCGCTCGATCGTCGGCACGTCGGCCGAAACGTTGACGCCGAGCGCCTCGATCACCTCGGCGGATCCGCTGGCCCGCGTGTTGGTTCGATTACCGTGTTTGGCGACGGTCGCACCGGCTGCGGCCGCCACAATGGCCGAGGCCGTCGACACATTGAATGTGCTGATGCCGTCGCCCCCCGTGCCGCAGGTGTCAATCGCATCCGGTGCCTCGCACCGTACCGCCACGACCTTCTGACGCATGACCTCGGCAGCCCCGACCAACTCCTCGACGTCCTGGCCTCGGCAAGCCATCGCCACCAGGAGGGCAGCGATCTCCACCTCGCTCGACTGCCCCGACATGATCTTCTCGAAGGCCTCTCGAGCCTCGGAACGGGTCAGATGCCGACCTTGAACGATGTGACGGACGAATGATTGCACGGTTCACCCATACTCGACAGCATGCCCACTCTCTGTTCTTCTTTCATCGTGCACATCATACCATGTTTGTCGGCAGTGGGCTTGGCGAGCGTTGGGCCGAATCGAGTCGGCCCGGCGCGAAGAGGGAAAGTCCCGCCGAGGGAGGATCGTATGAGAACCGGCTCGCGCGTCGATACCCCACGTTTGAACGTCCGCCTTCTGGCCTTTCATTCGTGGTGTGCGATGCTGATCATGACCGTGCTGTTCCCCTGCCCCACCCCGGCAGAAACGGCGAGGGTCCCCGTAATCGATGTGACCGACCTTTACCATCCCCATCAGGACGTGGGTGACAACTTCGACATTCTGGCAGCCTATGCGCTGCCGCAACTCGACCTGAAGGCCGTCGTCCTCGACACCACCGACCGGTTTCGACGCGTACTGACCGCCCAGGAGGATCCGACGTACAACGACCCCACCGGCCCTCGCGACCCCGGCTTCATCCCGGTGATCCAACTCAACGCGATCTTCGGACGCAATATTCCCTGTGCCGTGGGCCCCTTCAGGGCCATGAGGTCGCCGACCGACACAATGCCGGACATACCAGCCTTTCAACAGTGGGGCATCCGTCTCATTCTGGACACGTTGCGAGACTCTCCCACGAAGGTGGATATCGTGTCGTTCGGATCGGCCCGTCCCCTGGCCGTCGCATTCAATCGTGAGCCCGTCCTGATGCGATCGAAGGTGCGAAGGATTCATCTGTGTGCCGGCGCGACATCGCCTGCCTATCTGGAGTGGAACGTCCAACTCGACCCCCACGCCATCGTCCGTCTGCTCCGCAGCGATCTGCCGATTGCCCTCTATCCCTGCGCCTCACAGGACGGCCCCTTTGCGCTCGGACGGCACAACTGCTACTGGAAGCTGGAGAACCTTCAGTTTGTCCCGACCCTGCATCCCCTGCTGAGAAGCTATCTTGCGTTCGCCTTCAGTCGAAGCACTCGAATGGACTTCCTGAGATATCTGGAGAGTCCCCCCTCGCCGGAGACCATAAGGGCCATCGCCGATCGCCCTCACAACGTCTGGGAGACCGGCGTCTGGCTCCAGGTGGCGGGTCTTCGCCTGGTGCGGCGAGCCGACGGTTCAAGCCGCATTGTGCCTGCCGATGCCGTCAGGCCGGATGACACGGTTCTACCCAATGAACTGCGCCCCTGTACCCTCGACGTGCGAGACAACGGGCTGTTCAACTTCATCCTGACCGACCGTCCGACGAACTTCTTGATGTACGATCGAGGTGATGCCGTCGAGAACCAGCGGGCGCTGCGAGAGGCCCTGCCCGAACTATACCGGTCGTTCAAGCCCTGAGAGAGGCGACGTGACGGCCGGGGCGAAGGACTACACGCCGACGATCTCGCGGAGAGACAGAAAGACCAGCCACCGGTGGGAAACCGGGCGGCGCCAGATGGCTTCGACGGCCTCCGCGTAGATGGCAATCTGCGGCGTGTATCGCGCAACACGGTCTGCCAACGCATCCCGACCGATCGCATCGGTCTTGAAGTCGACCACCTCGAAGCCGTCCCGATCGTCCAACAGGCAGTCGATGATCCCTCGCACCAGCACGACGTCTTCACTGACGCGATCGCCGGGCAGCCCCGGAATCACACGGTCGGGAGAGACTCGCAATGACAGCGGCAGTTCGCGCCGAACCCGATCCGACGACTGCCTCAGACGGCGACCGAGGTCGGTAGAGAAGAACCACGCCGGACAGGCGACGTCCAGCTCGCTCCGATCCTGCGGAGTCAGCAGGCCGCGACGAACCATGTCGTCGGCCTGGCCTGCGATATCCTGCACATCGCAGGGTCGACTCAGATCGAGGTGCTGAATGACCGTATGGACCAAGGTGCCGTACTCGGTGGCGGATCGCAGTCTGGCCGCCGCATCGGCGCGAAGGACTTGTGGGGGCTCGGCGAACGCCGAACGGCCGAGTATCGGCTCCGGCCGCCACTCATCCGACTCATGATCGAGGGCAAAGCGGCGCTTGAGTTCACCGGCCGCCATCACGGTCGGGATCGCGCTCATCGCCGAATGGGGATACGGCAGCGTGATACGTCGGATGACCTCTTTGACCTCGGGGGCCTCGGCGTCGGTATCGAGCACGGCTTCGAGTTTCGCCAGCGAGGACAGAGAGGCCTCGTCGCGTTCGAGAACCATCTCAGGCACCGACCAACGGGACATGGCATCGCCGCTGTGAGTTGCAACACCAAACAAGGAGCTGCCGCTGCCGGAGGCCTTGCCGTCTTCCGACCAGGAGACGCGGTCTGCCGGCATGCTGCTCAGGGCGGGCAACAGCCAGTCCAGATAGTCGCTGGCCCCCAGGAGATCCATCAGGGGGATGGCACCCGAACAGACGCGTCCTCGACGCCGATGCTCCTCCAACTCCGCCAGCGGGGTCGTCCCCACCAGAATCAGATGCTCGCGAGCACGGGTGAGCGCCACATAAAGCACCCGCATTTCTTCCGCGCGAATCTGCCGTGCCACGGCATCGGCCACCGCCAATTTCGGCAGCGAAGGATATCGAATGCCCTGGCTCACATCCGTAACCGACAGTCCGATCCCCTCTGCGCGATCGAAGACCATCGTGCTGCGGACGTCCGCCAGATTGAACCGCTTGCCCAGATCGGGAAGGATCACCACCGGGAATTCCAGCCCCTTGCTGTGGTGGATCGTCATGATGCGCACGACATCGTCGGCCTCGCTGACGGGCGAGGCGATGCCCGGATCCCGCTGTCGCTTGTCGAGTTGATCGATGAACCGCAGGAAGCGATACAAGCCCTGTCGAGCGAAGCGACCGAACTGCCGGGCACGATCGTGCAACCGCACAAGATTGGCCCGACGCCGCGGGCCGTCGCGAAGACCGCCCACATAGGCCCAGTAGCCCGTGTCGCTGAGTATCTGCCACAGCACATCGGCCAGAGGCTCGCGACGAAGCCGTTCGCGCCAGTCTGCCAGCCGTGAGAACAGCGTCTCCAGCCGACGGCGCACCTCCTTGTTCGCTCCCGATCGGGCATACTCGATGACCGCCGCGTGGAAGGGCGCGTCCGGCGACGCCGTCCGGATGTCCAGCAACTCCGTTTCTGTCATGGAGCTGCCCATCAGCGGCCCCCGGAGCACGGCCGCAAGGGGGATATCCTGGCGGGGATTGTCGATCAGACGCAGCAGAGAGAGCACCTCCCTGATTTCGAGGCTGTTGAAGTATCCCGTCGAGAGATCGGCGTGAACCCCGATACCCATTTGGCGGAGGATCCGCTCGAAATGGTTCGCCTTGTGTCGCGCCGTTCGCAGAAGAATGACGATATCGCGCAGGCGAATCGGACGGCATCGCAGGGCCGGACCGGCGGAATCCGAATTCTTCTCATAGACGTGCATCGGCTTGCGATCGCCCGATCGCCCGGTGAGTTCGAGGATTCGCCGCCCCACCAGCATCGCCTCGCGCTCGATGGCCTGGTATTCCAGCGGGGTGGCCTCGTCGGGCCCGCCTTCGGCGCCGCTGCCCTCACCTCCCTCGGCGGCTTCGATGTCCTTCTCGAGCAGATGAACCTCCACGGCCGGCGGACGGAAGTCGCGATCCCCCGGGCCGGGATACTCCGCCCCGGCCTTGAAACGCGCCTTCTCGTCGTAGGTGAGCCCTCCGAGTTCCGGCACCATCATCCGTTCGAACAGGGTGTTGATCGCCTCCAGCACCTCCGGACGACTGCGGAAATTGTCCTGAAGCCAGATCACCTGTTCCTGCCTGGACGAATCGGCCGGGCCTTCAGCAGAGTCAGACTGCGTTGCCCCGGCGATGCGTTCGATGAAGATATCGGGCTCGGCCAGTCGAAACCGATAGATGCTCTGCTTGACGTCGCCGACGGCAAACAGGTTTCCTTTTCGATCCGGTTCTCCCTGACGGCTGACCAGTCTGAGGATGGCTTCCTGGATCCGGTTCACATCCTGATACTCGTCGACCAGTACATGGTCATACTCCGAGCGCACCTGAAGCGCGGTCTCGGAGGGCACCGTCCCTTCGGCATCGGCACTCAGGAGTGTCAGGGCGTACCGCTCCAGATCCGTGAAATCGACGCGCCCCTCCGCCCGCTTGGCCTGTGTATAGCGCCGGTTGAACAACTCCACGAGTTGGGTCAGAGCGGAGACGCCGGGCCGTGTCCTGTTCAGGGCGTCGATGACGGCGGACGTCCCAAAGACGCCCAGATGGCGTTTCAGTTGCCTGTCCAATCGCGCCCTGGCGCCATCGAGTCGGGCCCTGGCTTTGTCACGTTCCGCTTTCTGGACCGCATCCAGGTTCTTTGCCCGCGTCAGCTCCGGCTTGTAGTCTTTGATCTTCTTCAGGACGGCGTCTATGTCCGCACAGGTCCTGGCGTTCCCAACATCGAGATCCCAGGCCCGCAGGGTGCCGACCATATCGTCCATCAGCCCCGACACGTCAACCGCAGAGGGATAGGCGTCTCTGACCATCTGGGCCTCGACGACCAGCGCCGAACTCAGGACCTTGATCTGCTCGAGCAGCAAGCATCGCCTCAGAGTCTCCATCGACGGAGACAGCGTGCCCGGCTGTTCCGAGGGTGCCAGCCGCTGTTGCGCATTGGCCAGCCACGTCGACGGATTCGGCAACGACCCGACGAAGGCATGGAGACTCAGCACGCTGTCGGCGATGACCGCATCTCTGCCGTCACCGAGGGTGTCCACGAGGTGCCGGAACCCATCGGCCAGCGGACCGCCCTTGGGAGCTGCATACAGATCGGCGAACAGAAGCTCCATCGTCTCGCGGCGAATCAACTCGGCCTCGTCGTCGTCCATGACCTCGACGTTGGGGTCCAGGTCCAATCGGACGAACCACCGCCGAACGAGCTGCCGACAGAAGGCATGGATGGTCGTGATCGATGCCGCTTCCAGCAGCGCCAACTGGCGGTGCAACCGCGACCGGCCGGGATGCCGCCGGATGCGTTCGCGAATTGCGGCCCCGATACGAGTTCGCATCTCTGCCGCGGCGGCTTCGGTGAAGGTGACGACCAGAAGACGATCGACATCGCATGGCGGCTGTGCGTCGCACACCCAATGCGCACACCGTTCGGAAAGGACATGGGTCTTGCCCGTACCGGCGGCGGCCGAGACCAGCAGGTTCGATCCGATCGTCTTGACGGAACGCTCTTGAGCCGGGGTCATCCGACGGTCGTCAGTCATGAGGCGTGCCCCCCCCGCACCGCTCCAGCCGGTCCAAGGCCTGTTGGCGGTTCATCCCGGGCAGGAATCGCATGCCCTGGGCATCGAACTCATAACGGCATACGCTCGGATAGAGACACCACCGGCACGCCGTCTCGGTGCCAAGACAGTACGGGCTAACGGAGACATCGCCGTCGAGCATCCGATCGCACAGGTCACCCATGCTGTGGTCTGCGTGATCGAGCAGGGCAAGGAATGTGTCATGGTCGGCCACATCGGTCGTATGAAGATTCCCGGGATTTCCATCCTTCTTCATGAACGCCGAAATGACCTTGGATGCCTTTCCTGGCTCAATGACGTCCAGGCTGGGCACGCACTGCCAGTCGACAATGCCGCGGGGTTTGAGTGATGTGTAGCGGTCTTCGGGCTTCAACGGCTCCGATGGCGGCTCATCCACCGATCGGAGGCCGCCCAAGAGAGCCACATAGAACGCCGCCGCCGGCTCCACCGGACGAGAGGCGAGGCGACTGCCGTGCTCGCGGATCACCAGCAGATACGCCAGGAGCTGGAGATCCAGCCCGTGGAAGGCTTTCGCCAAACTCATCCGCCGAGTGAGAGATCGCTTGTAGTCGATTACCGCCGCCAGGTATCGCCCCCCGGCCTCGGCCAAATCCACGCGGTCGATCCGTCCGCGGAGAAGGATCGTTCGGCCCTGGGGCGTCGTTATCGGCAAGGCGGGCAGATACCGTTGGTCGGGCGAAGGCGATGACGGCATCGGCATGCCGAAGGACACCTCCACGCCACAGGGGGAGAATTCGCCCGCCGAGGCCACGAATCGCTGTGCATCGAGGACGCGGGTCAGGTCTGTTTCGCCCCGCGACAGGATGTAAGCGTTTCGCGGGTCGCCCCGGAGCAGCTCATCGACCAGTTCCTTTGTCGCCTCTTCGGACAGATGCCGGATGATCGAAGGGATCTCATCCTCGGCCACACTGTCGAGCCGCTGCCTTTGGGCCACCAACTGCCCGACGTATCGTTCAAGCACACGATGGCAGATGAGACCCAGGTCTACGGCCTCGAGTTCCCACTCGGCCCGGGGTTCCAGATCGAGCAGACAGTCGGCGAAGTGCCGGAAGGGACACGAGGCGAAGGTCTCGATTCGCGATACGCTCGATCGGAGCGGGTCTCCCAGTACTTGCGCCATCTTCCCCGACGGCAGCTCGGCCCGGTTGCGGTATGTCAGCGACGCCAGGGCCGACCGAAGCGACCCCTGAATGGCCTCATGTCGCCGGGCAAAGTCGTAGAGGGCGTTCCACCGACGATCGCAAGGCACATCGGCCGACCCTTCCGCCCGGCCGCGCCGGAGTCGGAAATCGGCCGCCAGCGCCGCCACCAGGTCCGCCGGTGTGGTGATGGACCACATCGCCCGTTCGGAGGAGGGGTCTGAAAGCCTGTGTTCCAACACCGCTTGCGGCAGGGCCGCCTTGAGGTTGCCCAGCCAGGGTGACGGCCTCAGCACGCGTCCCTCGTCGTCCACGACCGGCCAGCTCACCCAAAGCCGCTCGGACGGTCGCGTCAACGCGATATAGGCCAGCATCCGTTCGTCGAATAACTGCTGCCGGCTGGAGGGAGCCAACTCCACGCCTCGCCGAGCCAACTCGGCGCGGGATCGATCGGAGAAGATCGGGTCTTCTGTGGGACGCTGAGGAAACTCCCCTTCAGCAAAGCCCATGACGAATGCCGCCCGAATGGCAGGATGCCGGCTGCGTTCGATGGAACCCACCAGAACCTGGTCGAGCGTCGGAGGTGTCAGACCCAGTGTGGCCCCGGCCAGCGCCGTGTCCACGACCTCGGATAGCGTCTCGATTGTCAGAGGCTCGTCGCCGAACAAGCCTGCCAGATCACCCAACAGTTCCATCACGTGCTGCCAGACCTGACGGTGTTCCTGGGCTTCCTGATGGCGACCGGCACGGTCGGCCGCATCGGCCCATGCGACCAGCCGTTCGGGCACCCCCATGCCGGTAAGGGCCTGCAGAAGGGCCTCGACCCATTGCCGAGCGGAGGGCGGTTCGGGTTCATCGGGCTTGGCCCGTTGCCACCACGGCCCCCACAACGCGGCCAGATAGCGCCGGGCCCGGTTGATGGCCTCAAGATCGCGTTCGGCGCCCGCGGCCGGGTCATCCTCGCCCCGTCGCTGACTCGGACGAGGGCGCGGCAGCCAATCGGCCGACTGCAGATAGGGTTCACGTCCCGTCACCGCATGGGCCCGCACGAAATTCTCGAGCAGATCCGCCTGATCGTCTTCGAGCCCGGTGAGGCCGGTCTTGATGAATGTGGCCACCGTCTCGATATCCACGCGGATCGCCAGTTCGATGGTCGAGCGGACGAGTTCCACAAGGGCGTGATGGCCGATCGGGCGGCGACGATCGATGAAAAACGGGATGCCCGCCGCACCCAATGCCGCCGAGAGGACGTCGTGATAGGGGCCGAGGTCCCGAACGATGATCGCGATGTCGCGATATCGCATGGTGCAACCGGGCCGGCGTACCAGGCGTTGGATTTCGGCTACGACCGCGGCCACCTCGACGCGTCGCGTGGCCGCCTGAACGAGCTGGATCTCATCGCCGCAGGTTTCCGCAGACGCGGGCCGCTCCGACGTGACCGCGTCGGTGTTTCCATTCGCCCGGCCTTCCGATGTTCCTCCCGCCGCGTGGGCCGGCGGAATCGCTGCAAACAGGCTGCGCTCGAGCCGTGCCAGAGTGGGCGATGCGGAGAACCGACCGGAATCGCCATGGAGGATGAGCGGAGGCGCCGGCGAAATGCCCGCCTCGTGCAATGCCCGGGCCAGGCGGGCGTAGGTACGCTCGGTTCGAGCGAACAGGTGAAAGGGCTCGACAGCGGCCCCTTCGGACACCACGGGCGACGACGGATCGATCAGCAGGCTGACCTCGACTTGCTCGGCCATACCCGCCAGGGCGACAAGCAGTGCCTGCTCCTGTCGGGTCAGGCCGGCGAATCCGTCTGCCCAGATCAGCGAGCCGGCCAGGGGCGTATAGGCCGCCAGCCGTTCGCGGACGATCCGCAGGCAGTGCCCCGGATCGGCCATGTCGCTGCCCAATCGATCGAGGTAGCCACGATAGAGGCGATGAATGTCGTGGAGGCGAGCCGACAGGAGATCGTCTTGTCCCTCGATCTCAGACAAGAGGCGAGCCAGATCGTCGGGGGTCACGTCTTCTCGGATCAGTTCGTCGATGGTGCGCTCGATCGCGCCGATCGTCCCGAGGCGTCCGCTTCGGCTGCCGAAGACGCGGAGGTCCCTTGCCATCTCGACCACGAGATGACGCAAGACCATCAGACGTGCGATCGGACGGATCGTCCGGAGGACTCCCCCGCAGGCATTGAATACGCGGTAGGCCAGGCGGCGGAAACTGAGCACCTCACACCGGGCGAAACCCTGGATTCCGGGACGCTCCAGGATCGCCCGTTCCATCTGAAGACTTGCCTGTTCGGGAACCAGCAGAAAGAGATGTTGTCCCTCGCCGGCCGACTCGCGCAATCGGCGGGCGATCTGCTCAAGGCAATAGTGGGTCTTGCCCGAACCCGCCCGTCCGATGATGAAGCGAACACCCATGACCGCCTCCCGGTGAGGTTCCGATCATAGGCGGCCTCGCACGACATGCAAGAGGCTCCCCGGCGACTCTCCCCCGGCGTGTCGCCACGAAGGGGCACTCCCCGACCGCGATGAGCGGACCGGAAGGTCACTCGGGCTTGCCGGCATCCATGAGCATTCTGGCCAGACCCGCCACGTTCTGAACGTGCATTTTGTCGAGGATGTTCGCGCGATGCACGTCGATGGTCTTGTGACTGCGCCCCAACTCGGAGGCAATCATTTTGCTGGTCTTGCCTTGAAGGAGGAGTTCCATCACCTGGCGTTCCCGGGCAGACAGACTCGCCAATCGATCCTTGACGTATTGCGACTGCGATTGGGCCTTTCGCCACAGCCCATCCTGCTCGATGGCCCGCTTGACGCTGTCGATGAGGGCCTGCTCGCGGAAAGGCTTCTCGATGAAGTCCAGGGCTCCGGACTTGATGGCCTGAACCGCCATCGGCACATCACCATGGCCGGTCAGGAAGATGATCGGCATGCGCATCCCCTGCTTGATAAGCATCTGCTGCAATTCCAGCCCATCGGTTCCCGGCATGCGGATGTCCAGAATCATGCACCCGGGACGATCCGAGCTATAGCTCGAGAGAAACCCCTCGGCGGAAGGAAACTCCTCGCACGAGATTCCTGCCGATCGCAAAAGGATGAGCAGCGAATCGCGCACAGCGGCATCATCATCGACGACAAAAACAGTGGGCTCATGAATGTTGGACATCACGGAATTCCTTGCTCCTGGGTAATGTGAGATGAAAACTGGCTCCCCGATCCGAGTTGGCGGAGGCCCACAAGCGTCCCCCATGTGCCTGAACAATACTCCGACTGATCGCCAATCCCATCCCCAATCCGACGGGCTTGGTTGTGAAGAACGGATCAAAGACCTGCTCCGGCGTGACGGTTCCAAACCCTGTACCGGTATCGCAGACCCTGACCGTCACCATTCCTTCATCATTCGTCTTGGACTCAATCGTTAAACGTCGGTCCTTGGCGCCGATCTGCCCCATCGCTTCCACGGCGTTTTGTGCAAGGTTGAGAATCACCTGCTGGATCTGGATGGAATCGGCCCAGACATGAGGTTTGTTCGGTGATAGCACGAGACGAGTCTTTACCGACTCTCTCTTGAGGTCGGTCTCCATCATCGCGACGACCTCGCGAATCAGATTATTGATATCCACGGAGGTCATCTGCGGCAACTGCTTTCGCGAGAATCCCTTGATGCGTTGAATGACCCTGGCGGCCCGTTCGGACTGAGCGGCGATCCGATCCAATATGCCCTGCAGTTCGCCGGTATTGCCGGCCATCAGCATTCGCTTGCATGCTTCCGCGTAGTTGCAGATGGCACTCAGCGGTTGATTCAGTTCGTGGGCGATTTCGGTGGCCATCTGACCGAGGGCACTCAGGCGTGATGCGTGTGCCAGCTCTGCCTGATGCTGATAGAGGATATCTTCGGCCTGCTTTCGTTCCGTGATGTCGCGGACATGCACCGCGAATCGCCGGATATCACCCTCCGGCTCCAACACGGGGCTGATCAGGTGCTCATAGGCTCTGCCCCTGCGTTCATTCTCAAACCGCACGGGCTTGCGCGAGCGAATCATCTCCTCGACATGGCTCATGGCCCCCGGCATCACATCCTCTGGAAGAAGATCGTAACAGCAGAGGCCCACCACGTCCTTGGGGGGCATCTTGAACCACTCCGCCGCCACGTCATTCAACGAGAGAATCCGGCCTTCCATATCCAGCAGGAGGATCGCGTCCGCCGGGGCATTGAGTAAAACGCGAGCCGTCGCCTCACTCTCCTTCAACCGCAATTCGTCCCTCTTGCGATCCGACACATCCCTTCCGAATGTGCACAACAGCTCCCTGCCCATGTACTCGAAGAAGGCCACATGAACCTCGACGAGGACTTCGGTTCCGTCCTTCAGACGGGTCGGCCTTTCAAAGGTCACGCGTTCGGCCTGGCGTATCTGCTTCCACAGTTCAGGCCAGCGGTCCTTCACCGTCGGATCGATGTGATCCAGAGACAGAGCACAGATCTCCTCGGCCGAGTAGCCCGTCAGCCGACACATGGCCTCGTTCGCATAGACGATGCGCGAATCGCTGTCGATCCACATGCAGGGTTCCGACGCGGTGTCCAGACACGTCTGAGTCAGTCTGAGCGCCTCCTCGGCCTGTCTGCGAGCCGTGATGTCGCGCACGGCACCATGCATGTACTGCCGACCACGGAATTCGAAGCAGTTGATGTCCGCCTCAACGGGGACGGCGCTCCCGTCCTTTCGGCGCTGCATCGACTCATACTGCGCCGACTTACGCTCGGTGAGTCCCTTCCAGAATTCCGGCCATTCCTCGGCCCTATAGGCCGGGTAGAGTTCCCCGATGTTCATGCTCAGGAGTTCTTCTTTGGAGTATCCCGTCATCTTCGACGCGGCATCGTTGCAGTAGACAATTCGCGAGTCGCGGTCAACCCAATACGAGGCCTCCGACGCGTGATCCAGACAGAATCGCGTCCGTTCAAGGTCTTCCTCGTTCTGCTTCTGTTCGGTGACATCCTCTACCAGCCCGAAGACACACTCGATCTGTCCGTCGCTGCCGGGGATTACGGCGGTCACCGCGCGGGTCGTAATGATCTGCCCATCTTTGCGGATGAACCGCTTCTCCAGGGTCAGATGGTTGAGCTGTCCGTGTGCTGCCTGCCGAACCCACTCGACTTCCTCCGGAAGATCTTCCGGTGGAGTCAGATCCATCCAGCTCTTCGCGGACAACTCCTTTGACGTGTAACCCAGCATTTCTCGAAAGCGGTCGTTGTACTCGAACCACCGGCCGTCCGGAGTGATGGCGGCAATAGCGATCATGCCCCTGTCCATGCAGGTGCGGAGTCGGGTATAGTCCTTGCTGAGCTTCTGGTGGGAATCTTCCAATGAGGCCAAACGGTCTCGAAGCGATGTGATCTCTTCGATGAGCTGTACCTTGGTCTTGCTGGTGCTTTTCATGGCATTACGTCGTCATGACGGGGCAGTACACGTGTACCAGCAACCCCCACTTAGGAACTACTAAGCCGTTCGGCAGACCTGATGATCGGCATTACCCCATCCGGGCAAGTCTTTGGATGCCCGACATGTCTTGCTCATAGCATAGCATGGGCGAGTTCTACAAGGAAGTACTCAGTATCCACATTAGAGCACACATTATTTTCGATCCGAAATCTGCTTATGCACCGCATAAGATGCTCACGGCCCGGCAGGAGGTGTCGCGGCAAAGCGGATCGAGTATACGTCTGCATCTTTCATAGCCATTCGCAGGCGAACGGGTGTACCGGCCAGTGAACTCAGATCGTTCCCCGCCTTCCAGGAAACCACCTGGTCGATCGCGTCGCCGTAGATCTCCGGGCAATCGGCCAGCGAGTAGCCCTTCCGGGGCTTACCCTCAGCGTCTTGGATCTCGACGCGAAGGCTGCCGGCGGCCGAAGTCGAGTAGTTGACGACCAGGTGCCTGCCGTCGAATACCAGGGGCTTGGTGGTCAATTCGCCGCCACTGTAGGGAGCATTCACTGAAACGAAGCCGTCCATCCGCAGTGTGAATCGACGCAGACGACACGGACCGACATAGTAGCCCTCGCTCGTGTAGATCGACAGTTCGTCCGGCGTCCCCGGGAGGTCCGATTTCGTGGTGACGATGCCATAGGCCGGCAGGTTGTTCCGCGTGACCCATCGCTCCGACTGAAGACCGGGGCGCACAAACGCCTCGAGCCAACGATGCCAGTTCAGACCATCGCGACTCGTCATGAACACCGCTTCGGAAAGGCCGTCGAAGAACGGATCGGCCACCTTCCGACGCGTGGGCAGAAAACGCTTCGGGAAACCCATCAGAATATGGGGGGCCCGGGCATAGGGCAGGATGCCGTTGGTGTAGAGATGCTCGTGCGGAGCCGAACCGTACTGGAGGGCTCGCGGATCGCTCCAATTGAGGAAGTCTTTGGAATCGGCCTGACTGATGTCGCGTACCCCGTTGTAACCTTCTCCGCTCCATGTTCGATAGAAGCAGAGGTACTTCTGCCCGGCAGTCCACCAGAAGGCGGTGTTGTGGGAATCGAAGATCCCCCGAGTGATGGCGGCCTGGGGCTGAATCAACGTCCAGTGAATCCCGTCGCTCGACTTGAGGATGTGCACGCCCTTCTTCGGATCGCTGCCGCCGACGGCCTTGTAACGGGCATCCGGGGCACATTGTGGATTGAGATCGATGAACGGGCTGAAGTTGTGGCTCTCGTAGCCCTGCCAGATCAGGTTGTTGGCCTTTGACCCCCCATGCTCAACCAGCCCGAAACTGGGACGTGTCCAGTGAATGCCGTCGGTGCTCTCAGCGCAGGCCGTCTTCTCAGCCGTATACTTCTTGGTTTTGGGATCGTAGTCCATCGCCCGATAGTACATTCGGTATTTCGGACCGTCCTGGAAGACCGTCCAACAGGCGCTGCAATTGCCCTCCCACGGTGCATCAAAGGTCATGACCACCTCTTTGGGAGTCGGCGCGTGCAGGAGCAAGCGGGTGTTGCTGAGCTTCTCGATCAGCAAATCATCGACAAAGGGCTCCAACCGCGACCCGATCGAAATCGGCGCTGCGGATGCCTGAACCGCCGATCCTCCCGAGAACAGACTCACGACAGTCATCACAACGGCGACCGCGCTCGGCAACGCACTGCGATATCGGATAGACAGATCCCACGGCATGGAAGCACCTCCTTTGCAAGACTCTCCAGGACCCGCCTCTGAATCCCACCGGAACAGCCGGCCAAGTGCATGCGGGCGGGTATCTTCAGCAGGGAAAGCCTCTCGCCCTACCCTGACTCAACGCGGCATGGATGGGGTTCCACACACCACCGCCACAGGGCGGCAATAGGCATCGCCCACATGCCGGAACCGAAGGGTATCACCGCCGTACCGTTGTAGAGCACCACTCCGCGATGGAATTTCGCGCCGACCGCGCCGGCCAGAGCGCGAAGCCCTTGAAAATCGTCGTCACGAACGGTCGAACTCGCCTTGACCTCAAGGCCCACGAGTCTCCGGCCTCCCCTGGACTCCAAGAGAAAATCCACTTCCGTGCCAGAGTAGTTTCGAAAATGAAAGACCTCCGGACGCGTGCGACTCCACTCCCGTTGCTTGGCCAGTTCCACGGCAACAAAGTTCTCCACCAGGCGTCCCAGGTCATGGGGGTCTCGGGCAGGCTCCTCCACGGACACATTGAGCAAGTGCGCCAGCAGTCCGGTGTCGCCCAGGTAGAGCTTCTCCGACTTCACGAGACTCTTCGCGCGATTGGTAAACCACGGGCGTACGCCCAATACCATGAACGTAGACCTCAACAGCGAAAGGTATCGTTTCGTGGTGACGACACTCAACCCCATGTCCCGGGCAAGTTGGGCGGTGTTGAGCAATCCCCCCGCGCGCGAGGCGATCATCGCCAGGAAATGAGGCATTTCGGTCAGCCCATCGATGTTCGCCAGATCGCGAATATCACGAAGCATCATGGTGCTAAGATACGACTCGAACCATGAGGAACGCCTCGCCGGCTCTTGCCGGCCGATCACCTCCGGAAACCCTCCGATTACCACGCGACCCATCAGGTCCTCACGTGGGTCCACGCCGGGCAGTGTGAACGCCACGTCCGTCAATACAGGCGGCCGTTCATCGAAGAGTCCATCGATGAACCCCTCCCTTGCACCCTCCATTTCACCCTGCGAGAACGGAAGCAGCGTGATGATCTCCGCCCGTCCGGCCAACGTATCCGCCAGCCGAGGCAACTGAAGGACATGGGCCGACCCCGTAAGCAGAAATCGCCCCGGCGTGCGACACCTATCGACAGAAGCCTTGATGCTCAGAACGAGCTCAGGGGCTCGCTGAATCTCATCCACGATGGTCGGAAGAGAAAGCGACGCTACGAAGCCTTCAGGATCCCTTCTCGCACTGCTCAGCGTGCTGAGATGGTCGAGCGTCAGATATTGGGCCGGGTGGTCCTTCTTCGCCAACTCTTGCACCAACGTACTCTTGCCGGCCTGACGTGGACCATGCAGGATGACAATGGGTGTGTCACGAAGCGCGGCCAACAAGTTCAGCATGACATTGCGGTAGATCAGAATGGACTCTCCAATGAACCGCCTGCTGGCAGGCTGAATAGGAACACATATCTGACTAGCTGAAATTATATAAGTACGATATCATAATTTGCTGCAAGACACAAGCCCCTTCCAACAGAAGACTGTATCTCATTAAATAGAAATACGTTACAACACAACATGGATCACTCGCCCCTGAAACGGATCGAGTACAGGTCAGCGTCTTTCAGGGCAAAACGGAGGCGGACGGGTTTGCCCGCCAGCGAGCCCACATCATTGCCTGCCTTCCAGGAAACGACCTGGTCGACCGAATCGCCATAGGTCTCCGGGCAGTCGGTGAGCGTATAACCGCTGATGGGTTTGCCCTCGGCATCCTGGATCTCGACGCGAACACTGCCGGCGGCTGAGGTCGAGTAGTTCATCACGAGATGCTTACCCTCGAAGATCAGGGGCTTGGTGATCAGTTCGCCACCGCCGTACGGAGCGTTCACCGAAACGAAGCCGTCCAAACGAATCGTGTGCCGACGGAGGAATTCGGGGCCATAGTAGTAGTTCTCCGTCGAATAGAGCGACAACTCGTTGGGAGTTCCGGCGATATCCGAGCGCGTCTCCACGACTCCCCAGGCGATCATGTTGTTCCTGTTGATCCATCGTTCCTTCTGAAGACCCGGCCGCAGAAAGGCCTCCTGCCAGCGACGGAAGTGGAGCCCGTCCCGACTGGTCATGAACACGCCGTCGGACAGGCCATCGAGCTGATGCGCGATCTTGGTGCGGTCGGGCAGGAACCGTTTGGGGAAGCCCATGAACACGTGCGGGGCGCGGGGATAGGCGATGATCGCATTGGTATAAAGGTGTTCGGCGCTGGTCTTGCCGAAGTCGAGAAACACCGGGTCTGTCCAGTGGATGAAGTCGGCAGAGGTACTGGTTCGGATGTCTCGTACGCCCTTGTTTCCGTCGCGGTGGAACTCGACATATCGTCCTCGAACGGTATCCCAGAAGCCGATGTTCTGCGAATCGAATGCCCCCTTGGTGATGACCTGTTTGTCCTGAAGCAGGGACCAGTGAATGCCGTCGGGCGATTTGAACGCCAACAGGCCGCCGCGCTCGCCCCCGAGTGCCTTGTACTGAGCCTCGGGCGAACAACTCGGGTTGGCGTCCTTGAAGGGCGAGAAGTTGTGGCACGCACTGCCCGACCAGACGATGTTGTTGGCCTTGCTGCCTTTGTATTCGAACAGGTTCAGTTCGGGCTTGGTCCAGCGGATGCCGTCGGGGCTCTCGGCGTAGCAGACCTTCTCTTCGCCGCTACGCTTCGTCGCCCGATCGTAGTTCATCCCGCGATAATACATCCGATACCGGTCGCCATCCTTGAAGACCGTGACGTAGCAGCAGACGTTTCCCTCCCACGGTTTGTCGAACGCCAAAGCCGCGTCCTTGAAGGTCGGCGAGTGGAGCCTCAACTCGAGCCCCTTCATCCCGTCGATCAGGAAGTCGTCCACGAACAGCTCCAGCCGCGAGCCGATCGTGATCGGTGAGACGTCGGACTGAGCCCCCCGAACCTCCGAGGAGACACCACCGGCCGCAACAATGATCATCGTGAACAGACTCGCGCCCACGGCTCTTCTTGCTCTCTCATTCGTCATGGCAGGACTCTCCAGGGGTTCTCGATTCGTGACCCAACCGAGGAGATATACTTACCGCAGATTGCCATGGATGAACAGACAATGGCGGTGAGGAAGTGGGGTGATACCCCGTTCACACATCCGGCTCGGCGGTGACGGTCAGGCGGCAGCTCTTGAACTGGTCGACATAGAGTTCTGCTCGCTCCTTGTGGGTGACCAGCAGCACCGCGTGCCCCGTGTAGTGGGCCTCGAGCATGCGCTGGGTGGCTTCGTCGACGGACAAAGGCGTCAGTTTGCAGATTACCTCGACCACCCGGACCATATCGTTGACGTCGTCGTTGTGGAGGATGACCTTGTACGGAGGCAGGAGGTCCGTGCGTGTGGCCTCCTGCGTGATCGTTTGCGATTCAGGCTCCGCCTGGGTCATCTGCCCTGATCCTCTGCTGTGCCCGCAACCCCGGGCAATTCGGCATGATTCCCGACACATCTATGGGGCTCAGCCACCGGCAGCCATCTCCCCGGACGAGTCCGAACGACGCCCTGCCGACCCCATCACCACTCTGCCAGCTTCGATCAGTACCAACACCGCCAGGAACAGCAGAATCACTGCCACCCAGGGAACCGGATCCGTGGTGATGTGCTTGGCAAAACCGCTTCGGATGGTCCGAACCAGTTCCCATGCACTGACGATGTACATCCAGACAGCCGGAATCGCCACGATAAACCACACCCAGATCGCCCGGCGCGTGCGCCACAGCCACACACTGATCCCCACGAGCGTCAGGGCGGCCAGAAGCTGATTGCTGGCGCCGAAGAGCTTCCAGTAGACACGCCAGGCCGAGACGATTTTGCCATGATCATCCACGGTTTGTCTCAGCAGGAAATAGAGGGGAGTCCCCACGGTAATTGCCGTCGAGAACACCTTGCCGAACCAACCGTGCCAGCCGGTCAGTTCCTCGATGACGTATCGCCCGAGTCTCGTGGCCACATCCAGGGTGTCGTAGACGAATGTGGCGAAGGCCATCAAGCCGAACGAGACGCCCACGGTCGGCGGAACCCCCACCGCCGCCAGGAAACTACCCAGACCCTGGGCATAGAGGAAGTTCGGTTGAGGCCCCTTGGGCCCGGTGAGAAGTGCGGAGGTCTTCGGAATCATCATCACACAGCAGAGAGAGACCACCGCCACCATGCCCTCGAGAAGCATAGCCCCATAGCCAATGATCTTGGCGTCGGTCTCCGTCCGAAGCTGTTTGGACGTCGTACCGGAGGAGACGATGGCGTGGAACCCCGAACACGCCCCACACGCGATGACGATGAACAGCAGGGGGAACATCGGTTCACCCTTGGGTGTCGACCACCCCAAGAATGCCGGAAACTCGACCGTCTTGCCTCCGAAGATCAATCCCAGCGCCGCCCCCACGAGCGAGAACAACAGGAAGAAACCGCCCAGGTGCCCCCGCGGCTGAAGGAGCAACCACATCGGGATCACCGAAGCTGCATAGCAATAGACCAGCAGTGCCGCCCCCCAGATCTTCTGAGCGGAGGCCGCGTCGGTACCCGCCAATTTTGCGACATCAAATGGGATGTACGGCCCCACCCAGATCGCCACGATGATTAATGGAACGAAGATAAGCGTGGCGATGCCCAACGACATCTTCGTGTATCGCAGCAGGAGCCCCATGACGATCGGGAGCGCCAGGTACAGCAGCGATGAGGTCGCGATGCCTCCGCCCGTGACCTTCTCGCCGTTTTCGAGTTCGACCATACCGACAAACGACGAGGCCGTGATGTCTGCAAACGCCACGATGATGTAGACCAGCGTCACCCAGATGAAGATGAGAAACAGCACATAGGAACGGCTGGTCATGTGTTCACGAACCACTTCGGCGATGGATCGGGCCTTGTGCCGTACCGAAGCGAGCAGGGAGGCCAGGTCGTGTACACCGCCCACAAAGACCGCCCCAATCAGAATCCACAACAGAGCCGGCAACCAGCCGAACATCACGCCGGCCAGGATCGGTCCGACGATGGGGCCGGCGGCGGCAATCGCGGAGAAGTGCTGTCCGATGAGAAACTTCCAGCCGATAGGGACGTAATCCACATCGTCGCGCATCTCGACGGCCGGGGTCTTTGCCTCGGGGTCCAGTCGCAGCAACCGACTGAGCAGGCCACCGTAGAGCTTGTAAGCAATCACATACCAGATCGCCGAGAGAACAACGACCGTCAGAAGGCTCATGGAGTTCTCCTGGAAACGTGAACCGATGATGCCCCGAAACGCAGCTCGTTCCGGGACATACGGAAGTGGTCATCTTCCGATTCCAGTGTCTCGGAAGACAAGGTCTATAGTATGATCAGCGATCGGCCCCTTGGCAATCATCCTGTCGCGCCTTACGGGGCAAGCCCCTGCGTCCCCATGACGCGCCGTCGGGTCCGACGATCGATGGCCCCGGAGAAGGTGTTCATGATCAGGATGGCCCAGTAACACGCGCCGTCAGCCGTCCCGTAAAGGCGCAGCAGTATTGTCAGAACACCGATGCACAAGCCGAAGATCGTCTGTCCCCGAGGCGTGCGAGGCGACGAGACCGTATCGGTCGACAGCAGGAACGCTCCAAGAAGAAGCTCACCCCCCGTCAGGTGATAGAGCACATAGACAGCCCCCACCGGCAGGCCCTGATCCCAAACGAAGCCCGGCATCCAGGCAAGACTCGCTTCGGGACCGATTCGCACGGGAAGGATCGCCGCCGCCATTGCTGCCCCCAAGAGCACACATGCAGGCTGACGCCAGCGGACGTAACCCCGGTAGATCAGGTACACGCCCCCCACGATCAGCGCGATCGAACACGTTTCGCCAATTCCCCCGCCTACGCCCCCCAGCAGGGTGTCCTCCCAGGGAGGCAGGCCGTCGCGCAGCAGAACCGTCAGTGGATTCTCGCCCCCCACCGGCAGGGGGCCGTCGGCCAGTTGCCGCAGCCACTCCACCGGACGTCGCAGCACCCAGGCGTTCGCCCCATCCGGCGGAAGAGTGCCGCGCCATCCCAGGTAGTCTCCCACTTCCACAGGATGAGGTATCCGTGACATCAGATGGCGATACCCCAGGACCACCCAGCGGTCGGGGTGGAGTTCGCGAGAATAGAAGACCTCGGCCGCCACCCGCCCCACAAGGGCAGGCTGCCAGAGGTAGTTCCCCATGCCCCCCATCAGACCCTTGCCCACGAGAACCGCCACCATTCCGCCCAGCGCCGCGGCACTGCCGTCCAGGCGCCGAAAGGCCTCGCCGTCCCATCGACCCACCGGAAGCGTCAGGGCCATCAGAAGACCCATCAGCGCCGCATGGTCGTAGGAGGGCGTGATCCGCCGACGGGTGAGTACCGAATACAGCCACTCGGCCGTCACGGCAGCGGTCATGGAGATCACCATGGGAACGGCCGCCACCTGCCCAAAGAGGGCCACACCGGTCGCACCCGCCAACAGGGCCACCGCCAGTGTTGTCAGAGTCATCTGGGTGTAGGAATCCCCGCCGCGCAGATGGGGTGGGGCACTCACATCCAGTGGATCCGTCAGCGACATGGGTGTCGGTGTGCGCATCATGGGATCACCGGAACTCGTTGGCGGGCCTTGGCGAGTCCCTCGGCAAGCGGGAGTTCTGCCGGACACACATACGTACAGATTCCACACCCCAGGCAAGCGTGAGGGTAAAGCCCCGGCAGATCGTCGTCATGCCGCGTCTCCACGGCCGCCAGAATCGCCGGGGGATCCAGACCGACGGGACAATCCTCCAGGCACCAGCCGCAACGAATGCAGGGGCCGGGATGCCTGGCGGCCGTCTGACGTGCGGAGAGAAAGAGAACCGCTCCCACGGTGAAATCGGTGACCACATCCCACGAATCGACCGAGGTCCCGGTCATCGCCCCTCCGAAGACCACGCGTTTCGGCGGCTCAGCCAAACCGACGGCCGTGGCCAGGTGACGCACCGACGTCCCAAACGGAACCTCGTAGTTCCCTGGGTGAAGCACCACATCCCCCGCCACCGTTATCACGCGCGAAACCCGCGGTCGCGATTCGTAGATCGCCTGCCCCATAGCCGCCACGACCGACGTGTCCAGTACGAGCGCCCCCACATCCATCGAGGTTCCGCCGTAGGGAATCTCAACGCCCAGAATGCTGTGTACCAGCAGCGGAGTAGCCCCCTGAGGGTACTTGCTGACCACCGGAGCGATGCGAAGTGACGTTCCCTGCGCCCACCGTCGAAGTTCACGAATCAGGTGAGGATGGGCGCTCGACGGCGTCAGCCATACCCGCGAACTACCCAAGAGCCTGGCCAGGAGACCCCCCGTACGAACCACGAGTTCGCCGTATTCCGTCAGAAGCCGGTAACGAGAGGTCAGATAGGGCTCGGACTCCACCGCGTTGACGATCAGGTGCCGGACCTTCTGGGCCCGCGCCTTCTCGAGTACCTCGGGAAGAGACGGCCCTTTCGGATGGTCGCCGACGACACCCGCCTGAATCAGCCGATCAATCAGACCGTCCAGGTCGGAGGGCTCGACGGGCGTGCCGGCCTGCGATACCCATGCCGATCGACCGTCCGGCTCAATCCGAAGTCCCGGAAGGTCACGACCTCGTGCCGTCTGAACCCGAACGGCCTCCGTCACCCGGCCCGACACCGGAGAACACACGACAAGGCGGCTTGTCCCGAAGGGGGTCTCGGCGATCGCCTGCCCCCCCAGAACCGTATCGCCGTAATTCACATGCAGCTTGGGCTGGTCTTGCCATCGGTTGGACAGCGGCACATCCAGCGACCACTCAGGCCTCAGACGTTCGATCGGACGAGCGGCAGTCTGAGCCCGACCCTCGGGTAGGAAGACTCCACCCGAGAAGGTCCCCTTCGGCCGCCATAGACGTACCCCTGCGATGACTCGACTCCTTGAGGCAATGGGTATCCCCCGAAACACGATACCGGCCGCGCTGAACAGGGATTATACGGTCTGGCTCGATACTTCGCACCGGCCGACTGCCTTATGGGTGCCGAACGTTGTCGCGTGTGAGCTTTCCAGACAGGGAATCACGAGGCCAAGGGTGCATTGAAGGTTCCGCCCCGACGTCCCCAGCGCCTGAGCGACGGAAGCCGCAGAGAGCCGGCCGACCCTGCCGAGCGGAATCGATCATATGCGGTAACCAGACCCACCGCCGCCAGTGAGAGGACGAGCGGCTCGATGCCCTGCCGGAAGCGAGGCGTGCCCCAGAAAACCATCACCAGCACACTGTAATACGCCAGGACGGTGGACACGATCGCCACCGCGAAGCGATGCCCATCGCTCTGGGCCCTGGCCTTCCAAATGACACACCCTCCCCCCACCGCCAGGAGCAGGACGAAACCATAGCTGATGAGATAGATGGCCCCTTCTACACTTCTCCATTCTCGAAGGACGGGGAGGTAGAACCGCCCCAGCTTGAACGCTGCCAGCCGTGCCCAATACCCCGGGTTCTCCCAGAGCCACAGCAGGGCAAAATCACGAAACTTTCGATCGCGGACCAGTTCGTCTGTAACGTCCCCCACATACTGTCGAACTCCGGGCGGACTCCATTCGCTCACCCAATAGCCGTACGCCCTCGGGCGAGTCGCGGTGATGATGTTGTTGGCCCCCAGAAGCGTCTTGCCTCCCAGCGACGACAGAACCAGCCCCCCCACCTTCACACGATTGCGAACCATCCACCCCGCCACCGGAAGCACAAACGCAATCGCCATTGCCAGAACACACGTCCACCGCAGGACGCCCTGCCGTCGAACGAACACTACTGTCACGACGATGAGCAGCGCCGCCAGACCGGCCATGATCGGGTGAACCAGCGCCAGGCTGGCCATCGCCAAGCCGGCTAAGAGCCATTTCGTGATGCGAAGGAGTCCCTCTGCGTTCTCTTCGTCGGCTGGCCTCGCAGAATCGTCGACCGGCATCCTCTGCCCACCCGCTGAAGGAACGGACCGGAGAACCGTCGCGCTGACCAGCAGCAGCACGAGCAGCAGCCCCGGGACACTCAGATTCTCCGAAAGCAGAACACCGCTCAGCCAGACATTCAGCGGCCAGACCGCCAGAAGGCCCGCTGCCATCAGCGCCACCCGTGACGACCACCACCGGCGGACCAGCACATACAACAGGACACAACTGATCCCACCGAGAACCGCCTGAACGATCCTGGCCGCCAGATACGAGTGCCCGAAGACGCCGTACACCCCCGCCAGAAACAGCGGATAGCCGGGCAGTCGCTCGGCCGTCGGACGGCCATCCAAACGGACTATCCCCCGGCCTTCGATCAGGTTTCTTGCGTGAAGATCGTACTCTGCATCATCACCCAACCGGGCAACCAGCCCCTCGTTGGGTTTGAAGGCCGCGAGGCCATAACCCGCTCGAATCGCCGTGGCCGCAAGCAGAAGGGCGATCAGCATCTTCGCCTCGCCGGTGCGGAGACTCGACTTGGTCGGAACGTATTGGCGCATCACCACCCCATGTGGGCCGTCCCACCCACCGTCGCAACTTCAGACACCCCGGGCATCCACGGACTCGACCCGCTTCTGTGCCCTTGGCTCAAGAGTTATATCGGACCAAAGAAGGCGTCGCTTTGGCTGGTTCTCCACGAGGCCGAACCGCGGATGTCCAGGCTTCCCACAACCCTGGCAGACGAATGCTCAGAAACTCGCTTTGAGGCCAAAAGCAAGCCCGGCGAGGCTATCGAGAAGGGCCGGGATGGCTGGCAGTTACCAAGATGCAAGAAAATAGGTTGCCCTCCAACAAGTACCGATAATAATATACGGGACATGGGTGGGTCCGATTCTTGGCGCAGTATGGACCCGCCGACCGTACGATGCCCTCTCCGCATCCAGGGGCGATGCTATAGAATGGAGTCGTTGCAGACTGTCGCCATTTGAGAGACAAGGAGCTTTCTCGCCATGCCGAATCGGCCTGAGCTTCCCAAGGTGTTGAAGGACTACATGGAAGGCCATCCCCTGTCCTGTAAGCGACCTGCCCGGCTGCCGGTCACCGAGGGGAACGCTGAGACGGAACTGGACCAGTACAAGCTCTCTCTGCGCCGGCATGATCCTAAAGAGCATGGCCTGCCTTGGCATTGTCAGTCGTTCTGTCACGAATGTAACGAACCCGTGAAGGCCCGTTTTGAACTCCAGGAGGGCAAAGTCGTCCACATCCGTGAATGCCCTAAGCACGGCAAAGTTACCGAGGAGCATGAGGACGCGATCTTCACCCATCGGGTGAGCGACCGGCCGTTCTCGCCCGAGTACACACTAACGGGTGTGCGGATCCAGCCGATTCTCCGCCGTCTGCCGCGTACGGTTGAGACACTCTGTCCGGAGTGTTCCTGCGTCATCCTCGGCCGTTACTACGAACACGACGGACAGGTGTGGATTGAAAAGACGTGCCCGGAACACGGCTACGTCAGGGACAAGATCAACAGCGACGTCAAACTGTATCTCAAGGGCGCCAATTGGTCGTGGGACGAGGGGATGGGCCAGACCAACCCCCACGTGGCCGGCGCCAAGCGGTGCCCCACCGATTGCGGGCTGTGCGGCTCGCATCAATCGACCTCGATGCTCTCTCAGATCGAGATTACGACACGATGCAACCTCCGCTGCCAGGTCTGCTGGGCGAACGCCGGGGCCAGCGGTCGAGTGGTCGAACTCAGCTATGAGCAGATTGTCGACATGCTTCACCAACTCCGCGACATGCGACCGGTGCCCAGCAGTTCCATCCAGTTCACCGGTGGGGAACCGACGCTGCACCCGAGGTTTCTCGACGCCGTCCGGGCCGCACATTCGATGGGCTTCACGCACGTCATGGCCGCCACGAACGGGCTGACGTTCGCCAACGAGGAGTTCACCGCCCGCGCCGCCGAAGCCGGTCTGCACAACCTCTACATGCAGTTTGACGGCGTCGGCGAGGATGCCTATCGCCAGATGCGAAATGAGCCCGTGTGGGAGAAGAAACTGGCCTGCATCGAGAATTGCCGCAAGCACAATATCAAGATCTGTCTGGTGCCGACGGTCATCAAGACCGTCAACGACGATCAGGTGGGGCGGATTCTGAACTTTGCCATCCGGAACATCGACGTAACGACGGGCATCGCCTATCAACCCGTGTGTTTCAGCGGGCGAATCAGCCGCGACGAGCGACTGGCGAAACGGTACACGCTGGGCGACCTGGCACATGACATCGCTCGGGCCGTTCCTGGCGGCGATCCCTACCGCGACAGCTACCCACTGACCTTCACGCAGCCCATTTCAAAAATCTTCTCGGCCTACGACGGGCTGCCTAAAATCGAGTGCAACTGCCATACCGATTGCGGATTCGGCACCTACATGCTCGTCTCACCCGAGGGAAGGCCCTACACGTTCCCGATGTTCTTCGACATGGAAGGACTCTTCAAAGACCTCTACAAGCTGGGCATGAAGGTTCACCGCAAACAGCGGGCCGGGCATATGAACTTCTGGGACAAGTTCATGGTCTACCTGTCGTTCCGCCGCAATTTCCTGCCGCAGGGCGCGCCGCCGGGGCTGACGGTGGGATTGTTCATCAACACACTGCTCGGCTGCGTCGACAAACGCGTGGGGCGCGCCCCCAACGCCTGGACCTACAAATCGCTGCTCTGCGCGGGCATGCACTTCCAGGACCGCTACAACTTCGACATCGAGCGGATCAAGCGGTGCAGCATCCTGTACAGTACGCCCGACGGCATTTATCCCTTCTGCACGTACAACGGCGGACCGGCCTATCGGACCTTCGCCGAAAGGCAGCTCAGTCAGAGCAACGAACAGTGGGAGAAGGAACACCCGGATCTGCCCATCCGGCCGTCCACCCACCCCAAGGCCGTGATGCCGTGGCTCGATCGCTTCGGCGCCGAGGTGAACGAACCGATGTTCACACCGGAACTCGAGGCCCGGCTGGAGAAGATGGTTGCCACCTATGCCGGAAACGACTGGCTCGGCGGCAACGGAAAGAACGGGGGCAACGGAAAGCACTCATAGCCCGGTCGGAAGGTTAAGAGGGTCTGAAGGCCGATGGGACCCTCACAACGGTTTGCCACAATGCGTCATGCGGACCATAGGCCCCCATCACCGGCGAGGCGGCGGGGCGTCTGTCTGACGGTCAGCCGCAAGGCCCCAACATACAGGATGTCTCCCGGCTGCCCATGCATTCGGAGCCTGTGATTGTCCAATCCGGCCCTATCAGATACAGCCACCTACCTCAGGAACATGGCGGCCCTGTGGAAAAACGATGCCCGGCTTGCCCTGGTCATCGACAACCTTCCGGATGAGGCGGTGTTTCCGGTGGAGGCCTCAAAGTCGGGCCCGGCCACCCTGGCAATGCCCACCCCCACGGGCCAGACGATCTGGCTCCACAGCCGATACGACCCGGCAACCGAGGCCCGAAAAGGCATCGAAGGCATCGACGTCACCAAGGGCTTCTGCTTCGTCGTGTGCGGGCTGGGCCTGGGATATCATGTTCGAGCCCTTTTCGAGAAACTGCGTGGCGACGCGCTGATCATCGTGGCCGAACCCAGCCTGCCGCTCATCCGAACGGCCCTGGAGCATACGGATCTGAGCGATGTGATCGGCAGCGGACGATGTGTCTTCCTGACTCAAGACAACACGAATCACATCCACACACAGCTCCAAGGGCACAGCACGCTCATGATGCTCGGTACTCAGATCGTGCCGCATCGTCCCTCGCAGCAGATTGCCGGCGAGTTTCACACCAAGATGGCCGCCATGCTGAGCGACTACGCCAGCTACAGCCGCATGTCGCTGATGACCCTGGTGGGCAACAGCCGGATTACGGCTTCCAATATCGCGCACAACCTGCCCACGTATGTCGCCACGCCGCCCATCGACATCCTGCGCGACCGGTTTCGCGGCTACCCGGGCATCGTGATCGCAGCCGGCCCCTCGCTGCACCGCAACATCCACTTGCTGAGCGACCTGGGCGACAGGGCCGTGATGTGCGCCGTCCAGACGATCTTCCGGACATTGCTCGAACGCGGCATCGTTCCGGACTTCGTCACCTCGCTGGACTACCACGAGCTGTCGCGCCGCTATTTCGAGAACATCCCCGATTTCCGCGGCGTCCATCTGATCGCCGAACCCAAGGCCACGCCGTGGGTGGTGGACCTCTATCGCGGACCGATATCACTGCTGGAGAACCCCTTTGCGCGACAGTGCCTCGGAGACGACCTGGCCCGACGCGGGGGGCTCCACGCCGGGGCGACGGTAGCCCACCTGGCGTTCTATCTGCTGGAATACCTCGGGTGCGACCCCATCGTCTTCGTCGGGCAGGACCTGGCGTTCACCGACCACTGTTACTATGCCCCGGGCGCCAGTGCCCACAACGCGTGGCGTCCCGAGCTGAACCGCTTCTGCTCCATCGAATCCAAGGAGTGGGAGCGAATCATCCGGGCACGGCAGCTCTTGCGACAGGTAACCGACATCCACGGCCAGCCCCTCTATACCAACGAGCACATGTTCAGCTACCTGCAGCAGTTTGAGAGCGATTTCGCCCGCTGCGCCGCCAAGGTTATCGACGCCTCGGAAGGCGGGGTGCTCAAGCGGGGTGTCGAGACTGTGCCCCTGGCCGAGGCCGCCCGACGATACTGCACGCGCCCCATACCGGCCGAACTCCGAGCGTACCGATCCTCGACGAAATGGTATGAACCCACCATGCTCCCCATAGCCAGGGAACGGCTCGTTCACCGCCGCGAGGAACTGATCGCCTTTCGCGACCTGTGCCGGGACACGGTCGAACTGCTGGACCGGCTCGGAACGCTGACCGACCGGCCGTCGGAATTCAACCGTCTGGTCGCCCGCGCCGACGAGATGAGAACGCGGGTCCGGGACCATCAGAACATCTACCAGATGGTCAGCATGGTCAGTCAACTGGCCGAGTTTCTCCGGTTCACGGCGGATCGTCACATCAGGGCCGACGACCCCTCCGGTCCGGATCGGGCGAAGCGACAACTGGCCCGCGACGGCGATTTCATCCGGAACCTGCTGGACGGCTGCGACGTGCTCGACCGTATCCTGGCCGAGGCCATCGAACGGTTCGACAAGACGATCGAGGAGCACCGCGTATCATGAAGACCATTGCCGCCATCGAGGTTGACCTGGAGCGATCGCCGCTGGGCACACGGTCGCGCCTGGCGACGGAATTGGCCGGCCGGCCGGTGCTCCGCCGCACGATCGAACGCATCCGCCGCGCCCAACGCCTCGCCTCGATCTTCGTCGTCACCCCTGTCACCCAGCAGAACCGTGTCGCCGAGCTGATCGCCGGCCTGGACATACCGATGGAGACGCACGCCGCCGGCGCACCGGCATGGCGAGGCCTCGTGCGATCGGCCAGGAAGTGGGCGATCGATGCCTGGCGAGGCGGCGTCGGGTCGCTCTGCGCGTTCGACGAGCACACCCATCCGGGAATCCTGGCCGCCCTCGGACGACGCGAGGGGGCCGACGCCGTTGCCTCGATCCCCGCCGCAGCCATCCTGTTCGATCCGCAGTTGCTCGATGAGATGATCGTCCACTTCGAGGGCGAATCCGAGGATACGCGAATTGTCTTCTGCCAGGCCCCACCGGGCCTGTCGGCCCTTCTGGCCCGTCCATCGATCCTCGAAGAACTCCACCAGGTCGGACACCCGCTGGGGGCACTGATGAACTACGTGCCCGACCGCCCGCAATTCGACCTGACGAGCCGATCGTGCTGCCACCTGGTCCCGAGCATCCTTTCGGAGACCTCGCAGCGATTCCTCGCCGATACGCAGCGCGGAATCGACATGCTCGCCGAGATTCTGGGCGAACACGACGAGCAGACCCTCAATGCCGTCCGGCTGTGCGAACTGGATGCCGTCCGTAAGGCCGGCCACGTGGATCGCCTGCCTCGCGAGGTCGAAATCGAGCTGACCACGGAGGACCAACAGCCTCAGACCACGCTGCGACCGCGAGGGCAGCGTGTCCCGCCGCGCGGGCCGATCGACGTTTCGCTCGTCGGCTGGATCGCCTCGCAGGTGGCTCAGTACGACGATGCACTTCTGTTTCTCGGGGGGTTCGGCGAGCCGCTGCTCCATCCCGACCTCCGTGGCGTACTGGCCGCCTGCCGTCAGGCCGGCGTCTTCGGACTGGCCCTCCGCACGAACGGGTTAGCGCTGGATGAGGCGATGATCGACCTGATGTCTGAATTCGCCGTCGATACCGTTATCGTCACGGTGGATGCCTATCTGCCGGAAACCTACCGCGCCCTCAACGGCACCGACGGGCTTGAGATTGTGGTACCGAACATCGATGCGATGGTGGCGCGCTCGAGGCAGCGGCGGGACTGCCCGCTGATCGTCCCGGAGATGGCGAAGATCCGGCAGACGCTGCCCGAGCAGGAGGCCTTCTTCGATCACTGGTTCCGCCGGGCCGGCTGGGCGAACGTGGTCACGCCGTCGCACTATGCCGGGCAGATGCCGAATCAGGCGGTGGTGAACACGGCCCCGCCGCAACGAGGGCGATGCGGGCGATTGTGGTCGCGAATGATGGTTCTGGCCGATGGAACCGTGGTGACGTGCGATCAGGACTTTGCCGCCCGTCAGCCGGTGGGCAACGCCCGCGATCAATCGCTGCAAGAGATATGGACCGGCCCCGCGCCGACCGACCTGCGCGAGGCCCACACGCAATCCGAGTTGACCCACCTGCCCCTCTGTCCCCACTGCGACGAATGGCACCGGACGTAGCTCCGGTCAGAGGGTCATGAAGCCAAGACGCTCCTCGCGCGATTGTCTATACATCCTACCGAATATGTGAGAGGCTCGCACGTATTCTCCCGGGCTGTGACCCGATGCGACCACTACCCCATGAGCATTGCGCATGCTAGACTACCTTCTCCTCGGAGGATAACACTATGACTCTGGATGATTTCCTGGCGCACAAGTCTCCCGATCGAAAGCAGACCGACTGGTTGCACCTCTGCGACTTCGCGATGAAGGGCAGGCGGATGCTCGCCATCGATCCGGGCCCCGGCGGTGATCCGGTGGCGGTCGAGGTCGAGCCCGGCGATTTCGTCGTCGAAGTCAAGGGCATGATTCTTGGAGCAGACACGCTGATCGCTCGGATGAGGGTCCGAGCCAAGAACTCCAGCCCGAAACTCGGCAAGTCGCTGGGAACCACCGGCATCGACGACGGGACGCTGGCGGTCTTCGATGACGAACCGATCACCACATTCATGGAGTCCGACGAAGAAGGCTACGCGGAGTGGATGGACGAGCACCTCTTCATGCTCGACGGCCCATGCGGCGTCGTACCCTGTGAACCCGCCGGTACTACGGTGCCTTACGTCGAAACCGGATTCGGGGATGGAAGCTACCCCGCCTATGAACTGACCGACGATTCCGGCCAAGTCGTAGGCCTTGAGGTGGAGTTCATCAAGCCGGGTCAGACGTCGCCATTCCAGGATGACGACATGTGATCTTGAAGAAACCCCTCACTGTATAGGCCAAGCCTTGCGCACGGACTTGGCATGGCCCGTGGAATTCGCTTGCGCGAGAACACACCTTGCCCTTCCTCCGCCCAGACACGGAGAGATTCCAAGACCAGGCTCATGGGACTACGCACCCCATGCAACGAGAGGCGCATTCCCCAGATCCTCCAGATGTTCCGACGCTTCGGCAACACGTCGCCCTTAGGGCACGGGCGGGAAGTTGAAGAGCACGCTGTAGGTCCATGTCTGGGGGAAGTCCGTGCGCAGAGCGATGGCAAACCAGAAGAAGTCCCCCTGGGAAGTAGTCTTGTCCGGATAGAAAAGCAGGCCGAACCGAAGGGCCCGACCTGCTTGAGTACGTCTTTGAGTGTCCGGGGATAGACTCCCCTGCCGCGTTATGTCCTACTTCAGCTTCTCCGCCCGCTTGGCGAGGATCTCGAAGGGCAGGCCGCGGATCTTGGCCGCATCCTTACACTGCCGTTGATCGAAACCGCTGGCCTTGATGCTGCGGATTTCGGGACTGAACAGCGACGTCTCGGACTGCCGTTCGAGAATGTCGATGTTGCCCTTGTACAGTCTCACCTTGAACCAGCCGTTGACGGGCTTCTGGGTCTCGGCGATGAAGGCGTCCAGTGCGTTCTTCAGCGGGTGATACCATTCCCCGTGGTAGACCATGAAGCCCCACCGCTCGTCCACGGTCTTCTTGAAGTGAATCTCTTCCTTCGTCAGGCACTGGGCTTCGAGATCGTGGTGCAGCTTGAGGATGACATGGGCGCCCGGCGCCTCGTACACCTCACGGCTCTTGAGGCCCATGATGCCGTCTTCGAACATGTCGATCCGGCCGATACCGTTCCGTCCGGCGATCACGTTGATCTCGTTGATGAGCTGATCGAGAGGCAGCTTCTTGCCGTTCAGACTGACGGGGATGCCCTTCTCGAACACGACTTCAATCACTTCACCCTTGTCGTTCGCCTTGTGGGGCGGAACGAGCCACATCCAGATGTCGTCGGGAACGACCTGGTTCAGGTCGATGGCCCCGCTGGCGATGCTGCGGCACCACAGCGTCTTGTCGTCGCCGCCCGTGATGGTCTCGGTGACCGGGACGCCCCATTCGCGACACAGCTCTTCCTCCTCGCTGCGGGTCATGTTGAAGTCGCGAACCGGAACGAGAATGGCACACTCGGGCGCCGTCATCTTGAAGACGTTGTGCATGCGGTACTGGTCGTTGCCCTTGCCGGTCGATCCTTCCATCAGGGCGTCGCAACCCAATTCGCGAGCCCGCTCGGCCACCAGACGGGCCACGAGCTGACGTGTCATGCTCGTCGAAACCGGATACCCGTTGTAATCGCTGTTGGCCCGGATCGCCTTGGTCAGCCAGAGTTCGGTGAATTCCTTCTTGCCGTCGATCTCGATCTGTTCGAGCTTGAGAACCTTGGCCTTGCGTCGGCTCTCGACGATCTCCTCGTCGCCCTGGCCCACATCGATCGTGATGGGGAATATCTGCTCGGCCTTGTACTTTCGACGCAGCAATTCAATAGACAGCGACGAATCGAGGCCGCCCGAGTACGCCAGTGCCACCTTCTTGACCTTGGGAACACTGGTCGCTTCCACTTTGGCGATGACTTGATCAACCGACATATGATTCTCTCCGACAGTAGACAGCCAAGTCCTATCCCTACAGAACAAGCGGGGCATTGTACCGCCGTGCAACGCTGAGTTCCAGCGTCGGACGCCAAGAATATCGAGTGAGTCCAGGAGAAAGTTCGCCTCGGCGCCCGTTAGACGCCCCTATGCGCTCTTCGAGCGAACCTGAAACAGCCGGTTTGCCCCGTGCACCGCCCCGCATCGCGGATGGAGATCCGATCCGAACGAGCGACCGAACTGCGAAAAACGCCTCCGTTTGCCGATAATCCCTCTGGGCAGACCTCGCCAAAAGGCGACAACTGCCCCCCCGAGTCATCAGAACACTGCTGTTCCGACCGTCGAGAAGCCCGATGGACCCATCACATCTGTTCAAGGTATTTGCACAGTCCATCCTGTTGGGAGCCATCATCGGTCTCCAGCGTCAGCAGACGGCGCATCCGATCGCCGGAATTCGAACCTATCCGCTGGTCGCCGCCCTGGGCTCTTTGTGCGCCGTGGTGGCTCAGCAGTACGGATCGTCCGGGTGGATTATCGCCGCTGGTTTCCTGGCCATTGCAGCCATCGTGGTGACGAGCTCCTTGCTGCGCTGGCAGCTTGAGCACGATCTGGGCATGACCTCCGAGGTCTCGCTGCTTGTGACTTTTGGTTTGGGGGTCATGCTGGTTCGAGGTCCCGCGTCGGTCGCGATTGCCCTCGGCGCGGTCACCACCGCACTGCTTCTCTACAAGCCGGAACTCCACGGTCTGGTCGAGCGGTTCAAAGCCAAGGATGTCCACGCGGTGGTTCAGTTCTCGCTGATCACCTTTGTGGTCCTGCCCGTGCTGCCGAATCAGGCTTATGGGCCGTTCAATATGCTCAATCCCCGGCAGGTGTGGTGGGTGGTCGTACTGGTCGCGGGCATCAGCCTTGCAAGTTACGCCGCACTGAAGCTTGTCGGAGGTCGTTCGGGAGCCCTGGCCAGCGGGGTGGCCGGCGGATTGGTTTCCAGCACGGCAACCACCGTGATGATCTCCCGTCGGAGCCGGGAGAACCACGGATCGCACTCAACGGCCGCGGCCGCGATCATGGCGGCCTCCGGTGTGGTCTTCCTTCGAGTAGCCGTGATCATCGGCGTCATGGACCACGCACTGTTGGCGCACCTCATCGTCCCGGCCACCGCCCTATTTGTCCTCGGGCTGGGATTAGCGGTCGTGTTTGCCTATGGAGACAGCCCATCCGATGCCCCGTTGCCGGAATCGTCCAACCCCTGTGAACTGAAGGTGGCCTTGATCTTCGCAGTGATGTATTCGGGCGTCCTGTTCATGCTGGCGGCGGCCCGATTCTATCTCGGCAATCGTGGGATCTACGCTGCCGCAGCATTGTCCGGATTGACGGACATGGACGCCATCGCCGTGTCCATCGCTCGAATCGCCCACGACGGTCAGATCGATGCCCGCGTGGCGGTCCGCGCCGTCATCGCCGCTTCGATGGCAAACATGGTGTTCAAGGCCGTGCTGGCAGGCATCCTGGGCAGTCGCGCCCTGCTCTGGCGGCTGCTGATCGGATTCGGCAGTTTCTTCCTGGCCGGCACCATCGCCTTCCTGGCGGTCTAACACCCTCTCCGGCCCGCATTCGCCCTTCTATCGGATCCTGGACAGCTCCCGAATGGCCGCTTCATCCAAAACAGTGTTGTATATCCGTACGTCGCTCAGACTGCCCCTCAGGTAATCCTCTTGGCCGAAGCCGATCCTCAGCGGCCGGTCGTTCGAAACGTCGTAGTCCATCGACTCGAAGGTCTCCGACGTCGTCACTCGTCGACCGTTGACATAGAGGATAAGCCGGTTGGACTCTCGAACGGCGGCGATGTGGGACCAGCCGGCACCCAAGTCGTCGTCGAACGAGACACACCGGCCTGCTTCCCAGGAGAACACCTTGCCTGCGTTCGTCTTGTCCTCCGCATCGGCTCTTCCGTGACATGTCGACGTGCCGGCCCACAGACGTCCTCTGAAAATGGTCGTGCAGGGAATACGGTTCCAACTGACACCGTCCGGGCCCGCCCATCTCGGATTGCGGACGAGCTGCCTGACGAGCGTCCATGTCTGGTCTTCTTCGTAGCGCCAGAGCTGGCTCTTGGGGATGACACCGGCGTAGAACTTGCCGTTATAGACGATCATGTCGTTGACTTCGTTGACTCTGACCCGATCCGTGCCGATACCGACAAAACCGGCCTTTCGCCAATCGCCGTCCGACTCATAGCGCATGATCCAGCCCTTGGGCCAAGTGCCCGCGTACAGGCTGCCGCGATAGACGCTCAGGGTATGGACCTGGTTGATCTCGCTCTCTTCAAAACGCCCGACGGCCCTCCATACGTTGTCTCCGTCGAGGCGGACGATGACCGTGTTCATCCCCCCGTAGAGCTGGTTTCGGTACACATGGGTCGAGTAGACCTTGCTGCTCAGCTCTTTGAGATTCCCGCAGTGGCTCCAGACGCTGTCCGCGTCGTAGCGATAGACATCCGACTGGTCATCGGTTGCGTGAAGCCGACCTCGGAATGATGCCAGCGAGAGCACGCGACGCCCCCGGCCGAATCCGCCGCAGTCGTGCCACTTCGTCCCGCCGTCGTAACGGTATACGTGGGTCGGTCCGCACTCGCCTCGATGGGCTTTCTCCCAGTCGAGGACCCCCGAGCCGGCATAGAGCTTGCCCTGATGAACCGTCATGGAGTACACAGAGGGGGTCTTCAGATCGTCGCCGATACGGCCGCAGTCCACCCATCCCTTGCCGCCGTCATAGCGAAACACACGGCAGGCTTCGTTCGGATCGGCAGCGTCGGCGATCCCGGTGTAGAGCGCCCCCTTGTACACAACCAGAGCGGTGGTGAACGTATTGCTCGGCCAGGGGCGGCCACAATCGATCCACGTCCCCTCGCGGGCATCGTCGATCCCGAACAGGACCTGCCGCGAATCGCTCACAGAGCTGTAGCCGGAGGAACTGCTGATCAGCGACAGGTTGACGCCCGCCCGCAATCGCGAGTCATACTTGCTCAGGATGTCTCCGAAGGGCCCGTTGACGGTATCCTCCGGCTTGACCCATGCCGCCAATGTGAACGCACCTGTGCCGAGACTGAGCGAATCCGTATGTGGAACCTCGATCGAGTGTCCGAGACCATCGAAGCGGGCTGCAGAGGTCCGGCCATCAGGGCCCAATACGTCGAAGGCAACCCCCTGGTTTCGGCCATGATTCCCGCGACCGGAGTGGTCGTTACAGTCACCCGCCAACGGCCAATGTGCGACGAGTGCGGCTCTCGCCTCAGCGCCGAACGGCGAGACCACCATCAGGACACCCCAAAGGACCAGGAATCGAATCGGAAGGATCATGAAACATGCTCCCGTATGGATTGGTCACAACGGACGGTACACTTCTGGAGATGCAGCCACCGTCGCCGAGGGCTGCAGGTAACGGTTACACACGCTGCGGAGTCCGACGAACCGCCGACTGCCGCTCAAGCCCTGCCCGATCAAGGATGCGAGCGCTTGAGTGTCTGTCCGCATGGCATTTCGGTCAAGTGTCTGCGTCAAACGGACGGTCCGCAGACGTATGACAGCACCGGATTCGCAGATCGGACCAGGTCCTGCAAGGGCAACAAATCGCCCCGGTGAAGCATCAGACGAATAGCCGAGGGACTTCAGGATGATACGAACTTCGTTGTCACTTGTCGGAGGTTTGTTGGCGACCACTGTGATCGTCATTATGACAATCCAACTGATTACGTTGGGGGGCACAGCGGCGTCAAAACCACCCATGCACAGTAGCAAGAATCCGAAGAAGACTGGAATTCCGCCCATGTACTCCAAGAGTGGATACGACATCGCACCCTTGCCCCGGAGCAAGGTGGACGAATTGGCCCGTGATCTGACCCCTGAGGAACGAAGCATTCTTCTGTCGAAGGGAACCGAGCGCCCGTTTTGCGGCGTTCTCCTCGACAACAAGAAGCAGGGCCTCTACGTCTGCCGACTATGCGGCTTGCCTCTGTTCTCGGCAGAAGCGAAGTACAAGTCCGGCACGGGGTGGCCCAGTTTCTTTCGCCCCGTGGATCCCGATCACATCCGGCAGGAGCGGGATGCCAGCCATGGGATGATACGTACGGAGACCCTGTGTGCTCGTTGTGGCTCCCACCTCGGGCACGTCTTCGAGGACGGTCCTCCTCCGACCGGGCTTCGCTATTGCATGAACTCCGGAGCACTGCGGTTCTACGAGAAAGGAGCCAACCTGCCGTCCGAGTCGAAACCCGTGACGACCGAAACGGCTTACTTCGCCGGTGGGTGTTTCTGGGGGGTTGAGGACCGGTTCCAACAGGTCCCCGGAGTGATCGATGCCGTGTCGGGGTACCAGGGTGGAACTGCGGATCATCCCAGCTACAAGCAGGTCTGCACGGGTACCACGGGACATGCCGAAACGGTCCGGATCACATTCGATCCGAAGCGTACCACCTACCGGCAATTGCTTGAGTGGTTCTTCAAGTTCCACGACCCCACGCAGAAGAATCGCCAGGGCCCCGACGTCGGTACCCAGTATCGGTCGGCGATCTTCGCGGCCAATGAGAATCAGCTCAAACAGGCTAAGGATTTCATTGAGGAAGCCAGTCAGTCCGGACCATTCCGTGGCCGTAAGATCGCCACGACCGTCGAACTCGCGGGACCCTTCTTTCCGGCCGAAGAGTACCACCAGGACTATCACGCAAAGCACGGGGGGTCCTGCCCCCTGCCCACCCGATGATGGCCTCCGGTTCCGTATCAGCCCCCTGAAGGACGCAGAGAACCGAAGGAACCCGTGTGACGAACAGCCTCACCACAGGCCGGAGGATTGCCACAGACGCGTTGCCTCCGGGTTTACTTCAGCCCCTGCCGGCGCCATAATATCGGAAACGCAACTGGGATAGGCGTTCATCGTTTGCCCGACAAGAGCTTGGGAGTCGGGTGATTCGACAACCAGGGTTGACGGTCCAGAGGGAGGTGGGGAGTGAACGTTTCACGGGGGTTGTGTGTCTTCGTTTCGCTGTCCGGCATATTGCTATCCCTGATCTCGCCATCAGAAGCCGCGGTGGGTGACTCTTTCTCTTTCGCCGTCATTGCCGACCCGCATTGCTCGTCGGACCCCAATGGCGTCAACGCCCGCCGGTTGCGGGCCTGTGTCGACTGGGTGAACACCTATCAGGAAAGCCGCGACATCGATCTGGTCCTGGTCATCGGTGACATCGGGACAACGGCAACAACGCTCCGGACCGGAAAGTCGATCCTCGACGGGCTTCACATGCCTTATGTGCCCCTCGTCGGAGACAATGACGCCAAGGCGAGCTTCGCCAGTACCTACGGATCCGTCTATGAGTCGCTCAGCACCATGACGCAAGACGCGGGCACAGGCTTCTCGGAGTGGCAACGAGGTCCCGTTGACGTGTATGCCCCGAACGAACCGAGCAAGAATCTGTATCTTGAGAACGTCGCGTTCGAGTATCGCGGCGTGAGCTTCGTCTGCCCCGACTGGGCGTCTCGGGCCGACGAGAGTGCAACACTCCATGACTTTGCGGGCGGCACGTGGGACTGGTTCAAGCAACAGATGGATACGCGATCCACCGGCAAGGAGGAGAATGTCGTCGTTCTGGCCCATCATCCGATGACCACGTTCGGGGGCATTCTGGGCCCGGCCATGTCCGACCGGTTCCTGTTCAGCAGGTCGGAGGGCGACCAACTGGCAACCTTTCTGGGTGATCCGAACCATGACTACAAGCAACATATCTCCCAGGTGTACGGCGGGCACACCCACGCCCGCGGCTTCATCCCGGAAGACGCGGACCCCAACCGTTTTCAGCTTCCGGCGTTCATCGACCCCAACTGGCTGATCGACGCGGAATACGCCCCGATGATGACGGTGAATCCTCAACCCGGCTTTGACCTGCACTTCGTCCAGGCACCGCACTATCCGGAAACCTTCTACGGTCTGACCTTCTATCCGCCTGAGGAAATCCGATTGGACGTGGTACGGGTAACGGAAGGAGCGACCGGATTCACTTATCTCTCGGAATCCATCCTGGTCCCGGAACCTCTGACGATCGCCCTTCTGGCTATCGCACTGCCCTTCCGCATACGCGGCGCACGAAGACCGTAAGCGGGAAATTGTCAATGAAGAGGAGCGGTATCCGGCTCGGCGAACTCCGGCACGGCCCGTTGGAGCCGATCGCGAACGGCCTTGATGTCGCCGTTCTGGGCCAGGGCCAGTAACTCGTTGATGGCCAGGCAGACCGTAGCGTGATCCTCTGGGCGACGTTTCCAGATACCGATCTTGGGATGGGGTGTCGGGGCAATATCCTCGCCCCGGATGCTGAGTTCCTCAAACAGCTTCTCTCCGGGACGAATGCCCGTGAAGTGGATGTCGATATCCTCTCCCGGCCTCAGTCCGCTCAGCGTGATCAACTCGCGGGCCAGATCGACGATGCGGACGGGTTCGCCCATATCCAACAGGAAGATCTCCCCGCCTTTTCCGATGGCCCCGGCCTGAAGCGTGAGTTGGGCCGCCTCGGGGATAGTCATGAAATATCGCATCATATCGGGGTGCGTAACGGTCACGGGCCCGCCCGCGGCGATCTGCCGCTGGAAGGTCGGCACCACACTCCCGCTGCTGGCCAGTACATTGCCGAATCGAACCGTGACAAACTGTGACGGCCCCTCCGGACTCAGTTGCTGAATGTACATCTCCGCCACCCGTTTGGTGCAGCCCATCACGCTCGAAGGGTTCACGGCTTTGTCCGTCGAGATCAAGACGAACTTCTGACACCCGCAAGCCAGCGCCGCATCGGCGACGACCTTCGTTCCGCCGATGTTGTTCTTTACCGCCTCCCCGACGTTCGACTCCATGAGGGGGACGTGCTTGTGAGCGGCCGCATGGAAGACCACGTCGGGACGGTGCTGGGTGAACACCTGGGCAATTCGGGCCGAGTCACAAACATCGGCAATACACGGACGAATCTCAACCTGTGACGATCGGTGCCGAAGATCCTGGTCGATCTCAAACAGGTTGTTCTCGGCCTGTTCGACCAGCACGAGCACCTTGGGAGCAAAGCGAAGCACCTGCCGACACAGTTCCGAACCGATCGAGCCCCCCGCACCGGTCACCAGCACCCGCTTGTCCCGCAAGTAGTGTGCAATGGTCTCCAGATCCAGCGCCACCTCCTCGCGACCCAGCAGATCACCGATGCGGACTTCGCGAAGCTGGCTGACCGTCAGATCGCCACGAAGCAACTCGTCGGGACCCGGCACCATCCGAAACCGCACGGGAGTCCCCTGGCATTGCTCGACGACCCGACGAAGCTCCTTGCGCGAAGCGCCGGGCATGGCGATCAGGATCTCGTCCACATCGTGAGAGATGCAGATCTCGCCGACCCGATGTGTTGTGCCGAGGACGTCCACGCCGTGAATCCGCACCCGCTGCTTGGACGGATCGTCATCGAGAAAGCCCACAACGCGAAACCGCTCCACGGGCATCCGAAGAATCTCACGAACCACCATCTCCCCGGCATCGCCAGCCCCCACGACCAGCACACGAGCGGGGCCCCCCGCCGCAACGGGGCGGAACTCCTCGCGGTAGAGCCGAACCGCCACACGAGCGCCGCACACGAGCGCCACGGTCAGACCGAAATCCAACACGAAAACGAGCTGGGGCCTGAGATTCTCAAAGCCCTTGGGACCCAGGCCGGTATACTCACCCAGCAGCCAGAGTACAAAGAAGATGAGCCAACTGGCCCAACTGGCGAAGAAGACTGAAGCCAGATCGCGAAGCCCCACGTATCGCCACCAGGCCCGGTACAGTCGCATCGCTCCGAAGACAAAGGCCTTGACCAGCATGTTTGCCGGCAGCAGGAGCAGGAAGTACTCCCGGAACGGCCGAAGGTCGTAGCGAAAGTTGTAGGCAAGGCCATAGCTGAGCAGGTAGCTCGCCGCGAACAACAGCAGATAGATCAGGAATGAAGCCAGGAGCGGAGCCCAAAGCGGAAGTCTGTGTCGCCAACTCAGCGGCTGACGATCGGTGCGGGTCGCCTTGGGTGCCGGTGTGGACATAGGTTTTGCATTATACCCGCGTAGAGGCGATACGAGGACCCGCCGATGGGTTCAAAGCTTCTTTGTTGATAGAAGTTGTCTGCGCCGCGGGCCTGTCGGGAACCGCAGCTACTTGACCGATGCTGCCCGTGTAGAGGGTTCCCTGATGGAGGGCAGAACAGGCGATTCCAGCATTTTCAGGATGTTCACCCATGCCTGCTCCTGCGGTACCAGCCTGGCCGCCTGACGCAACTGGTTGGTGGCCGCCGCCCGATCTCCCTGGGTCCACGCCACGTAGCCCGTCAGGGCGCTGACCATCTCGCTGGCTCCCGACCCACTGGCGACCTGCTGACGGAATTCCCGCAGAAACTCATCGTACGCCTCCTGAGATTCATGCCATAGGGGCACATCGAAACGAGTGGCAAAAACCTGTGGAGCACGCCGCCCCAAATCGCGCAACATCTGAGTGGCCTTGTTGTAGTTGCCACTCAACAAGTCGATCTGCAGCAACCCCACACGCGGACTGGGGCTGTTGGGATCTATCATCTTGCCTACGCTGAAGCTGTTCCGAGCCCCGGCATAGTCCTTCTTACGCAATTGAGCCTGACCCGTCATCACGTGGGTCAGGATGGCTTCGTCGACCCATTGATCCAGACCGATCCCTTGACCGTCTCGTATCTTGGGCAGTTCAATCACCGGACGTCCTTCGAGTACATCATCCCCCACCTTGGGCGCCCCTGGAAGGCGATCTGCCTTTCCCCCGGTGGCGAGAATGTCCAGTACGCTCTTGGAGGGAGCCCTGGGACCAAGATCCCCGTAGCGTCCACTCATGGTCGAACCGGCACGGATGTCCCGAAGCCCCGTCGTGACCGAGGCGGATGGTCCACTTATCGGCGCCCGCCCGACTTCATCAGGGGACGCCGGCGGGGCTCCCCCCATTCCCCCCATCCCGAAACCCATGCCACTGTACCCCATGCCTGTGTCTCGACCCAGACCGCTGCCCCTCATAGCTCCGCCCTGGCTCTTATAGTAGCTGCCGTATCCTCCGTATCCGAACTGCGACTGCCCCACGTATCGATTGTCCCTGACAACCCCCGTGTTGAACACCCCCAACTGCTGGCTGGGCTTATAGGCCGCTCGCCCGCCCACCGCTCCTGGCGTCAATTGAGCGTCAGCGAAGGAGACAACGAAGCCCAACACGAGCGATCCCGCTGCCAGGAGAGAGAACCGTCCGACGATGACTGGTCGTTGACACACACCCGAATCCTCAGGTTCCAATGGACCCGCCTTCCGTAACAGGTGACCGGAGACACTCCGTCCGAAATTTCGCTATTTTCCCTACATAAAAAGTATATCGACCAAACCTGCAGTAGACAATCACATCGAGACGAATAACTCCATACCGGCGCCGTTATTGACCCACACCGGTACGTGACCGATGATCATAATGCGATGTTGGCGCGGCGCTTCCGGCAAGAAAAGGTAGTCACCCATGATTCCTCTGTTCGCCCCGTTCATCACAGGCAAGGAAATCCAGTATGTTCAGCAATGCCTCGACGCCGGTTGGCTGGCCGGTGGAGGCGAGTTCAATCGCCGGTTCGCCGAGTTGATGGCGGGGTACCTCGGCGTGAACCACGCGATCACATGTGCCAGCGGCACCAGCGCCATTCACCTCGTTCTGCAACTGGTGGGCGTCAAGCCCGGCCAGACCGTACTGGTCAGCGACCTGACGTTCATCGCAACGGCCAACCCCATCTGCTATCTCGGAGCACGGCCCCTCCTGGTCGACAGCCACCCGGATCACTGGAATGTGGACGTGGAACTCATGGCCGCCGAGACCCAACGACTCGCGGAGCGAGGCACTCCCCCGGCGGCTGTCATGCCGGCCCACATCATTGGTCGCGCCTGTCGCCTGGATCCGTTGGTCGAGGTTGCGCGACGGCATGGTATTCCGCTGGTCGAGGATGCGGCCGAGGCGTTCGGCGCCACCGTGGACGGTCGACAAGCCGGTACCTCCGGCATTGCAGGCTGCTACAGTTTCAACGGCAACAAGTTGATCACCACCGGCGGTGGCGGACTCATCTCCAGTAGCGATGCCGAGCTCATCCGGCGAGCCGAACACCTGATCAACCAGGCCAAGCTCCCCGGTTCGGGATACATTCACGATCAGGTCGGTTACAACTACCGCATGAGCAACGTTTCGGCGGCCATCGGCACGGCCCAGTTCGAGCATCTGGACGAGATCCTCGCACGAAAGCATCGCATCGCGGAGCGTTACCGGGTTCTGGCGGACTTGCCCGGCATCACCTTCCCCAAGGATGAGCCCGGTACGCAATCTTCCGATTGGCTGACCACGGTCCTGATTGACCCCGCGAGGTTCGGCAGGACACGAGACGAAGTGATGCTCGTACTGAGAGAACAGGGGATTGAAACGCGTCCCATCTGGACGCCGCTACACCAGATGTCGGTCTACGCCCAGGCGGAAAGGATCGGCGGGCAGACTGCCGAGCGGATTGGCGCTCAGGGGCTGTCTCTGCCCAGCTTCACAGGACTCACCGAAGAACAACAGGAACAGATCATCCGAGCGACCCGTGCGGCCTATCAGCGGCGATGATCCATCCCCGGCGATCCGCCTCGGCAAGCCGATCACCCCAGAACGATCCCTGCGTATCCGACGGCCATGGTCGCGGAGTCGCCGAAGGCTCGACGCCCCACCTCATGGCTGGTGGTGTGTTCCAGGAGCATCGCCTGAGAAGCACCCATCTGACGGCAGGCAGCAATCGTCGCGGCAATCGCACCGGCACCGCAGGCACTGTGCTCGGTGGCGGACAGAGGAATGACCCCCTCGGCATCCAGCGCCAGAACCCGATCGATCAAATGCCGATCGTTCACGTCCTTGGCCCATTTCAGTGCCCCCTCACCGATGCCTCGCGGCGTGAAGCCATAGTTGGCCCCATAGTGGGTCAGGTCCGATGACCCCATCACAACCACGTCGAGCTTGTAGGTGTCGATCGCCCGGCCGACCGCCTTGCCGACGTCTACAGACTGAGCGGTTGGCGCCACGATGATCGGCAGGATCTTCGTCTCGGGCCATGTCTGTTGGATGAACGGTATCTGCACCTCGATGGAGTGCTCTTGCTCGTGGGCGAAAGGGTCGTCCGTGATGAGTTGGGTCATCGAGACCACGCGCTCGGCCAATCGGTCATCCACGACCATCTCGCCCAGCGGGCCGGCCCACCGGCCTGCTCCGAACATCACGGCCGGTCGCGCCACACGACCATGATCGGCCCCGAACAGTACTACCGTCGCTGGTGTCCGGCGGGTCGCCAACGCGGCGAAGACTCTCCCGGCCGTCGGACCGCTGTAGGTCCACCCCGCATGAGGCACGATGCCACCCAGCAGGCGGGAGGGCAAGGATTCGATGTTGACCTCCGCCGATGTGTAGCGTTTGACGTCCCGGATGCACGCCTCGCGTCCATCGGGATAGAACTGTCCGCTGACGATCGGATCTCGCACCATCATGGTTGGGATACCTCGAAACGGCGGGTTCAGGGATTCAGCTCACAGCGAAACCGTTCGACATACCGGTCGCCGTCCCTGCTGAGCCACTTCCCGCCCAGGCGAAGGGCCTGATAGAACAGATAGGGCATTGTCGACGTATATTTGTCCACAGAAGGTGGAAACTGACTGACATGAGCGGCGGATGCCTTGATCTTAAGTTCCATGACGTCGGTGATGTCCACCGTGTAGTTGGGTTCCGTCGAGTAGTAGTAGAATGCCACGGGCACGCGGTACGGCTTGAGCTTCTCAACCAGCCAGTGCTGAGGGTAGTAGAGGTGCCACTCGGCAGCCAGGAATGCGTCCTTGGTGATCAGCGCCGCCATTCGATGGTCTGTCTTGTGCCACCGCACATCCGTCGAACCCGGATCGATGCTGAAGACCGCGTCGGGACGGTAGATCTTGATCAGGCGACAGGCTTCGTCTCGAAGTCGACGGGGGTCGGCATACTCCAGGTCGCCGTCTTCATAACCCAGCCAGACGATGTTCTCTTTGGGAACCCCCAGGACACCACATGCGTTCTCCTCCTCCGCCTTGCGGATGGAGGCCAACCGCTCTCGAGTCATCTCCATATCGTGCGAGCCCTTGTTATCGTTCGTGTAGATCACCACGATAACCCGGTTCTTGTTGCGTGCCAGAAGGGCCATGATGCCGGCGCAGTTGAACGTATCGTCGTCGGGATGGGGCGTGAACACCATCACCGTCTTGCCGGTCCATCGTTCGATGCGAGGGCCCGAAGGTGTGCCCTTGGACTGGCAGAAGGCCGGTGAAACCGCGCAGAGACAGAACGCTGCGGCAATGGCGGGAACAAGACCTCTCATGACGAAGCTCCGCTCAGCCGGGTGCCTCGCATTGGGCCAGTCTGCGGTTGGTTGCAGAACTCGGTCGCCGATTCTCCGACCCAGGCAGGGTGCCGGCAAGGCCATCTCGTGAGACGCCGTCTCCCAACGAAGCTGACGCCGGGACACGTCGACTCAGAATCGGATCGACGTGATGACCTTCTGTCTCACGACCCGCGCCCCCTCCTGGTGGTCCCGCAGCCGATGGCTAGCCACGGCGGCGGCGCCCGAAGTGCAGGGCGTACCACCCGACCATCGTGGCCAGCATCGCCACCGAGGCCGTACCGCCGATTGCCCCGCAATTGGGCAGGAACGGGAAGATCGAGTTCGTCGTCGACGTGGTCGGCATCGGCTCGGGCATGGTGGCCTGCCAGACACTCAGGACCTTCGTCGTTCGTCCGGTCTGCCCGCTCTGGTCGAGCACTTCCAGTGTAATGGCATAGACGCCGGGATTGACATAGGTGTGTTCGACGTCTTTGGCGGCCGCTCGCGTGCCATCGCCGAAATCCCAGACCCACTGACGGATGCCCACCGTCGGACCGCCCTGAAGCTTGACGATGAGCGGAACCTGCCCGTCACCCGGCGAGAGGGCGATGGTGGCAGCCGGGGGCGTCGTGGCCGGCGGCGAGACTCGGATGATGACCGTCGCGGTCCCCACCAGGTTCGATTGATCCTTGACGGTCAAGGTCGCCAGATAGTTGCCGGCCTGCTGGTACGTATGGATAGCCGACTGCGAGCCAGGCCCAGCCGGTGAACCGTCACCGAAGTCCCATGAATAAGTGAACGTCGTGTCTTCGCTATCGAGATCCAGCGCCCCGCCGACGAACTCGACCATGAGGGGCGCCTCGCCGGATCGAGGGCTGGCCGTCAGACTTGCCTTGGGGGCATTGTTCGGCCCCAGCACAATGCCGGCCGCCTGTCCCCACGACCATCTCTTGGCGGCATTCTGAATGAAGACGGCGTAGAAATGGGCTCCCTGGCCGGGGCTCTGATTGAATGACTCGCTATCCGCACTGGCCTGGGTCACAGAGGTCAGCTTGACGACCTGTACTCCCGGCGAGACAAACTGGCCGACCTCGTAATCCTTGGGAGTCTCGGTCCTCATCCCCTCGGGCGACCAACTGATCGCCTTGTTGACACTGTGAACAACCATGACCTTGGCGGCCTCGTTGGTGCGCCCCGTAGGATTCTTCCAGGTCATCCGAGTGGAACTGGTCCCCGCGATTTCGAGACTTTCGACTGGTGCCGGCCAGGTCAGTCCGTTGGTGGCCGCCTTGGCGGCTACGACCGCCTTATAGGCATTGGCACGACCGAAGGAGTACACGCTGCTTTGGCCGGTCACTGGATCGTAGGTCGTGTGAGTCGTGTCGATCTGGTCGGCCGTGTGTTCGAAGATTCGCATGACCTGTTCGGAGGTCAGACTGGCGTTGGTCCCGAGAATCAGCCCCGCGATTCCCGAAACCAGAGGTGCCGAAGCGGAAGTCCCTGCGAAGAACCTCGTGTAACTGCCGTCGGCGAAGTCCGTCGTGATAATGTTCGCATCCGAACGATCATTGTATCCCTTCGTGGGGAGTCCCAGATTCGGATCGTCCATCACGTCCGTTGTGACGATGCCCAATGTCGTGGGCGGATCGCCTCCCGGAGCCACCACCGTCATCCCAGGACCATAGGCGCTGTAGGCGGTGATCCTGTCGCGGCTGTCTGAGGCGCCAACACCCACCACGCCGGTGATGACGGCATAGGGGTTGTTCGACGTGATCGGCAGCCCATAGTTGCCGCCCGAGAAAACTACCACCATGCCCCTGCCGCGACGCCCGTTGGCGATCACACTGTCGATGGCGTTCTTGATCACATCGGGGACGGGGAGCCCGGGATACGACGGCCCCCAACTGTTATTAATGACATCGCAGCCTCGCGTCATCGCGAAGGCGAATCCCTCGGCGATCTTGGAATCGGTCATGCCCCATCGAATGGCCACCAGGCCGGCCCTGGGCGCCGCCCCGACCACACCGATACCGTTGAGACGAGCCAGGGCGATGCCGGCCACCGCCGTCCCGTGATTGTCGTCGGTGGCAGCCGGTGAGGGGTCATCATCATTGCCCGTGAAGTCGTAGCCGGAAATGTAGGCGTCCTTGAGGTCCTCATGGGTGATCTGAACGGAATCGTCATGGATGGCAATCAGGATGCTCTCCAGACCCGGGTACCCCACCACCGCCTCCCAGGCCTCCTGCCAATCGACATCGGCGTCGACGGTTGCCCCGGATTGCCCCGTGTTGTTGAGGTGCCATTGTTGAGGGTACAAGGGATCGGTGATTTCCACGGCACATCCGGCGATCTGGGCCACGAAGTCGGGATGACAGTAGACGGCTCGCCCGTCCTGATACATCGCAGCGGCAACCTGAACGGCATCGGCTGAGGAATCGACCAACTGAACGAGATACGTCTCGCCGAGGGACTCCAGCGACCGAACCATCTTGACACCATAGGCACTGAAGAACGCATCGATATCGCCAGCCCCCATCCCCGGCTTGACGCGAACCACAATCATGTCGGTAGCGATCATCTGCTGCTTGGTCGCAGAGTCGCGGTACAGACGCCGAACCTGGCCAATGCCGGCCACGGAACGAACCTGGTTCATGGTCGCCACATCGGCCGAGTTGACCGGCACCACACGCAGCGAATTGCCCCCACGAGCACCGGCGGGATTGATCAACGTCGGCATGCCACGGTGCGCCAGATCCAATGCCACCTTGGAGAAGCTGGCGTCCGGAACCAGGAGAATCGTCACATGGTCGTTGACCGCTTCCAGGGGAATCGGCTTCCCACCGCTGTAGTACACCGGTCCGTCGGCAGCCTGGGCGATCCCGATCATCGCCAGGATCATCAGACCCATACCCATCACCGCCGCCCCGCCCCGGCGCGGATGTCGCCCAACCGTCAGGCACCATCGTAATGCCATGTCAGACTCTCCTTGAAGCAACCCAGCCCATCAGGATGTTTCTTAAGGTGCGGAAAGGTTCCCGCTTGTGCCCCACCACCCGTGCTGCCAACCGGTGCCCCAATCGTTCGTGCTCGCATTCTCAGCGCTTCCCACAGCACTAAACACAGGGCCCGAGCGTGTCCGCGCGGCCGCAACTGGCGGTTCCAACGGCTATGCCAAAGGCAGGATGTCTTCCCCCTACCTCCCTTGGACCGCACCGTACTAAACCATTATCCATATCGGACGTTGGCGGCCAATCACTCTATGATATGCCACGCATTCTCGCAGTCTATTGGCCAACCCATAATATTTGCTCAAACGACCGCAAGAAGAAGGAAGAATGCCAAATGCCAATTCAGCTCTCAATGTTCATAATTGCTTGTTAATATGCAACAATATCGCTTGTCACCGCAATATCACGGAAGTCGCCGATCGCCACATCTATCTTGTACCCCACGATAATGCCCGATTCAATTTGACTCAAGGTATTACCCGTGATAGACTTAAAGTGCCAAGAGGGTTCAGGGGCTGTGATGCCTCCCGGGCCCAAATGGCCGAGCGGATGGGTGTCCTGCCAGCATCCTCCGGGCGTTGTTCCTGGGGTGGCGGCCCCAGGGGGTTCCGGCCTGGAGCAGAGTTGAAGGTGTGACACCTTGCCTTCAACAGCCCAGGGTGGCCCTGCATGAAAGGAGGTGATCCGGTGTCGAGTAGCATAGGTGCGCTGCCGTAGGGCAGCCCACGCAAGCTGCCTTGCGGCGGCGCGAAAAAACATGAACCGGGTTGACGAAGCTGAAGTACCGCTCGTCAGCCCGGTCTTTTTTTGAGGGAATGTGACATACGATCGTGTCAGGCGATCGTCATGTTCGCCTTCACCACGGCGGAGCGGGGAGGTCCAGCGGTGGTTTCATCCCGCGCTGGGCGAATATTCCGTCCAAGAGAAACTTCACCGACGCGTAGCCCATGGCCGTCATATCTCGAAGATCACCATCAGCCCAAGTCCGTTCCGCGTACTTCCCCGGAGGATTCGGATGCGGGTCGCGACGGAAGTCGACGTGCCCATCGAAATAGCCAATTCCACCGCGTTCACAAGGCTTGAGCGGATCGTAATATGGCGACTCCTGGACCTTCGGGGGATGGTATCGTCCGACCTCATCATGCGAGCAGAGTATGGTATCGATGTCGGCCCAATGCCACTTAATTTCCTGACTGGCATTGAAGAGGATCGGAGGTCTTGCCACATGATGGTCCCACTGTTCGTCGACCATCATGGGCAGCAAACCCGGAGAGTAGACGGCACTGATCTTGAGGATCGCGCCCTTGAAGTCGCCCAGCCCCATTCCGATCGTCGAAATCATCGTCGGGTCGTCGTAGCCCCCTTCATTGGTGTACCCGCGCGGCAACCATGATGGAGGAACGCGAAAGCGCCGTCCCCATTCCGCTCGAACGTAGTTGAAGACGTTCTGAACCTTCTCCGAATCATTGATGCGTTCGAATTCCGGGCACCTGTACAGCGACGGGAAGCGGGCATAGGGGAACAGTGTGCCGCTCTCGGGCACCTTGAGCGTCTGAGGCCAGTTGGCCTGAGGACACCGGAAGAAGCCGCTCTTTCGAGCAGCCTCCTGCCCCACAGGCCACCATTCCTGTGGAAAAGTGACCAGCCAATTCTCGTTGGGATCAAACAGCATCCCAACGCTGCCCGAACCCGGAAAGGCCACGCCGGGCGTGCACGCGTTGAACGGCGGCGTCTCGTTGTAGTCCTCACTGTACATGAGGACGGATTTGGTCAGTTGCCCCACGCGCGTTGCACATATTGTCGTCCGGGCCTGTGTCCGCGCCTTGCCCAGCGACGGCAGGAGAATCGAGATAAGCAGCGCGATGATGGCTACCACCACCAACAGTTCGATCAACGTGAATGCAGTCCGCCCCCCGTGCTGTGAATGGTCTTTTGCTGACATCGGGCGTTCTCCGATAGGAGATCGAGCATGCCCCCCAGGGAAGTTTAACAACAAATTCGGCTTCACGGCAATAGCCGGACAGGGTAGTTGCCCCCCCGACTGTCGAACGATGGCCCTTTCTGATAGAGTGCCGCCAGGAGTCAACGCGACGAACCGGTCGCCGACGAGATGCGAGGACATGGCGAAAACCCTGTACATCATCGACGGTCATGCTCAGATCTACCGATGCTACTACGCCCCGTTTCGTGACCTGAACGCCCCGTCGGGTGAACCGACGCGGGCCACGTACGTCTTCTGCCAGATGCTGCTTAACCTGGTGAAGACGCGAAAGCCGGACTATCTCGTCATGATGATGGATACGGCCGAGGCACCGGTCTTTCGCATGACGATCGACCCTCAATACAAGGCCAACCGGCAGCCCCCCCCGGACGACTTCCACCCCCAACGGGAGCGTATCGTTCAGATCGTCCGAGCCGCCGGTATCCCCGTCCTGACGCTGCCCGGCTTCGAGGCTGACGATCTGATGGCTACCCTGGCTCGGCGCGCCACCGAGGCGGACCCCGATCTGATGGTCTATCTGGTGAGCCGCGACAAGGACCTGGAGCAACTCCTGTCGGCCCGCGTAACGCTGTATGACCCCGGCAAGGATGAGGAGATCGACTCTGAGAAGCTCCTGGCGCTGAAGGGCTACACCCCCAAGCAGGCGGTCGAGATCCAGACGCTCTGCGGAGACACCACGGACAATGTCCCCGGCGTCAAGGGTGTGGGAGCCGTCACCGCCGCCAAACTGATCGGCAAGTACGGCACCGCTGAAGCCGTTGTCGCTCACGCCGATGAGCTGACGCCCAAGCAGCGGGAGAACGTTCTGGCGTTCGCCGGCCGAATGGCCGCCACACGCAAGCTGGTGACCCTGCTCGATGATGTGCCGATGAACCTCCGTCTTGAAGACTGCCGTTTCAATGGATGGCCCCACGAGAAGCTCCGCCCGATTTTCCAGGAACTGGGGTTCGAGCGGCTCGTCCAGCAACTGCCGGACAGGACTGCGGCACAGACTCATGGCGGGACAGACATCGCAAGCTCTGAGCCCCCCGTCGCCGCAACGCCGGTGGGCCTGACGACCACATCCGAGGGTGCCTATGAGCTGATCGATACCCCCGAGCGGCTCGACCAACTGGCTGCAACGCTCCGCACGCTCAAGCGATTCGCCTTCGACACCGAAACGACCAGCCTGCGGCCCCGGGAAGCCGACCTGGTCGGTATCGCCATCGCCTGGGAGGCCGGACAGGCATGCTATATCCCGGTCCGCGGAATCGGAGGACCGACGCTGTCCCTGGAACGCGTGGCCGATGTGCTCGGCCCGATCCTGGCCGATCCAGGCATCGCCAAGTGTGGGCAGAACCTCAAATACGACATGAACGTCCTGCGAAACGCGGGCATTGAGGTTCGCGGCATCGAATTCGACAGCTACATCGCGAGCTTCGTGCTCGACTCATCCCGGCGAAGCCACTCGCTGGACAACCTGGCCTTGGACCTGCTCTGCCATCAGATGATCCCGATCACCGACCTGATCGGTAAGGGGAAGTCGCAGATCACGATGGATCAGGTGGAGACCCGTAAGGTGGCCGACTATTCCGGAGAAGATGCCGACTTCAGTTGGCGGCTCTGCGAACTGTTGCGGGAGCAGCTTGAGCGCGCCCCCGCCCTGAAGAAGCTGTTCTGGGAAACCGAGATGCCGCTGGTCGAGGTGCTGGCGGAGATGGAGTACCAGGGCGTAGCGGTCGACACGGAGTTGCTGGCCGGCATGAGCCGGATGCTCGCAGACCGTCTGGACGAACTGACCCGACAGATCCATCAGGAGGCCGGCGGCGAGTTCAACATCGACTCGCCTCGCCAGCTCGGCGAGATCCTGTTCGACCGCCTCAAGCTTCCCGTACTGAAGAAGACCAAGACCCAGCGGAGCACCGATGCCGAGACTCTGGGCGAACTGGCCGCCCTGCAGAACAGTACGATCTGCCGGCTGATACTCCAGCATCGCGAACTGAGCAAACTCAAGAAGACCTACGTCGACACGCTGCCCGACATGGTCTGCCCGCACACGCGCCGCATTCATGCCAGTTTTCATCAGACCGGGGCCATCACCGGGCGGCTGTCCAGCAGCGACCCGAACCTTCAGAACATCCCGGTGCGCACGAAGATCGGGCGGGAGATCCGCCGGGCCTTCGTGCCGGGCCTCAAGGATCACGTGCTTCTCACGGCCGACTACAGCCAGATCGAGTTGCGGATGGTGGCGCACTTCAGCGGTGACACCAATCTCCGCCGCGCGTTCGCCGAGGACCAGGATATTCACCGTTTCGTCGCCGCCCAGGTGGCCGGCATCGACCCGACCGCGGTCACCAAGGAACAGCGCGATCGCGCCAAGGCCGTAAACTTCGGCATCCTCTACGGGCAAGGCCCGTTCGGACTCGCCCGCCAGACCGGCATGTCCGTCGGCGAGGCCCGCACGTTCATCGATATGTACTTCATGCGATACCATGGGGTGCGGGCGTTCTTCGACCAATGCATCGCCTTGGCCAAACGGAACGGCTATGTCGAGACGATTCTGGGCCGCCGACGTGCGATTCCGGACATCGGCTCCTCAAACAAGCCCGCCCGTGCTGCGGCCGAACGATTGGCCGTCAACACGGTAATCCAGGGCAGCGCCGCCGACCTGATCAAGCGGGCCATGATCTCCATCCACCGCAGGATCCTCGATGAGAGGCGCCCCAGTCGAATGCTCATCCAGGTACACGACGAGCTGGTCTTCGAGGTGCCGCGCACGGCCGTCGAGTCGGAAGTCGAGATGGTCCGTCAGGAGATGGAACACGCCCTGATGCTCGACGTTCCCATCAAGGTGGACGTCGCTTGGGGCGAGAACTGGTTGGAGACCAACTGAGAGGCCTGTCCCGCTCGGAACCACCTCGCGAATCGAGGGACTCGTCGAACGGCGAGAGCACCTTACGTTCCGTCGGCGTCGAACTTCTCGAACCGCTTCAAATCCCCCGGCTTGACCGACGGCAGGGTGTCTTCGATCACGGCCAGCACATCGGCCATGCCGATGGGGCGGGGCTCGCTGCCGGCCACCGACTCCAGAAAGGGTCTGGAAGCGGCCTGAACGGCGATGTTCTTGATGTCCGCACCGCTGTAGCCCTCCAGCTTGTCACAAAGCACGCCGAAGTCGACATCTTCGGCCAGCGGTCGCTTGCCCAGGTAGATCTCCAGCAGCTTCATGCGGGCCGGCGGGTCGGGCAGCGGGATATACACCTTCGTATCCAGACGCCCGGGACGCAGCATGGCCTCGTCGAGCATCCATGGCTTATTGGTCGCACCGATGAACATCAGCGCCCGATCGGAGGCGCGATCGAACCCTTCGAGTTCCTGGAGGATTTGCGGAACGACCCGCTGCATCACGGTGGAACCGTCGCCGGTGCGGCGCGGCACCAGCGCCTCGACCTCATCGATGAAGATGACGCTCTTGGTCTCGGCCTTGGCGGCTTCAAAGAGCTTCTGAACGTTCTGTTCGGCCTCACCCACCCACTTGCTCATGACCTGTGCCGGACTGATGACGAACATCGTGGCATCGAGTTCGTGGGCGGTCGCCTTGGCGATCATGGTTTTGCCCGTTCCGGGGGGACCGTACAACAGCAACCCTCCGCCGGCGCTGACGCCATAGCGTTTGGCCAACTCGGGGTGCGTGAAGGGGTAGATCATCTTCAGGCGGATCTCCTGCTTCACCTCGTCCATGCCGGCCACATCGTCAAACCCGATGTCCGGTTTCTCCCGCACGATCCAATCGGAGGCATCCGTCCCCTGATCGCCTTCGCCATCCTTCGCCGCAGAGCGAGGCGTCGCAGGACGCACGTCGGTCTTGCGACGATCGCACTGTCGCGTCAGTTCCATCAATTCGCGGGCGTACTCCTCATACTGACGGCGAAGCGTCTCGGTCTTGGCCGCCTCGGCCAGCTCAACCATCGCCTCGGCCGCCTCGATCAAGTAGGGCTTGGCAACGGCGTAGTCGCCCTTCTTGTAGGCGGCGACGCCCTTGTCCTTCATCCGTTCAAATGTGGCAAAGGTCATCGGCATGGCTGCACACCGTGTGGCCCCCGTTCGACAGCCCTGGGCATCTCCCCATCCGAACGGGTTCTGTCGCTACTTCTGCTTCTCGCCTGGTCCCTTCAGGCTCTCCAGCTCGGCACGAAGTTCGCCGAGCTTGCCCATCTCTTTCTCATGAGCGGCGGCATCCTCGGCCTCGATCATGCGGTCGATCTCGTCGTCGCCAATCGCCTGGGCCGACGCTGCACCGACGTCCTGAGCGGCCATGTCTTCGACCGTATCGAGGAAGATCGACATCCGCTCCTCCATCGTGGCCGACTGGGCCATGGCCTTTTCCCAATCGGCTTGCGTCTTGACCAGATCGGTTTCACCGAAGAGTCGTCCGATCTCCTGAGCCATCGTCCCCATCGCCGTGGAGAAATCAGACGAGGCCTCGGCCTGACGCTTGATCAACAGGGCATTTTTGACGGTCAGGAGCTGCCGTTCGAGCATGCGCTTGATCGTCGCTGTCTTCTTCAGGGAATTGCGGATGAACTGATACTGGGCGTTGTCGCCGATCTGACGGGCCCTCCGGGCGTTGGCGACGAACTCTTCGGAGAACTTCTCCTGTTCTCGAATCGCCCGCTCGATCCGCCGGATTCCCTGGCGGATCTTCATCTCGCGTTCGATCCGTCGTTCCTCGGATGACTTGAACAGTTCCATGCCTGCACCCTCGCTATCGCCCGCCCGGTTACTCCTGCGAAGCGGCCTTCTGTTCGCGGACGCGACGGTCGGCCTCGTCAAAGGCCTCCGTACTGTCGGTGATCCCCCCGGCGTCCATCTTGTTCCAGATATCCACCACCGCCTGGCCGGCCTCGCTGAGCCCCGAGGCACCCTCGCTCACAACAGCCCCCGCGTCGAGCAGTTGATCCAACCGCTCCTGGTACATTTCGCTGGTCACGTTTTCGTTCTCGATCAGCTTCGTCAGGGTCAGCACGTCGCGTTCGCCGATCATGCCGATCCGATCACCGGAGGCCTTGGCCCGTTCGGCGTTTTCGCGAAGCATCCGCATCCTTGAGACGGTCATCTTCTCCTTCGTGCGAATATTGAGCTGGCGGGAGACGAGAAGCTGCTCCGTCGTCTTCATCTCGAAGTCCTGAGCCAATGTTCGCCGGACTTCCGGCGACTTCTCCTTGGCCCCCTGATCGAAGAGCCCCTGTTTCTGGCGGGCGAGCACTTCGATCCGTTTGAGCATCAGGTTCCGCTCGCTCTCCAGCAGCAACTCCTGCTTCCGCAGTTCCTGCGCCGTCATGTCCGAGAGCGATTTGTTCTTGCCCGTCAACCAGTCGAACAGGCCCATGGCACCACTCCGAGTAAGCGATCCACCCTCACAACCGGCATATCCCTTCTGCCGCCCGCCGGATCAGTTCGCCTGGCGCTGCCGATCGTCGCGTGCGGGCTGCGAAGAAGCCCCGCCTTCCTCCGCCTTCTCGGCCGCCGGGACCTTCGACGGATCCTTCGGCGCCTGAGTCGCCATCTTCTCGAACTCTGCGAGGATGTCTGTCTCCTCCGGCGTCATCGCCTGCTCGCCGGCCGCACGACTGACCGTGCGAACCGCCTCGTACGATTCGTCGAGCCCGGCCAGTGCGGTTTCGGCGGCCGCCGCCGCCTCGGTGATGTCCTCGGCCTCCGGCAAGCCGGACGGCTGGGCGGTCTGAGCCACCTCGAGGTTGTGGATCTGCCGACCGAGGATCTGCCCTTGCTTGGCCAGAATGGCGACCTTCTCGTTCTGAAGGGTGACTTCCTGCCGGATCTGGGCGACGCGCGAGGCCAGACGTTTCTTGGCCGTCATCGAGGTGGCGGCCGCTCCGTCTTTCAGGAGCTGCTGTTCCTGTGTCACCAGCTCGTCCAACGCCTTCTCGAGGGTGCGCCGCTGATCGTCGATTTCGACCTGTTTGGCCCGAAGGTCGCGGATCTTCTCGGCGGGAGATGCCTGACGTCCGAGGATTCGCTTGAGAAATTCCAGAACCGACATGCCCTGGACCTCCTTCTCTGCCACGGTTGTGTGAAACAGGATACAGGCCTCGGGTGTCCGCGTCACGTGGAGATGCGGATCCCGTTCGGCCAGGTTCTCGAAGACATCGATGACGTTCTGCACCGAAACCGACAGATCGGCCGCAAGTTCCGAGGCATTCAATCCGGCATAGAGCAGCGTGGAGCGACGATCGCCCACCGCCCGGCGAACGCGCTCGGTCTTGCCCGACGCCTTCTCCGGATCAAACAGGCTGATCGCTGTTGGGAGGGCCGAACCGCATACCCCCGTGATCCGCCAGCCGCCGTCCGCACGAGGTTCCACCAGCACCAAGGTCAGGCCGGGACGATCCAGGGTCACGCGCCGGGCCTCGTCGGTGAACCCGGTAGAACCGCACACACCGATGATCTGTCTGTCCAGACGATCGTCGATCAGCGAGAGAACATGGGCCGCCAGTTCCTCCGCCCCGATGGGAGGAAGGACCGATCCCTGTGTGCCGCCCGTCATCACTTCGGCGTCGAGACACGCCTTCAGCGGAGACAACACTGAGGCAATCACAGCACCGACGCGCCGACGCCCAATCAGATACCAGGGGCGCCGATAGCTGTACGCGACCAGACGCCTGTTCTGAGGCAGGCGGTCGAGCAGATCGAGATCGTACGTGTGACCGGCCCGCATCATCTCCCGGAGCCCATCGCGGGCGTTGACCTGCACGGGTCGGAGACTCAACGTTCCGGGCAGTTCGCCGGACCATTCCTCGACGCCGTTCTGAAAGGCCGCGAGGAACTCCGTCTCTGCTCGTCGGGTTTGTTCGACCGCAATGTTCATGATGCTATGGGGGTACCGCAGCGGCTGCAGAACCGTGCCTCAGGTTTGTTGATGCAGCCGCACTGAGGATTGACGCACGCCTTCTGCGTCCAGTTGTCAGCGCCGTACTGAGCCGTCCGGGCGATCTCCCTTCGGGCCCGCCTCCGATTCCGGCGACTCTGTCGGTCGCCCGCCCACGGAGGAGGGGGCTGCCTTCCGCCCACACCTCCGCCGGCCAACAGGCGCAGCATGAACATCATGGCCCGCCCGATGGCAAGAACTAACAGGGGAACGAGCACCCACAGAAAGCAGAGGATCTGAGAATCGGCGAGCATGTTCAGCACCCCAAGCTCCTGAGCGACCCGCCACAGGAGATGCAGAACTGATCACGTGCATCGGGGTACGCCCCACACTGAATACAGCGCCGAGGATGCGGGTTCACCTGATGCCCGCAGTGGATGCAGAAGTTATCGTCGCGTTCGATTGTCCCCCCGCAGGCCGGGCATTTCAGCCCCGTCGCCTCGGACGCCCCGGTAACCGGTTGGGCCCGTGGGAGGGTCGGAACGGGCGGCACCGGCTTGACGCGAGGAACGGACTTGGACGAGGTGTGCTTATCCAGTTCGGCCAGCATTTCGCGAGCCGAGGCAAACCGCCGCTCTCGGGCGGTGTAGCCATGCGAGAAGAAGTCGTCCACCCATGTCGGCAGATCGGGTTTGATGTGCCGGGGGCGATCGGCACCCTGCGGCCGCTTGCCCGTCACCATCTCGAAGAACACGATCACGCAGGCGTACAGATCGGTTCGGGCATCGACCTCCAGCCCGTCACGCTGCTCGGGAGCCATATAGGCGATCGTGCCCGAGATGCTCTGTCCCTCCTCGGTGCGAAGATTGCCCGACTGCATGATCGAGGCGGTGGTCATTTTCTCGGCCTTGCCCAACCCGAAATCGGTCACGCGAACCGCCTCTGCCGTAATCTGCGAGACCTCGTTGCGAGAGGCAATCAGCACGTTGGCCGGTTTGATATCGCGATGCACCACCCCATACTCGTGCGAAACCTCCAGCGCCTGGAGCATCCCGCGGAGAATCGACACCGCCACGTCAAACGGAAGCCCCTCGGGATGGGCCTCGACCACCTGCTGGAGCGACGGTCCGTCGACGAATTCCATGACCAGATAGGGCGGGGCGGCATAGGGGTCCAACCCGATCGCCCGCACGATATTGGGATGCCGAAGCCCGTGAATCGTCACGCCCTCCTGCTGGAGGTTGCGGACATACTCGGCATCCGTGGCGATCTTGATGGCCACGATCTGGTCTTCCCAGATGTGGTGGCGGGCCTTCCAAACCTCGCCGAAACTGCCGGCCCCCACCTTCTCAAGCAAGATGTATTCGCTGATGCGATCACCCGCAGCGGGCCTGTTCATAGTTCGACCTCTCCAACGACAGGTTCCCGGATATCGCTGATGCACACTCGCCGTCGCGGCTGCCTGGATTGTACACCCGATGGAGTCCCCGTTGCACGCCCCAGCCCACTTGAGACTCTCGGGAGATACGCGTATCCTCTCTCTGTCATGACTGCGGATCGCAGGAGACAGAGTCTTCCCATGCTACGAAGAATTCAGCAGAAAGTTCGTTTCGCCGTCCCGTTCATCGTGTTTGGATCGACGATCGCCCTCGGCGCCGAAGCCTGGTCACCCGAGAAACGCCAGGCCGTCGCCGAACAGTCGGCCCTGGCCGACGCGTATCGACAGCTCTACCGGAAGATCGCGGACCTGAGTCCGGACGGAAAGGCCACTCTCGGCGACACGATCGTGTCGTCATCGGCGGTGACGATCGAACTGCGCCGACTGATCAGTCAGGCCCAGCGGGTTGGACGGACGCGTTTCTACGGGAATGGCGATGCGGAAGCCGATCTGCGACTGCCCCTCAAGCCGGTGTTCGAAGGGCTTGCGAAGTTCATCGCGGCCGAACAGTTGAACACACTCAGGGTACCGGACGGCGGTGCGATCCTGCAGCGACTCGGCAGCGATCATCTCATGGTCACGGGACGGGGACGAAGCCCCACACAAGACGAACTGACGGGCCCTCCCGGCTGGCCTGGGGCAAAAGACGCCGGTGACTTGCCACCGGCGGGCTGGGCGGACGTGAATCCTTCCGGCTTCAAGGCGGCCCAGCGTGCGGCGGAACTGGACGCCGGCGAACACCTCGTCCGTATGATCGGGCAACTCAAGACCGAACGATCGCGTGCTGTCGCCGACCTCCTGGCGGCCGAACCCATTCTGGCCAACGGACTGAGGCAGTCGTTTGACGGTGTGAAGGTCACACTGCCGGAGTGGTTGCCCGAACAGGTCTGCCGCGTGCATGCGGAAGTGACCGTCCGAGCCGCCGTCGACCGGCTTCGCCAGCTTCGGGCACAACCCAACAGCAAGAGCGACGCCACGGAGGCGGAAATCGAAAGCATCGCCCGGTTGGCGGGGATCGACAGGCTCCGCGCCGCCGGTTACGGTCTCCCTCCGACCTCGGCGATTCGACGTCCGAGACTGGCTGCCGTCGATGTCGATGAACCCGAATGGGCCGGTCGATCCCTTCGAGTCTCCAGCAGCGGAACGATGCCGAAGGGGGGACAACCCAGCGAAGATCGTGCCGTCGAAATCGCCACCCAGGACGCCCGTATTGCCGCGCAGCTCAAGCTGGCCGAACAGATCGACGTGCTCCAATTACCCGGGGGGGCAAGCGCCGCCAGCGTACTCGATGCCCACGAGGAACTCGCCGAAGACATCCTCAAACTGCTCAGCGCCGCCCAGGTGGTCGAGGGACCAACCATCGACAGGAAGAACCGCCGAGTCACGCTGACGCTGGAGTTGCCGCTGCGACGCCTGTGGCTGATCCTGCGGCAGGCGATGACCTCGGTGGAGGCCACAACACAACCGGCACCCTGAGCCGTCGAACCTCCGACGCGGCGAATCCCCTCACGCAAATCGCGGCAGATAGTCGGCCTGCAGACTCAGCATGTCGTCCAGGAGCCGTCGAGCGTTTTCCACGTGATTCACCGTCGGATCGAGGAGCAATGCCTGAAGCAGCAGGTTCTTCTTTCGAGTCGCGTACGCCTCGATGATGAGTTTCTGGATGGAAACCTGCGTGCGACAGTACGCTGCCAGTGCCTCGGGCAGCCGTCCGATGCGAATCGGCGTAATGCCCCGATGATCTGCCCAGGCCGGCACCTCCACGATGGCATCCGGTGGGAGGTCCTGCACGAACCGGCCCGTGTTGAGGACGTTGACCGCCGGCAGCCACGTGCGCCGACGGAGTTCCACGCCGGCGATGATCGGGATCGCCAGCTCACCGCTCTGCTTGACCAGCGCGTCATCGACCTCCTTGGCACCGCTCAGATAGGGCTCGATCCCGTCCTCCGAATCGATCCTGCCATGGCCGGGCGGCACCTTCTTGCACTCGCGACCATAGTGCCACTTGAGCCCGGTGAATTCATAGGCAAAGGAGAGATACTCGCCGATGTGATCGTCCGAAGGATAGGTGTAGTGCCCGAAAACCTCCACCATCTTGCGAACCAGCGGCGGCACCGGAGACGGGTCTCGGAGGATTCGCTTGCGAACGAGCGGATACAGGTCCTTGCCGGTCTTGGCGTCCGCAATGCGAGTGAACCAGAAGAAGTGATTCAGACCACCCGCCTCGGTATCCAATGAGGCCAGAGGACATTTCAGGATCTTCGCGGCCAGTTGCTCCCGTGCGAACATCTGACCGTGGCAGAGCCCCACCGCTCGAACCTTCGTCATGCGGTTCAGCCCCATGAGCACGCGGCTCTCGGGATTCGTATAGTTCAAGACCATTGCACGGGGGCACAAACGTTCGACGTCGCGACAGATGGGCAGGACCAACTCGAGGCTCCGCAGCGTGTGAAAGACCGCACCCGGCCCCCCGTTTTCGCCGAGCGGATGCTTGAACCCGTATGCCAGTGGCACCCTGAAGTCCTGCTCCCAGAGGTCCATCCGCCGGACGGCCACGGAAATGATCACGTAGTCCGCGCCCCGAAGCGCCTCACGGCGATCCGTGGTCTGTTCGATGACGACGTCCGAGTCGTAGTGACGACGGATGATCTGCGCCAGCCGACCCATGCGCTCCAGGGCCGTCGGATTCAGGTCCACCAGGACCAGCCGCACGTCGAGCTTCCGCATCAGCGGATTGCCGAGCACATCGGCCAGAACCCCCCGACCGAAACTGGCGCTGCCGACGCCAATAGCCACGATCTTCACCCTGCGATGTGTCTTTGCCATAATCCCTTTATCCTCTGAACTGCCGATCAAACGCGACCGATCAGAATACGTGGATGAGACGATGTGGTCCAGCCGAAGCCCGATCTCACAGCAAAACCACGGCTCGTGACTCCGTGACTGAAACAGCCGAATATCGGCGCAACACCGGACCGTACCGACTGGCAGAACGCATCGGTTTTCAAGAACGGCTTGGCCGATCCATCGGATTCTCGGCGGTGGGAAATCTGGATGCCATGCGCAAAAAAACACTGGGGCGGGTGGCGAGTCGGCCGGGGGGGAAACCGACACGCCGGGGGAACCACCCCAGTGGGCACCATTAAATCTTACTTCTGTGCAGGTGTCAACTGCATTCCCTGCGAAAAATAGGGAGCGATGGTCTAGCCGTAATATGTTGGCATGTAAAGATTTGCAATCGACTTACAGGGGATTACTCCACAAATGTTAGAAAGCCCTCCAGTGTGGCGATTTTTGCCGCGCCGATTCCTTTGACCGCCTCCAGATCCGAGGCCCTGTGAAAGACGATCGCACGGGGATCTGCCAGCAATCGCCTCTGGTTCTGGCGATGTTCGACGATCCGACGTGCCAGGGATTCCCCAATGCCCGGTAGTGTCGCCAGCTCTTGCCAGTCAGCGGTGTTGGGATTCAGGCGGTCCCTGACAGATGGCTGCGAGGCCGAAGTGGCCGCAGATGCATCGATCGAAACCGTCCCGAGGCGCAACCCCAACCCTATGCAGAATGCCACGACGATGAACACGTAGAGGAGGGTGTGGACGCTCGTCCCGCCCAACCAGCCATCGAGGAAAGCACGGCTGGAGTGATCGGAACTCATGTGGGACGAGCTGGGGGTCGACGTCGTCGTTTGTCTTCCGGAAGAGGTATCATGCGCTTGATGCGAAGCAATTCGTTGTAGGCCTTCTTGGGCGTCAGATCTCGATTGAGCAGGCCGCCGTGGGGCAGGTAATGCCCTTCGCTATCGGCCAGGTCGCGCCAGGTGATGCTCTCGACAAAAGGCTTGCTCAGCGCCACGCGAATGAAATCGCGCAACCAGCGGGCCTGGATTTCTTCACTCCAGGATTCGTGCCAGTAGCCACCCTGCTCCACCGAGACAGCCCCTCCCCAAGCATCCCCCTGGTCGGGCGTACTGGCAGAAGGCACCTGAACGGCTGTGATGTGGAGAGGCTTTCCCAGAGCTGCCAGGCGGTCGATCAGCGAAGAGACCTGCATCAGGTCCCGCATGTACATCCCCTCACGAGCGACGCCGAAGTAGAACTGCAGCCCGAAGGCGTCGAAATTGATGCCGCTCTGCACCGCCATGTCGGCATAGAGCATCGGCGGAATCGTCCGCTGATTGCGGGCGAAGTACTCACCCCAGGGAGCCACCAGATCGATGATCGTCGTGCTGCGTGGAGAAAGCTGCTTGGTCAGCGTGGCGGCCATCCGCGTCAGTTCCATGAGTTGCTCGAAATTGAAGTTAAAACAATTGTCGGCGTGAATGGCACTGATCACATCCCACGACTGCACATAGCTGCCGTAACGCTGGACGATACGGTTGATGTGTTCGTAGACCAGGTCGCGAACCGTCTCGAAATCATGCTCCCAGATGTAGAGCCAGTCGGGAATGTTCGCCTCGTTGAACGCCACGAGGGGGAACGCTTTGATCGAACGTCGATTCTTGGTCAACCAATCGATCCACGCATCCAACTGGGCCCAGTTGTATTCCTTGTCTTTGGGCTGAATCCGCCGCCAGACGATCGGCACGGAGAGGAAATCGAATCCTTCGAGCAGCCGACGGCAATAGTGCTCGTTAAGGCTCAACAAATCCACCGCGCAACCGAACAGCCGACGCCCGAAGGTGCCGCCCTGCAGACGCCGGCTCAGGAACAGATCGGCGTGATAGAGGCTGAGCTTCTCGCCCGCTTCACACGACAGGCGAAGCGATTCGTCGGCATACTGCGAGGCCTTGCCCTCGTCCTGGGTCTTGAGGGCCTCGATGAACAGATCGCGTGCCCGATCGATATCGGCACCGGCCTCCGGAGCATCGGTTGAATCGAACAGCCCCCAATCCTCTCGCTTCTGAGCGATCCGCATCAGACGACCGCGGGCCAATTCGACGTTCAGATTGTAGCAACGATCTTCATCCGGCAACCGCGTGGTCTCGAGCATGATCCGCCCGAAACCCTGAACATGCCATACGATTGACAGACCGGCGGGGCCTTGAGCTCGCTTCAGGCAGAGGACCTCCTCGCCGCGCTGGCCGATCTCGGCTCGAAGCGGCACACCGTCGCTGCCGACGAGATACGCACCCTCCAGATCGAAGGACGTAACTACCTTCCCGTTGACGAATGCCTTAAACCGCAACGTATCACCTGTGTCTTGGCCCCCTAGCGGTGACATTATCGTGGGTACGGTGGGGTCATGTCGAGTGGCCAAGGGGGATTTTTGTGTGTCCGATGACACTCCACGTGAAAGGCCCCTACCGTCTTGGACCAACCCGGAACGGCCTGCAGCCCCTTGCCCTCAAGAATCACCGGATAGGGACCCTCCCCTCCCAGGAGATCAGATGATTAGGGCGGAGATCTTCAGAATCCATCGATCGACATGGACGGTTGCGAGAGTGGACAGGATGTCGGCACGCCGGAATCGAGGCCGGAGTGGCTGTTGACTCAGGAGCTGAGGAATTGGACGTGCTGTCGAACTCAAATGTGCATGGCAGCAGCGCAGTTTCTGCAGACGCCACCGATCGGTCTGAAGACACGTCCGCTCAGGCTCTGATCAATCTCTCTCTGGAAACGTCAGGAACCATTAGTACTCGATCAACCACTTGCTCAGTCGGGTGGGACGATCCATCATGAGCATGTAGTCGATGTCGTCGGGGAGAGTGCCCATGTCGTGGGAGATGATTGTATCATAAGTCTTCTGGTGTTCGCCCTGCGTCTGGGTCAGGCTACAACCGCTCTGACCGGCCAGCAGCACGACCAACAGAATCAATACGCCACTGAGAATGACCGCGCTTTTCATGAGATTCACCCCGGCAAAGATCGAGACCCAAAATCGGCATAAGACCCGCGTTCAGCCGAACGGACCTTTCGACCCCTCGCCTCGCTGATCGAGGGGCCAACAACCGACCGGACGATGGTCTGCCCGACCGACGCGTCTGCGGACAGACTCTAGGTCCCTATAATCTTCGGCACATGCCGCCGGGATACTGGAGCGATTCTTAGACTTGTGCCCCATCAACTCAGATGGCTACTGAGCCACCTGAGACGGCGCGGCAGGATGCTCAACGGGCGCGGTCAGCGCTGATTCGCTTGCGGGAGATGGACCGCCCTGCTGCCCCTGCCTGGCAATCAGCTCGGAGAGGTTCTTGCCCGGATGGAAAACCACCACCGTCTTGGCGGGCACGCTCACCTGCTGATTGGTTCGAGGGTTTCGAGCCACGCGGGGAGCTCTACGCCTGACCTCGAAGACCCCAAAATTGCGAAGTTCCATGCGCCCAGCCGTCACGAGAGACTCCATAATCTGCTCGAAGACGTGTTGGACTGCACCTCGGGCCACGGCAAGATCAATGCCGTATTTGGACGAGATCTGTTTGGCAATGTCTTTCTTGGTCAAGTCAGCGCCTCCCTCGATCTGCTCGGAGAGCAAAACTCTCGAGGCCGGACCCCACAAGCCCACACACGTACAGAACATGCAATCAAATGAATCGCATACCTCAATATACTGATACCGATCTTTCGGGTCGTTGTCAAGCCTATATCATGTGCCGCAAAAAGTTAGGTAGATCGGAACTGACCTTCGCGTCTCCTCAACGAACGTGAAGACTTCGGAGGGCGTCAGCCCATTCCACATAGCAATAGGGCACCTGAAGAGTCTGATGCATCTCGACGAGACGTTTGTGCCACAACTCGGCAAAATCGGAAAAAACCGCTGAGAACGCCGGGCGACAGTCAAAGAGTCGACAGCCCAACGTGCGGTACGGATATACGCCACATCCGTCGGTGATCTGAAAGGGACAATCTGCCAAACCCTGATCGGCGATCGGCGACATGATCGGGGCATGCGCCAACAGGTAAGAGAGTTCCAAAGGGGTCACGAAGAGGCGGTGGTCGTATGTGGTGAATCGACAGCATCGGCCGCAGGTCCGACACGCCCAACCGTCCCGGACCAAGCCCTCCTCGACGTCGAGGTAGAACTCGCACACGACGCGAACCAGCGAGGAATCTCCGCTGGCTCGGCGGATGGCGTCAATCGGCAATGAGACGCTCGGTATCACGTGCGATGGCCTTGGAGGTCCAGGATCTCCTGAATGCGATCGGCTTCGTGCAGTGTGCCCTGGTTCATCCCCGGACAGGTCTCTGCAACGTTCGCCCAGTGTTCAGGCGACTTCAGATTGATGGGCCAGAACGGCCACGTCCGGCACTGAAGGGGTCTGACCTCGTAGACCCGACACCCCACGCCTTGGCCATTCCGTTCCAGAAAGATGCAGTCCCCGTTGGACTTCTCCACCAGGCTGGTGCGGAATCCCACACGACGCGCGTACTGACCGGGCAGACGCTTGGACGGCAGGCCGAGACATGCGGCTATCGCGGTCTGTTCCTCATCCGTGACCCACACGTAGCCCGGTGCCCCTCCGCAGCAACCGCCGCATTGGGCGCAGGAAAAACGAAGACCCTCACGATACCAGTCAGCACTTGCCATAGTCCGCCCGTTCTCGATTCGAAAGTCACTCGCACGGATTCAGCCTATGAAAAACTGTGAATCATGACAAGGTCGTTGATGCGAAAGGCGCCTGGAATTGAAAAAGAAGAGTCTCCTGTCGATAATGATCATTGTCACCTCACTATCAGGTATTCAACTCAAGGAGAGATCGATCATGCTTACGGAACTCACGGCGGAAGACATGAAGATCCTCAGAGACCTGGTCGAAAGCCGCATCGAGGAGCTGGGACCGGAGATCCACCACTGCAGAACCCGCGAATATCGGGAGGACCTCAAGAGCCTTCGCGAGAAACTGCGACGATTGGACGAACGGCTCAGCGTGGTACCCGCCGCCTAGACGATCTTGCGGGGATTCCAGCGCAGTGGGAGCGTGCCTCTGGGCAGGAGGGGGGATCGTTCGTACCCGGATTCTGATCCGTCGGTGCCGACAATCGCATCATCACTGATTCATCTGCTCGTCGCCCGCAGAACACAGCACACCTGGACGAACACACGTCGGGTTCCGTATGGCCGGCCGGCAAACCTTTGCACTTGATAGACACCCGCCGGTGGCTCTTTTCAGCGGTTTCCGATGGGGACACATGGACAAGGCGCTTCCCTCGGCCACAAAACCGGCTAGACTGTTGCGGTCGTATCGTCCAGCATTCAATACCCTCGGCCTATCAGGAGGCTTCCCGTGTCGATGGAACAACTCTACCAGGAGCGTCTCGGCCGCTATGTGACCGCCATGCGAAACGAGAAGCCGGACCGCATCCCGATTCGGCCGTTCGCCGCGGAGTTCTCGGCCAAGTACGCCGGGTACACCTGCCAGGAGGTGACGCACGACTACGAAAAGGCCTTTGCAGCGGTCCGCAAGTGCGCCGCCGATTTCGACTGGGATGCCACTGTCGGTAACATGGTTTATGTCTGGACCGGGCTGACTCAGACCATCGGGCTCAAGTACTACGCCGTTCCCGGAATCGACGTGCCGGCCGATACAGGGTTTCAGTACCGTGAGCCTTCGGAAGACCACGCCTTCATGCAGCCGGACGAGTACGACGCCCTGATCGAAGACCCCACGGGTTTCCTGTACAACGTCTGGCTGCCCCGGGTGTGTGCCGACGTCGTGCCGCCCGGATCGCCCAACACATGGCGAAACAACCTCTCCTTCGTGAAGGGGGGGATGGCGATGCTCAACTACTTCATGTCGTTCGGCACGCAGGCGGCGCGTCTGCGAGCGGAATCCGGCACGGCCGGGGCCATTGCGGGCATTCTCAAGGCCCCTTTCGACATCATTGCCGACAAGCTCCGCGGCTACATCGGACTGACGATGGACATGTTCACGCAACCGGATAAGGTGCTGAAAGCGTGCGAAGCCCTGATGCCCCATCTTTACAACGTGGCCAAGACCACCGCAGACCCTGAGAAGCAGGTTCCCATCGGCTATTGGATGCACCGTGGATGCGTGCCGTTTGTCTCGATGGAACAGTTCAAGTCGCACTACTGGCCGACGCTCAAGCCGATCATCGAGGAACTGTGGAAGGACGGGAATCAAACCCTGTTCTATGCCGAGGGCAAATGGGACGCCCATCTGGATCACTTTGCCGAACTGCCGGATCGCAGCATCGTCTACCACGTCGACCAGGGAAACATCTTCGAGGTTCACCGCAAGATCGGGCACAAGTTCTGCCTCAGCGGCGGTATCCCGAACTTCCTTCTGGGCTATAAGAGCCCCGACGACGTCCGCGCCCACTGCAAGAAGGTCATCGACGGCGTTGCCCGCGACGGCGGGTACATCATGGATGCCAGTGCCATCATGCAGAACGATACCCGCGTCGAGAACGTTCGGGCGATGACGGACTTCACGCGGGAGTACGGCGTGTATTCCTCCGGTTCCAGCGGTTCGGCAAAGCCGGCGTCGTCTGTGGCCAACTCATCAGGCCCCCGCGGCAAGGACTACGGGATGTCCGGACGACCGGTCACGCAAAGGAAACCCGGCGTTTGCACGCCATGGGAGGAGAAGGTCAGGGAACTCCCCGAGATCACCGGAGACAAGGAACTCGTCCGCCGAATCTGGGAGGCCAACGACGCCCTGGGCAACATGTACATCTGGCAATGTCTGCTGTCGTTCTGACCTCGCGTCGGGCCTGTGATTGCGATGTCGCGTGGGGTTAGCGAGCGGCGGTGGCCGTGCTGGAGCGGTGGACATCCGGACGGACCGACCACCAGCACATGCCCTCCTCGCATCGGATTTCATCGGTGCCAAGCGTCGCCGCATGACCATCGGCGAAGACGTAGTTGGCCTTTCCATTGTGTCGGCGGCATCCGTAGTCGTCCTGGAGCCGGCGATTGAAACCCGGGTCGCCCTGTCTGTATCCGCCTCCGGCATACTTGATCCACCAGTTATCGTCGCCCCAGAGGGTGGACGTGCCGCTGCCGCCATCCCCGAACCAGATCAACATGGCCGGCCGTTGAATGTGCGTGCTCTTGCTCAGGCCTTCCCGGTAGCCGGATTCTCGCAACCGACCGAAAGGCATCGACCGCGGCCGCTGGGCCCAGGCCGGATCGCTGTTGCGAATCCAATGCACGCCCGCGATCCCGATGCCACTGGCGTTCCATCGCTCGTAGGGGTGAAGAACGCCGTACAGATGTTCCCAGTCGCCGTTCGGATCGAGCGCCAGATGTCCATAGCCCGCATCGTGGGGTGAGAGCCCGTCGGCGTACACTGCCATCCTCTCGGAGGGGCAATCGAAGACCCGCGGCATCTTCGCCACATAGGGATAAAGCAGAACCCGGAACGTGGTTTCGACCTTGACGCCATCGGGGTATCGAAAATCTTCGAGTGGATTCAACCAGTCGTCGTGATCGTTGGCGTAGGACGTCGCAGCGATGGCCAACTGCCGCTGGTTGGACGAACAGATCATCGACTTTGCCGCCTCACGAGCCTTTCCCAGCGACGGCAAGAGCACGGAGATCAGCAGTGAGAGAATCGCGACAACAACGAGCAGTTCGATAAGCGTGAACCCTCGGCGCAATTCGGTTTGATGTCGTTTGTCTGATGCCGGTTTCTTCATGGTTGTACACAAGCTGACGGCGAGGACTTCGGCGTTCTCTCTGAGCGAGACACTGCAAACCTGCTTCGGAAAAGCGATCACCTGGGAATGATACCGCTCTGCACAGCAACCGGATAGGTGCGGGAGGCGTCCATCGACAGGCAACACCCCACGGCGGAGAGACCATCGGTTCGACAGAATCGTCCCTGTCTCAGCGGTCGGCGGACCCATGCTGCGCAAGCGACGCGCTACTTCAGCACGCCGACACGAAGTGTTGTCGAGAGCGAACCGTCATGGTAGACACGATGCGTGGCCTTGATGAAATCGCCGTCGTTCGCCTGGAAGATGTTTTCCACATACTTCTGCGGGTTCCGATCGATCAGCGGAAACCAGGTGCTCTGAATCTGCACCATGACGCGATGCCCCGCAGCAAATGTGTGCAACAGATCCAACAGGGGCAGCCGAATGTGCGTGGGCTCGTTCGGCGTGAACGGCTTGGGCGTTGTATTACTCTCGCGAAACCGCCCGCGAATCACCGCGCTGCGGACCAGCATCTGATACCCCCCCAGATGCCGTCCCGGATCCATGCCCGCGTAGTCCTTCGCCCCCGGCGGAAAAACATCGATCACCTTGACGATCCAGTCGGCATCGCCGGCACTGGTCGAGACGTACAGCTCGGCCGTCATCGGTCCGGCCACGGTCAGATCGCCCTGAAGCGGTTCGGTCTGGTACGCCAGCACGTCGGGGCGGCGGGCCGCATAACGCTGATCGTCGACCATGTACTCCGGGGGAAAATCGCGCGTGATCTTCTCCGTATAGGGAACGGGCTTCGCCGGATCGCTGATAAACGCATCGTACAACGCCTCGCCGGCCGGAACTGTCGAGGGTCTGCTCGCCGGCGAGGCCTCCCATGACAGCTTCCCACCAGCGCGCAGATAGAGCACCTTCTCCGATACCCCGTTGGGCGGCCATCGGTCGAAGGTGCGCCACTGATTCCGCCCCGTCTCGAACACGTAGGCCTCCGGCAGTGCGGGATCGGGCTTGTCCTTGAGAACATGGTTGAAGAACGGAAGCTGTATCTTCTCCCGATAGAAGTCCCCCGTCTTGCTCCCGAAGTCGATATTGCCGAGGCGATCGCCGTCAGCGCCGCCCCAGGCCGAATGCCGCCAAGGCCCCATGACGAGCCTGTTGGTTACGCCGGGATTCTGCGCCTCGATCGCCTGGTACGTATTGAGCGTGCCGTACAGATCTTCCGCGTCGAACCAGCCGCCGACCACGAGCACGTGCGGTGGGACGCGTCGCAGATGAGGCAGGATATTCCTCGACTGCCAGAAGGCATCATAACAGGGATGTTGCGTCATCTGCGTCCAGAACGGCACCTCGCCGTGGAAGTGCCGTGGCTCGAGATTCTTCAGCGAACCCAGTTCGAGGAAGTACTGGTAGCCGTCGGGAGTCCCGAGTTCTGCTCGCTCGGTATGTTGCGTCGTCGGAGAGGGCCGGCGGCGTCCGGTCCCGGAGTGGAAATTGAAGAACGGCGTCAGATAAAAGGCCCCCCGATGAATGAAGTCGTCGAAGAACCAGTCGCTCACCGGCGCCTGCGGTGAAACCGCCTTGAGGGCCGGGTGCGCGTCGATCATGCCCGCGGAGCAGTAGAAACCGGGATACGAAATGCCCCACATGCCCACGCGACCGCTGTGGTGAGGCACGTTCCTGATGAGATACTCAATGGTATCCCACGTATCCGTGCTCTCATCCACGTCCGTCGGCTTCGACTTCTGCTCGAGATGCGGCCGAACATGCTCAAATTCACCCTCGGACATATACCGGCCACGAACGTCCTGATAGACAAAGATGTAGCCCTCCTGGACGAACGACCAGCTGGGACCAATACGCGCGGGCATCTCCGCATCGCCATATGGGCCAATGCTGTACGGCGTGCGAATCATGAGAAGGGGATAGGTTTTCTCGGTACCGGTAACCTTCGGCGAGTAGACGAAGGTGAGAAGCCTGACGCCATCCCGCATCGGAATGCGATGGACCGTCTTGGTGTAGTGGTCCCGGATATACTCAGCATGACTCTCCTCAATCGAGGGTGCCCCACCGGCGGGACACGTCGTCGCCACGGGTCCCGATCCGCGAACGCGTGGAGACGCACACCCCGACAGCGCGACAAAGAGGATCGCCGCCGACACCGAAACGAGCAGATGCTTGTGCATAGGAATCCCCTGAAATCGCAGCATCCTACTCGAAACACACGCCCCACCCCTACAAGAAGCATGTCCCATTCGCGACTTCAGATCGGCGGGCACCAACTGTTGTACCCTCCTGTTCCCCTGATGCCCACGCGACGATAGGGTTTCGTACACTTCTGTCGCCGCAAAATCTCCCGGCATGAAGATGCCGCAACTGTACAATACTGTGGCACACTACCATATGAATCAACGCCTCTGACCGAAAGGAATAGGCACGATGAGATCGCTGTCCATTCGAGAAACCCGGCAGGCCCTGTCGCACCTCGACCGACTGTTGGCCGTCGAGGGCCAGATCACCGTCACCCGCCGCGGAAAGCCTATCGCGCGCATGATTGGAATTGGCAAGAAACCGCCGATCCCCTCCCACAGAGATCTGCGAGACAAAACGCACCGTATGAAGAATGGAAGCGAGAAGGTTATCCGCACAGATCGAGATGCTCGATGACCACCACGATCCAATAGCACCCGATCGCCCCGAACCAGATGGTGTCCGCACGAAACACGCCTCGAAGGTTTCGAGACCCGTCAGTATTGTGGAAACCTGGTACATCCGCGAGTACTCAGGGGTGCATCTTGTCTTTCGTTGCCCGAATTGGGTGGCATGGGTCCGCGCTTTGCCGCGATGGAGGCCGCTGCGAATACGCTAGAGCACCAGGGAAGGATGATATGGCGGAGGCCGTGAGCGGACCCGCGCGAACACAAACGGTACCCCGGTACGCGGGGGGGTGACGATCTGGCAGTCAACTGCACGGGTCCAGTCGCCAGGTCACTCGGCCGAGAATATCCACCACCCATCCTGCTTCCACAGCGATCCGCGGCGACTGGACCCATGCCACACGGCCTGACGTGCCACGATTGGGCGGATGAACCCAGTACTCAGCCCAAACCAAGCCACACCTTGACGCAGTCGCCGAACAATCGCATAGTCGCTCTTCCGTGGCAGTCGACCCGCCGCAATCCGCGGCTTCGACCTCTGCAACCGGGAGACTCACCATGGCCTTCTCACCGTTTGTCACCCTGTGCCTGATCGTCGCCCCCGCAGGGGGCCAGGCTGCCGGTCTCGCCGACAACGACCGCAGCACGCCCCGGCTGGCCCGAACGTTCGTCCTGACGGGCGTCCGAGGAAGAACGGACACCACGGGCATCCCCGGCCGCATCGACCACCTGGCCTACGACACCGCAACGCACCGGCTCTTCGTGGCCGCCCTGGCCAACAACTCGCTCGAAGTGATCGACCTCGACCAGGGCCGGCGCATCCGGAGCATCGGCGGGCTTCCGAAGCCGCAGGGCATCGCCGTCGTACCCACCACAGGGTGCGCCGTGGTGGCGTGCGGCGGCGATGGAACCGCCCACGCATTCGACACGCGAACCCTGGAGGAGAAAGCCTCCGCCCCCGTGGGAACCAACGCCGACAATGTTCGCTACGACGCACCCGCAGATGCCGTGTATGTAGGCTGCGGCGACGAGAAAGGCGGAGCCCTGGCCGTCCTCGACGCCCGCACGCTCAAGAAACTGCGCGACATCCCTTTGAACTCTCAGCCGGAGTCCTTTCAGCTCGACCCGACCGGCACAAACCTGTTTGCCAACCTGCCCGGCCCCAAACGTGCCAACACCAACGGTAGCGTCGTCATCATCGACCGCTCGACGGGCAAACGGGTCCAGACCGTGACGCTGGAAAACCTGGCGCGACACTTCCCCCTGGCCTACGACCGTGCGCACGATCGGATCTTCATCGCCTGCCGCAGGCCCGCGAAGCTCATCTCCCTGGACGTCAGAAGCCGAAGGGTCATCGACCAGGTGGACTGCGTCGGAGATTCCGACGACCTGTTCTATGACCACAGGTCGGGGCGCGTGCTTGTCATCGGCGGCGGACACCGCTCCGACGATCACACCGAACAGTCAGAAGGCTCGCCCGCCGAAGACGGGGCCATCGATGTCTTCACGACCAGCACGATCGGCCGCCTGAAGAAGGTGGGCTCGATACAGACGGTACGGCACGCCCGCACAGGCCTCTTCGTGGAAGACCGCCGGGCAATCTACCTCGCCGTGTCACCGCGTCAGGGACGCGACGCAGAAATCCACGAATATACGATCGCTCATTGGGACCCCCCGCAGATGCGATAGGCATGCCGCCGACGGCGCAAACGAAGACTCAGCGAGAAGGCAGCCCGGCCTCCTGGCCTCAGTATGCCGCCGGCCCCCATGCCTCAAACTGCAACAGCCTCGCCTGCCCATCCAGCGGAACGACGTCCTCCACAACAATCCGCACCTTCTCGGCCCGAAGAGGCCCCACCAGCCGGTGCACGCGAACCTTCACCGCCCGACCGCTCGATTCGGTCACAACAGTGCGCCAGGCCCTCGCGCCCCCGTCCCATGCCTCGATCCGATATCGCGTGACGCCCCACTTGCCCGCAGTCTCCGGACTGTTCTCGCGTTGATAGGTAATCACAGCAAACTCAGACACCGAGCGAGTCCGACCGAAGTCGATTTCGAGCCACTGTGGAAGCGGCTCGCCCGCCTTGCTGGCCCAGCCATGACCGCTGCCCCACCCCGTGTCGTCCCGAACGCCATCGATAACCCCATCGGCCGGGAACCGCCCCACCGCCATATCCTCGGAAGATGCCGTCACCTTGGCACCATGGGCTGCCAAAGCCCAGTTCGAACAGTTGACCGGCAGCGTAGGAAGAGGATCGCCCGGTGCGGGACGATCCGGCGAACCGGCCAGCAGCCGCTCCGGGCCTTGTGTCAGGAAACGAAGCCGGCTCGTACGCTTCAGCCGATCTCGAAACAGCGCCAGAAGCCGATCTCGCTCCACAACGGTCAACTCCGAAGGGCCGCGATCGTCCTCCCACCCATTGGTGAACACCACGGGAACCCCGAACGTCTGCACACCCCATCGCGTGCAGTGAAACCATGTGCAGGCATTCCAGTTGCAGCTCCAGAGTGTGTTTCGCCAGTTCGGAAACAGCCCGTACGACCACGCCGCAGGGGTGCAGTGGCTGTCCTGATAGGTCCCGTCAGCCATCATCGCATACCCGGGAATCTCCATCGCTCCCAAGGCCCCGATGCAGTCTGACGACAGAAAGACCTTGTTGGGATCGTACCGTTCGACCTGCGCCGTCAGCGCCTTGACCAGGCTGAGCATCGCGCGGTCGCAATACGCAGGCTTGGGCTGGGGCGTCCACCGACCGACGCTCATGTGAAACGTCTCATCCCAGACCACGCCGTCAACATCCCGACCATAGGTCTCCAACAGCGCCTTCAGGTAGCTGCCATACCACCGAGACACCTCCGGATGTGCCGGATTCCTCAAGTAAGTCTTCCCGAACGTGTCCGGACCCTGCCATCCTTCGATCTTCTGTCCCCGGTCGTCCCGATACGCCCAATCGTCGCGATAGCCCGGCACGCCACTGTCAGCAGCCAGTCCGTCGGCGAAGTAGAGCAGCACACGGAAGCCCGCGTCGCGAGCCAGACGAAGCCGTCGCCTGAGTTCATCCCGTGTGAAGGCGACTTTGCGGGTCCGTGCGAAGGCGACCCACCTGTCCTTCATTCGCCCCGCGGTGTCATCGTAGGCATAGGCGCCCAATGCGTCATACCAACCGTGAAGGCATAGTGCGACCCGCCCCCTCTCCTCCGGTGTCAACAAGGGGGTCAGGACTCGGATGTCCTTTTCCCAGCCCTGTCCGTTGTCGCTGAGGAAGTCGTAGCTGATCATGGCCACCTTATGCAGCCACTTCGGACCGGCAGGCACATCGGGCAGCATCAGGGCGAAGAAGGCATCAACACCCCTCTCAAAGGTCTGCTTCGATACATCTCCGCCGGCAAACCAGAACCCAAAGTATCGTGTCTCCTTGCCCAAAATCGGGACCCGCGCCCCGGCATAGCGATAACGCACCGACCCCTGAACCCCCGAGCGGCTCTGGCCGCTTCGTCGGAGGCTGCACAACGCACTGAATGTCGGATCGGCGCAGACCGCAAACCTCGTGGTGTTCGTGTGGATCTGAACCGTGGGCAACCCCAGAATCGGCGTTTGGGCGTCGGTCAGGGTGTTGCCCAGCCGGTACTCGCCGCGTACCTCCCCAGACGCAAGCTCCAGGACCTTCGCCTGACCGTTCTTGAGAGGAAGTGTAGCGCGAACAGGCCAGCCCTCTTCCGCCAACGCCGGCAACCACGTGAATGGCCGTTCGATCTCCAGATCGGTCTTCAGGGGGACCGATGGGACCATCTCGAAGGCTTCGTGGAGGACGGTGCCCTGTCCGTGAGGACGGAGTTCGATCTTCCGCACGATCGCCAGATCGCCCCCGCCCGGCACCCCCACGCGGTAGGTCAGTTGCAGGCTCGATGGTGACGATTCCTGCACATGGACATCGCGCAACAGGCGCTCTTCCCCCGCCCTGGGGAAGCGCAACACGATCGCCTCCCGCGAGTCATCGCGGTCGAGCGTGAGTGTGCCGATCGTCGTCTCTACAACGACGCCGGTCGACGCCCCGTATCGAAGTGAAGGCGCCGCATCCAAAGTGTGAATCGCCGGCCAGAGTAGACAGATTGCCGCGATCGATCCCAGCCACCCATGAGCCATCCGGTTGCCGTTTGCCATGAATGAGGTCCTCCGGAAATGCGCGGAATCGAGACCCGCGTCCTGGACAGCGTGCGTGCCGCCGACGGTTCGAGACCGCCATGGCATCGAGATGAGAAGGGGTGCACCCCTAGGCCTTCGCGCCCCGATCGTCGTAGCCCTTGGGGTGCGACCGGTGCCAGCGCCAGGCGGTGTCGATGATGGACTCGACGTGGGTGTACCGGGCTTCCCACCCGAGGCGTTGGCGAATGGCGGTCGGATCGGCGTAGAGTGCCGGCGGATCGCCGGGGCGCCGTTCCGTCATCACGGCGGGAATCGCATGCCCCGTGATCTTGCGAGCGGAGGTCAGGATCTCCAGGACCGAATTGCCTCGCCCGACTCCCAGATTGTACGCCTCGGCCCGCGCCGGCCCCTGCCCCATCAGCGACTTCAGGGCCAACAGATGTGCCTCGGCCAGATCCTCGACGTGAACGTAATCGCGAATACACGTCCCGTCGGGCGTGTCATAGTCCGTCCCGAAAACCTTGATCGCTTCGCGCTGTCCAAGGGCCACCTGGAGCAGAAGCGGAATCAGGTGGATCTCGGGATCGTGGTCCTCACCGATCGAACCGTCGGCAGCCGCCCCGGAGGCGTTGAAGTACCTCAGTGAGATCGACGATAGCCCCCATGCGGATGCCGAGTCGCGCAGCGCCCATTCCATCATGAGTTTCGATCGCCCATAGGGACTGACCGGCCGTTGGGGTGCCTGCTCGGTCACAGGCACACGATCCACCTGCCCGTAAGTCGCACACGTGCTGCTGAACACGAAGCGACGAATGCCGCTCTCGTGCATGGCTTCCAGCAGCCCGATCGTGTTGACCACATTGTTCCGGTAGTACTTCAGAGGCTCTGAGACAGATTCCGGCACGAGCAGATAGGCCGCGAAGTGCATCACCGCGTCGAACCCATCGGCCAGCACGCGGCGGAGCAACGGGATATCCGCCAGGTTGCCGTGGATGAGCGTGGCCGAAGGATGAACCGCGGCCCGATGCCCATACTCGAGGCTGTCGTAGACCGTGACCTGATGCCCGTCCTCGCACAGCCGCTTCACACAATGACTGCCGACATACCCCGCTCCGCCTGTGACCAAGACCTTCATCAGCCGCTTCCCAGTCTCAATGAATCCATCGCCCCAACAGGTCACGCAGTGGATCGGTTCGACCGTAGAAGAACGGCCATATCCAGGGCGCGACGATGGTCCAGCCAATATTGATGAACGCCATCACATCGTACGGCACCGACCCTCGCGGAAACCGCCAGATGCCTACATAGCGCCATATTCCCGGGAAGGGTCCTGTTTGCGGCGGCTCTTTCCCCTCCCCCTGGGCTCGCATGACCTCCGCCGTGTACCGAATCCGGCGGACCACCGAAAGAAACGGAACCGTCGCCTGCTGCCACAACAACGCCGGAATATGGCCGAAGAGCGTCCCGGTCAGAAATCCGACACATCGCTCCGGACGCTGCCACCATCCCACCGAACACGAATCGATCAGGTTGTCGGACCGGGCCTTGATGTAGCTGATGGAATAGGTGTGGATCAGCGCCACCACCGCCAGCGTACACACCGTTACGTTACCCAGCACCGCATAGTGCAGCACGATGCCCACGTACAGGGCCGAATCGCTGAAGCGGTCGAGCGTCGAATCGAGCACCTGACCGAAGAGGGTGCTCTTGCCGCCAACCCGTGCGACCGCTCCGTCGAGCATGTCGCAGGCCCCCGCCACCACCAGCAGACAGAATGCCAGGAAGTTCCAACCGCTCGATATGCCGCCGACGATGTGATACGGGGTGTGGCTTGCGCCCAGCGCCAGGCAGACACCCGCCCCGGCGGTCATCAGGAAGCCGAACACCGTCACGCTGTTCGGGGTCGCCCCGCACCGTGTCAGAAACCCGGCCATACGATCTCGGGCCACTGCAACTGGATGACCGATCGCGTAGCTCGTCCCGTGGCGCTGTCCGCTGACTCGCAGGTCGTAGAAGTCCTCGGTCTTGCGGGCCGGCTCGGCCGGCAATGCCGTTGTGTGGTCTGAATCAGGATGCATCCGTCAGATTATACCCTTCCCCACAGGCCCCGAAAACGAAACGATCCATCCCTCCCGGCGTCGAACTTCGACCGAGAGTCAGCCGATTTGTCCCGATCAGCGTGTGCAGCGATGAGCGAACCGGGCGAATACTCGGCCGATGACCCTTCCGATATCACGGCAGTGCGGCTATCGCCCAAGCCCCCTCAGCATCCCAATCGTCTGGCGCACGCCGTTTGTCAGGATTCCCGTATCGCAACTGTAGAAGATGGTCTGGAACCCCATATCCAAGGCGAGGCGCGCAAACTCCGGACTCCCCGCGAACGTCGAAGCCACCTTGCCGCACGCCCGCGCGGAGGCAACCACCTGCTCCATCGCCTTCCGGACCTTCGGGTGGTCCACATTGCCCGGCTCGCCGGCCGATTGCGACATGTCGCGCGGCCCGACCAACAGCATGTCGATGCCCTCCACCGCCGCGATTTCCCGACTTCGCTCGGCGGCAGCGAGGTTCTCGATCTGAACAATCACCAGCGTCCCCTCATTGGCCCGGCGGCAATACTCCGGCATGCTCACCGTGCCGTAATCCCCTGCACGAACCGTGGTCGCCAGGCCCCGACGCCCGAGGGGGAAGTACTTCGCCTCTCGGATGACCGTCTTGGCCGACTCGGCATCGTTGACGTGAGGCACGATGACACCGCTGCTTTCAATCTCCAGGACCGATAGAATCCTCTGGTGAGCCCCGGCCGGAATGCGAATCACGCTGGCCATGCCGCGGACATCGGCGGCGCGCACCATGTCCTGCAACCGCTCGAAACCCATCGTTCCGTGTTCGCTGTCCAGAATAACAAGGTCAAACCCCGCCAGGCCAAATATCTCGACCACATCCGGACACGGGAATTGAAGGAAACTCCCAAAGATGATCTCGCCCTTCGCCAGCCGCTGCTTGATCGCCAGACCGTATTGAATCATGTTTCTCACCTTTCCACGACCGTGTGTCTCTGTTGCTGATGCCGCTTGGCGTCCTCCGCGGGACCCGAGGCCCCCTACTGTACGCCGAGAAACGCCGATCCACCAGTTCCCCAAGTGTGAATTCGCTGTTCTCCCGAACCCAGCAACAGCCAGACCATGCCAAACGCCGGACCGGGGACGGCATCGTAAAAACGAAGGCCAGAGGCGATGTCCGGCAACAACGTCCGATAACACGAGAAGCGGAGTCGTGTATTATAGTTGCTAACATCTTGTGATCTAAGAGCTTAATCCCTATAGTGGTTGCAACATGAAAGTCGCTGTTCGGCGGCTAACCTTGGTCCATAAGTCCGTGTCTAGTATTTCGGAAAGAATGCAGCCAACCGGTCGGCAACCTGATGAAGGTTTGACCGACGCGATACTCGTTGGACGAGTGCTCGACGGTCAGACCGGCGCCTTTGACGAGCTGATCAACCGCTACCAGCGGAAGGCGGTGTCGGTTGCTTACCGGCTGCTGGGCAACGCCCATGACGCCATGGACGTCTGTCAGGACGCCTTCTTGCGAGCGTACCGATCGCTGGAGACGCTCGAAGATCGCGAGCGTTTCGGGGCATGGCTGATGCGGATCGTCAGCAACCTCTCGCTCAACTACCGGCGGTCCCGAAGGTCCAGCAGCGCGATACCGGTGGATGACTGCCTCTTGCCCGGCTCCGATGAGGGAGCCGGTAGCGATTGGATGATCAGCGCGAATATGCCGCCGGACGACGCATTGGCATCCGAACTGAGCAAGGCCATCTCCAAAGCGGTGGCCGACCTGCCGGAGAAGCAGCGTCTGGCGCTCGTGCTGTTTTCGATAGAGGGGCTGCCACAGAAAGAGGTAGCCGAGATCATGGATTGCTCGGTCGAGGCCGTCAAATGGCATGTCTTTCAGGCCCGTAAGGCGCTGAAGGACAAGCTGTCGGCCTATCTGTGAGGGATGCCCAGGAAGCCCATCATGGACACGAACCATGAACAACTCGAATTCCTGATCAGCCGAGCCATCGACGGCGATCTGTCCGCCGAAGAGCGTGCTCGGCTCGACGCACTGTTGGCGAGCGATCCGAAGGCTCGGGCGGAATTCGACCGGATGAAGCGGCTGAACGACCTGCTCGGAGCCTGGGGCCAGCGTCAGGCGCCGGTGGACGACAACCGGATGCAGGAGGTATTGACGGATCGGATCCATGACGACGTGGAGTTCACCATCAGCCGGCTGCTCGACGGCGAGGAACAGGCCGTCGAGGAACTCACAGCTCACAGTCTCCGCGATCCTCATGTGGGATTGCTCGAAGAGCGGTATCGGCGCATGGAGATTCTGGTCCGCTCATGGGGCTCGATCGAACCGCCGGTGGACCACGATCGCCTGCACGTGCGGCTCTGCGAGATGATCCACGCCGAAGCTACGCGGCGTCGGAAGACGCTGTTCACGCGAGTCGTTCGAATGTATGCGCCTCTGGCCGCCGCCGCGGCACTGGTCATGGCCGTCGGCGTGTGGTGGTTCGGCCAGAATGCGTCGCCGCGACCGCTTCCCCACGGACCGGCCCGCGTGGAGATCGCCCTGGTCGGACCGCCGAAGGCAAAGCCGGCCAACGAAGCCGTCATGAAATTCGAGTTCGGTCTGGCCCCCGATGCACCGATTCAGACGCTGGCGCATTCGTCCGACAACGGCAGCACCGCGATCATAACCGTCGGAAGCGGTCAGCAGATGTCCGCCTCGACGTCAGACGATTTGAGGGAAGCCATCTTCTGAGGAACAGGATGATGAGATCCGCAACAGGTTTCTTCTTCACGGGTGCCTTGTTCGTGACCGCACTGCTGTCGGTCGCCGGAGCCGGTTCCGCGGCTCAGACGACCAACATGCGAACGCTCATCGAACAGGCGATGGATCAGCAGGTGGACATTGAGATCAAAGAACAGCCCTTGTCGGCCGCCTTCGAGATGATCGGCAACAAGACGGGCGTCAAGCTTCAGATCCGCCCGCAGGCCGTGGACCTGCTGCCCTACGGTCAGGAGACACGGGTCAAGGCCGTCATCAAGAACGTCTCACTGCGCCAGGGACTGACGGAGATGCTCAGCCACCTGGGAATGACCCTGGCCGTTCGCGACGACCATGTGGCGCTCGAACCCGTGCCGGCATTGCGTCGCATCTGCCGACGAGCCACCTGGGGTGAACTGCGTCAGCTTCATCAGTTGAGGACCACACCGTGGACGGACGAGCTGGCCGCCAAGTTGCCCTTCCAGTTCCAGATTCGGATCCAGGGCGACGTGAAACAGAATCTGCTGGACGAAGCCAAGAAGGTGGGAACAGGCATGGCCGCCGACGTCCTCGAAAACGCGTGCAACCACCTCAACTGGACGTGGTACCCGTGGGACAACTTCATCGTCGTCCTCTCGCAACGTGACCAGGCCGAGCGGTTCATCGACCGCCCCGTCAGTCTCCGCTATACCAATCAGCCCCTGGCCGACGTGCTGATGGACCTGTCACAGCAGGCGGACCTTCGACTGCGGATGGAACCGGGGGTGATACGCGACCTGCCCATCCAGATGCAGCAGAACATGAGCCTCCAGATGCGCGACACCACGATCCGTCAGGGGCTCGAAATGATCAGCGGGGCCACCGGGCTGGCCTATGAGGTCACACCCGAGGAGATCATCATTCGCCACACGAAGGAAAGCCGAACGCTTGCTTCAAGGCCGGTGACCCTGACACGACAGGACGATCCGGTGGTCGGACAGATCCAGGTACCCGGCAAGAGCGGCATGTTCACCTTCACCTTCTTCGTCCGTGAATCCGACCTGTCGGCCCGAGTCAGCAAGCTCCGAAAGGAGAAGATCAAACAGGCTGTCCAGACGATGGAGAAGGAACTCGAGCCATAATCCAATGCACCGGATGCGAGAGGATCCAACTCGCACCTCAGCATGAATGGTTCAACAGTCGTACTATCGGACCACGCCCGCCAACCTGCCGATTCTGCCTGCCTGCCAGGCCAATCCTGAATGAGTCTGCTTGACCCTTGTGTCGCCGTACGACTAGGATGAACGCGTTCTTGGAGTTTGTTTTACGCGTAGATAGGCCTATCTCCAACAGGAAGTATCTTGCCGGACGACGTGCATTCCATCTGGAAACCCACTCCCCTGAGTCGCGGCGATTGGGCGTGGTGCATTGCCCTGTCGCTGACCGCCCTGCTGATCATGGGACGGTCCGCGACGGTCGTTCGCCCCGGTTACTTGTCATACAGTGACTGCATTCCGTATATCGTCCAGGCCCACATCTTTCGGGAGGGGCACCTGTCGCGCCCCGTCCTCGATCGAAGCATCTCGCCCCATTTCGAAACCAATAACATGGTCGAGTGGCAGGGTCGAGAATTCTCACGCCAACCACCGGGGGCGCCCGCGATCTTCGCCGCATTGATGGGCCTTCTGGGAGATATACGACTCGTTCCCCCCCTGCTCACCGCGGCGGCCATTGCCTGCGGCTTCCTGTGGATCCGACGCCTTTACGACCGCTCGACGGCAGTCCTGACCTGCCTCTTGCTGGTCCTGAACTATGTGTACCTCCAACTCGGCGCCTCGCTGATCTCCTATTCTCCGAGCGGATTGCTGCTGGCCGGCGCCATGCTATGCATGGTCTCGGCGATCGAGAAAGGCACGCTCATCCCGGCGGGACTGGCAGGCCTCTGCATTGGAGTGCAGTTTGCCACGCGTCCCTTCTCTGCCATCCTCTCGGCACTGGGCCTCGTGATCGTTCGCGCCGTCGTCTACCGGAATCGCCCCGGAATGTTCAAGCAAGGCCTCTTCTTCGCCGGCGGTCTGCTGCCCGGCATTGCCGCATTCCTCCTTCACAACCATGCCATCACGGGGCAGTACTGGCCTCTTGCCTTCACCATCAACGCTCCCCTCGACAGAATCGGCTTCGGACTTCGCGGACTCGGCCCCACGACGGTCAACCATACGCCGATCAAGGCCGTCCGCAATCTTGTGGGAACGATGTATAGCCTCGGAGCGTACTCCTTCGGCTTCGGGTTGTGGTTCGTACCCATGGTCCTCTGGATGCTGCGATGTGGCCTTCAGAGGCTGCGACACAACCGCCAGCCGTCGGACCCCCGAGACCAGGCCATGTGGATCATGTTTGGAGCCTTTGCCTTAGGCCATATGCTCTACTGGTATCCACGGGCGATCAACTACTACGAGGCCTTCTCATTCCTGTCGGTACTCGTCGCCCGCGGAATTCTTCATACGGCCTCCATGGGACGAGGATGGCGAAAGGTAGCCATTGCCTGTGTCGTGTTGCCCTGCGTGTTGAGGCTGCCTTTCGTGGGCAACTCCCTTCTGAAACCTTCCGCCGACGTAAGTTGCCTCTACCCGGCAATCGATGAATGTCTTAAGAAGAACGGACCGCTGCTCGTGCTCATCGCCGGAGCGGAATGCCTCGATGGCGAGATTACCCTCCAGACGCAAAACGATCCAGCCAGCCTTGGCTTGTTCAATACGTCGCTTTCGGACGACCATCCCGTACTATTCGCGGCCAGGCCCGACCTGGCCGGCCCAGCACTGAAGATGAAGTTCCCAAACCGCCGGCTCTATGTCGTGTGTGCGCGTCCCAGTCGCGATCCAAAGCTCTGCCCATTCGAGGTCGAACTCATACCGCTCGAGCAGTATCACAGCTCAACGTGGCAGGTCCCCAACCCCAGACCCGATCGGTGAGAGCCCCCATGGAGTCGGCAACGGCGATCCGACCGGTTCAAACGGCAGTTCGTGATGGATCTACTTCTTTGGTGTCGTTCCGAAACGACTCGGCGGTTGGCTGGCCAGGAACACCAAGGCCTCTCGAACGCGTGTGATCTGGTCGGGCGTCACGGTGAGGTAGCGATGCTTGCCTGCCGCATCGGCCTTCAGGGTCGTGAGGCCCTGAGCATCCACCTGAACCGTCCCCGGTTCGGACAGACCGAAATAGCCGCGGTCCGGCCGAACGGCATACAGGGCCGCCGTCAGATCCCACGTCTCACGGTCATACGGCATCTTCATATAGAGCCGATAGGCCTCGGCGAGCGGGTGGTGCCTGACATATCGATAGTCGCGATCGATGCTCACCGCCGGATACTTGATGGCCAGCCCGATCTCGAAGCCGCTCATGACCACCGGTGTCGGCCATGTGGCAAGCGCCTTCTGTGCGGCCGGCAGGTCCTCTACGATGTTGTATTCCTTGTGCGGTTTGTCCATCTTGAACGCGCCGGCCATCATCGACAGCAACCGGCACTTGGTCGCCACCAGCTTCAGGCCGTCGAGGGGAGAATGCTCGTCTGGCTTGGATTCCAGCAACCGCGCGATGTTCGTCGAAAAACCCACCACGACGAACGCGACGCTCTGGTCGGGCTGAGCGGCGAGCACCTTTCGCAGAAGAGCAACGGCCTCCGGGGCGTCCTTGCCGCTCTGAAGCGTCCGCTTGTACCGAGGCTTGCCGTTATCGACCGCCTGGCAGGGCTCCTGGATATATCGACTGGCGGCCGGCGTCTTGCCCGCTCGCACGGCACCGACAGGGATATCTCCTCGACCGAAGAAGTTGTTGACGAGATCGATATAGGGGGCACTGAACTCGTTGTCCTTCGTGCTGGTCACTGCGAGCAGCCGGCACTCTCCGCGAGACTGGAGTGCATGAAGAACACCCAGGGCCAGGGCATCGTCGATGTCGTTCCCCATGTCCGTATCGAAGATGATCGACACCGGACCGGACCGCTTGGCCGACGCCATTTCAGCACCTCCGCACAAACCGCCCCATGTCATCACAATCGCGACCGCCAGCAGTTCGATTCTCATGTTCATGCTCCAGCCCGATGACACACGGGGGATATGCAGGAAACCACAGAAGCCGCACGTCCTTCCAGTTCTGAAACGGTCTTAAAGAGAGCCGCTCTCGGCCCCGAATGGCCGGAAGTGCGCATGCCATCGGCCCAGAGCAGTCCCCTGCATGAGCCTGCGTTCACTCTTCCGTCTGAGTAGACAGATAGATCTGTGCACCCATCTGGCTGATCTGATCTTGTTGCTCTTCCAGCCAATCGACGTGTGCGTCTTCATCATTGAGGATCGACTGGAGAATGTCGAAGGTTGCCATGTCCTTGACCTCGGCAGCGAGCTTGATCGCATCGTTGTAGGCCCGTACCGCATGAACTTCTGCCGCCAGATCATTCTCGATCTGCTTGGGAACCTCCGCCCCGATGTGAATGTCGTTCAGCGTGCTGACGACCGGCCTGCCCTCGAGGAAAATGATGCGGGCGATGAGCATCTCGGCATGCTTCATCTCCTGACGAGCGCGACCCTCGACGCTCTTGTGCAACCGATCATAGCCCCAATTGTCGCACATCTCGGAATGGACCATGTACTGGTTGATCGCCGTGAGTTCGTCCGCCAACAAGCCGTTCAACGCCTCAAGAAGTTTCTCGTTGCCCTTCATCGTATGTTCCTTTCTGAGACCATCTGCCTGAACAGAGGCCCGAGAACCACGGCGAGCCTCGCGGCCGGCATTATACGCCAAACGCCTCGCCCGGCCAGTCCGCGAATATCACGGATAGCGGACCGCGGACACCGAATCCCCGGGGGCCGGACACGCCTGGCAGGTGAAAGTGCGGACAATTGCCCACTGTGTGAACCCACATCTGCGCACATCTACCCAGTCCCTGAAACAGCGAATCTTGCCCCCACAAAGACAGATCGCAATATGCCGTTCTACAAGTAGTTACAAGAATCTATGAGCCGGTCATGCTATTGAACCGCCTGGCACACTGCTTGCTCCATACTTAGGCAGGCAGCCAGAAAAAATCACCCCTGGCAAACGGTCAAAGTCCTGACCGGATCACCTATCGAGGCTGCCGATTGAATCGAGTGTCCGCGCCAGCGGGGTTCGCCCAAGACGGTCGAGAGCCCGGGCCGTCCGTGGCAACGAACCCCGCGGTTTTTTTGCGCCCCCCCCCGAAGACATGCACTTTTCTTGGGTATTTTGAACATTTCCTGTTGCAACCGGATCGCCGGAAGCTTATGCTTTCGCCCTGTTGGTTTGGGTATTCTTATAGCCTCAAGGAGGAGTCTCATGGCTAAAAAAGCAGCGTCCAAGTCGTCAGGGTCCAAGGCACTCACCAAGTCGCAAATCGCAGCCACGCTGGCCGAAAAGCTGGCACTGCCCAAGAAGCAGGCCGTCGCAGCGATGGAAGCCCTTTGCGAATTGGCTTACAAAGAGGCCAAGAACGGGTTCACGATCCCCGGTCTGGGCAAGCTGGTTCTGGTCCACCGCAAGGCGCGGACCGGCCGCAATCCCCAGACGGGTGCCACGATCAAGATCCCGGCCAAGAAGGTCGTCAAGTTCCGCGTGGCCAAAGCGGCCAAGGACGCGATCCTAGGCAAGTAATCCCGCACTTGCACATTCGTCTCAGAAGTACCGATATACCGCGATGACCGACTCGCCGTACGGTCATCGCGGTTTCGTTTTCGGAAACAGGCCTCTATGAGTGACCAGAACGAACGAACACCGCAAGGACGTTCGAACCCAAAGACCGGTTCTCCAATACTGGTTGTACCACTCATGGAATTGGGCGCCGGTGACACGCCACAGGTGGGCGGCAAGGCAGCATCCCTCGGTCGCATGCTGAACGACGGCCTTCCGGTGCCAACCGGCTTCTGCATCACCGTCGAGGCCTACGCCCAGTTCATCGCCTCATGCCAGGAAGTGAGCCCCCTCCTCTTCGAGTTGGAAGCGATCGACCCCACACAGCTCGACCGTATCGGCAACATCGCACAACGAATTCGAGAGTGCCTCACCGAGCTGCCGGTCCCCCCTACCGTCGAGCGGGCGATTCTCACCGCCTGCGAGGCGCTTGAACCCGATCGCCCCTGCGCCGTCCGATCGAGCGCCACCGCAGAAGACCTGCCGGAGGCCTCTTTCGCCGGTCAGCAGGACACGTTCCTGAACGTCTGCGGTCCCGAAGCGATCGTGTCGGCGGTTCGGCGCTGCTGGGTCTCGCTGTTCACGGATCGAGCCGTGACCTACCGCACGAGGAACGGTGTCGACCCTCGCCGTGTCGCGATGGCGGTCGTGGTGCAGGAGATGGTCCCGGCCGACGCATCGGGCGTGCTCTTCACCACCGACCCTATCAGCGGGTCCCCCGACCGCATCGTCATCGAAGGCAGCTTCGGCCTTGGCGAGGCAATCGTGGCCGGCAAGGTCAGTCCCGATCGGGTGGTCCTGAACCGTACGGACCTGCGACTCCTTGAACAATACACAAGCAGCAAGGCCGTTGAGGTGGTGGCGAACGGTACCGAAGGCACGCGCGAGCAACCGGTGGCCGCAGCGCGTCAGCAGACACCCTGCCTGACGGAGGACCTCGCCCGCCAACTGGCCCGGCTGGCCCTGCGGGCGGAACAAGTCTTCGGTTGTCCGCAGGATGTCGAATGGGCCGTCACCGCCGGCCGGCCGTTCCTGCTCCAGTCCCGGCCGATCACCACACTCACCCGCAAGCCGGCGGAGGGTCCCAGGCCCAAGGAGGACCGCACCGTCTGGAGCAATGTAAACATCGGCGAACTCCTGCCCGATGTGGCCACGCCGATGACGTGGTCGGTGCTCAAAGTGGCAATGAAGCAGTTGTTCGGCCCCTTCCTGAAGTACCTCGGCATCGACCTGGAGATGATGATCGGCCTGGTGGCCGGTCGGGTCTACGTGAATGTGAACGAGTTCGCACGCTTCCTCAAAGGCATGCCCACCACCGGCCAACTCGATCTGAACAAGACATTTGGTGGCCACCAGGGGTCGGCGGCAGTTCCGCTGCCGACCATCGAGGTTGACAGCAAGCCCGCAAGCGTCAGGCGAAAGATCAAGTCGCTGATCGGCTTGGCGAGGCTGGCGTCTCAGTTGCTCACCCACTGGTCGGTAAAACAAGGTGACACCGCCATCGCGTCCTTCCGGACGCGTGTGGATCGGATGGCCCGCCTCGATCTCGCATCGATGCCCGAGGACGACCTCGCGTCGTTCATCCGATCGAACCTGGGCGACACCTTCCCCAGCATCGGCGATCTCGGCTGCGCGGCCGTCGGGATGAGTTTCGCCAATACCCTTTACCGCATCTGCAAGAAGTGGCTGAACGATGCAGACGGGGCCGTCGCCAATAGGCTCCTCTCGGGCGCCGGCGGCATGGACTCCGCCGACGCCGCGCTTGACATGTACCGTTTAGCGAGTTGGGCCCGCGCGCACTCATCAGTAGCGGACATACTTGCTGGCGGTTCGGATTTCGCGACCATCCGAGGGGTCTTGGAACAGACGGAAGCCGGCCGCGAGTTCCTTGCCAACTGGGAACAGTTCATGATCCGTCACGGGCACCATACGTACAGCGAGTTGGATATCCACAACCCCCGCTGGTACGAAATGCCCGACTACGTCCTGGATATGGTGCGTGGGCACTTGGCTGGTCAGCAAACGGGCGATCCGCTTGAGAACCTGTGTCTGCGAGGCAAGGAACGATCGCGGCTGCTCGCCGATTGTCGCAAGCGACTCGGTCCGATCAAGCGCCTCGCCCTCGGCTACGTCGTAACCAAGGCGCAGCGCGGTTTGGCGATCCGCGAGAACTTCAAGAGCGAGTTGATCCGAGCGCTCGCGGTGTTGCGCCGAGCGTTGCTGGAGATGGGCGACCGGCTGGTGCGGCGCGGCATCCTGAGCGATCGAGATGACATCTTCTTCCTGGATCTGGCCGAGATCGACCCCATGCGCCAAGGCCAAGCCACCTTCGATGTCAAAGCCGCGGTGGCCGCACGTCGCGCCGAATACGCCCTGAACCAGACCCTCACCCCGCCGCCGGTAGTCGTGGGACGCTTCGAACCCAATCAGGCCGCACCCGCACCCGTCGTCCCCGCCGCCGACGTCCTGCGAGGCCTCGCGGTCAGCCCAGGGGTCGCCACCGGCCCCGCTCGTGTGATCCTCAAGCCCGACGCATCCGCCAAGGTCCTCCCCGGCGAGATCCTCGTAGCCCCCTTCACCGATCCCGGTTGGACGCCGTACTTCCTCCACGCCGCGGCCATCGTCATGGACATGGGCGGCCTGTTGAGCCACGGCTGCATCGTCGCGCGCGAATACGGCCTCCCGGCCGTCGTCAACGTAGGACCGGCCACCCGGATCATCCGGACCGGACAGATGATCCGCGTCGACGGTAACCTCGGCGTGGTCACGATCCTGAATCGCGAGTGCACCCGCTAAACCTGAACCGCCGCCGCCCAGCAGGTTCTCCGCGTCAAGACCACGGCGGGAGAGGGAGCTGCTTGCTTAGTCACCAGGGTTCCCGAGTGCCCGAAGCCTGGCCAGCAAGCCCTCCCTTTCTCGCTTCAGTCTCGCGATCTCTTCGTCCTTGCGCGACAACTGCTGCCTCGACTCGGCCACCTCATTCTTCAACGAGGCTGCCTCATCCCTGACAATCAGCAGCTCCTGCTTTAGCTGCTGCACATGCTCCTCGCACTTGCGACGGGCCCGCTCAAGTCTCTGGCACTGATCGGGCCCACAGCCGCCCATGGCAACCAACACCGGAATGAACAGCCTGATCGCGGTCTTCGCGATTGGGATCCGCATGAGAGTCTCTCTCGGCTTGATACGTTGGGGTCGCAACGGTTCAGCAACTACACATTCTATCCAACCCTCCGAATGATTGAACCAAGCCTGGAGGAATCGCGGAGAAGAGAGGTATCACGCCTTCCCGCACAATTGGAATATCCCCCCTCACTCGCCGGGAATGGCACAGAAACCTCAACCCAGTTAAGCTCAGTCCCCGACATTCAAACCAACACCCCCGGCAAAGGAGCCTCCCATGAACCGCAGGACATTCCTGAAGAGCGTACCCGTCTTCACCGTAATGGCTGCCAAGACGCCGAGTCTCGCCCAGGAGGCGCAGGCGACATCGAGCCCCGCCCAAGGCCTGCAACCGATCACGCTTCCCAAGCCCCAGAACGACGGCGGCAAGTCCGTACTGGCGGCCCTGTGGGAGCGGAAGACCATCCGCAACATCAGTGAGAAGGCCCTTCCGCCGCAGCTACTGTCGGATCTCCTGTGGGCGGCCTGGGGCGTCAACCGCCCCGGCGAAAGGCTCGGAAGAACCGCCGCCTCCGCCAGCAACTCCCAGGAAATCGATCTCTACGTCGCCTTGCCCGACGGCATCTACCTCTACGAAGCCGTACCCCACCGCCTGATGCCCGTGGTGGCCGGAGATCAGCGAGCGAGGGTCAGCCGCGGCCGCCGAGGCGCCGCGTCCAAAGCCCCGGTGAATCTCATCTTCGTTGCGGATATTGCCAAGTTCGCCAAGGCAAGATTCCAGGAGCCGGGCCTCAAGGATCCGGAGATACAGAAGTCGTACTACAACGTCGCCGTCGGCCTCATCGCCGGAAACGTCTACCTGTTCGCCGCCTCGCAGGGCCTGGCCGCCTGGTTCCACAACTGCAACAAGGCCGACCTGGCCGCCTCGCTGAAACTCCGCCCGGACCAGCGGGTTCTCTACGCCCAGACGGTGGGCTATCCGGCCTGAATATGCTCTCAGGCCCCTTGCGGCACCGATCAGAACGGCAGCCCTGGAGAACAAACGAGTGCGACCGGCAATCCCGATGAGGCCCCTGCTTCTGCTGCTCTGCCTGATCACCTGCCCCGCCTGGGGCACAAACGAGAAGCTCGAATTTTGGAACCGGCAGCGCAAAGGCGCCAACGGCGGAGGAGGCGAGGATCAACAGGCCTGGTTCCGCGCAGCGGCCGGATTCGGTATCGAGTTCATTCGGCTCACCCCCGTAACCTGGAAGGGCGTCGGGCGCGACTTCCTGCTCGGCAATGCCGATGACTTCACGGAAATCCCGCCCGCCGATCTGGCAAAGCTCAAGACGGCCCTGGACATCGCACACCGCAACGAGGTCCGCATCGTGCTCACGATGTTCGGCCTGCCCGGGGCCCGATACAGTCAGCATAACGACGACAAGTTCGACTACCGTCTCTGGACCGACGAGCGGTATCAGACACAGGCACTCGCCTTCTGGCGCGAGCTGGCACGCCAACTCGACGGTCACCCGGCCATCGTCGCTTACAATCCCATCAACGAGCCCCATCCCGAGCGCAAGGATGGGTTCACGAGCGACAACACCGAGGGCTTCGCCGAGTGGCTGAACAAAAACCGCGGAACCACTACCGACCTGAATCGTTTCAACGCCAGGGTCGTAACGGCCATCCGCGAGGTCGACCCCCACGTGCCGGTCCTGCTCGACTGCTGCTTCCACGCCGCTCCGGAGGGGTTCGCCTGCCTCGAACCGGTCGCGGACCAGGCCGTGCTCTACTCATTCCACGCCTACTCCTCGTGGCAGTACGTCACCTATCGAGTGAACAAGGGCCGCTACGCCTATCCCGACAGGATGCCGACAAGCTGGAACGGCAAGCCGAAGCGTTGGACGCCTGCCGATCTGCGAAACGGATATGTCCCCGTCATCGAATGGATGAAGAAGCACAAGATAGGCCCCGAGCGCATTGTCGCAGGAGAGTTGGGCTGCGACCGACGGGTGGGAGGTGCCAAGGAGTTCCTCGCCGATACCATTGCCACGTTGAACGAGAACCGCTGGCACTGGGCCTTCTACGCCTTCCGCTCGCCCGATTGGGACGGTTTGGACTACGAACTGGGCACCAGAGAGCTGGGTCAGAAATACTGGCAGGCCCGAGAGCAGGGAAAGTCGCACGAAGAGCTGATCCATCGACACGACAACCCGCTCTGGGATGTCATCAGAAAAGAGTTTCGCAGCGAGTGACGCAGATGAAGTGGAAGCATCAGTACGTAGGGTGCGTCGTGACGCACCTTGTATTGTCCCCGTGAAAGACGTCCGCCACGCATACCCCACCCCTGGCCACACCCTACTCTCCCGTCACCTTCCCCAGCTCGTAGGGTGCGTCGTGACGCACCTTCTGTATGTATCGAAGCAGCGTCGGACTTCACCCGACCACAATCACGCCCCGTCGCGCAGGCGACCGATCCCATGTCGCCCTCATTGCGCCCCGCGTCCCGCCGCCCGCAAACCCCCTTGTCCTTCCGGGGGCGACCTGGCTCGCGATTTCATCAACCCGACAAATGAAAACACCATCACCAAAGAAGACTTTCCGCTTGACGATGGGAACATCTTGCGGGAAGATTCGGGTGATTCATCCCGTACCTCCCAGGTCATGAGGCGACCCATGTCGGCATCGGCTACGGAGCGCCGTTCCGCCTACGGAGGGGCAATCGGGGCCGCCGATGGAATCGCAAGCCGACTCGCCCTCGGCGCAAGTTTCTGCGGGAATCTGAGAAGGCACGCGACCGAAGCAAAGTGGACCAAGTTCTCGATGACACAACGAGGCACAATCGGAGCAAGTGTCTAGTCATGGTGGTGATCGACAGAATACCGTCCCTGGCCTGCATCGAAGAAGATGCAATGTCATCCCCATATTCGCCTCGAGTTCCCCCTCAATTCCCACTTCTTCGGGGACCATCGTGGCCCGTGCGCCAGGTCATCACGGCAGATGCTCGGGAGCAGTGTCGGTGGTCTTGACCGAAACATGGAGCACTCAATGACACACGATCCTCATGATGACCCCATATCGCTGAACGTCTTCTGCGAAGGCCTTACCTTGAATTGGGCCACGGAACTGCTCTTGGATAGTACTGACGCCCGTGCTCAGACGAACAGAAGGACGAATCCAGTCGGCTACTACAAAGCCCTCAGCAAGTTCGTAGCCGCCTTTCTTTTTGCGGACTACATCTCATTTGATCAGAAGGTGCTTGACTCAGGCGGGATTATCCCATGGGGTCATGCTATGGAGCGCATGGGACACAGCGACATATGGCTCCCACTGTCGCCCCTCTCCGGTTCGTCTCCCTATGAACTGGTACTGCGACGAGACGAGGCGTGCATGCAGGCTCTGGATAGCACCATCGACTTGCTTGATCGTGCATGGAGTCTGGAGGCTCCAGACTATCCTTCCTGGCACGCGCACATTGTACGAGAGGCGGTTCTTTACACTGACGTCGTAACGGAGATGGACAATCTTACATGCCCCCTGTGGCAGTACAGATTCGGTAACTCACAACGAGACTACTTCGTAACTGAAGACACGGAGCCGTTTGTCCGACAGTTTCTCGATCGCATCCAAGGGACAGTCGCATTCAACAAGGCGGTGGAGTTCCTCCGAACAAGCACCAGCGGACCTGTTCCAGCTGGTTTTCCAGACAGGATATTGCGCGAGTTCGTCGCACGCAACTACTTTGCGCATATCCTCATTCACGTAGTGAATGAGCGAGGAGTGGATATCAACTATCGATTGATTCATCCCGTCAACGGCACCTACTGCATGAATGACCAGTTGTTGAGCGACACAAGACAGAACATCGTATTGGCCAAGCTTGATCATCCAGCGTCTTCCGTAGAGTCAAGGGAGAGATTCCTCGACGCTTGCTTGCCCGATGTAATGGCTTGGGTACTGGCAAAGGCCATACAAGGCCGACGGAAGGATGAGAGAACACTGCTGGAGCCGGCTGCGCGCGCACTCATAGATATTCGAAGCCACCCCTTGGTAAAGCGGGTGCGCGTACTGTGGCGACAATGCAGGTTTGAGGACACAGACGACTCGCGGAAGGACCTCGAAGCGCATGGTCGGGAGCTCGAGAGATCTCGTGATGCATACGATGTCTGCGCGTGGAACTCGGTCGCCGTTGCACGCGATGGCAGCCTGAGACTACCCCTACCGGCCATACTTCAGACAGCCAAGGATGTCGGAAGAGTCCTGTATCCGCGCGGCCAATGGGCACTGAGAATGGCGCACGGTACCAGCAAGGGCAGCCGTAGTAGGATGATGTCGCTGCTCACGGAGGCGTTTCCGAACACGTTTCTAAAACTGCCTCACGATACGGGTTCTAAGCTGTTTCCTACCCTGCATGATTGACAATTGGAAGGCAGAGAGGTGCTCCTCCTCGGAGAAGGGATCCTGGAATCTGTGACTTGAAGACTGCCAGACTTGTGTGAACCGAACAACGTTGTGGTGCGCTATCTCCTAGCCGCCGCAAGCACTTGCAGGCTCAAGGCGGATGTTGAACTGAAAGAAGGGTCACATGCCGAAGCAGACATGTTTCGTAATCATGCCGATCGGTGACCAACAGCTGTCAGGAGTAACGGTCACCGCGACACAGCTGAAGGCCCGATACGATGACTTGATCAAGGAAGCGTTGGTCCGGGCGCACCCGTCCTTGGACATCGTTCGGGCAGACGAGGTGGCTGCACCTGGAACGATTACGTCCGATGTTATCACCAGGATTATGCACTCGGACTATGTGTTGGCCGACGTGACGTATCCGAACCCCAACGTCTTCTATGAATTGGGACTCCGCCACGCGTGCCGACTCGGCACACTTATCGTCCGCGACAAGAATGGACCGAAGACCCCATTCGATATCGCCCACCTCCGACACTACGAGTACGAAAACACTCCAACGGGGTTGAAGAGGCTGGCGACCGACTTGGAAGCGTACTTCAAACACCGCATGCAGCATCCCGATCACCCCGACAACCAGTTCCAGGAGCTTGCAAAGCTGACTCACTACGCGTTCCCAGACTATGAGGAAGAGAGTACCGACAACGATCTCCAGACAAACGCGCTGATGGCCGTCATGCAAACGCCAGAATTGTTCGACTTGTTCATCAAATCGGGACAGGGCAAACAAGTTGACCAAGCTGAGATCTTGCGCACCATGGCGAAGCATCCACACGTAGCCAGGATCTTTGTTCAGGCTCTTTCAGAATCTGGGCAACTCAATCTCTTCGATTCGGGGAAAGGTTCCAAGAATCGCCGAAAGAAAGGATGATGCCGGCGAGTGACCCAACAAGTGGACGCAGACCGACGGCAGCGACTAAGGCCTAGCGATCCGGGAAACGGGCGTTCGGATGGGACCACCGAAGTCCAGTCTTGATCCCTGACACGCTAACCCGTCCCCCCGCCGAGATCGAAACGGACAGGGCAGCGACCAAGTTGAGCGATGACGGCATCTCTATTCATGACGAACTACCTACTCTCCGCCAGCCTACAATCGGGGGACACCTCACCCATTTCGATCGTTCTTTCCGCATTCGCCCGGGCAGCTTCGGACTCAGTAGCCGACCGATGATACTCGCGGGCTTGACTACATACTCCGCAGCACCCAACGGTCCTCCTGTTCGCTAGAGCGGTTCACGAAAAGATGTAGCGTTAGCCGATAAGAGTAGTCATGGAA